>CADAZN010000010.1:33120-92477 GCA_902792435.1 uncultured Bacteroidales bacterium
TTACAGTCACTGCGATCAATAAGTTCCATAAAATCATAATTAGGCATTGCTTCTATATCAACAGAAGCAACCCATAATTGTTTAAATATTTTCTTTGTTTTCATTTCTTTAAGTTGTGGAACAATGGCATTGTTTTTGCAGTATCGCTAGAAGTTAAGGATTTATCACTTCAATGATGGTGGTTATTGCATGTCCTCAAAGGGACGGTTCTTTTGAGGACATTATGGGGAGTAGGGGTGTAGTGTTATTGCTGCTTGGCGAGGCGGGTTTTGACGTAGTCGACGATGAGCTTGGCTGTACCTTCTGGACCGAGTTTTGAGGAGTCGATCGATAGGTCGTAGCTCTCGCTCTGTCCCCAGTGCTTGTCGGTGTAGAAGTCATAGTAGTTGGCGCGCAGTTTGTTCTGCTTCATTGCCATTTCTTTGGCTTCTTTTTTTGTCTTGCAGTCGCCTCGCTTGATGATTCGCTTGATTCTGTCTTCCATTGGTGAGTGAAGGAAGATGCTGATTACTTGCACCTCGTTGCGCAGAATGTAGTCGGCACTTCGTCCAACTATCACGCAAGGTCCTTTCTTGGCCAGTTCAACCATCACTTGGCTTTGTGCTTGATAAACATTATCTTCTTTTACTAGCTGATCGCCAACAAATAGTGCACCGCTGTAATAACCTAGGTTGAAGGACCATAGCGATGAGAAGAATTTTGGAGTTTTCTCATCGGAAGCCTCAAAAATTGCAGGCGCCACACCACTGGCCTTGGCCGCCTCGAGAAGCAGTCGCTTGTCGTAATACTCGATGCCTAGCATTTTCGCCACCAGTTGCCCAATCTCTCTCGCGCCGCATCCAAACTGACGTCCAAGCGTCACAACATATTTGCTAGATTTTTCCATAATTGTGAAGTTTTTGAGTTAAGTATCTTGATTACAACACACGATTTAGAAGAATGAGCAAATATAGTGAAAAAAAATGAGACATGCAAATATTACTCATTAAAAAGTTCGACATCGATTTTAAAAGCGTCGCTGTCGTCATTGTTTTGTTCTGGCTCCACTTTTATCGTTTGTGGGCTATTAGTTTTTAGGCGGTCGTAGCTATTGATAATGTATTCATTTACCTTGACAGTGCGCTGTCGCTCGTTGTAGATGGCTTTGTAGTGGGTTGGTTCATTGTAGACCATTGTGTTGACCTTCTCAAAAGTGCGTTCAAAAACCACATTTTGCCCTTTCACTTTCTTGAAATAGGTTTTAAGAAGTTCTTTGTTTTCTTCGTTCTCGAGAATCACGAAATGCTTGCGGTCGATTAAAATATCTCCCAAGAAATGTGCATCGTTCATGTCTAAGATATCTTGTGATTCAATGGCGATATATATGCCTACTCCACCATATCTGAGATCGACGGTAAATACTGTGTTTTCAGAGTCTTGGCCAGCAATTTTTTTGAAGGTGTCGATTAGCCGTCTTGTGAAGTCATATTTCTCGCTAGCAGGTTTTAGGAACGCCATTTTCTTTTCGATAGATTTGTCGGGAAGCTCAAAATTCATCGAATCGCAATAAAGCTTGTTCAAGGTCACACTCATTGTTTCGGCCTTCAAGCACATTGCGGTAGCTGCGATGCAGCACAATATCATAATTCGTTTCATGCGATAGGTCATTTTGTTGAGATTTCAGGATGCTAAATTAGTCTTTCCATTTTAATAAATGGGAATCTCTTGTATTAAAAAAGCGTAATTGTTTTTAATTAGACTTTCAGCTTGGCAACAAGTTTATTTTGCTGTCAAATTGTTGTCTTTCATCCTGGTGATGTATTGCTGCAGGATGGCCTCCATTTGCCGTTGCATAAAGGGCAGTTGTGAATATTGTCCTTTCTTCTTCATGAGGTTGTTTTTGAGCATAAAATCTTTCTTAAACTCATAGATGCCAATGAGAGTGTTGTTGTCGTACTCAATCATCAGGTCATCAAGATAATACATAGAAGTGCCATTGCGATCGTTGAAAACAAAATTGACGTAATTGTCGGACTCATCAAACACATCTTTTCCAAACGCGAAATAAGGCTTCTGGTAGTTCAGCACTCCAAGTATTGTGGGCATAATGTCGGTCTGCTGCATCAGTCGAGTGGAGTCGCACTTGACGGGTAGCTGACCTCCAGGTGTGTAGAAGAAAATTGGTATCAGGAAACGGCCCATATTGGTGTTATAGTCGTCGCGATGAGCAACACCGCAATGGTCGGCAGTGAAAACAAATATGGTGTTTTTGAACCAAGGTTTGTCTTTCACTTTTTCGAAATATTGCTTTATGGCATGGTCGGAATAGCTGATAACCCGGTGCATAGGTATGTCACCTCGAGTGAAGGTGTTTTTATATTTCTCAGGAAGTCTGAAAGGCTCATGGCTCGATGCGGTAAACACTGTGAGGAAGAACGGCTTAGATTGTTTGCTGTATTCATCAGTCTTATCGGCAAAATATTCAAGATAAGGCTCGTCGTAGATTGCCCATGTGCCGTCAAAATCTTTGTCGCCATATTCATCCATACCATAATAGCGCTCAAAGCCAATGGAGTTGGCAAAGGGCTTGAATCCTAGAGTTGTGTTGGGGGCACCATGGAAAAAAGCAGTGGCGTAGCCCTCGTCACGAAGCATCTGCGGCAGCCCTTGAAGGGTGTTGTTGGAGTAAATGTAATAGCAATAGGGGTCGATATAACGGGGTATTCCAGCGAAGCTTGCTGGCATGCAGTCGACCGAGCGGCTGCCGTTGGCGAAACTATACTCAAAGCAGTAGCTTTGTGATAACAATGAGTCGAGGAATGGCGTGTAGCCTTGAAACTTGCCTCCGTCTTTGTCTTTGTTGTAAAAGCCCATGTATTCCATCGAGAAACTCTCCATCAAGAACACCACCACATTATATTTTTTCATCTCGCCACCTTTAGGCTCCTTGTTCTTGATAGGGCAGAATACTTTGTCGAGCTCCTCGTTCTTGAAGAATTGTGGCACTTTGTAGCCTTTCTTGTGAGCCGTGGTGATGAGCGTGAAGGGAGTGTTAAGAACTATTGCTGCCTCAATAGGCTTTTTGCAGTACATCTCGGCAGAGTCTTGCCTGAGGGGATGCATCTTCAATCCTAACCCTCCTCGCAGGCCTCCTAGAGCGAGAATCAGAGCTATAACAAAAATAACGGAGTGTACTGGATAGTAAACCTTGTTCTTTGGAAAGTCCTCATTGGGCCTATTTTTTTTGATGGGGTTAAAGTAGAGGAATATTATGGCTGCAATCATCAAGAGGCCCACAATCCACACTTTCCAGTATCCTGTGATGCTATTGATAAATATGGTGCCAAGATTGCTCTCGCCGCCAAATTCAGAGAAAATTGTCCATGTTGTTCGTCTTCCACCAAACTCAAAGTAAACTATGTCGGCGGCATTGACCACAATGCCCACGATGTTGATGACCAGGAATATGATTTTGACAATGCGCTGATATTTGACAGTGTGTCTTGCTTTTAGCGGAATGAATTGAAGAGCAATGCAGAGCAAATTGAGGTAACACAATGCGCTAATGTCAAACCTAAGGCCTCCACATGACATGGCAAACATGTCGCTCATAGTAACATCTTGAAAATATTGAGCGTTCATGTAATAAAATACCCATCGGTTAATCATGTATACCACGATGAGAATCAAGAAATTGACTGTCATCACAAAGCCCGGTTGGTTTTTTATCTTATGAAATATTGAACTCATTATCGCATATGTTTTTTGTTATCTCAAGCGTGCAAAATTACTATAATTTTTATGATAAAACGGGCTCTAATAGCCGAAAAGTTGTGTTAAAGTCATTAAAAGTGTAGGTTTTTATCGCGTATTATATTATTTTTGCACCGATGTTGACTTTTTTGTTCTCATCTAAAAGATAAGTATGACAAATAAGAAATTTAAATTACTTGCTGGGCCTTGTGTGATAGAGAGCGAGGAAAATATACTCTTTCTCGCTGAAGCTCTGAAAAACATTGCCAGCAAGTTTGACATAGATTTTTTCTTCAAGGCATCGTGGGACAAGGCTAACCGCACTAAGGCTACCAACTATCGCGGCCCGGGTCTTGACGAAGGACTGCGCATCTTGGCCAAGGCAAAGGAGGAGGTGGGCGTGAAGATTGTCACCGATATCCATGAGCCATATCAAGCTAAGCCAGTGTCGCAAGTAGCCGACATTGTGCAGATTCCTGCTTTCCTGTGTCGTCAGACCGATTTGCTCAAAGCTGCGTCCGACACAGGCAAGATTGTAAATATCAAGAAGGCACAGTTCTCCAGTCCCGAGGAGATGAACAATGTGGTTAGCAAGATGGAATATTTTGGTTGCAAAGACTTTATGCTTTGTGAGCGAGGTAACTGTTTTGGCTATAACAATCTTGTTGTTGATATGACAGGACTGGTTAGATTGGCAAAGCTTGGTCATCCGGTACTCTTCGATGCCACTCACAGCGTTCAAATAAGTGGTGGTGGTTTTAACTACGGCAATAGTGGTAAGAGTGAGTATGTACCTTATCTTGCCAAGGCTGCTGTGGCCACAGGAGTGCTTTCGGGTCTATTTATGGAAGTGCACAACGATCCATCGGTAGCCTTATGCGACGGAAGCTGCATGCTACGTCTTGAAGACCTTGAGAAACTGTTAGAGCAGATAATGCGCATCAGGGAAATTGTAGCAGAATAAACAAGAAGAAATGCTAATACTCAAAAGAATCGTACATAACACCATTTGGGGTGGTCCCAAGATTAGCTCATTGGCTGGAGTGGAAGGCGACAAAATAGGTCACCTCTATTCGCTCTATTGTCGTGAAGGTATCTCAAATGAGATTCTCAACGGTGAGTGGAAGGGAAAGTGCCTTAACGAGGTGTTTCCATTTTTTAGGGATGAGTTCAAGCTCAATTCTTGCGAATATTTCCCGCTGACGCTGGCTCTTACTGAGGCCAACGACAATCTTAGCATTCAGGTTCACCCCAACGATGAGGCCGCTAATGCTCTGGAGCGCAAGGCTCGCGGCAAGCGAGAGTCATGGTATTTCATCGACGCTCCAACATCGGGCACTATCATTAATGGATGCACATGCGTTAATGAGGCTCAAGAGGCCCAAATGATTGCCCAGGAGAAGTTCATGGCCATGGCCGACACCCTTCCCGTAAAAGTTGGGGACTATGTGTTTGTTGAGCCAGGTACATTGCATGCAATTACTGCGGGAAGTCTTGTTTTTGAGATAGAAGAAGGTGCCGACTTTACCTATCGCTTCTACGATTATGACCGCATTGATTCTAAGGGCAACAAGCGCGAGCTTCATGTTGAAAAAGCCACTAGCGCGCTTGATATTCGATTGAAATCCAAGGTAAAGACCTATGACGGGCAAGAGATAAAAGAAAAAACTTATACAACAAAACTAATTAACGAAACACCATTTTATACAAACGAAAGCAGCACTCTTGAGTGTTTCACACTAGTGAAGGGCTCTTTGAGTTGCGAAAGCTTGGATGTGCCATGTGGCTCAACTATCATGTTGTGGCCAGGAGAGACGCTCGAGACAAGTGCCGTGAAACTCGCTTTCGTTTCTAAAATAAGGGAGGACAGCTTATGATTTACTCACCATCACTGATGTGTGCCAATTTTGATAACCTAAAGGCAGAAACATTTGCTCTAGAGGCAGCAGGTGCTACACGACTGCATCTCGACGTTATGGACGGACGCTATGTTCCTAACTTTGCTATGGGACTTGGCGACGTTAAGTCGGTGTGCCGCAACACGTCGCTTGTGACCGAGCTTCACATGATGATCATGGAGCCCAGCCGTTACATTAAGATGTTTGCTGATGCAGGCGTCGACATTATATATTTCCATCCCGACTCCGACAGTCATCCCATGCAGGTGATACAAAAGATCAGGAAAGAGGGACGCAAGCCCGGCATAGTAATTAATCCAGAGACCACCATCGAGAGCCTGATGGAGTACTATGAACTCGTTGACAATGTGCTGCTCATGGGCGTTAAGCCTGGATATGCAGGGCACATCTATTTGCCCTACGTTGAGGAGAAGATAGGTCAACTCATTGAACTTAAAGAGAAATTCGGGTTGGAAATTATCATGGACGGAGCTTGCACCATTGAGCGAATGAAACGATGGGGAAAGCAGGGGGTTGATGGTTTTGTGCTGGGCACATCCTCGCTCTTTGGACACTTGGGAACCTACAAGGATATCATCAACAGGATTAAGAAAGAATGTGGTGATCAGTAAGAGACTATGAGCAGCAGGATAAAACTACTGGTGATGGACGTTGATGGCACCCTCACCGACGGCAAGATAAACATGGGGCCCGATGGTGAGGTGTTCAAGTCGTTTGATATTAAGGACGGATATGGCATCAATGAGATGCTTCCCGCTCATGGCATTGTTCCTGCGATTATCACTGGTAGAACATCAAAGATTGTAGAGAATCGTGCTCGCGAACTTCACATCACAGAACTGTACCAAGGTAGGCACGATAAACTCGACACATTAAAGTTGCTCATGGAGAAATATGAGTGCTCACGAGAGAATGTGGCCTATATAGGCGACGACGTGCTCGACATCGTGTGCATGCGTGAGTGTGGATTGGTGGGATGTCCGGCCGACTCTTGCCAGCAGGTGAAAGAAATCGCCGATTTCGTTTGTTCAAAGAATGGCGGCGACGGAGCTGTGCGTGAGTTTATAGAGCACATTATAGCCTCGGTCCCTAATCCCTAATCAGTTTTCAGTAATCAGTAATCAGTTTTCAGTAGAGAACTATCACTCATCACCAATCACTCATCCCTAATCCCTAATCCCTAATCAGTTTTCAGTAATCAGTTTTCAGTAATCAGTTTTCAGTAATCAGTTTTCAGTTTTCAGTAGAGAACTATCACTCATCACCAATCACTCATCCCTAATCATTAATCACTAATCACTAATATATTATGATAAACATTCAAGAAGAGGTGGCACGCTGCTTGTTGTGCCATGATGCTCCTTGCAGCAAAGCTTGTGGCAAAGGAGATGTAGCGCGAGCTTTGAGGGCCGTGAGATTTGACAATGCCGAGCTAGCCGGGCAGTGGCTTGCTGGCTGCAGCAATGATGACCTGGAGCGTGCCGAGCAGGCTTGTGTCCACTATGACCTACCTGTGCGCATCGCCCAAATAGCTCAACAGCTAGATGATAAAGTTCAAAATCAAGAGTTGCCAAGCTTGCAGATAGACTTTTGCGGTATCAAGTGCGAGAATCCATTTTTCTTGGCCTCGTCATCCATTTGCACTGGTTATGACATGGTGGCTCGTGCTTTTGAAGCGGGCTGGGCTGGTGTTTTCTATAAGACAATTTGTCTCGACGACATCAACGAGGTTTCGCCTCGCTTTGATGCAGTTCATCGTGCTGGCCATCGTGGCGATTTCAGCGCTTTCCGCAACATGGAGCAGTTGAGTGAGAATCCTGCCGAGGTGGATTTCGAGATTTTAAACAGATTGAAGAAGAACTATCCCAGCAAGATAGTAGTTGCCTCCATAATGGGCTCAACCGAGGAGCAATGGATAGAACTAGCCAAGATGGCCGAGTCTGCCGGTGTTGATGCTATAGAACTCAACTTCTCGTGTCCACAGATGCGCATTGCCGGTATGGGAAGTGATGTGGGACAGGATCCTGAGTTGGTAACGTTCTACACTGCCTATGTGAAGCGCTCGGTGTCTATTCCAGTGATACCAAAGATGACTCCTAATATCACGCACATGAGCAACCCCGCGATGGGGGCTTATTTTGCCGGAGCCGATGCAATAAGTGCCATCAACACTATCAAGAGTGTAACAATGGATGACCATGCTGCAGTTTCGGGCAAGAAAACTGTTTCGGGACTTTCGGGACGTGCAGTGAAGCCTATAGCTCAGAGGTTTATCCTTGAGATGGCCAAGAATCCAATAATGAAGAAAATCGAGTTTAGCGGAATTGGTGGCATCGAAACTTGGCGCGATGCGTTGGAGTTTATTCAACTAGGTTGCACCAATGTTCAAATTTGTACAGCTGTGATGCAGTATGGCTACCGCATTATCGATGACTTGATGCTTGGTCTGCGGCATTACATGTCGAGCCGTGGAATCAACAATCTTGCCGATATTGTAGGAGAGCAGTTGCCGCTGTTTGTGCGGCCATCCGACCTTGACCGTGACACTATTGTCTATCCTGTGATTGACCGTGAGAAATGTATTGGTTGTGGTCGCTGCCATGTGTCGTGCATGGATGCCGGTCATCAGGCAATCTCCTTTGATGAAGACCGCACGCCACACATTTTGGGAAGCAAGTGCGTTGGATGTCACTTGTGCCGCATTGTGTGCCCAACGGGTGCTATAAGTTCGGCCAAGCGCATCCCCAAGAAGAAAAACAAATAGTTTGTTGTTAAATAAGAAATCAAGTGGCTATATACTCGGTTAAAGGTATATAGCCACTTTGCTTGTGTAATTATGTGATGATTAGCGCATTATCTTGGTTGCCGTTTGCGTTCCGTCGGTATAGCGTGTAACAACAATGTTGATGCCATTGAAAGGTTTGTCGCTCGCCACACCGGCTATGTTATAATAGGTGTGCGAAACCGCCTGTTTCTCACCGGCGACAGTGCTGATGCCTGTTGGCTCGGCATATTTCAACAATGGTGCTATGGCCATCGAGATTGGATCATCGACGTTCTCATACCAGGTGCCAGTCTCGAGGTAGTTATAGTTCTCGTCTTCGTCATAGACAAAATGGTAGGCGGTGCATTTCTCGCCCACGGCACGGCGCGCGAGGAGGATTGCGATGTCGTCGCCGTTGTTGTTGGGGAATGGACCCACCATAGCAAAGAACTCTGTGCCAGCCTTTATTTCAACGGGGCTGTCAAATTCAAACTCAGTAGCATTGACAGTTGTTGGATCATAGGCAAGTTGGCTAGCCTTGAGGCTTGTCTCGCCCAGAACTTCGCCAGGCATGCCGTCGGCACCGGCCGCAGCAATCTTGACAGTGATGTCGGCATCGGTCGATGCTGCGGTAATCTTGCCGAAGTAGATGTTCACCTTGCTGATAGTAGCGTCAACTATTGGAGCATCGAAGTGCTCGGCAAATTCTCCCATTCCTAGCCAGTTGGTGCCTGCGTAGTTACCATACCATCCCATTTCAATCATACTGAGGTCTAAAGTCTCTTCGGGAGTGATGTTCCACACTTCTTGCTCGCCGCCAGCTTGGATAGCAGTGTTTACTGTCTCGAAGACGTTGCTACCCATGTCGTTGGTCACCTCGAGCTTGATGCCATAGGTTCCTTCTTGGGTGTAGGTCACTGTGGGGTTCTGTTCGTTGCTTGTGGTGATGTCGGTGCCTTGGAAGGTCCAAGCCCACTGCGATGGATTGCCTGTGGAGGCATCCTTGAAAGTGAGGGGAACATTTACGGGGACAAACATCATAACCCATGGTGATAGGTAAGCACCATCGGGCAAGCCGATATTGGCCACAGGTGCCTCGCCTTCAACATTTACATAGGCTTGTCGGGTTGCAGTGGAAGTGGTGTTGCCATCGCCCACGGTGAGAGTTACGGCATAAGAGCCTGCCTTGTTGTAGGTTACCACTGGATTCTGCTCGGTACTGGTAGCGGGAGTGCCACCCTCGAAGGTCCAGTTCCAGCTAGTTGCATTGCCTGTGCTCATGTCGAGGAAATGAACACTCTCGCCTTCCTTAATGTTGATAGTGGCATCATCGCCGGTGGCAGCCTGCTTGATTTTGAAGCCGTCGATTGCTTCGTCCTCGCCATAGTCGCCTTGATAAACAAAAGAGAACTGCACGCTCTTGCCTGCATAGTTGCTCAGGTCAACAGTGAACTTCTCCCAGCTTGGGCCATCGTAGCCATTGTCTTGGGCCCACAGGAACTGGTCGATGAGCAGGGTAGATGAACCATCAACGATGGCATAAAGTCGCCAGGCGCCATACACCAGATATATGCCGCTGGCATAGCAGTAGAACTCGAGCTGGCTACCCTCGCGAATCTCGATAGCTGGCGATGTGGCCACCTCGTTCTGCCCGTTGGCATAGTCGAGAATCATCGACGAGGTGCTGCTTGGATCGATTGTTGAGAATGCCTTGCTTGGGTTGCCCAGTTTCCAGGTTGATGAACTGGTGCTGGTGTAGGTCCAGGTGTTGAATTCATCTTGGCTGTCCCAGCCCTGCTCGTAGTAGGGCGCCATAGCCTCGCTGGCGCCAAACGCCGCGGTGAGCTCCTGTGCGCCGGCGTTGAGGCACAAGAGTGCCGCACTTAAAATAAAAAGAGTAATTTTTTTCATAAGCATGAATGTTTATAAGTGATTTTGCCAATTTTTTTGCAAAGATACACAAAAATAATTCCTTCAACAATAATTTTGAAGAAGGAATATAATGTATTAAAAATACAAATTAAGTATTACTCGCCTAGGAGTGAGCGTGCTTCGGATTCGGATAGGCCGTGCGCTACGGCGAGTTTCAGGTCGCGTTCCATGTCGGAGCGGTTGTAGCGCAGCTTGTTGAGTTTGGCTCGCAGAACGTAGATGAAAGGGTCGTCGGGGTCGAGCTCGAGTGCGTTGGCGATGTCGAGCGACGCCTCGTTAAGTCGTTTAGTGGCAAGGTAGCAGTCGGCCCGGTTAGCGAGTAGGGTTGAAGAAGGTTTCACCTTTATCACTTCGCTGAAGCATTCTACCGCTTTGTCGAAGTTGCCTGCATGCTTCTGCAAGTAGCCTTGTCCTTGCTTTGCGAGTCCCGAGTTCGGGTTGATGCGCAAGATGTCGTTGAAGTCGCGCTCGGCGGTCTTTGGGTCGCCAGTGTTTAATGCTATCATGCCGTGGTTGTAGCGCGATTCCACATCGGCAGGGTCAATGTCCATGATGCGCTCATAGTCGGCCTGTGCGAGAGCAATGCTGTCGACGAGAGTGTAGACGGCCGCGCGATTTAGAAGTAGCGTTACGGCATTGGGGGTGAGGTCGATAGCCATTGAGTAGTTCTTGATAGCCTCGCCCAAGCGTCCTTGCCTGCGCTGAATGGTGGCAATGTTGGACAGCAACAATGAGTTGCTAGGGTTGGAAGGTTCGCTCCTTATCGCCTCAAGCAGGAAATGCTCGGCGCGGCTCCATTGCTTGCTGTTGATGTAGTGCTGGGCCGAGTCGATGAAGGCATAATAGACTGTGGTTGTGTCGATAACGATGTTGTAGTCAATAGTAGGTTTCACCTTGATAGGGTCGGGCTTGACACCTTTTTCAAATATCATGTTCCTCTCATTAATCGACTGAATGGCCTGCGCGCGTGCTCCCAGAGCCACCGATAGCAATAATGTGATGTATAAAAATTTCTTCATGTGGCAAAGTTAATGAGCAATAGCAAGAAATGGTGTATAGTTTTAGTATTTTTAGATAAATTTTGCCTTCTTTGTTCGTCAGTTGCAGAGAAAATACTACTTTTGCAAGTTGATTGTAAGCTGAAAATCAAGAATTATGACATTAACGACAATATTACTTCAAAGCCAACAGGCCGTGGCCGACTCGCTGGCAAACCTCACGAAGAAGTTCTCGACGTTGCCCGACTCGCTGGCAACTGTCACTCCCCAGAAGATACATGAGGGTATCAAGAACTTTAACTGGAACGAGGTGATAAACCAGCTCACCGACACTGGCGTGTCGCTGGCACTGCGCATTCTTGCTGCAGTAGTGGTCTTTATTGTAGGCCGATTTCTAATTATCAAGACACACAACTTGCTGCGTTCGATAATGGTGAGCCGTGATGTTGACCGCTCGCTCACCACGTTCCTGCTTAGCTTGTTCAAGATAACATTCTTCTTCATTCTTGCCATTATCGTTATCAGCATCATGGGCATCGAGACGAGTTCGTTCATCGCCATCTTTGCCTCGGCTGGAATCGCTATTGGTATGGCATTCAGCGGCACGCTGCAGAATTTTGCCGGCGGAGTGCTCATATTGCTGTTGAAGCCTTACAGGGTGGGCGACTACATTGAGTTTGAGACCCACAAGGGCACTGTGAAGGAGATACAGATTTTCCACACCATCATCACTACCTATAATAACGAGTCGATAATAATTCCTAACGGCGGCCTCTCGACTGGCACCATCAACAACTACTCTCGAGAGCGAGCACGTCGATTGGAATGGCGAGTTGCAATAAGCTATGGTGACGATGTTGATGTGGCACGCGAGGTGATACTGAATATTCTCAATTCCAATGAGTTGCTTCTCAAGCCTGGCACCGAGAATGACCATAAGCACATTCATGAAGATTCAGTCGATAATAATACCGAAGAAACTCAGGCCAAGGGTTCATGGTACAAGCGCTGGCTTCGTCGTCACAAGGAACTGCAAGCCAAGGCGGCCGAGTGGCGCGAGGAAAAACGCTTGGAGCTTGACGAGAAGATGCCAAAGCTTGACTACACTCCCAATGTGAATGTTGAGAGTCTTGACGACAGCTCTGTGACTCTGGTAGTTAGAGCATGGTGCACGCATGCCAACTATTGGCCTGCTCTTTACCAGGTTAATGAGGCAATCTACAAACAACTGCCCAAGAATGGCATTCGCTTCCCATTCCCGCAACTTGATGTACACCTTGGGGGCAATCAGTAATCAGTTTTCAGTAGTCAGTTTTTTTACGACAATTAAGGACAATATATTTTTTCATTAAATGTTGTTTATTTAGCCATTCGGCTTTTGAGTATTATAGACAATTGACTCGGACTTTTTCAGTAATCAGTTTTCAGTGATTTTGAGATTTTTTTAACTATGAGAGCAATAATCTATGTTATAGTGGCAGCTGTTGCCATGTGGTGGGGACTCACAGGCTGCGTTGAGAGGCTTAGCAAGACTGAATATCATGTGGAGTGCAATATCGACAAGTCGCTCAATGTTGATAGTGTTGCGCTGATAGTTCACGAGGATAGTTACGACAAGTTGAAGCTCTTGTCCAGGGTTTCGGTCGACAGTACTACTGGCGCATTCATCTTTGATGGACAAATCGAGAAACCATGTGTGGCGATGCTCAAATTTGACAACGACAGTAATGCATTCATGTTCGTGCTCGAGCCGGGTGAGACGCTGATCAACATCGCAGCTAGTGGCGTGGTGATAACAGGCGGTGAACTAAACCATGACTATATGTCCTATCTCAAGCATCGTGAAGCTATTATCGACGAGAGAATGGAGTTGCTCAAGAACTATAGGCAGCTGGCGGCTCCAGATTCAATGATTAACATTGACAATGAACGCCACATGGTCATGCAAGACAGCATCCTCGCCGACTCTCTCGAGCGTGTCACGGTTTCCTGCATCAATCGTGCAGATGCTGTGGGCCGAATAGTTTTTGACCGATATGTCAACACCTTGAGCCCTAGGAACCTCTCGAGAATTAACACTGCAAAATAGCTGCATTTGTTTTTTAAGTTTTTTTAAATGGTTAACTCCGAAACTTTTAGTGATGATTTTCCATTGTTGAAAAAAATTTCTATCTTTGCAGCCGAAAATAATTAAAACAAATTTATTTAATCTAATGAAACATTACACACTTTACTTTTTGACGCTGTTATTTGCGCTTTCACTGGCTTCGTGCAAGCAGTCGCCACAGTATATCTACGTTGACAACATCAGCGGCGATGAGGCCAAGCTGAGTTTCATTGAGGGTGAAGATGATAACGACGCTTATTTCAAGGCGTTTGAGAGCTATTCTAATGCTAGGTTCTACCCACAATTCTCGGCATTTGAGAAGACACGCAAGTACATCGCCGAGAACGACAGCTCTAGCGAGGCTTGCGAGGGCATTGAGGGCGAAGTGGCACCTCCCGACAACAGCGAGGGCGGTGATGTGATCCCCAGCAGTGATGAGGTCAACACCATGGGTGAGCGCCCTGTGTATACCGAGTTGTCGAAATTCAACACTCCAACCTTCACATTGTATAAGATTACTGGTTCCGAGGCTCGTGATGCAGCTCAAGACTACATCGACAAGAAGATTACCTACGACGAGTTTGTAAAGAAAATTCAGGACAATGTAGAAGAGATTAACCTCTATGAGAAGAACTTCGACAACTGTGTCGCTATCGATCGCAAGGTCTTCGACAAGCTGCAAGCCACGCTTGACGAGAATCTCAAGAAGATTGACAAGGACGTGGCCAACAAGCAAGGCGACGCAGTGGAATAAAGACTTAGCTGAATAACACAGAGAGAAAAAAAAGATGGACCGCAATCGGTCCATCTTTTTTTGCGTTTATAATGATATGGAATACTAATTTAGACGGTGAAAGCTTTGCGATAGTCCGACGGTGTGAGCTTGGTGTGTTGCTTGAAGATTTTAGCGAAATAGCTAGCAGAGTCGAAGCCGCACCTCTCGCCAACCTCGGTGACAGGAATGTCGGTGCTGCACAGCAATTCCTTGGCCTTGGCAATGCGGATGTCGCGGATAAGGCTCGACGTGTCGCTGCCCGTGAGGCTCTTGATCTTGCGGTTGAGCTGCCGCTGGCTAAGGTTCATCTTGCTGGCAATAAAGGTGGAGCCCATGTCGGGGTTGCCGATGGCGGTGGTGATGATGTCTCTCACCTTGGTGATGAAAGCCGTGTTGCGCGCCGTGATTACCGAATTGCTCACTGCCCGCGTGGTGGTGGCTTGGGTTTCTTGCTCGGTGGCAGGAGCGTGCAGCGCAAGTTGGTACTTGTGCCTTAGCAGCTGGCGGCTGCTGAGCAGCGCCTCGACAAGCGCCTTGAGCTCATCGTTGTTGAATGGCTTGACCAGGAAGGCGTCGGCCCCCGCCGCCAGCGCCTCGAGTCGGTCGCTGGCACCGCTTCTTGCGGTGACAATGATAATGGGGATGTGGTTGAGCAACTCGTCGGCTCTCACCATTTTGCACATTTCGAGTCCATTGGTCTCGGGCATCATGATGTCGGTGACGATGATGTCGGGAATTATCTCGCGAGCCTTGTCGACGCCCTCTGTGCCATTTTGTGCCTTCACCACTTGATATTTCTCTTCCAGGATGTGTCCCAAGAATAACGCCACATCGGGGTTGTCCTCAACAATGAGCACAATTGTGTTTTGAGTGATGAGTGATGAGTGATGAGTGATGAGTGATGAGTTTTGAGTGATGAGTGATGAGTGATGAGTGATGAGTGATGAGTGATGAGTATTGAGTGATGAGTGATGAGTGATGAGTGATGAGTGAACCCACTTGGGATAGGTGCTGCCCGCGTGCTTTGCTGGCAAGGTGAGACAGAATGTGGTGCCATTGCCCTGCTGGCTCTCAACCTCGATTTTGCCATTCATTGCCTCGGTCATTTGCTTGACTAACGCCAGGCCAATTCCTGTTCCCAGGCTAGCGCTCCCGGTTTCACCTTGATAGAATAGGTCGAAGATGTGAGGCAAATCGTTGGCACTGATACCCACACCAGTGTCGGCTATCGAGAGAGAGACTTTGCTGCCATGCCGTGAGAGTTTCACTGTTACACTGCCCCCCGATGGGGTGAATTTCACGGCGTTCGACATCAAGTTGCTCACGATGCTATGGCAGTAGTCGGGCACAAAGTCGATGTTGTAATCTTGATTGGTGCACTCAAGATTCAGGTTCACGCCTTTGGACTCGGCATTGATGCGCATGTTTTCAAGAATCATCTTTGTCATTATCGAGAAATCACCGTGATGCCAGTCGAGAGCTCCAATTGAGCTTCTCACCTTAGAGATGCTGAGTAGCTGGTTGACGAGGTTGAGCATGTGATTTCCTTGATTGATGATGGCATCGTAGCGATCATGGTTGGCATGGCTGCCCACGCCCTCGCGCAGCGCCTGAGCCTCGCCAAGAATTACTGTGAGTGGTGTGCGGAACTCGTGGGTCATGTTGGTGAAGAACAGGTCCTTCATTTGCTCGGCGTTCTTCTCGGCACGTTGTGCCCGGGCGCGCAGGATGTTGATGCGGAACAAAGAGGCAAAACCTAGCAGCACCAGTAGCAGAGCGATTGATGTTGCAGCGATGATGAGCCGCTGCATGGTGATGGAGTGTTGCTGCTCCTCGATGGTGATTTGCTTGTTTTGTGCCTCGAGCGTCATGCTGTAGTGCGATGCCAGATTGCTGCTTGCATCGTTGTAGATGCTGTCTTTCAGGGCGTTACTGTTCTTAAGATATTCCACCACTTTGTCGTGGTTCTTATTGGCTGGTGAGATGCCCATCAGATAGTAGTTTTGGAGCAAAATGCGCCTGGCGTTGCACTCTTTAGCCAGCTCGGTGCTTTTTTCTAAGCATTCCAGTGCCTTGCCGTGCTCGTTTCTTTTCTCATAAAGGCTGCCGAGGCTCTTGTAGGCTACTGCCAGCGAATATTTGTCGGCAGTGGTGTTGAGAAACTCTATGGCATTGTTATAGCTGCCCAGAGCGCTGTCTTCCCTTTCCATGCTGCTGTAGATGTCGCCCATGACCACCATGCGTCGTGCCATGTGGAGTGTGTCAGCGGCAACCGAGTCGATAGCGTAAGCCTTGTTGATAAATGCCAGGGCCGAGTCGGTCTTATTGAGTTTTAGATATATCTCGGCTGCTATACCATATCTAACCGAGAGCTTGCTGGGATGTTGTGGAGTGGCGGCTTGCTCAAGTACTATAGCTTTTTTGATGAAAGGTTTGGCCTCTAGTGCTCGGTCAATGCCTAGATAGATGGCCGCCAGGTTGTTGTAGCTGGAGCTCAGCCGTTCTTTGTCTTTGAGCTTCTCATCGATGCGCAGGCTTGAATAGCAGTTGCTCAGTGCCGAATCGTTCATGCTGATGCGTTGATAGCATGCCGAGAGATGTGAATAAGCGTCGCTGAGTGATGCTGAGTCGCTTTGCAGTCGGTAGCTATCCATCGACTGTCGGCACAACTCTATCGATTTATTAAAATTGGCGTTATCATATTGTTTGTAGGCCTCTTCCATCAAGCTGTCGGCAACCATGAGATCGCTGTTGCGCTCTAGATTGGAGACTTGGCTGCATGATGCTGCGATGAGCGCAAGGCCCAGCAAAGAGCATAATATATAATGTGTGATGCGGGATGTGATTGATTTATTCATTAGTTGAAGAGTGATTAAGACTTGGAGGGTAGCTTTATTAATCGGATGTGCTCAATGAGTAGTGGAGCATCGCCTGATTGATTGCCTAGCTGCCCGACTCGTGTGAGAGTTATCGTGTTCTTGCCTTTAAGCAGTCGAACGATTAATTGGCTGCTGTAGCTCATTGTTAGCCATTGTCCCTCACCCGCTGGTGGCAAGGTCACAACGCCCTGATTGTGTGAGTTGCAACTTATGTTAATGAGTTCTAGTGGAGAATTCCAAGCGAACGGGCCATTTCCGTTGGAATAGAGCACATCGATGATATAGCTTCCAGCCTCGTTGGTGTTCACGGGGATAGTAATTGTTGTGCTGTCGCCGCTAAGCTCAACGGGGTGATGTGAATAGTTGGCAGGGAAGGCTCGGCTTGAAAGCATGTCGTGGTTGCTCTTGGCTGCAGGATAATAGCGTGCGGTGGTGGTGATTGGGTGTGGCTTGGCTATGAAACTGTGACCATACTTGTTGATGGCAACGATTGTGTAGCTGCGGTAGGTAACAGTGTCGCGAGTACCAAGCACCGAGTCACGCATGGCATAGGTGGGCTCGCCGTTTATAAATATTTTATAACCTAAAGCCTTGTTATAATTGTAGTTTGTGCCATAGAAACCGTCCCATAGCCATTGTGGAGTTTCGGGGAGCTTGAGCGTCTTGGCGGCGGCAGTCATGCTTCCTGAATTGGCACCTTTGTTGTTCATTTTAATAACGATGACATGCTCGCCCTCAAGATTGCCGTTAATGAAATTGTCGGGTATGGCCTTGCCGTCGAGTGTTATCTCGCTACATTCATCACCGGTGCCGTTGATGGTGATGTTAAGCACTGCATTGCGATAGCGCAGCCCTTTAATCGTTTTGGTGCCGAAGAAGCACTCAGGAACTCTAGGGTTGAACTCGATGCCATCGGGCAGGAAGTTCATGCCGGCAAGCACTCTTAGCACCATGGCAATATTGCCCGAAGCATTGCCGCGTGCATTGGTGCTAGGGAGCAACTCGCCAGTAGTGGCGTTGCAGCTTGTGCTGCACGATGCTGCTAGGGCTTGTTGGAAAATGAGTGCTCCCATGCCTCGTCGCAGCACGTTCATGTTGCTCGCTTTGGCTGCCGCAAGGTTCCACAAGGCTTGCACCATAGGCATAACTGCGTTGTTGATGCCAACCCCAACGTTTTCTCGGTTTGGGTAGAGAGTTGGAACTCCAAAGTTGGAGATAGGAGTTTCGCTGATCAACGTCTCGGTGCGGTTGTCGTCGGCTATGTCCCACAGGATTGCCAAAGCCTGACCCAAGTTGTCGACACAAGGCGACATGAAGCTGCTCACTCCGCCATACAGATATTGACAATAGGAGCCCCTGGCCTCGTTCCACAGCCTGTGGTTGATGGCGTCCTTGATGCGACTGGCATGGGTGTCGTAGGGCTCATTAAGCTCAAACTCGTCGGCAATCTGGCCCAGAACAATATAAGTGTGCTCAATAATAGCGTTTGCCACTAGGGGCGTGGTTTGGTAGGCGTCGGTCACACTCGCCCACGATGGATAATACTGCGATGCATAGCGAGCATCATAAGGACACAGGGCATGATAAAGACCCGAGCCGTTGACCGGTGCCATGTCTTCAACGTGTTTCAAGCTCTTGCGGATGATGTGATAGGCACGCTTGAGCCAGTTTTTGTCGCCAGTAGCACAGTACACGCTCCATGCCGCCTCGGCCCAGATGAGCTCATTGGAAAATGAAGCATAGCTTCTCTTGTCACTGTCAATATGAATCACGCTGTCTACCACCATCGACTCTAGCGTCTCTATCGATTTTTTAGGCTCTAGATAGGCAAGCGCCAGAGCTATGTCGTAGCATTCGCTGGCTACCAAAGTCCTCTTGTCGCTCTCGGCATTAATGCTCTCTAACGACATGTTGTAGAGGGCGTTCATTATCTTTTGCTTTGATTCATAGGAGGGAAGAGTTGATGTTGTTGGGTCTAGACTGGATATCCAGTTTGTGTATTGGATTGGAGTTTTTGGATTTAGTGGAACAGTCACTTTATATAATCCATTGACGCTTTGCGAGTCGTCAAATCTTATCCTCATGGGCTCCTGAGCCAAGCTTGTGTTAATAGCTAGCTCAAGCTTTTGGTTCTCAAAGTCCTGGTTGTAGATTGTATCACGGGTGGGTGTTACATAAATGCCATCTTCTTTGAGGGTCTTGAGCATGTCTCTCATGTCGATGCTAAGCTGCACATCTAGGGGCATAGCCACGCCCGTGGGTGACTTGCTAGGCTTGACTGAGTCGGCTTGAAAAGCTTTGAAAGTGATGCACTCGCTCGTGTCGTTAAGGTCGATATAGTGATAGTGGGCAGGCAGCAACTCAATGTCGCGCTCGCCAATGATGATTCTGGTTTTCAGGATATTACTGATAGAATCTTGTGCCTTGCACTTGTAGTTGGTGATAATGCTGAGTCCGTCGGGAGAATAGGCGATGAAATCACCCATAACCACGCTGTCGCTTGTTACCGTGTAGTCTTTGTTCTCCACAATAACATTATTGCTCATGTTCCTTGACTCACACGACACGAGCATCACGGCTGCCATCACAATCCACAACAGCAAGCCGTTATATATATGCGCAGTTTTATGCATTTGCCATGCAAATATAAACTATTTTTTTGAAATAAATATCAACACATTAGTTTTTTTGCAACTTGGTTGCAAGAAGAAGTCTTTACCTTTGCAACCAGAAATAAAACACTTCACTATGACACACAATCACAACCACGACCACAATCATTGCCAATCGTGCTCGCACGACCACGTTCACGACCATGACCACGTTCACGATCACCATCACGACCACGACACCAAGTCGACACTTTTATTAATAGGTGTTACTGCGGTGCTGCTGGCTGTGGCAGTTTTTATTGAGAAGACGTTTAATCTCGCCACTTGGCAGTTGCTGCTCATTTACCTTGTGCCTTACTTGCTTATTGGCCATGGCACACTCAAGGAAGCTGCCGAGGGGCTGGCTCATGGCGACGCTTTCAACGAGCATTTCCTCATGTCGATTGCCACGATTGGCGCACTGTGCATCGGCTTCCTGCCTGGTGCCGAGACTCAATTCCCCGAGGCGGTCTTTGTTATGCTGTTCTTCCAGGTGGGCGAGCTGTTTGAAGGCTATGCCGAGGGCAGGAGCCGCGAGAGCATAGCGCACCTGATGGACATTCGTCCCGACGTTGCCTGTGTGGAGCGCGACGGAGCGTTGCTCACGGTGAGCCCCGAGCAAGTGGAAGTGGGGGAGACCATCGTCATCAAGCCTGGCGACAAGGTGCCTCTCGATGGCGTGGTGGTTGAGGGCACCACAGCGCTCAACACCGTGGCGCTTACTGGCGAGAGCGTGCCTCGTGATGCCGCTGTGGGCGACGAGGTGATTTCGGGCTGCGTCAACCTCTCGGGAGTGATAAAAGTGCGCACTACCAAGAGCTTTGGCGAGAGCACCGTTTCTAAGATTATTGAGCTTGTTGAGCATAGTGGCGACAAGAAGTCGAAGGCCGAGGCTTTTATCACGCGTTTTGCCCGCATCTACACTCCCATTGTGGTGATTGCCGCCGTGTTGCTTGCGGTTGTACCACTATTCTTTGGCGGAGCTTTCCACACATGGCTCTACCGTGCTTTGATGTTCCTGATTGTGTCGTGTCCTTGTGCGCTGGTGATTAGCGTGCCACTGGCATTCTTTGGTGGCATAGGTGGCGCCTCACGCCAAGGCATTCTCATAAAGGGTGCTAATTACGTCGATGCACTCGCTCAGATGGGAACTGTGGTGTTTGATAAAACGGGAACTCTCACCCATGGGCAGTTTGAGGTGACTGCTGTGCATCCTAGCACCTGCGATGAGCATCAATTGTTGCATCTCGCCGCCCATGTAGAGCATTTCTCTACTCATCCCATAGGTGCTGCGTTGCGCGATGCATTCCCCGACGAGGCAACCGATGGTTGCGCAGTGACCAATGTCGAGGAGATTGCAGGCCAAGGAGTGCGTGCCACTGTTGCTGGCGATGTGGTGTGTGTGGGCAACACTCGCATGATGGATGCTGTGGGAGCCAAGTGGCGCGACTGCCCGCATGTGGGCACCATCATTCATGTGGCAATCAATGGCGACTATGCAGGGCACATCGTTATCAACGATAAGATTAAGGACGATAGCGAGCAAGCTATTGCAACGCTCAAAGCCATTGGAGTAGAGCGTGTTGTGATGCTTACTGGCGACCGCGACGAGGTGGCTGGTGATGTAGCCCACAGGCTGGGAATAGGGGAGCACTACTCTGGGCTCATGCCAGCCGACAAGGTGGAGCATGTGGAACGGCTGCTTGCCGAGAAATCATCGGACAAAGTTCTAGCCTTTGTGGGCGACGGTATTAACGATGCACCAGTGCTCGCCCGTGCCGATGTTGGCATCGCTATGGGTGGATTGGGCAGCGACGCGGCCATCGAGGCTGCCGACGTGGTACTGATGGACGACAAACCCACCAAGATTGCTCAAGCAATAAAGATTGCCCGGCGCACTCTAGGCATCGCGCGACAGAATGTGTGGTTCGCCATAGCGGTGAAGTTTGCAGTACTTGTGCTAGCCACTCTGGGCATAGCCACAATGTGGATGGCAGTTTTTGCCGACGTGGGGGTCACCGTTCTTGCCACCCTCAACTCGATGCGCGCCCTCAATCCTAAACTATGAACTATGAACTGTGAACTGCAATAGCTGGCCGAAGTCATCGATGATGTAATCGGGATGGGATTTCTCGAGGTCCTCTTTTGGTGAGTTCCCGTAGGTTACGGCGCAGGTCTTGATAGCCGCATTTTGTCCCATGGCAATGTCGACTGGCATGTCGCCAACCATAAGGGCATCGCTGGCATTAATGTGCATTGATTTAAGCGTGTAGAGCACAGCCTCAGGGTCGGGCTTAGCTTTGACGACGTTGTCGACTCCCACCACCATTGCGAAGTGCTGCCTCACATCAAGCATTTCGAGCAGTTCTTCAAGTGAGCTGTTGCCACGCGACGATGCCACGCTCATTGTGATACCGTGCCGTTCAAGCACCCTAAGCGTCTCGGCCACATTTGGGAAGAGGGTGGGAGTGAGTGTGGACTTGTTGGCATCGAAGATGTCGCAATAGGTGCTGGCACATTCCAGGGCTTCAATTTCGCTCATGCCAGGATAGATGTGAGTGAAACATTCCTTTAGCGGCAACCCAATCACCCGTTTAATCGATTCTGGGCTCTCCACACGAAGGCCTCTCTGACGCATTGTCGCTTGCATTGTTGCAAGGATGATGCGCGAGGTGTCGGCAATGGTGCCGTCGAAGTCAAAAATTATATGCTTGAATTTCGTGCTCACGAAGTGCAAATTTACAATATTTACTCAATAAAACGCCTAAGAACTGAAAAAAATGACTACCTTTGTAAGTTATAAATGTGGATAACCTATGATGCGAAAGTATATTTCAATAATATGTATCCTGTTGCTACTCACGGCGTGTCGCGGTGGAGTTGCTGATAATAAGGATGCTACAAGTAACGATTCAGTAATAACTGAGGCAAAACTAATTACTATTGCCCACGAGGAAGGCTTTACAAGAGTGGATATTACCGATCCATGGAATCAAGGAAGAGTGTTGCACACCTATCTGCTCGTTCCCAGCGATAAGGAACTACCAGCTAAACTGCCTAAGGGAACTGTAGTGCGCACACCAGTGAAAAATGTGCTTGTGTACTCAAGCGTGCACTCGAGCGTGCTGCGCGAGTTAGGTGCTGGCGATGCCGTGCGTGGAGTGTGTGATGCCCAATATTTCAATGACTCAATAATATCCCAAGGTCTCAACGATGGCACCATTACCGACTGCGGTAACTCGATGCAACCCACTGTGGAGAAGGTGATAGAGATGAAGCCCGACGCTATCCTGCTTTCGCCCTATCAAGACGCCACTTACGGGCAGATTACAAAACTCGATGTTCCTATCATTGAGTGTGCCGACTATATGGAATACACCCCGCTTGGCCGTGCCGAGTGGATAAAGTTTTATGGTGAACTGGTGGGCAAGCCTGAGCTTGCTGATAGCATTTATAAAAAAGTTGTTGCCGATTACAACAAGGTTAAGGAAACTGTTGATAGCAAGAAGCTCAATCGTCCACTTATCCTAACTGAGAACTTGATAAGTGGTATTTGGAATGTGCCAGGAGGGCAGAGCTACATGGCTCAGTTTATTAAAGATGCTGGCGGTGATTATCCTTGGGCCGACGACAAAAACACTGGTTCTCTTACACTTGACTTTAACCAAGTGCTAGCACGGGCTCAGAAGGCTGATTACTGGCTGCTCAAGTCGCCAGCGATTCATTCTCTCGCCGACCTCAAGAGTTCTTATTCACTTAATGACCAGTTTGAGGCGTACAAGAAGGGAAATGTGTATGTGTGCGACACTAACACAACCCACTTTTTTGATCGCTTCCCGTTCCACCCTGAGGTTCTGCTACAGGAATATTTCAAGATTTTCCATCCTGAGGTTGCAACAGATTACCAGCTCCAATTCTTTAAGAAAGTGGGTTAATGATGACACGTTCTGCTTCACATCGGTTTGCTGTAGTCACCACAGTGCTTGTAGTTGCTCTTGCATTGCTCGTGGTGGCTTGCCTGATTTTTGGGTCGGTTGACATTGCATCAAAGGATGTTTTCAACATATTAATGGGCAACGATAGCGGTAACGAGGCGTGGAACATTATTGTGCTGCAGTCGCGACTGCCAATGATTGTCACAGCTATGCTGGCTGGTGCCGCGCTGAGCGTGAGCGGCCTGTTGCTTCAAACCACCTTCAACAACCCCCTTGCCGGTCCATCGATACTCGGTGTGTCGACCGGTGCTGGCCTTGGTGTCGCTATTGTGATGCTCGCGATGGGTGGCACAATAGGCGGTGTGTTTGGCGAGACAGTGGGCAGCTACATGGCTACGCTGCTGGGCGCCATCGTTGGTGCTGGCGTGGTGCTGGTGATTCTCATCACATTTGCATCGATTGTGAAGAGCTCGACGATGTTGCTCATCATCGGTATCCTCATCAGCTATCTTGCATCGAGTGTGATATCGTTGCTCAACTCGGTAGCCACCGAGCAGGGCCTCCACAGCTATGTGGCCTGGGGATTTGGAAACTTTGCCGGTGTGTCGCTTGAGCAACTGCCAGTGTTCGGCACGATAATCGTGTTGTCGCTGGTGGCTTCGTTGCTCATGATAAAGCCCTTGAACGCATTGCTGCTGGGCACCCGATATGCCCAGAATCTTGGCGTCAACACCCATCGCACCCGCAACCTGCTCTTGCTCATCACAGGTGTGCTCACGGCTGTTGTGACAGCGTTTTGCGGTCCTATTGGTTTCTTGGGGCTCGTGGTGCCACACATCGCAAGGCTCGCCCTTAACACGTCGGAGCACGGACGGCTGCTGCCCGTGACAATGCTCACTGGCGCTGCCGTGGCACTCTTGTGCTCGCTGCTCAGCGTGACCTCGCCCCACGGCATCATCCCTATCAATGCAATAACACCCATAATTGGCGTGCCTATCATTATATATATCATTATCAACCGCAGGCGCATCAACTATTTCAACTGATAATATATGGCAATTCTTGAAACACACGATCTGGCAGTGGGATTTGGACAAGGAACCAAGCGAACCACCTTGCTCTCGGGGCTCAACTTGAAGCTCGAGAAGGGCAGGATGGTTGCCCTCCTGGGACGTAACGGTGCAGGAAAGTCGACCTTGCTCAAGGCGCTCACCTGCGACACGTTGCCCATTGACGGCACTGTGGAGATTGATGGCAAGAAATCAACTGATATCGCTAAGCGCGAACTCTCTCGCCTGGTGGCACTTGTCGCTACTGAGCGCATTATGGGTGGCGCTTTCACCATAAGGGAACTGGTGGCCCTTGGTCGCCAGCCTCACACTGGCTTCTTGGGGCGCTTGAGCCGTCACGACAACGAAGTGGTTGACGCCTGCCTCGAGGCAGTGGGGATTACCGATAAAGCCGAGCAACACGTCGCCAACCTGAGTGACGGCGAGCGACAAAAGGCGATGGTGGCCAAAGCTTTAGCACAAGAAACCCCCATAATTGTGCTTGACGAGCCCACTGCGTTTCTCGACGTGGCGAGCCGCATCGAGACGATGAAACTGCTCCACAAGTTGGCGCGTGAGCAAGACAAAGCAGTGCTCTTGTCAAGCCATGACATCTCGCAGTCGCTGCTTCTTGCCGACGAGCTATGGGTAATCACTAATGACCGCGAAGTGATTACCGGCTCGACCGAGCAGGTGGTGATGAGTGGCGCAATGGACCGAGTGTTTGGCGACAAAGCTATCGCGTTTAACGGCAACTTGTGCGACTATGAGGCGCAGCTGCCGTCTATGGGGTCGGTGAAAATCAAGTGTGATGACCCTGTGCTCGAGCGCTGCATGGTCAACGCCTTGCTGCGCAACGGCATCAATGTTGATGATGGTAGCAATAAGTCGATAGAGATAAAGGCGGTGGATCGCATCATCCTCCCCAACGGTGAAATCGTTGAAACTGTGCAAGAAGTTATTGACATATTTCAATAAATAGCAATGTAATTCGTTTATAAGTATATGATTGATAAAGTAAAAGTTAAAATAGTAAACAAGAGCCCCAATGCCTTGCCCGCCTATAGCACTGAGCAGAGTGCCGGCATGGACCTCAGGGCTTGGCTCAAAGAACCTGTGACGTTGAAACCCATGGAGCGCACACTAATACCCACGGGAGTCTATATTGAGTTGCCACCTGGCTATGAGTGCCAAATCAGGCCTCGCAGCGGTCTCGCCCTTAAGCGTGGTCTCACGGTGCTCAACTCGCCTGGTACCATCGATGCCGACTACCGAGGCGAGGTGTGTGTGATTCTTGCCAACCTGAGCAATGAGGAGCAGACCATCGAGAATGGCGAGCGCGTGTGCCAAATGGTGGTGGCGCGCCACTCAACAGTGGTGTGGCAGCAAGTGGAAGAACTTGGCGACACCGAGCGCGGCGCTGGAGGTTTTGGCCATACAGGAACAAAATAATAGTCACGAAAAATGAAAAAAATAACACGAATAACAATAGTTGCTCTCTTGCTGATGATGGTCATTGGTCAAGCGATGGCTAGTGGTGGCAAGAAAAAGACTGTGGCCAGGGAAATAACCGAGCAAGACAAGCGCAAAGCCGAGTACATTTTTCTGCAAGCTCAGTCCCATAAGGCACAAGACAGCATTGCTGCCTATTATGACCTCATTAAGTATGCCTACGAGCTTGACTCTACCAACACCGCCATATCTTTCTACTACGGCTACCTGAAGTTGGTAAAGGACAACAGCACCGACCTTGAGAAGAACAAGGGCCTTGAGATGATGAAGAAACACGTTGATGCTCATCCCGAGGACTACTACGAGGCCACTTATTTCAGTGATGCCTGCATGAGCCTGCGACACAAGGACTGGGGGCTTGCCGCCATTGAGAAGCAAGGAGAGTTGTATCCTACTAAAATAGAGGTTCAGATGAGACTCGCTGCTGCCTATGTCAGGAACGAGAAGTATGCCGAGGCTCTGAAAGTGTATGAGAAAATCGAGGGGTTTGAGGGCAAAACTACCGAGATAACCGCCTATAAAGCTGCGTTGTGTTCTCAACTAGGTGACACTTTGGGTGCCCTCAACGAAATAAGAACACTCTACAACACTGCACCCTCCAATGTTGACTACAACCTAGTGATGAGCGAGGTGTTCAATCAGTACAATATGCCCGACAGCGCACTTTACTATCTTGACCGAGCTCAGAGCTTGGATCCCGAGAACGGCAATGTCTATTTTGCTAAAGCTCAGTATTATGACGCGATAGGTGACTCGATAAACTATGACAAGCAAATTTACAACGCTCTTGTTTCGGACGATTTGCCAGTGGAGACAAAACTTGATGTGCTCACGCAATACACACAAACCCAGCTGCTGCGCAATGATTCTACCGAGCGCGTCAACAATCTGTTCAAGGTGCTGGTGGCCCAGCATCCTCATGAGCCCAAGGTGCACGAACTCTACAGCATGTATTACTCAACTATCAAGGACTACAAGCACGCAATAGAGGAGTTGGGATATGAGGTGGATTTGAGTCCCACCAACCCCGAAGCTTGGCAGCGATTGATGGTTGTGAACATTTTGGACGACAACTATGCAGGAGCTGTTGTCGCTGCTCAAAAGGCGTTGGAATATAACCCCGAAAACTTGGATCTTTACCGCTACATAGCGCCGTCCTACTATCAGATGAAGGAGTATGACAAGGCTATAGAAACTTACGACAAAGCCTTGGCTATGGTCGATAGCACAAAGAACGAGGACCTTTACAGCGACCTGTTGTGTGGCAAGGGCGATGTCTATGTTGAGATTGGCGACTCGACTCGCGGTTACGAGCTCTATGAGCGTGCGCTCGCTATATCTCCCAACAACACAGGCGTGATGAACAACTATGCCTATTTCCTGTCGTTGAGCGGAAAGGACCTGGACAAAGCCGAGAGCATGGCTGCCAAGGCTGTGTATGCCAACCCCGGCAACGCCACATTTATTGATACCTATGCTTGGGTCTATTTCAAGAAGAAGAACTATGACATGGCATTGTTATATATCAAATCGGCAATGGAGAACATTGACACACCTAATGCCGACATTCTGGAGCACTATGGCGACATCTTGTTCATGACAGGCGATGAAGACGGTGCCGTGGTTCAATGGGAAAAGGCATTAGAGCTAAAGCCTGACAATGAGTTGCTTCAGCGCAAGGTGAAGGATAAAACCTACTATGAAAAATGATTAATGCACAAGATATTATGTCAAGAAACTGTTTAATAATTCTGGCAATTGCTGTGTTGATGGCCACAACAAGCTGTTCCAAGAAGATAGCAGAGCCAGTTATAGAAATTAACAATAACGCTTCAACCAATAATGGTGTGTCGGAAAGCGCAAAGCCGATATTAACCTATTTTCAGCCCGACTGGACCTCTTTCAAAAGTGGTGGCAACGCTAAGATTGAGGCTGGTGGTAAGCCATTGAGCTCGTCGATGCAGATGCGCATGCAGCGTGGCAAGAGCATTTATGTCTCGCTTAGGCCAGTGATGGGAATCGAGGTTGCCAAGATGGTGATTAGCGACGACTCGATATTGCTCGTTGACAAGCTTCACAAGCGCTACATGCACGAGAAGGCCTCGTTGCTCACTAACGGCGTGCCGGTTACTGTCGAGAACTTGCAGGATATTTTTCTTGGAAGGGCATTTGAGCTGGGCATAGGTTCGCTCAATCAAGACCTTAAAGACGACTTCTCGGTTGAGACTGCCGATGGCGGCAAGGTGATTTTGAAACCTCGTGAGCAATTCAAAGGCTTTGACTATAATTTTGTCTATGACAAGAAGAATAACATAGTCTCGCTTGATGTCACCCCAACCAAGCAAGGTGCTTCGACCTATAGTGTGACTTATGGTGACGTGAAGGGCACTATTGCAGGCAAGGTTGCTGGCTCGCTAAAGGTGTCGACAACGATGGGTGGCAAAGCTTTCACACTTGCCATTGATTATAACGACATGAAGTGGAATGAAGAGTTCACCGTCGACACTAAAGCACCTGGTAGCAAGTACACTCGCGTTCGTGGCAATGACATTATGCAATTGCTTTCGGGAGTAAAGAAATAACCTATGATAACCATCAATCTTTATAATAATAGCTTGGCGCCCCAGTGGGATGAAGCAGTGCGCAACTCGCGCAACGGCACATTCTTGCACCTTAGGGGCTATATGGATTATCACAGCGACCGATTCAACGATTTCTCACTTATGGCATGTGATGGCGACAAACTGATTGCCATTATGCCGGCTTGCCGTGAAGGTGATACTGTTTATAGCCATCAGGGGCTCACTTTTGGCGGATGGCTGTTACCATTAAAGCACTTTGACGCCACCACCATGTTGGAGCTATGGGAGTCTTCATTGAACTTCATGCGTTCTAATGGTGTAGCTCGCTTGGTTTACAAACCGGTGCCTCACATTTATCATCGCTACCCGTGCGAGGAGGATTTATATGCAGTGTTCCGTTCGGGCGGGAGGATGGTGGCGAGCAACATTTCCACAACAATCGACCTTGATGAGCCATTGCCTTTCGATCGAGGAAATAAGCGCAACCTCAATGTTGCCACCAAGAGTGGGGTGGTGGTGAGTGAGTCCGACCTATGGCAGGATTATTGGCACATGCTGGACTCGCTGCTAATGGAAAAATATGGAAAGCATCCCGTCCACTCGCTTCAAGAGATAGAGTTACTCAAGACTCGCTTCCCCGAGAATATAAAGCTCTATTGTGCATTCCAAACGACGCCGAAACTTTTTATGACAAGCTTGTACGATGAATTGCTGGCGGGTGTGGTGATGTATTATAGTGGTACTGAAGTTGCTCATTGCCAATATATTGCTTCAACCGAATTGGGGCGTGAAAAGAAAGCTCTTTCCTTGCTCTTTGATTCTCTCATCAAGGAATCAGCGCAAGCTGGATATAGATATTTTGATTTTGGAACTTCGACCGAGAGGGGTGGACTGTATCTCAATGAGGGCTTGTTGCGACAAAAGTTTCGCCTGGGTGGACGTGGCATAGTTTATAATACCTATGAAATTGATGTTTAAAGGCTTGTAACGGAACCGATTGACAATGAAGCGAGAAGGCGTATCTAAAGTGGTGTTGAAAGCTATGGGCATCTTTGGTGGTGTCCAGGTTTTGAACATCCTGTGCTCGCTCATTCGAAACAAACTGGTGGCAATGTGGATTGGTCCTGCAGGAGTGGGACTTTTTGGTATTTTCAACCAGGCTCTTGAGATGCTCAATACCGCCACTAATTTAGGTGTACGCAATAGTAGTGTGCGCGACATCTCTCAGGCTGTGGAGAAACGTGATTCAAGCATGATATCGCGCATTATCACCGTGGTTAGGCGCTGGTCGTTGTGGCTAGGCTTGGGAGGCGCGTTAATTACTATGGCTATCGCTCCGTTGCTGAGTCGATTAACCTTTGGAGATTTCAATCACATTTGGCACTACGTAGCCTTGTCGGCAGCGGTATTGTTTATGGCTCTCACCAATGGGGAGTATGCCGTGCTTCAGGGACTCTCAAAACTGAAAAAACTGGCACGTGTCACGGTGAGTGGAACCTTGGGTGGTTTGTTGATTTCAATCCCCATGTTCTACTTTTTGCGAGAGGATAGTGTGCTGCCGTCGATTATTGTCTACGCACTTTGTGTGATGGCTGCTGCTTTATTCACTAAGGACAAAGAATTTCCCAAAGCAAAGGTTACTTCACGTGAGACAGTATCAATGGGCGCCGATTTCATAAAGCTAGGAGTGTTTATGACCCTTGGCTCGTTTGTGGCTATGTTGGCTTCCTATATCTTTGTCTCATGGCTCAACATCACTAGCGGAAAAGAGACTGTGGGCTTCTACCAGGCAGGCTACACGCTTGTCGACAAGTATGCAGGACTGGTGTTTGTGGCGCTTGGCTATGAGTATTATCCTCGACTGGCTAGAGTTGCAGGCAGTTCGATGCGCCTCAGGGTCTTTGTCTCAAATCAAATCAACCTGTCTTTCATGGTGCTCACACCGTGTCTGCTGGCTTTCATCTTGTTGCGTTCGCATCTTGTGTGGCTACTCTATAGCAAGGAATTTCTTGTGATATTGACCTATATCTCTTGGGGAGTAGTAGGCACAGTGCTGCGAGCCACGTCATGGTGTTTCTCTTTTGTGATGCTTGCTAAAGGTGACGGCAAAATCTTCCTTATCACCGAGTCGCTTGACGCTGTCATTGGTTTGACTCTCAATATTGTGTGCTTCAGCCTGTGGGGCGTGGATGGCTTGGGATTCGCCTATATCGCATGGTTTGCATGTTACACCATCATAGTTGGAGTGGTTTACTTCAGGGTATATCATCTCACTATCAGCATTAAATGCTTACGCAACCTTGTTGCAACCCTTTTAGTGTGCATCGCTGCAGTTCTTGCCATGCAGCATTCTCTGTGGCCAGTGGCTGCTGCTATCTTTATCATTGCGACGCCATTCTGCCTGTATCAAGCATTTCGCTCTTGGAAGAAGTAAAAAAGCTTATCAACCCAATCAGTCAGTTTATATATTGTCATTATTTTTTTATTATTTTTAAATAAAAATTCCTATCTTTGTGGGTTGAAAAGTCAACAAAATAAAACTAGAAAATCCAATTTGTGAGATTATTATCTTAATACACAATATTTTATAAACCAAAAATAACTTTATTATGAACAAAAAATTATTACTCAGCTTGTTAATGCTGGTGATGTGCATGCCAGCCTTTGCCCAAGAAACCGAGACTTTGACCGTGTTTGACGGAACTACCGAAGGGACAGAAACGTCAACATCAATAGTAACCAACGACTATCTTCCTATATACTCTCGTTACTGGAACAAGGCAGGCACCAAAAGTCAAATTATCATCCCCGCTCAATTTTTGACACAAATGAAAGGTGGTGACATTACTTCGGTGAAGTTCTACTCAACCAGTTACAGCACCCCCTACACCTCGGCTTCTACTGTCGATGCCTATGTGGGAGAGGTGGGCTACACCACATTTGATGCCAGCGAAGGTCATTTCGACTTTGAGCCAAAGGCTAATTGCACAATCATCTATCAAGGCAAGATCACTGTTGAGAGAGTGGGTCCTACCAATCAAGAGTGGGGTGAAATGACCATCACATTCTCTGCACCCTACAAGTATCGTGGCGGCAATCTGCTCATTGGCTTTGAGAACACCACCGCCGAAGGTTGGAAGCAATTCAAATTCCGTGGACAGAACGTGATGTGGCATGCAGGCCTTGCGGGATGCCAATTGACCGACACATATTACTATAAGCAGCAGTGCGACTTTATCCCTTGGACCACTTTCACCTACACTCCTGGCGAACCTGAGCCAGCATTTGAGGAGTTCTACATGGTGGGTTCATTCAATGGTTGGAATACTAACGAGGATGGCGGTCGTCTAGTATTTGCTGCAACCGAAGAGGATGGCGTCTATGAGACCGAAGGCACACTTGAGGCTGGTGCTGAGTTCAAGGTTATTACTCCCAATGCCGAAGGTGATAACTGGATTTGGCTTGGTGGAATTGATGAGTATGGCGGTGGCTACTTCTTGATTAATGATGGTCTGCTCAACCAGCCTCTGCAGTTGGTTGACGGTTCTAACTTCCGCATGGAGAATGGTGGCAAGTTCACCTTCCGCGTCAACGTTAGCGACATGACCCTCACAGTTATTCCTGTTGCTAATCCTGTGGTTGCTGGCGACGTTAATGGTGATGGTGAGGTTAACTCAGTAGATATCACTATCCTCTACAACTACCTCCTCAATGGTGAAACCGAGGGTATGGTCAACGGCGATCAAAGCGGCGACGGTGAAATCACCACAGTAGATATCACTACAGTTTATAATGTACTTCTCGGAGTTGAGAGTAAATAATAAGATTCTTAACATCTCATGATATAAAGAGCCACTCCAAAAATTAGGAGCGGCTCTTTACTTTATTTTCAAATATAGCGTGAAACTCTGATTATCGCTGATTAGCGTCAATGATGATGAGGTCTTCTTCTTTTTCTTTGTTGGTTGTTGATGAATCGTCACGCATTTCTTCCTCGATATCATTGATGTCGTCCATCGTGAACTCTCCCAAGAACTGGAGGACGATGAGCTGGCGGTCATGCTCGTTGATGACAAAAACAATCTCACTAAAGACGGGGCTGCCTGCGGGGTAGGCATAAGCTCCTATCTTCTCCTCTTTGTTGGAACTTGAGCGGAAAAGCACTTGATACTTGCGAGTGTTGTCAAGATCTTTAAGGATTTTTTGAGCCTTCTTCACCACTTTCTTTTTGCCTGCCATGATGAATTGCATGCTACGCACTTTCTTGAGCATACCAGTTGGAATGGGTGTAGCCTTTAAGATATCAATGTCACCCAAATTGCCTATTCCTTTAATCATCGAAGCTGGCATGTAGAAGTTATATACATCGTCGAGCTGAGCCACTTTGTCGACGGCAGATTCTTGCGCGCTGGCGCTGAAACTAACCAGAAGCATAACAGCAACCATCGCTATTGATTTAAAAAATGTTCTCATTGTCATTAATGTGTTTTTTATGTGTTATTATTCATTTTGTTGGCAAAAGTAGCATATTTTTTATCAAAAAAGAGGAATCTTATCTTTATTATTTCGTTATTAACAATTTTTTTTATACTTTAGCGCACTGAAAAATGCGATTAAGCGAGTTTAAGTTGAGCTTGCTCAAAACTTTGCGAGCGTGAGCATTTTATTTAAAACAAAGTAGATATCCTTAATATGAACCGAAATTTAGTTTTTTATGTCATCACTCTGGTATTGCTTGTTGCTATGAGTGCGTGCTCATGTAGCGGGGGCGATGAATCAGAAGGAGACGTAACAATAGCCACCGATTCGGTAGTCCAAACTGGCTCTTTCAAGAAGAGCAATGGGGAATTGTGTGACATGAAAGTCACTCTGGTGGTCTCTTATCCACAGGCATATAAAGACTCGTTGACGCATGCTAAGCTAATGGACTTGTTTTGCAGTGAAATTCTCAAAGCGCCCAAGGGCACTACCGATATAAAAAGTGCGATGAAGGCCTATGCGCAGTCGTTAGTGAGCCAAAACACACCTTCGACTGAAGGCGAGAGTCAGGTGGTTAGCGACAGTTTGAATATTGATGTTGATGAAATCGACATTGATCGCTTTGAACCTCGCATAGTGATTAAGGCTGTGTATAATGACAATGGGCTCATCACTTTCTGCCGCGAGGAGGCTATAAATAAGAATGGTCAAACTGCCTCAATGTCACACCACTATATGAGCTTTGATCTTGAGCAGATGAAGCGTGTTACTCTGAGCGATATGTTTCGCGACGACTGTCTCGACAAGCTCACAGCGCAACTCAAGGAGAAACTCATGGACGACAAGGGCGCCAGCACCGAGGATGAGCTTAACGATTTGGGCTACTTCAACCTTCCCAATTTGTCGGTGACAAGCAACTTCTTCTTCACCAGCAAGGGTGTGACCTGGAGTTACGACTCCAGCGTGATTGCTGTGGCATCGGTTGGAGAGCCAACCATCAACATCGACTATGATGACCTGGAGCAGTTCTTTTGTGATGATTCAGTTTTGAAACGAATGTAGAAACTTGTTTAGTGTGTGTATCGCAATGACGGTTATTGACAAATACTTTCCTGAGTTGAGCGACAGGCAGCGTGAGCAGTTAAACACAATGTTGCAGCTCTATCCTGAGTGGAACGAAAAAATCAATGTCATCTCTCGCAAAGATATTCAGAACCTTGAGGTTAACCACATTTTGCACTCTATGGCTCTGGCGAAATATGTGAAATTCATCCCTGGAACAGCGATTATGGACTTGGGCACAGGTGGTGGTTTTCCTGGTTTGCCACTGGCGGTGTGTTTCCCCGATGTGACGTTTCACTTAGTTGACAGGGTAGCCAAGAAACTCAAGGTGGCACAGGATATTGCATCACAAGCTGGCCTGTCTAATGTGACTTTTCAGCATGGTGATGTGCTAGAGGTGAAGGGGAAGTTTGATTTTGTGGTGAGTAGGGCTGTAATGCCTCTGCGTGATATGGAAAAGTTTGTGAAGAGGTTTATCTCAAAAGAAAACTTTAACGCTATCCCTAATGGACTGTTGTGCCTCAAGGGTGGTGATTTAACCGATGAGCTTTCTCACTATAAAAACAAGGTTTTGGTTGATGACATAGGCAATTATTTTAAAGAAGAATTCTTCAAAACAAAGAAAATCATATATTTACCCATATAAACTCAAACCTGTAAAACAAACCATAGAGTCCCGTATAGATGCCCGTTTCTATAGAAACTCAAATAATAAAGACTATGAAGATTTCTCGATTCACGATGAACCCTTTTGGTATGAATTGCTACATCTTGTGGAGCGCGCCAGGAGGGGAATGCATAGTGATTGACCCAGGAATGATGATGACCAGTGAGAATGACATGATAACTTCGTTTATCGATAGCAATAATCTCACTTTGAAGCACATATTGCTCACTCATTGCCATGTTGACCATGCTTGTGCAGCACGCTGGCTAGCAACAAAATATGGCGTGGAAGTTGAGGCAGGTGAACAAGAAAAGATGATTGCCGAACAAATGCCACAACAGGGGGCACGATTCGGGCTGAAAATTGACTCTACACCTTTAACCATTGACCACATTTTGAGCGAAGGCGATGTCATAGATTTCGCTGGAGAAGAAATCCATGTGCTTGAAACTCCTGGGCACTCGCCAGGGTCGCTTTCGTTTTACTGCCCATCGAGCTCAGTGATTTTCACTGGGGATGTGGTGTTCCAGAGTAGCATTGGGCGCACCGACTTGCTTGGTGGTTCCTACTCGGTTCTCATCAATAGCATCAAAACCAAAGTGATGACCCTTCCGCCCGACACCGTTATCGCTCCAGGTCATGGCGACACTACGACGGTGGCCGACGAGAAGGTCTACAACCCCTACCTGTAGATGATTTCCAGTCATAATTCACGGTATAGGTACATATATTAGTTGAAGTCGATAAACTGTGATGAATTATGAAGAAAAGAATTATATCGACATTAGTTGCGGTGCTCGTTATGATGAGTGCCGCTTGGGCTCAGGAAGTGCAAAACTTTGCCTTCCCGCAGCATGTGACTGCAAGTGCTATGCAACAGCTCACTCAAGCGCTCAAGAGTGGCGACGGCACAGCCGTGGTTGATGCAATGGTGCGCTACTCGCTGGCGAAGAGCTGCATATCGAAGCAGTACATTGATAGCATTATGCCATGCATTGAGCAACTTGCCCAGCGTGAGAACCGTCCTGACATTAAGGCACTGCTCTATCACCTCGAGGCTCGTGTGCTCAGTGACTACGCAAGTAGGTTTGGCTATCCATCGGTCGATATTGACACGGTGCCCACCAGCTATGAGCGAATGAGTCGTGGGCAGGTGAAAGATAGGCTCAAGGAACTTGTGCGCCACTCAATTGATGACGAGAAAGCGTTGCTGTCCAAGCCTCTTAGCAACTACGCTGGCCTTATTACACCCGACAGCTTGTGCATGTGTCCAACACTCTTTCACTTCCTGGCTCTCAAGGGCTACTCTATTATTGAGGATGAATATGTAATAACTCGTCTGCTCGAGAATTGTGAAGAGGGAAGCTTGTCGCACATGGCCGCTATTGTGGCATCGAAAGGTGCCAAAGTGCATCGCAATAAACTGAATTTAGTACTAAATGATTTTCAGGTGCTCGAGGAGTATTACCTCAAGTATCGTGACAAGGAAAGTAGCGGCTTGCTACTTAGTAAAATGATCTTCGATGAGATTGATTTTTGGAGAGAATACTTAGAAAAATTCCCTCAAAGTCCTTTTTATAATACAATAATCAATAAACTCAATCACGCGCTCAGGAAACAACTGGGATTGAGGTTCCCGTCGGAGGTCTCAACCAAAGATTCGATAGAGGTGTCGATGGAAACCATTCAAAATCTCGATGAAATCAATGTGAGGCTTTACATGCTAAGTGACACTGTAGAAATAGAAAAGAATAAAACATATAGTCTTAAGCAGTTTAAACTGATTGATTCCCAGTGCCTAAAACTCGTTAAAAGAGATTATGAGCATGATAGGAACAAAGTGGTCTTTGCTCCACAGCCTTTTGGCATATATGTGGCAATCCCATCGTTCATCGATGAAAAAGGCAAGGACATAAACTTCCTCAATTATGAAAAGATTGCAAGCAGCGACTTCATCAGGGTGCATGATGTGGCGTTGATGAGCTTGAAGCTTTGCGAATCTGAAAATAACAATAGTAACACAACTGGCTCTGATAATCAAGGTGTTGATGTGGAATTGATAGCCATCGACATGCTCAGTGGCAAGCCGGTGGAGGGCGCACTGGTGACAAATGGCTCATGGAGCTCAGTCACCAATGTGGATGGAGTTGCGGCAGTGAATATACCTAATGATGTTTCTCGGGATAATGATGGCTTCAGCATCTCGATTGGTGCCGACCGTTGGACACCGGCTCACAATGTCTATATTTATTCTTATAAGGCAGAAGATGTTAACCGCATCGACACAGTGAGTAAAATATTTACCGATTTGGCGATTTACCGTCCTGGCGAAACGTTGAAATTTGTTGCTGTGCAGTACTGCAAGTCAACAACATCGCGCAACATTTTGGGAGAACTGCCACTCAAGGTGATGCTTCACAATGCCAATGGCATACTTGTTGACTCGTTGCAACTGGTGAGCGACAAGTGGGGTAGGGCTACTGGTTCTTTCGTTTTACCCAAGGATGGACTAAATGGGCAATATGAGATAAGTGCCATCAGTAACAACGGCAGTGAGATTGGTAGTTGCACTATTGAGGTGAGTGAATACAAGATTCCCACATTCACCATCAAGCTCAACAAGCCCAAGCCGTTCTATTTAGGTGATGACGTGAAGGTGGATGGGAGTGTTGTTAACTATAGTGGCATGCCGTTTGCAGGAGTGAATGTTGAGCTGGAGTTTGGAACCTATGATTCCTGTCGCGAACTGGACGATGACCCACAACTTTCCGACACCACTGTTGTGACCGATGCCAACGGGCGGTTCGAACTCGTGATACCAGCTAAGACGTTTGCCTTGCCTGCTAATAAAACGCTTGACACCGATGATGAGGACTGCGTTGTAGAACATTTCTCGGTCGTGGCCACCGCAACCGATGAACTCGGAGAGGAGCATGACGATAATTGTGAATATGAAATAGTTTTAAAAGGCACTTCAGTAGTGCGTGTTGTTGATGCTGCTTATTGTCTCGAAGGGCAACTTCTTAAGGCCCCCATTGTAGTAAAAAGTTCAAAGAAAGGGGCAGTTGAAGTCAATTACCGCATTACCAATGACAGGTCAAAAGAGGTGAAGAAGGGCACAATCAAGAGTGACAATTTGTTGACTGACTTCAATTCTCTACCCTCGGGAGAATACACCTTTGAAGCTCGATGCAAGGGCGACAAGGAGTATGCAAGCGGCTCATTGTTGCTATATCGCATTACCGACACAAAGTGCCCTATAAAGAATTCACCCATGTGGATTATGCCCGAGGGAGTTAAAGTTGACAAGGATAACAAGGGACACATAATCATTGGGACTTCGATACCCGAGTCACACATTTATTATATCGCCTCGACAAGTAAGAGGATTCTCGCGAAAGGTTGGCTGCACTACTACTCGCCAGGCATGCACCAGTTTGATATAGATATGCCAAGCGAGAGTGGTGAGTGGGTCGATGTGGAGTTTTTCAATACCTATAACAAAAAGCAAACCAAAGCAAGCCGCAGGCTACAGTCGATAATGCCTCAGCGTCAGCTTAATATAAAGGTAGAGAGTTTCCGCAACAAGTTAGAGCCTGGCTCTGCCGAGAAATGGCGCTTTACACTACTTGATAACGACAGCACACCCCACAAGGGAGCCATAATGCTCTCGATGATAGATAAGGCCATACATGATTTGAAAAAGAATGAATGGTGGTTTCAACCAGGTTTCTTGACCAGTACATTGTATGTAATGCGTGAGCCGTGGTATCGTGGAAATTATTACTCTGGCTATCTATGGCAAAAGCCTAATCTTAATGAAGTAAACATCGCTACACCATCGTTATATAGCTATGATAGGGATTGGTTTAAGAGCTATTACGCCGACCTAACGTCGTTAAGGGCCAAAGATATTGACCCCAACCTGCACGAGACCACCATCGCAGGGAATGACTCCACTGGCTGGATTGTGACAGGTGTGGTGTATGACGATGATTTAGAACCACTTATAGGCGCTGCTGTGAAGTGTGATTCGTTGGGGACAAGCACCGATGTCAATGGTCGATTTGAGCTAAAGTTGCCACACAAAGATAACATGGTCAAAATTGAATATTTAGGTTATAATAACTATAACTTCTCTACGCTCAAATTACCGCTGCTCATTGTTATGCCTGAGAGTGAACAGATGCTGCAAGAGGTGGTTGTGGCTGGTTATCAAAACGTAGACAAGCGCTTATTTACAGGAGTTGCAACCGATGTGTCTTATGCACTTGAGGGACGTGCCGCCGGGATTATTGTGCGAGGAGCTACATCGATTTATGGTAGTGACAAGCCCCTTGTAGTGGTTGATGGTGTAATAATAGAAGAAGCATCCGATCTTGATGCCGACATTTTGAGTAATGGCGACCCCTCGACGCTTCTTGGGGCTTTGGCGGGCATAGATGCCAACGACATTGCTGATTTCAGCATCATTAAGGACGGTTCGGCAACATCAATCTATGGTGCTCGTGCAGCAGCAGGAGTTATTGTTATCAACACATCGAGCAAGAGTTTTGTGCGTAACCGCAAGTTACAACAACTCAAGTCGCGTGAGCAGGGCGTTAAAACCGCATTATGGAAGCCGATGCTCACTACCGATGAGCAGGGACGCGTGACAGTGGAATTTAATGCCCCTGAGAATAATGCCACCTGGTTGGTGCAGGCTATTGCCTATAATAAAGACTTGCTGAGTGCAAACTTTATAGACGAGGTGATGACCAGCCGTCCGCTCATGGTCAAGCCTGTGGCACCTCGATTCTTGCGTAATGGCGATAATGTTACCTTAAAGTGCCAAGTGCAGAACGCTGATGACACAACTGCTGTTGTGAGTGCTGTAGTAGAGCTCTTTGACGTAGTCACTGGTAATGTTCTTCGCTCTGGCGGTCAGGAGCTAATTCTCGCTTCGCAAGAGACTCGCAATGTTGAAATCGAGTGGACAGTACCTGACACCCTGGCATTGATTGGCCTGCGTGTGAAAGCTGCCTCTGAGCACTGGGGCGATGGCGAACAGCTTGTAATTCCGGTTCTTGCGGCCACGTCGCCGGTTATTGAGTCAGAGCCATTCTTCATTGACCAGGGTGAAAGTAAAGACATTACCATCACGGCCCCAAGTGGCGCAAAAGTGACCCTTGAAACGTGCGAGAACCCATTGTGGCAAGCTGTCATGGCTTTGCCCACCATTTATAGCGACAATGACAAGGTGGCGACATGTGTGGCCCACAGTCTCTATGCCCAAAGTCTGGCACAAGACTTGGCAGGTTGTGAACCTGCTATTGCTAGCGCCATCAGGAGTTGGAAGGGCGATTCGACGATGTTGTCGATGCTGCAGCAGAATCCTGACCTTAAGATTGGCGACCTCAAGGCATCGCCGTTTGTGGGAGCTGCTCAGCGCGAGACGCTGCGCATGCGCATGCTAAGCAACTTGCTTGATAGTGCAAAAATGGAGAGTGAGCGTAAGCGTTTGGTAAAGTCCCTGGGCGACCTGCAGCAACCCGATGGCGGCTGGGCATGGTTCAGTTATCCTGGTTGCAAGTCGTCGTTGAGCACTACAATTAATGTGCTTCAATTGCTTGGCGAACAGATGATAATTACCACCAACGTGAGTGATACCACCCTTAATCGCATGATTGAACACGCAGTGAATTATTGTGACAAAGCGATAGAGCAAGACTTCAAGCAGGGGAAGAAGATTGATTATCTTGCCTATGCCTATGTGCGATCATTCTTCCCACAAATCTTGATGAGCAAGACGCTAAAAGCCATCAACGACCGTAGCCTCAAGGCTGTGGCTGAGCACTGGCAAGACTACTCGCTCACCGACCGAGCCTATGCCGCTATTGTGCTTGACCGTGCAGGCAATAAGGCCGAGGCGCAAAAAATAGCTCAGTCGCTACGAGAGCATGCTGTGACCGACTATCAAGGCATGCATTGGGACAACCTGCAGGAGGGCAGGAACACATTCTATGATAATGTGACGCTCACCGCGCGTGTGCAGGAGGCACTCATGGTTGACCGTCGTGCTGATGAGCAGAAACTCATCAGCAAATGGATGTTGCTCATGAAGCAAAGCAACGACTGGGGCTCGAGTAGCCTCGCGGCGCAAGCTGTGTATTCCATAATAACCAGTGCTGGCGATTGGGCCTCAGATGCCTTAGGCTACTCAGTGAGAGCTGTTGAGCCTGGTGAAGTGGTGAAACTTGTTTCAAAAGACCATCCCCAGTGGGGAGCTGTGTATGCGGCCTATACAGTACCGATGCAAGAAGTGAAAGAGGCACGCACTGCCGACCTTGCAGTAACCAAGCGCATGATGCGGTATGGGAAGAATGGTGAACTTGAGCAGTTCACTACGCTTAACGTGGGCGATAGGGTGCAGGTGCGCATCACGCTTGATGCGGCCAAAGATTTAGACTACGTTACCGTCGCCGATGAGCGTGCGGCTTGCTTCGAGCCCATCGACAAGACTTCGAATTACAAGTGTTGTGAGAGCACGATATATTACAACGAAGTGAAAGACAGTAAGACTAATTTGTTTATCAATAGTTTGCGACGCGGTGTGCACACTGTTTCCTACGATGTGAGGGTGACTAATGCTGGCACTTTTGCCGCTGGTGTGGCACAGGCTCAGTGTCAGTATTCGCCCCAAGTAGTTGCTCACACTGGAGCATCGACGATTGTGGTGGTACATAAGTAGAAGGGTAGAGGTCGCAAGTTGCTTACAAATTGTAATTACTGCTATAAAATTAAGGCGCAGAAAGTGTCCTGAACTGGCTCTTTTTGCGCCTTAAACCGCAATATTGACAATTTTTAAGCAATAATATGAAAAAATACCTTTTAACTTTTTTCTGTTTCCAAAGATTGTTGTATTTTTGCATTTGAAGATTTCACGACTTTTGCCCTGTGAATATGTGATGAGGAGACTTTTTCTGATATTAGCGATGCTGTTGACAATGGCTGCCACTAATCTTGCCACCGCCAAGGTGCAATGGCGAGAGACTAATGCTGAGGTTCAAGGAAAAAGTCTTACCGACCCTAGAAACACCGATGGGGTGGAGATTTTCCAGCGAAATGGTACTATCATAATTCGCACCCAGAAAACTATCCAGGTAAGGGTCTTCACTATTCTTGGGCAACTTGTTTCGCAAGCTACGCTGCAACCGGGCACTTCGGAGCTAAGGCTCAACTCGCGAGGCATATACATGGTTAAAGTGGGAAATATAACGCAAAAGGTCGCCCTTTAGCCTTGCATTGAAGCATGAATTTAAGTATAAACTCAAATATTAAAGCTTATCATTAAAAAACTTTTTAATACACAATTATTTAACTATGACAAACTTAGAAAACATTAATTGGAGTAAGTTGCCTTTTGGTTACATGAAGGCCGACTACAATGTTCGTTGCACTTTCAAAGACGGAAAATGGGGCGAAATCGAAGTTAGCGATTCTGAGATGATTAATGTCCACATCGCTGCTACATGTCTGCACTATGGTCAGGAAATTTTTGAAGGCCTCAAAGCTTTCCGTGGCAAAGACGGCAAAATTCGTATCTTCCGTCCCGAGGCTAATGCACAGCGCCTAATCAACAGTGCTAAAGGTATCCTCATGGAGCCAGTTCCCGAGGAACTCTTTGTAGAGATGGTTAAGAAGGTTGTTAAACTTAACGAGCGATTCATCCCTCCCTATGAGAGCGGTAGTTCTCTTTACATCCGTCCAGTAGAAATTGGTACAGGTGCACAGGTGGGTGTAAGACCAGCCAAAGAGTACACTCTTATTATCTTTGTCACTCCAGTAGGTCCTTACTTCCCCGAAGGTTTCAAGCCCACTAAGGTGGCTGTTTATCGTGAATATGACCGTGCAGCACCTAAGGGCACTGGTAAGTGGAAAGTTGGTGGCAACTACGCTTGCGGTATGCGTGCAACAAAGCGTGCTCATGACAATGGCTTCTCGGCAGTACTGTTCCTCGATCCAAAAGAGAAATTGTATCTTGACGAGTGCGGTCCAGCCAACTTCTTTGCTATCAAGGGCAATAAATACATCACTCCTATGAGTGATTCAATTCTGCCTTCAATCACCAACATGAGTCTTCAGCAAATTGCTAAGGACATGGGACTAGAGGTAGAGCGCCGTCCAATTCCTATTGAGGAGCTTGCTGAGGTTGACGAGGCTGCTGAATGCGGAACTGCTGCAGTTTGCACACCTCTGAGCGAGGTTTATGACAATGACAACGATAAGACCTATGTTATCTCTAAGGATGGTAATCCTGGTCCAGTTGTTACCGAGCTCTACAAGCGTCTGCAAGGAATCCAGAAGGGTGACCTCGAGGATACTCACGGATGGGTTACCATTCTCGACTAATCGAAAAGGTATAAACTAAACCCAATTAATTGAATTATGGTGTGTTGCATGTCCCTAGTGATGGTGCAACACACCTTATTATTATATCGTTAATGCTATGATAGATACTTACTCCATTATTTGTCGTTTTTATGAGCCAGGAAGTGAACTGTGCAACCTTCTTTTGAAACACAATAAGCAGGTCGCCGAGTTGGCTTTGCAGCTTGCCAAGAGGCTTGTTGATGCCCACACCCCTGTTGATTTGGACTTTGTTGTAGAAGCCGCTATGCTGCATGACATAGGCATCTTACACACCAATGCTCCGGGCATCCACTGTTATGGAAGTGAGCCTTACATCTGTCATGGTGTGTTAGGACGGGCAATGCTCGATGAGATTGGGCTATTTAGGCACGCTTTGGTGTGCGAGAGGCACACTGGAGCTGGTCTTGCTAGGCAAGAAATAATTGATCGTGACCTGCCGCTGCCACATCGTGACTTGTTGCCCTTGAGCATTGAGGAGAAGATAGTGTGCTATGCCGATAAGTTCTATAGCAAGTCTCATCCCGAGAGGGTGCGCACGCTTGATGTCGCTCGTGGTAAACTTGAGAAGTATGGTCTCGACACTTTGAAGCGCTTCGACGAGATGGCGGCTCTCTTTGGCGAGCCCAATTACTCTGCTCTTAACGGCGACCTACAATCTTAAAAAATAAAAAACTTTGCTTAATTTAGTCATAGTAATATTTAATTATTGTCAATCTTGAGCCAATATCGGCAGAAATGATTAATTTTGTAGGTTATTTCGATAATTAGCACCCACAAGGTTGAGGACTCGAGGACTGAAAATATTATTCTGGTGTGTGGCAATGGCTGTTGTTGTTGCCAGTGCTTTTAGTATGGTGGCGGCTCCACAGCAAAGGGCACCGCTGGGAAGGGTGCGCACCCCTCTTGATTCTATAAAGCAGGATAGAGGAGATTCGATTGCTTCTCCTCGCGACACTGCGAGGTTCAAGAAGGACCGTGCTGTTGATATCGACCATGTTGTAAAGTTCTCGGCCAAGGACTCAATAATACTTTTTGGACGTAACGACCTCAGGTTCTATGGTGCTAGCGAAGTGAGCTACGACGACATGCAGCTAAAAGCCTCGTCAATCAACATGAACATGGACAGCAGTGTCGTTCATGCTGTGGGTGTTGCCGATTCGGTTGGTGAGCTGCAAGGAAAGCCGGTTTTCAGCGACCCTAGTGGAGAATATCAGTCAAAAAAGCTTGCTTTCAACTTCAAGACAAAGAAAGGTATTATCACCGATATCATCACAGAGCAGGGCGACGGCTACCTTACTGGTGGAATAACCAAGAAGCATGAGGACGATGAGTATCACATCAAGGATGGACGTTACACCACTTGCGACAACCATGAGCATCCTCACTTCTATTTCCAAATCACTAAGGCAAAGATGCGCCCGAAGAAGAATGTGATCACAGGACCTGCCTACATGGTGCTCGAGGACTTGCCATTGCCATTGGCTGTGCCTTTCGCCTTCTTCCCGTTTACCAACAAATATTCGAGTGGTGTGCTGGTTCCAACTTTTGGAGAGGATTATAACCGTGGATTCTACTTGAGAAATGGAGGTTATTATTTCGCATTGAGTCAATACATTGATTTGGCGCTGACAGGCGAAATCTATACTCGTGGCTCTTGGGGTGTTACAGTTCAGTCTAACTATTCGAAGCGTTACAAGTTCTCGGGACGCTTGAGTGCCAGCTACCTAACTACAGTGACAGGCGACAAGGGTGACCCTGATTATTCCAAGGGACGCAACTTCTCGGTAGTGTGGAGTCACACTCAAGACTCTAAGTCCAATCCTAATATGCAATTCTCGGCTAGCGTGAACTTCGCAACGAGCGGTTACTCTCGAAGCAACATTACCGACTATTATCGCAACTCGTTTACCGAGAACACTAAGAGCTCTACAGTCAACTGGTCTTATAATTTCCCTAACTCGAAGTGGAGTATCTCGGCCACTGCCAGTGTTTCACAACGCTCGGCCGACTCTACTATTTCGGTGTCATTCCCAAACTTCACCTTGACAATGGCGCAAACGGCTCCATTCAAGCGCAAGAAGGCGGTAGGTGCCGAGAAATGGTATGAGAAAATTAAGATATCCTACACAGGACGTTTCCAAAACTCTCTCACTGCCAAGGAAAACGAATTCTTCCATAAGAACTTGGTAAAAGACTGGCGCAATGGATTCTCTCATATGATACCTATCTCGGCTACTTTCAATCTGTTTAAATACATCAACATCACGCCCTCTGTCACTATCAATGACCGAATGTACACCAGCAAGATTAAGCAGTCATGGGATCCTAACGCCAGCGCCGTAGTGCGTGACACTACCTATAGCTTCTATAATTTGTTCGATTTTTCGGCGTCACTATCATTTAGTACGAAGCTATATGGATTTTACAAGCCTCTTAAGTTTATGGGCGATAAGCTGCAGATGGTGCGACATGTGCTCACGCCCACTATCACTTTCTCGGCAGCTCCCGACTTTGGCTCAAAATTCTGGGGCTACTATGGAAACTATTCCTATACTGATGCACAAGGAGTGGAGCGCAATGTGAAGTATCCTTACTTCCAGCATGGATTGTTTGGGCAGCCAAGTAGTGGCAGGAATGGCATTCTCACTTATTCATTGGCCAATAATCTTGAGGCAAAGATCAAGAGTGATGATGACAGTACTGGCTACAAGAAGATATCTCTCATAGAGAATCTCACTCTTTCTCAGTCTTATAACTTTGGCGCCGACTCGCTCAGGTGGAGTAACCTCCAAACCTCAATATTGCTGAGACTTACCAAGAGTTTCAACCTAAATCTCAGTGCCACATGGGACGTGTATAAATATGGCCTCAACGAATATGGCAATCCAGTGCGCATCAATAAGCTGCGTCTCTTCCATGGTGGCGGATGGGGCCGACTGGCGAGCACCGGCACTTCGTTCTCCTATACCTTTAACAACGATACCTTCAAGAAGCTCTTTGGGCGCAAGAAGAAGGATTCCGACAACAAGAAACAAAAGGATAGGAACTCAAATGATAACCCGGGCAGTGATGGAAACAATAACTCCAAAGCTGGAGGGTCCGACATCACTCTCAGACCCGATGGATATATGCAATGGGAGTGTCCGTGGAGCCTGACGGTGAACTATTCGCTCAACTATGGCTATGGAGCTTTCAACTACGAGAAGATGGAATATAAAGGCAAGTTCACGCAGAACTTGAGCTTCAATGGTAATATTCGGCCAACCAAGAATTGGAACATAAACTTCTCGGCAAGCTACAACTTCGACACGCACAAGATCGCTTATATGAACTGCTCGGTAAGCCGAGAGATGCACTGCTTTGTCATGAGTGCAAGTTTCGTGCCTGTGGGACCTTACAAGTCCTATAACTTCCACATTGCTGTCAAGTCGAGCATATTGAGCGACTTCAAGTATGACAAGCATTCTAGTTATAGCAATGGTGTTCAGTGGTATTGATTCAATCCTGAAAATAATCTGGTTGAAGAATATCTGTTATTTGTGCGTTTTTATGGGGTATTAATTGAAACTAGTTTGCGAGATTGAATTCTTTGATATATTTTTGTAACGTAATAATAACACATAAGGCAAATCAATAAAAGTAATCACTATTTTTTTCATCAATGGGACGTTGATCGTTGTGAAACGTGAAATGACGTCCAAAATGCTAAAGGTCAAAACCGCCTTTAGCATTTTTGTTTTATATAATATAGTGCGTGGATGTTATTCGAGATTGACGACAGTGATTCCTGCGCCGCCCAGTTGCACGTGCTCGTCGTGGTAGTTCTTGACGCCTAGCACCGTGTTGAGATATTGCCTGATGGCTTCACGCAATGCGCCTGTACCAGTGCCGTGAAGGATGCGCACGGTCTTGTGGGAGAACTGGATGGCGTCGTCAATAAAATAGGTTACAGCTTGAACAGCTTCATCGGCTCTCATGCCTCTCACGTCAATCTCGCTCTTGAAATTGAGTTGTCGAGCTCTGATGTCATCGGCAGTGGATTTTGTTATTGATGGTTTCTCGCGTGCTGTTTCTTTGCGCAATGTGCGCTCCAGCCGTGATGTCTCAACACGGGTCTTGAGGTTTCCAAATGCCACCACAGCATATTTCTCGTCAATGCTGATTATGGTACCCACGGTTGAAGAACCGCCCTTGAGAATCACGCTGTCGCCAGACTGCAACGGACGGTTGCGGTCGTCTTTCTTGGTGATGTGAGATTTCTTGTTCTTATCCTTCTTTTCAGGCTTGCTCATGTGACGCAGCGGTTTGATTTCTTTGAGACCTTGGGCTTCGTCTTCTTGGGCAAGGCGCTGCTTGAAGTCCTCGAGCTGTTGGCGCACGAGTCGCGTCTTTTCCTTCTCGGCTTGAACCTCCTTGATTTCCTTAATTGTGCGCTCTACTTGCGAGTTACTCTTTGCGATGATGTCAAGGGCCTCGCTGCGAGCTTCTTTAAGCAGGGCTTTGTACTCGCTCTTGAGTTTTTCGAGTCGCTCGTTATATTGCTCAGCAATGGCGTTGAGGCGTTTCTCCTTTTGGTGTATGTCATAGCGTTTGTTTTCCCAGTACTTGCGGTCGCGCACGATGTCTAACAGATACTTGTCCATGTTGATATAGTCGCTGCCCACTATCTCGCTGGCTTTATCTATTACCTCGCGTGGAATGCCTGTTTTGCGGGCAATCTCAATGGCGAAAGAGCTGCCAGGATATCCAATCGAGAGTTGGAACAGAGGCTTCATCTGCTGGCGGTCATAGAGCATGGCTCCGTTGACAATGCCTGGTGCCTCCTCGGCGAAGTGCTTGAGATTTTGGTAGTGAGTAGTTATCACACCCATAATGCCGCTCTTGTTGAGTTGCTCGAGGATAGCTTGCGCTATGGCGCCGCCAATTTGAGGCTCGGTGCCGCTGCCAAATTCGTCGATGAGCACCAATGAACGTTTGTCTCCTCTAACGAGGAATGTTTTCATGTTCTGCAGGTGACTGCTGTAGGTGCTTAGGTCGTCCTCTATACTCTGCTGGTCGCCAATGTCGATGAAGATGCTGTTGAACATCCCCATGTGAGAATTATAATAAACTGTGGGAAGCACGCCGCACTGCATCATGTATTGCACCACGCCCACGGTCTTCAAGCACACCGACTTGCCACCGGCGTTAGGACCCGAGATGAGCAGTATGCGTTGATCACGGTTGAGCTCGATATTCAGGGGTACTACCTCTTTGCCTTGCTCACGAAGCGATAGCAGCAGGGCAGGGTGGACTGCGTGATAAAGCTCCACATGTGGGTCTTTCTCCACGTGAGGCATCTGTCCATCAACGTCTTGAGCGAAGATTGCCTTGGCGCGAATGAAGTCAATAAGCCCAAGCACACGGTAAGTAGCGAGAAGCTCCTCGGCATGTGGGCGAATTATGTCGGTCACCTCGGTGAGGATGCGCACAATTTCGCGCTTCACCTCGGCCTCGGCTTCGCGAATGCGGTTGTTGGTCTCGACAACCTCTTCGGGCTCGATAAAGATTGTGCGCCCGCTGGCGCTCTCGTCGTGGACAATGCCGCGCAGCTTGCGCTTGTGCATGGGCGACACTGGAATCACCAAGCGGCCGTCGCGCACACTCGGTGTTGTGTCTTTGTCGAGGTAGCCAGCTTCACGGCCAGCGTTTATCACCTTGCGCAGCAGGCCGTTGATGCTCGCTGTGGCGCTGGCAATGGCACGTCGCAGCTCTTGCAGCAGTGGCGACGCATTGTCCTTGATGTTTCCGTTCTTGTCGAGGACACGACCAATCTCAGTCACGATATCGGGGAACGACTGCATGGTCGAGGCAAGGCGTGCCAGATTGGGGTAGGGTGCGGCACTTCCGTCGTCGCTACGGGCGAAGAATTGCCCTATCTCACTCACGGTTTTTAGTGAGCGTTGCAGGTTGAATAGGCTCTCGGCGCTCAAGTGCGAGCCCGGAACGCTGATGGCCTTGAGTGTGGCGCGCATGTCGAAGAAATAGTTAAGCGGAAACTCGCGTTTCGATTGCAGAATCGCCAGGAACTCGTTAGTTTGGTTGAGCCATAGTTTCACCTCGTCAAGGCGAGTCGAGAATCGCATTTGCTCGCAGCAATGTTGCCCCAACGTGCTGATGCACCTGGAGTTAATCTCTTTACGCACAGTGGTAAAGCCTATCTTTGATTCAAAATTCCCCGGATATATCATAATTTGGCTGCAAAATTAATAAATACTTTTAACTTTAATACTAATATCGAGCAACAAAAACTACTTTGTTGCGAGTTCCAGACATTATATCTGCTGATGTGAAATCGCTCCAAAATTGACTCATATTATTTCGTGATGGACCCAAAAACTCACTAAAAAATCATAAATTGCTTAAAAGGGCTTAAAAGTGTGAAAATAAATGCCACAAATAGCACTTAAGTAATTATTTATGAGTAATTTTGCACCCGTTTTTGAGAAGTTACTATTTTGCAAATAATAAAAAACAACAAATTTTTGACATGTTAGGAAAAACTAACGTTAAGTTCCGTCAGAGCATCGTGGTGCGCTTTTCGGGCGACTCGGGCGACGGAATGCAGCTGGCAGGAAACATTTTTTCTAGTGTCTCTGCCGAGATGGGTGATATTATCTCCACATTCCCCGACTATCCAGCCGAGGTGCGTGCCCCTCAAGGTTCGCTAAGTGGAGTTAGTGGTTTCCAGGTTCACATTGGTCATGGAGTGCACACTCCTGGTGACGAGTGCGACGTGCTTGTAGCGATGAATCCCGCTGCCTTGAAGCAGAACGTGCAGTTCTTGAACAAGAATGGTGTTGCTATCGTCGACATCGACTCGTTCAAGGATGTAGATCTCAAGAAGGCTGAGTTTACTACCAATGAACCCTACAAGGAGATTGGCCTTAAGACCCAAATCGTGGAAGTGCCTATGACCACGATGGTGAAAGCCGCTCTTGAAGACAGTGGTATGGACTTCAAGTCGCAGATGAAGTGTCGCAACATGTTTGCTTTGGGACTCATTTGCTGGTTGTTCAACATGCCATTGGCAAGCGCTCGCCGATTCCTCCAGCACAAGTTTGGTAATAAGCCTGCTATTTTTGACGCCAACTGCAAGGTGCTGCAAGGTGGCTATGACTACGGTCACAACATTCACGCTTCGGTGTCGAAATATCGTATTGAAACCGAGGACATGCGCCCCGGTATCTACGTCGACGTCAACGGTAATAAAGCCACTGCCTGGGGACTCATCCTCGCTAGCGAGAAGAGTGGACGCCCTCTCTATTTGGGTAGCTATCCTATTACTCCTGCAACCGATATCCTGCATGAGCTTGCCAAGCGCCGCGACCTGGGCGTTAAGGCTTGCCAGATGGAAGATGAAATTGCTGGCATTTGCTCGGCAATTGGAGCCGCTTACGCAGGCTCTTTGGCAGTTACCAGCACTAGTGGTCCTGGTTTGTCGCTCAAGAGCGAAGCCATGGGACTGGCGGTAATGTCAGAGCTTCCTTTGGTAATCATCGACGTGCAGCGTGGTGGTCCTTCAACCGGTATGCCCACCAAGACTGAGCAAACCGACCTGCTGCAAGCCCTTTACGGCCGCAGCGGTGAGTGTCCACTGGTTGTGCTCGCAGCAACCTCTCCAACCGACTGCTTCCACATGGCATTTGAGGCAGCACGCATCGCTATTGAGCACATGACCCCAGTCATCCTGCTCACCGATGCCTTTATCGCCAATGGCTCCAGTGCATGGCGCGTGCCCGAAGTTGGCGACTATCCCGAGATTCATCCCAATTTTGTTCCTGAGGACAAAGAGGAAACTTGGCATGCCTATAGCCGCAACGATGAACTCGTGCGCTATTGGTCGTTCCCTGGCGTGCCTGGTAAGATGCATCGTGTGGGTGGCTTGGAGCGTGACTACGACACTGGCGTTATTTCTAACAGCCCTGAGAACCATCAGCGCATGGTTAACACTCGTGCTCAAAAGATCGCCAACGTGGCTAATCACATCCCTGAGCTCGAAGTTAAGAGCGAGCACGAGGGCTGCGACACCATCCTCATTGGATGGGGTGGCACTTATGGTCACATTCTCACTGCCTATGAGCATCTTAATAAGGCTGGCAAGAATCTTGACTTTGCTCAGTTCCAATACATTAACCCACTACCACGCAACACTCGTGAGGTGCTCTCACGCTACAAGATTGTGATTGTGGCTGAGTTGAACAATGGACAGTTTGCGACCTACTTGCAGAGCCAAATTCCTGAGCTCAACATCAAGCGCGTCAACAAGACTCAAGGCCAACCTTTCCTTGTTAATGAGATTGAAGAAGGTGTAATCAAAATTATGGAGGGCAAATAATCATGACAAATCAAACATACGAACCCCAAGACTATAAGAATGATATAGCAGTGCGTTGGTGTCCCGGTTGTGGCGACCACGCCATCCTTAACGTGCTTCACAAGGCAATGGCCGAGTTGGGTATCCCTCCTCACATGATTGCCGTGGTTTCGGGTATTGGATGCAGCTCACGTCTGCCTTACTATATGAACACCTATGGCTTCCACACCATTCATGGTCGTGGCGGAGCCATAGCTACTGGAGTGAAAGTGGCCAATCCACAGCTCACAGTGTGGCAAATCTCGGGCGACGGTGACTGCCTCGCTATTGGTGGCAACCACTTCATCCATGAGGTGCGCCGCAATGTTGACCTCAACTTGCTGTTGCTCAACAACAAGATTTATGGACTTACCAAGGGCCAATTCAGTCCTACAAGCGACCGTGGCTGCATTTCTAAGTCTTCGCCTTATGGCACTACCGAGGATCCTTTTATCCCCGCTGAGCTCGTCTTCGGCGCTCGTGGCACATTCTTTGCCCGTGGCATCGATGTGGAACTGAAAATTAATCAGGAGATTATGGTTGAGGCGGCTGGCCACAAGGGCTGCTCGGTTGTTGAGATTCTGCAAAACTGTATGATTTTCAACAATGGCATCCACAACCGCATCACCGACAAGGCAGTTCGTGCCAACCGCACCATTCACCTCGTTCATGGCGAGAAGATGCTCTTTGGCAAGAACATGGACATGGGTATTGTTCAAGACGGATTTGGACTCAAAGCTGTGCGCCTCGATGACGGTGAGTACACCATTGACGACGTGCTCATCCACGACGCTCATTGCCAGGACAACTTCCTGCACCAGCAGCTAGCCATGATGGACGGCACCAATCTGCCGGTTGCCCTCGGTGTAATCCGTGATGTTGATGCTCCAAGCTACGAGACCGACGTCACTGTGCAAATGCGCAAAATCCAAGTTAAACACCGTTACAAGAATCTTCGTGACATGATTCTTGATGGCGATACTTGGGAACGCAAATGATTGTTGGTTAGATAATAATACACATAATAATGAAGTGGTGGTTCAATTGAGCCACCACTTCATTATTGTTGTATACTCCTAGTGATTCATTGGAACTTATGATCATGTTTTTGATTGCTCTTTTGTCAAAAAATGTTACTATTTTGACAATTTAGTTACACTTTTGTAAAATGCTTCCATTTTTTTGCTTTAAATACTTGTTTTTTAATAACATTTATTTAAATTTGTAATGAATTTTAAATATTATTTTTAAAAACATTAAAATTCTGTTATTTCGCATTGTCACTTATGTGTCAATAACAACGGTGTCAACAATGTAGACTTCATTATGGCCTTTGTGACGCGTTGATTGGAGAATAAAACAATATTCATCATTTTATTAAATATTTGAACTATGTCGCACAAAAAAACATCCTCAGTCCTTATTAAGGGTCTATTGTGTCTCTTAATGGCTTTTGTTTGCGTTCAGGGGGCTGTTGCTCACGACTTTGAGGTAGATGGCATCTGCTATAATATAAATAGCGATGGAAACACTGTAACTGTCACCTATTATGGTTCTTCTTTTATCGAGAGTATGTTTTACTATAGCGGTAATGTCAACATCTCTTCGACTGTGCAATATGGCGGCAAGTCCTACAATGTGACTGCTATCGGTAACGATGCATTCCAGATGTGCAACATGGTAACAGGCATAAGTTTGCCAAGTTCAATTGTCACCATTGGCAACAATGCGTTTAAGGGATGTGGCATCACAAGTTTTGTGCTGCCTAAATCGGTGACTTATTTGGGAAATGATATACTCAATGGATGTAAATCGCTTGAATCAATTATCGTTGACAACCAAAACACGGTTTTTGATTCTCGTTTCAATTGCAATGCAATTGTTGAGACTTCTTCTAATAAACTCATTGCAGGGTGCAAGAATTCTACAATTCCTGATAATGTTACCGAAATAGGACGTTATGCTTTCATTGGCCAAGATGTCAAGTATATCGAGATTCCAAACTCGGTACTTACCATTGGTGAAAACGCTTTCAGTGGTTGTCAGATGCTTGATAGCATCTGTATTCCCGATGCTACCACATTTATTGGGGCTTCAGCGTTCTACTATTGCAAGGCAATGAAAAAGTTGATTATTGGTAAGTCGGTAAACCATCTTGGTGATGGAGCTTTCTCTTATTGCTCAGGACTTCAAGTTGTTTATGCCCGAATGCCTGATCCACGCGAGATTGACTGTAGTAATAACTGCTTTGCTTATTCTTCTATTTCTAACGTTACCCTCTATGTGCCTTATGGGTCAAGGTATATCTATGAGGCAAGAGACCCTTGGAGGAATTTCTCGCCCATTCTTCAGTATGCCGATGTGCCGGGAGATGTCAATGATGATGGATTTACAACTGCGGCCGATATCACCGAAATATATGACTTCCTGTTAATAGGAGGAAACTTTACTCATTATTACCGTATGGATGTCAATGGCGATCGTAACATTACTGCTGCCGACATCACGGCTATTTACGATATAATGTTGGGAAATTATTAATCAATCAAATTTTTATTTAAACCTTTTTCACAGCACTTAAACCAATATTGTAGCAAATAGTCTAATAGGTTGTAACGATTATTCTTATTGAAGAGAATTTGCAACAACATCAGCATTATTTCTGGAAGATTAGAATTTAACAGTTGCACCTTACCATTTAAGCATATATTCCATTAAACAATTATTAAATAGTTATTATGAAACACTTACTGAAATCTTTACTCGTCATCGCTATTTGCGCGATGCCCGTTATCGCTATGGCTCAACCCGAGTCATGCAGTGTGAAACCAGCTGGCGCTAAAGCCACAATCAAAGATTTTGCCAAGGCCTATTGCTCGCAATGCGATGAAGGTAGTTTTGAACGTGATGCTCTCGCCGCGTTTAACAAGGCTTCCAAGGACTGTGTTGTCGACACCAAGAACGGCTATGTGAAATATTCGGCCAAGCAAGAGGACGGCTCTATCGAGACCCTCGAGATGTGCTTCTGGAATTGCAACAACAAGAACGAGAAACTCGTTGCTGTAAACCGCGTGAACAACGGCATGGGATTTGACGAGAGTTTCCTCAACTTCTATCGCTATGATGTGAAAACCAAGGAGATGAAACTCATTGACTTACCTTTCAACCGTGAGCCTCAACCTGTTGACATGCTCAACAAGGCCAAAGCCAGCAAGAAAATCATCAATCTTGTGAAGACTGCTGAGAACGAGGATGCCAACAAGTACCAGCCTTGCTATCAACTGCCACGCGTGGGCAAGAACATCACCTTCCGCATGGCCGACCCCACAGCAGTGCCTAAAGCAATGCAGCGAACTGGTACTCTAATCTGGAATGGATCTTCATTCAACATCAAATAATATGTTTCTTTAATTTAATATCTTTAGTTTTTTATGAAAAAGACATTATTTGTTTTGACGCTCATGCTTGCGTCAATGGTTACAATTCAGGCACAGAACCTTACTAGAACCGCATGGTCTACAATGGTTCCTGGTGACCAAGAAATGGAAATGGTACTTAACTTTGACGATGATGGCGAATGCTATGTCATCCTCACTACCGAAGAATTTCAGGAGTTACAGGCAGGTATGAATATGATCATCCGCTCCTCTCTGTCGGTCCCTGGCATTTATAATCAAGACGGACGCGACATTACCTTAAGTTTCAATAAGAAAAAAGCTGAGTTCTCTTATGACATTGATCTTAATGGAGCTGATCGACAAGCTAAGTCTCTGTTTAAATCAATGATTGAGCCTGAACTCAAAAATATGGAGCCTGAAATGAGAGAGCAAATGCTTCTAATGGTTCCTCCTTTTATGAACGACATGAGGGTGATTTCGGTTAGTAGGGAAAAACTCATCCTTGGTGATAGCACAGGTGAAAGACTCGTTTTCTATCCAGCTGCTAAGGGATAATCATTTTTCTAAAATACTAGAATAATGAATAAACTATTCTTTAGTTTCATGATGGCTGCAGTGGCTTTTATGCCACTGCAGCTATTGGCTCAAGGCAAGTGGTCCTCTTTACAGCCCAAGACCGATAAACACGGTTTTTACAATGTCGTAGATTGCCCTACGTCGCTGTCATTTATTAAGGCTACATCCGAGCAGCAAGTTGATGACACTTACAAAGTGAGTATTTATCGTGGAAGGGAGCTGGCTCAAACCTTAAATTTGGATGTAACTGGTAACGACTTATACTATCTGGATGCAAACTTCGATGGCATCATGGACATATTTGTTGGTCCTGCAGCGCCGCGCAACTATAGCACAATATTGCTAAGGGATGACAAACGTGGTGAGTTTGTGCCTATGGAAGGTGAGGTGCTTAACGGCACTATTTTGGTGAACCCCAGCAAAAAGTTCCTTGTTAGTATAGGTTCAGGCAGTTACTGCTCAGAGTATTACACTCGCTATGTGTGGCAAGGTAATCGCCTGGTTGTTACCGAGATCCTTGTTGAGATTAACGACCCTAAGGCTTACAAAGAGTATGGCGTCAAGCGTCGCTACACCGTTGTCAAGGGCAATAATCTAGACAATATTGCAGCCAATAAAACAGTTGAGACCAATAAGAAGTCGAAACTTCCAACCGAATGGCGAGCCATCATTGCATCGTTTGGATTGTGACTTGTTTAAATAAACAAATCTATAACAACCGATTATAATCATTTTATTTGTTATGAAGAAAACAATATTCACCTTTGTTTTGGCAACATTGGCATTAATGCCAATGCAAGTTTTCGCTCAAGGTCTTAAGGATAGTGGCAAAAGCGCTGCCGATATAGTGCCAAGTGGATGGGAATCAATTTTCAAGACTGGTGACTTGAACGCCGACGGTATTGCCGATCTAGTGCTCATAGCAACACCTTGCAACAAGGAGAAAATGAAAACGCGTGACGACGGTTACGTCTACAATTTCAATGAGCCTATTCTTGCTATATACTGGGGAGACAAGAACGGCAATTTTAAGCTGTTCAAGCAATATGACGATGTTATTCCTGAACGTGAAGACGAGTTTATAAGCATTACTCCAGCTCTTGACATTGATAAAAATGGAACACTTAAAATAGTATTGGAATTTTTTGCTACAGCAGGAAGCTACACAACTCCCACAACAACTCATGTGTTCCGTTATCAAAAAGGGGATTTCTTCCTTATAGGAAAAGATGTTGTTGAGCTTGAACGCACTACTGGTAAGACCGTGACTACTAGTGATAACTATCTCACACGCAAGCGCACTGTCATCACCGAGCGTCCAAAAAGAAAAGCAATAACTAAGCGCTCTCGCTTGCCCAAGGCGGCATTAAAGCCACTTGGTTTTGAGCTTGATGATGATTAAAGATTTTAAGGATTTGATTATTATAAAAAAAGGTGGTTTGGTCTTTGTTTTGACTGAACCACTTTTTTTACACAATGTGAGGCTTTGCAATAGCTTCACATTTATTTCAGTGAGTAACGGCAACCTGGGAGTGTGGCAATCACACCCTTGGTGTCGAGCTCTACAAGGGTTGCCATGAGGCGGTAGATGGGCAGAGCCATCAAGCCTGCAAGGTCGTTGATGTGTAGGTCTCCTTGTTTTCTCAGGATGTCAACAACTTTTTGCTGCTCGGCAGTTAGCTCAGGGAAAAGTTCTAGTTCATGGGCTTGCTCGGGAACCAATTTTGACTCCCAGCGCATGGCTTTCAATAGGTCCTCGGCGCATGTGATTGCTGCAGCCTGATTGTTCATTATCAGTCGGTTGCAACCTTTAGAAAACTCATCGGCAACTCGTCCTGGCACTGCAAACACATCGCGGCTGTAGCTGGCGGCAATGTTGGCTGTGACTAATGCACCGCCCTTGTTGGCGCTCTCCACTACGACCGTGCAATCGCTAAGGGCGGCAATAATTCGGTTACGAGCTAGGAAGTTTCCACGGTGAATAGGGTCCTGACTAGTGTAGTCGCTCACTACTGCACCACCGGTTTGTACCATGTGGGCTGCATCGTTTCGGTGCTCGGCAGGGTAAATCTTATTGAGACCGCAAGCTTGAACTCCCACAGTTGGAATCTTATATTTCAATGCGGCACGATGAGCATTTATATCGGTGCCATAGGCCAGTCCACTCACTATCACCACTTCTCCTTCAAGCATCTGTGATAGACCTTCAACGAGCTTGTCGCAAAATGTAGCTCCATAATGTGTGCTGCGACGTGTGCCAACAATGCTGACAACGTGTTTAGAGTTGAGGTTGCAATTGCCTATGGTATAGAGTAAAATTGGGGCGTCGGTGGCATTTAGAAGGCGCTGGGGGAAATCAGTTTCCGTGAAATACAGAACTTTCACATGATTCTGCTCAACAAAGCTCAGCTCTTGCTCTGCTTTGCGAAGCATCTCGTCGCGGCTGGAGCGCTCCCACGCTTTGCTGCGGCTGCCAGTGATGCTCTTGAGCTCGCGGTCGCTAAGCGAGAAGAACTCCTTTTCGTTAGGTATGATGTCAAGTAGCCGTTGAGCTAGTTCTACACCCATGCCACGAATTCCGGCAAACGCCATGCGATACAATATGTCGGGATGATGCGTTATAGCCATTTCTCAAACTTCTTGAAAAGTTTGTCGCTGCGGGAAAGTTTGCCGTCCTCGAGGCTCACCACCGAGACAACGGCACTTACTGCCATCTCGCCCGTGAACTTGTTGTATATATCTTGATGGAAAACAAAGCGTACACCCTTTTTCTCAACCCACAAGCTGCTTAGCATCACGTCGCCACTGCGCAGAGGAGTCTTGTAGTCAATCTCAACGCGGTTGAGGACCGGCACTATTCCATCGGTGCTCATCTCCTTGAACGAGTAGCCAGCCCAGCGGCAGAACTCATGGCGAGTCATCTCTAAGTAGTGAAGATAAATGGCATTGTTAACTATTCCCTCACTGTCGAGTTCATAGTCCCGTACAGCAATTTCTAGAGTATAAATATAGTCGTTATTGTCAATCATAAAAGTCAAAATGATATAAGATAATTGCAAAGTTAACCTTTATTTCTCTAACACACAAAACTCTCGATTGTTTGTGAATAACTTTTTATTGATGTAGGTCAAGATTTCAATATTGGATTAACAACTCGTGGCTTGTTATCTTTGCTCTTGCGCGAAACAATTGCTGTCGCAAGAGATCTTTGACATTCTGTACCATGGTAGCTCCTGTCTATTCCTATTCCTGAAAATAGTTGATTGATTCCAGCGATTCCAGTGATTCCATCGATTCCAGTGATTCCAGTGATTCCAGCGATTCCAGTGATTCCAGCGATTCCAGTGATTCCAGTGATTCTAGCGATTCCAGTGATTCCAGCGATTCCAGTGATTCCAGTGATTCCAGTGATTCCAGTGATTCCAATGATTCCATGACTTGTCCTGAAATGAGTTTACAAAGTAGTAAACCAAAAACAGGATTAAAATGAAGAAAGTAAAGTTCCGTCAGGACTATGAGATTCTGCAGATATT
>CADAZN010000011.1 GCA_902792435.1 uncultured Bacteroidales bacterium
AATCTTGACCGGAGATCCGCGGAATCCCTTCCTTGTCTCTCACCTGCTTGTCAGATTTCCTCACCGCAAACATCTCAATGATCTCGTGCCTCCCGGCCGCGCGCGCCCTATCGATAAGGCGTCAAAAAAACCGCTCAACTCGGAACGGGGTCCTCGTGAGCCGAAAAGCGATGCAAAATTACAACCAGTTTCTGACATGGCAAAATCTTTTCACGTTTTTTTTCAAAAAAAATCGTCTTTTTCTGCATTTGGAGTGATTCAGGACACCAGAGTGGGCGTTCAGGACAGAATCCATGAGAATATAACGCTCAGTTTTTTCTCTGGAGAGCCGAAATTCTATGAACTCTCTGGACTTTTAATAGACATTCCAGATTCATTGGATGCCATAATTGCTGGATGCATCTATATATTATATATAATAAGGTGTAAGGTTTCTGTGGGCAAAGGCAAAGGGAGGATGATTGGATAAGCAAGATTAAAAAACAAATGTGCAAGTTTTGTGAATAATAGTTTGATTGTTTAATAATAAAGGAGTAAATTTGCAAAAACAAAAGTACTTGAATTGAAGTATTGACAATTAAAATAATATCAATAACAACACTAAACCATTATGAAATTATTAAAGACAACGGCAATCGTGCTGTGCATGGCGGCGGTTATCCCCATGATGGCACAAAGCAAGAAGGATGGAGGCATCGATGCCGACATGCTTCGCACCATCACAAGCCAAGCGTCGGTCAAGAACAACGCTGCATTGAGTAACGCTATGGCATCGAATTCTATAGACGATCTTGCGAAAAACTACCGCAACGCAACTATCAGCGACACTCACTTCAGTATTGAGACTCCCAAGCAGAGCATCCACAACCAACGCTCGAGCGGTCGCTGCTGGATGTACTCCAGTTTTAACGTGATGCGCGCCAACTTTGCACGCCACCACAAAGACACGATGCGTGTGGAGTATTCGCACGACTATCTTTTCTTCTGGGACCAACTTGAAAAAGCTAACTTGATGCTCCAGGGTGTTATAGACTGCGCCGACAAACCCATAGACGACCAGCGTGTTCAGTTCTTCTTCCACCACCCTATTAATGACGGAGGAACATTTTGCGGTGCAGCCGACTTAGCCGAGAAATACGGCCTTGTCCCCATTGAGGTTCAACCAGAGACTTACAGCGCAGAGCGCACGTCACGCATGAGCCAGCTGTTGTCGTCGAAGTTGCGAGAGCAGGGTCTGGAACTTCGCAAGATGGTAGCCGACGGAAAGTCGAAGAATGCCATCAAGCAGCGTAAAACCGAGATGCTAGGCGAGATATATGGCATGCTGTCGCTGGCCCTTGGTGAACCCATCAAGAGTTTTGACTATGCTTTCAAAAACAAAGAGGGCAAGACAGTGACACCGGTTCGCACCTACACTCCTCTTGAGTTCTATCGTGAAACTCAAGGCGGCCCAATCAACGGCACTTTCATTATGGCCATGAATGACCCTCGCCGCGAGTACTACAAGACCTATGAGGTGGAATGGGATCGCCACACCTATGACGGCCACAACTGGCGCTATATCAACCTGCCAATGGAGGACATAGCCCAGATGGCGATAGCTTCACTTAAGGACTCCACAAAATTGTATTCCAGCTATGACGTGGGCAAGCAGCTGAACCGCAGCAACGGCTACCTATCGCTCAACAACTATGACTATGGCACATTGTTTGGCACCACATTTGGAATGAACAAGGCAGACCGCATCGCCACCTTTGACAGCGGATCGACTCACGCAATGACCCTCACTGCTGTAGACCTTGACTCCAACGGAAAACCCGTGAAGTGGAAAGTGGAGAACTCATGGGGCGCCGACAGCGGCCACAAAGGCTATATCATCATGACAAACGAGTGGTTTAACGAGTTTGCCTTCCGCTTGGTTGTAGACAAGAAATACGTTCCCGAACGCATCCTCAAGGCAAGCCAGCAGAAGCCAATAATGGTAATGCCCGAGGATCCTTTGTTCCAAGAGGACTGGTAAAAGACTATAAATAGCTAGACAACTTATTTTTATACTAAACACATTAACATGAAGAAATTATTAGCAGTATTTTTAGCAGTGATGGTGCTAGGAATGTTCAGCACCGTTGATGTAAGCGCAAAAAAAAGATTCAGCGCAAAAGTGCACACCACCAAAGTTAAAAGCCACAAAAAAGGTAAAAGTAGGAATGGCGGTAGCAGAGTATGTCCAAAGTGCAATGGCGCAGGGATGATCTATCCAAACCTTAAATATGATGGCATGGGAAGAACAGTTTATGACAAATATGCTTATGGCTGCAAAAGATGTGGTGGAAGAGGATATGCCGAAGTAACCGACGGCATGGGCGCAATAAGAAAAGAATATGGCCTAGTTAGAGGTAGCGGCCGCATTAGATAGTTTGCGTAACATCAAGAACACACATATAAAAGATAACAGTTGCGCCACTTTAACCAGTGGCGCAACTGTTATTTATTATCGATTATGTAGATTGTTATTATTTGTCTTTTTTGGTTTTCTCAAGTTGACGTTTCAGAGCATCAACCGAAAGGTCGATAGCCTCCTCAAAGGTGTCGGCAACCTTGTTGGCAAAGAGATCCTCGTTTCTAGGAATGAGCAGCTTGATGCTGGCCTCCTTGTTCATAGCGGTCTCGGGTTTAACAACTTTCAATGTCACCTCGGCATTGGTGATCTCGTCATGATGCTTTACAAGCTTCTCAACTTTTTTGTTGATAAACTGTTCGAGTTTCTCGGTAGCATCGAAATGAATGGCTTTTACTTTAATTTCCATATTAGCCTCCTTTTTTAAGTGCCCTTGGATGGGCGAGTTTATAATTATTTTTCAATTCACTAAAAGTCACATGAGTGTAGATTTGAGTCGTTGCGAGCGACTCATGCCCTAGCAATTCCTTGACAATATTGAGCTGCGCTCCGTCGTTGAGCATTGCCGTTGCAAAAGAATGCCTGAGCACATGCGGGCTTCGCTTGCTGGTGACTCCCGCCTGTTGCAGTGCTTGTCGCACCACCCTGTAGACGAGCATCGGGTAAAGAAGTTGTCCATTTTCTCGCACAAAGAAATACTCTCCCTCTCCAACCATTTTGTCACGAAGACTCCTATAATTATTAATCCATAGTGCAAGTTCTGTGCCAAAAGGAATAATGCGGTCCTTGTTGCGCTTTCCATGCACCTTGAGTTCACCTTTTTTGGTGTCGACATTGACATCTCTAAGCTCTATCAACTCGGCGCGACGCATTCCCGTGGTGTAGAACATCATCACAATCAACCTATTTCGCACCTCGAGGAAATCAGATTGATCAACCTCACTATCGAGCAATTCATTAATATTATCTTCCCTCACCAATTGTGGCAACCTCTTGGGCAGACGTGCCAATTCGACCGAAGCGGCAGGATTGTCAGCCACAATTCCCGATCGCATGAGCCACTTGTAGAAAGAGCGCACTGCTTGCACCTTGCGCCGCAGAGTGCGTGGTCCATCGCCCTCATTGTTGAGGTGCAATAGCCAAGCCCTGATATCGCTATTAGTTACCGAAGCGACATCAAGCTCAGAGCGTCCTTGAGTCAGGAACTCTTGCCACTGCTGCAAATCCTTGGCATAGGCTAACCGAGTGTGTTGTGAAAGGTTAAGCTCTAATTTTATGTATTGTAAATATTTATCAATAATATCACTCATAGGGTAAGGTCATGAAATCACGTTCTGTGTAATAAGAACGCCTCTAAGTTAGAAAAAAATCGCAATAAAACAAAATTTATTGCGATTTTTTGTTACAAAAGTTACTTTTTTAGTAACTATTTTATCAAAAATACTTGATTTCTGTAATCATGCCACTATTTGTCCAAGTCGAATTTCTCGGGGAACTTTTTAGCAGCCTGCTCCAGCATTTGCGAAACGTCGAAGTAGAAGTACTTTTTCTCCTTGGGGTTGTCGTCGGGATGCGCTTCAATTCGGTCGATACCATAGTCCATCTCTTCATGGTCAACCGCCACATATCCCAGCATGTTGATGAGCGTGTACTCATGCTCAGGGAAAATCACCACCCAGGGACTTTCCTCAGTACCATTACCGCTCGACATGATTGCGGCAATGAGTTTGTCGAGTCGATACTGCCTTACAGCTGCCCTAGCATATTTTTTCTTTTTTTGCAAGGCATAGATATAATAGGTGATTTGATCAATATCAAACATGTTATCGTCAAGCGCTCTAACCGCATACTTTTCGATTTGATCGTATTGATCACGGCTCAACTCTTTATCCTTGGTGTAATAAAGATTCTCGACATCGTCCTTGTTCTCAAACTTAGTATCACGGAAAGGGTTGTAATCCTCCTGGAACACAAATCCAAAATACAAGTCGCGGTAAGCCTCGAAGTTCATGATAGTGTCATTACTGTTGAACGACCTCACTAGATTGGGATAGTAGTATCTTGAACCAGGCCTAAGAGTCTCACGTTTAATTTGGTCGAAGTCAACACTTTTCACCTCAAAATGGTACTGTGCACTCACTTGGAATGCCATGCAAGCTATCACAGTGACCACGAGACTCAAGAAAGCTTTCTTAAATTCCATATATCGTTTCAAATTTAAATAAAGTTATCAATTATCAATTAATTGGTGTAAGTTCAGGAAGTAAATAACTCCCTCTACGGCAAGTCCAATCATTGCAACAGCAACCACAATGCCCAGACCTTTGGCGCAAAGGTACTGAATAAAATTGGATTTTGGAAATCTTAGCCATTTTCCTCCTGGTGTGCGAGAGAAAGCCAATTGACCCATCGCAGTGCCAATAATAGTGCCCAGCACCATGAATCTGGCCTCAAGCATCATCCCAAGCAAGCATCCCATCAAGGCCCCCAGCCCGAGGTAGAGATTCCCCGTGGACTTCCCATCGGGTTCCCCCTTGGGCGAAAGGTAGCGAATGCCCATCACCATTAATGTTGCGGCCCCATAGAAGATGAAAACCCATGTGGGGAAAGTAGCCAATGTACTCCAGTGCAAACAGCATATACCAACATAGGCAGGCAAAGCAGCAACATACCATGGTTTAAACACCATGACCAAGGCAAGCACTAGAAGAATAGCTCCTAAAACAACTAAAAAAATCGAAAAAGTCATTGTTATCCAAATTCTTTATAAATAACTTTTTTTATCACTTTTTTGCACTGCTGCAGGTTATTATGCGGATTATTACTCCTCGCTCTCATTTGAGATTTCGTTTAGCGAATCCTCATCGGTGGCTTGCTGCTCAGGTCGCACATCGTCGGGGTAAGAGACACGCGTGTGATAGAAAGTGAGCAGTCGCTTGATGAGACAATTCTTCACCGTGTCGATATCCTTGAAGCTGATGGGCGACTCGCAGAACAACCCAGTCGAGACCTGTGAATCCACAATCTTTTGAACCATATTAGTAATGTTCTCCTCGTTAGGGTTGGAAAGACTCTTGGCGGCAGCCTCGCAAGCATCGGCCATCATGAGAATCGCAGCCTCCTTGGTTCTAGGATTAGGTCCAGGATAAGTGTAAGGCGCTGGATCGACATGTCCGTTGGCACTTTGCTTACAAGCCATAGTGTAGAAGTATCTAGTGAACCCCTTGCCATGATGCTGCAAAATCATATCCTTGATGACCTGTGGCAGATTGGCTTGCTCGGCGCGTCGCACACCATCGAGCACGTGCGAAATCACAATAGATGCACTCTGCTCGGGCTGCAGCACATCGTGCGGGTTCACTCCGCTCTGATTCTCGGTGAAGAACGCCGGGTTATCAATTTTGCCAATGTCGTGATACAAAGCACCTGCTCTCACCAACTGCACATTAGCTCCCACCAGTCTTGCAGCCTCGCCCGCCAGAGTAGCCACTTGCAGAGAGTGCTGGAAAGTACCTGGGCAGTTTTCCGACAGCTCTCGCAGAACTGGTTGTGTGATATCGCTGAGCTCTACCAGCGTCACTTGAGAAGTGAAACCAAAGATTTTCTCAACGATGAAGATGCCAAAGTAGGCAAACGAAAGGACGATGCAGTTGACGGCAAAGTAGCTAATAACCTTCCAGTCGAACGCTTCGAGAGTACCATTTCGCGTGATATACTGAGCTATATAGGTCACAGAATAGCACAAGAAGATAAAGAACGCACACACTACCAGCTGCGAACGCTGCATCAGCCCCTTGATTGAAAGTAGAGCAATGATTCCCGCAAGGAACTGCATTATAATAAAGTCGCTAGCTTCAGGGGCCACAAGCGAACTAATGAGCACCACAGTCATGTGAGTGAAGAATCCAAGCGAGATGTTGAAAAAGACAGTCACAACAATGGGCACCAGGGCAAACGGAATCAAATAAAGCAGCCCCGACCTGAGATGCGCAATGACATAAACCAAAAGCACAAAGAACAGCACAAAGCAGAACAAGAACGTCATGTGCCTGAGGCTACGGTAGATTTCGGGGTGCATAATCCTGATGTACAGATACATTACCAACAAGAGTAACAATATCACCACCATATTACCCAAAACCGAGAGTCGCCTCACAACATTAGAGGTCTTTCGCTCGGCACTCATGCGCTCATAGGTTTTAAGCAGAGTGTATTTCTCGGCAGTGACAATTTCTCCATAGTCGATAATGCTCTCACCATTAAGTATGATACCGCGAGATGCCAAGTTCACAGTGTTGGCGTCGTTAAGCATCGCATTGCTCTTTATTGAGTCATACTCAAAGTTTGGCACCAGGCTATTGTGTATCACTTCCGAGAGCTCGGCAGAACTTGTAACATTTTGACTAGCAATCGAGTCGATGTAATAGTAAGCTTCGGCTGTTGACCTTAGGGTCGACGCATCAACCAGTTGCGACTCATTGCCAAGCCCCTTGATGAGGCGGATGCTCTTCAGGTCTCCTTTTTTAATCTTCCCATCGGTGGAATTGTCGATAATACCATCCTCAAAGACCTTACTAGTAGCAGCTTTGAGTCGCTGCTTAGCCGATGCCGACACGCCATGAATACTGTCGATCGAAGAGTTTATCGCGGTTATAGCCTCCTCGGCAAGCTCCTCATTGCTGTTGTAGATAGGTATAAAATTCGACTCGATGCTGTCCTTTATCCTTTGAGCGCTCACCGAGTCATACTCAATGGGGATGTCGAAGGGCGCAATGAGTTTGGGATAGTTCCATGGTCTGCCCTCACTATAAACCAGTGCATCCTGCGAAGCTCCTCCAAAAAATATAGACAAGCTTCCCACAGTTGCTGCAATGAGCAGCATCACCACAAGATTTATTTTTACCGATTTTTTCATATCGTGAAGAATAAAAGAGGTGTTTAGAGAAAAAAGCCGTTAACTTCTTCTAATCGCCCTGCTCACACCTTTAACCTTACCAAGTCGCTTGCAGAGCCTAGTTACTGTGCTAACATTGTCGACAAAAATATCCAACTCACAGTTAAACACACCCGTCTTTGACGTGATGTTCAATCGCCTGATATAGATTGCCAAACTAGTGGTAATGATATAAATAATGTCCTGAAGGATTCCCATTCGGTCTACCCCCTCCACCAGAATCGACGCGAAGAATTTCTCGCTACTCGTTTCCCACAGAGGCTCAACCAGTCGGTCGCCAAATCCACTCTTTAGCTTCATGGCAGTCGGGCAGTCGATCTTGTGCACAACAACATGATTGTCATTGTCGATATATCCTATCACATCGTCGCCCGGCAACGGGTGACAACAATTGGCAAGCTGATAGTTGCTCTTACCCTCTTCGGTTCGGAGCACATAAATAGCCTTTTTGTCGATTTTAGTATCCTTACCCTTGTCTTCCTGATCGGTAGCCTCCTTGCTGTTTTTATTTCCAAAAGAATTTCTCCAGAACTTGCGGAACAGACCTTGCGACTCGGGCTTAAGCGACTTGAGAACAATGGGATTAAGCTCAATCTTGCCATCTCCAATGCGGTAGAAAAGGTCTTCCTTGTTCTGCACATTCAGGTAACTGATGATGCGTGCCATGTTCTCATTGTTGATTTCCACCGAGTTCTCTTCCATGAACTTCTTGAATCGTTCCTCACCTTTAGTGATTGCCTCCCTGCGTTTGTGACGGAACACCTGATTCAAGCTTCGCTTTGCTTTAGAGGTGATTACATAGTTCAGCCACTCGGGCTGAGGAGCTTGCGATGGCGAAGTAAGGACCTCGATTTGGTCGAAAGCCGAAAGCCTGTGGCTGCGTGGCACCAACTTGTGATTGACCTTGGCGGCAATGCAGTGCTGACCAATCTCGGAGTGCAATGCGAAGGCAAAATCCAGCACCGTGGCATTATTAGGCAGCTGAATCTCGTCGCCATCGGGAGTGAACACCAGTATCTCACGAGCATAGAGCGTGAGCTTCAGCATGTCGAGGAAGTCGAGAGCGTTAGGCTCCTGATTCTTGAGAATCTCCTCAATTGTGCGGTAAAGATTCATCAACACGTCGGTCTTGCTAGTATCGCCATTGTGGTCCTTGTAGAACCAATGAGCGGCATTACCGTGCTCGTCGGCCTTGTCCATCTCCTGGCTTCTGATTTGCACCTCCACCCACTCGCCCGCAGGGCCCATAACCGTCATGTGCAGAGCGCGATATCCATTGGGCTTGCTATGGATGAGCCAGTCGCGAGTTCGCTTGGGATGGCAAGTGTATAGCTGAGATATCATGTCATAAATCTTGTAGCAAATCGCCTTCTCGTCTTGTCCTTCGGGGCATTCAAACACAATTCGTGCGGCATAGATATCGTAGATTTCCTCAAACGGGATACACTTCTTCTCCATCTTCTTCCAGATAGAGTAGCACGACTTCACCCTAGCCTTGAACTCATATTTCAGCCCGAACTCATCAAGTTTCTTGCGAATAGGTTCCGAGAAATACTCGAAGCCCGAGTTTCGCTTCTCGGCAGTAGCGGCAATCGACTCCAAGATTCGCTTATAGTCTTGAGGATGCTCATATTTGAAGCTGAGGTCTTCAAGCTCAGTCTTTATGGCATACAAGCCCAACCTGTGAGCCAGCGGCGCATAAAGATACATTGTCTCGCCCGAAATCTTCTTTTGCTTGGCAGGGGGCATCGACGAGAGCGTGCGCATGTTGTGCAAGCGGTCGGCCATCTTGATGAAGATAACCCTGGCGTCACTGTTGAAGGTCATGAGCAGCTTTCTGAAATTCTCGGCTTGGGCCGAGGCCTTCTCTCCCAATCGTCCGCCCGAAATTTTAGTGAGGCCGTCAACGATATTCGCTATCTTGTCACCCAGTCGCTCTTCGGTGTCGGAGTAGTCGTTTTGCACCATCTCGTCGCCAAAAATTGCCTTGATGTCGTCGAGAGTGTATTCAGTGTCCTCAACTACATCATGAAGCAAAGCCGCCGAGATAGAAGTTGATCCAAACCCAATCTCCTGATTCACAATCGTTGCAACAGCAATAGGGTGAAGAATGTAAGGCTCGCCCGAGCGGCGGCGCACACCGGCATGAGCGTTGCGAGCAAAGCGGAACGCCTTCTCGATGCGCTCAACATGCTTGCGATGGCCGCTAGCCAGATAGCCCCTAATCAGCCTGTCATAGGCCTCATCAATAAGTCTGTCGTCTACTTCCTGACTCATATTATTTACTACAATTTATAGCAAGATAATCATCTTAAATCTACAAAATTAATAATATAAAGTCAATTACAAATATTTTTTTTTGCTTTTAACACAAAAAAACATGACTCACAAGCGCGACTCAATCAAGCCACACAAGGAAAATCTTCACAAAAAGCTGAAAAATCGCCCAAAACACACTTTGATTATTTGCACACTTAGCAAAACACAAACAACTGATGTTGTGGACTTTAGCATAAATTTGTGTTTTGATTTTATGTTGTCGGTATTTTTCCTAATTATATAATGTGATAATTTTGCAGTGTTGAACCAGAACAATATTCATTAACCAAATAAACACACATCAAAAAAAATGAAGAAACACTTATTTCAACTTCTTGTGGCTGTGGTAATGCTCGGTTGGAGCAGTGCCCAAGCACAGGATGTGGTGGAGGTGACTTCGGCCTCACCACAAGTAATTCAGAACTTTGACGGCATGTGGGATGCCGCAACCGGTGAAGCTCTGCTCGACATGCCACAAGGCTGGCGTGTTGACCGCAACATGACCGGAGCACGCATGGTTGGTGCTTATTCCAGCGCAACCACCAGCGTGATGTACACCGGCGGTACCAGCTTGGCAAGCAACGCCAAGAACGGTACCTGGAATTTCCTCTCGAGCAGTGTTACAGGCGACTGCTCGGTGGGTGGTCTCTCGACAACCGTTGATGGCGGCACCCGCTGCATCAACGTGATGACCTGCGTGAAGAACTCAGGCGACGAGGACATCACCAAACTCTCGTTAAACTATGACATCGAAAAGTATCGCGACGGTGACAACCCTGCAGGCTTTGCCGTGCAGCTCTACACCTCGACCGACGGCACCAATTGGACCAGCGCAGGTGAAGATTTCTACACCTATTTCGCACCCGATGCTGCTACCCAAGGTGCAGCAGTCGTGCCCATCAGCACCACATCTATCAGTGGCAAACAACTCAAGGTTGACATCGCTGTTGGCCAGCAACTCTATCTGGCTTGGAACATAAGCGTGGCAAGTGGCTCTAGCCCCAACAAGGCAATGGGTCTCTCTATAGATAATGTGGTTATCGACGCTACCTTTGCCTCACAGGACCTAAGCGCTTATATATATGTAGAAGATGTTACCAAATGGAGCAACCTCTACATGAACGGCTCACTTCCCGAGAGCAGCGCAGTTGTCAATGGCGTTAATTATAAGGTGTGGGCCATCGACATGGATGGTGCTGAGCACACTCTCGCTTTCAGTGACGGTGGCAACAACAACCAGGCCACAAGCGTCACTGCCAACCGCGACTACTACCTGTGCCTCACTTCAACCGAGGTTACTGAGATTACCGATCCCGAGAACTACACCGGTTGGGTAGACCCAAGCCGTCCACCATTTGTGGCATCGGGCATCTACCTGCGTGGCGAGGTTAACAGCTGGGGCGCAGTGACCGAATGGGAGTTCAGCGACGAGGGCGAAGGCACCTATGTGCTCTATGACAAGACCTTGAGCGGCGCCTTCAAGGTTGCTGACGCCAATTGGAGCAGTGCTTGCAACTACGGCAGCAACGGCACTTCGGTGATGATCGACACCCCTTATTCCCTCGTGCTAGGAACCAACGACAACATCTCGTGTGGTGGCAACACCTATGTGTGCAAAAAGATAATTCTCACCATTGCCAATGGTAACGCGACTCTGCTGCTTCAGAGCGATGACGACGAGACCGGCCTTACCGAAGTGTATGTGATGGGTGACAACAACGGTTGGAACTACATGGACACCAGCGGCAAGCTCCAGCTTACCGAGAACAACATCTTTACTGGACAAGTGACCATGAACGCTGGCGATGACGGATACTGCCATTGGCGCATCTATCAACGCCTGGGCATGGTGGGCGTGTGGGGCGCTGAGACCGATCTCACCGGCGACAACACCAGCGGAACTCTCGTTAAAGGCAGCACCGGAACAGTTTCGACTACTGCTGGCACCTATGATGTAACCTTCAACCTCTCGACTGGCGAGTATAGCCTCGTGAAGAGTGCTTCTACTCCCACCACCATGACCCTGCAACCTGCCAACGTGGTGCTCGTTCCCGAGCTGCCCGAGCAGGTTAAGGTGCTCTCGCTCAACAACAGCCTTATCTACTACAACGACCAGGATGCAGTGTTCAATGACATCGCAACTGCTATGGGCAAGAACGCACACTGGACCAAGCACACCCTGCTCGGCAAGTCGCTCCAAACACATTGGGAAGAGGGCGATGGCGTTGCCGAGGATGGCAACCCTGGAGCAAAAATGCTTGTTCGCAGCGAGGCATGGAGCCACATCATCCTGCAAGAGCAGAGTTCGCTCCCACGCACCAACATCGAGGCCTTCCGCGCCAACGTGAAGCGCTGGGTTGACTACATTCGCGAGTACTGCCCCAATCCCAATGCCGTTATCATCGTGCCCGTAAACTGGGCCTACAGTGGCGACTGGAGCAACTACACCGCCTTCAATAACACCTTCGTGAAAAACTACCAAGACGTGGCTCTCGACCTGGGCGTAACATTGTGCCCCGTTGGTGTGGCTTATCAAGCAGTTTATGACGCTGAAGGTGCGACAGGCACCAACACCTGGTTCCTTGACGACCGTCACCCAACTCTCAAGGCCACCTATATGGCAGCCGCAATGGAGTATGGCCTGATATTTGGAGAGGACCCCGCGTCAATCACCTATGCACCTAGCGACTTGAGCGCCAGTGACGCTGCTAACATGCGCACCTACGCAAGCAACGCCCTCAATGGTTTCACCAACTATGTGGACCACACTGCAGGACAGGTACATTACAAAGTTACCGTTCGTGACCAATTTGGCATGGAGATTGAACCAGCCGACCCAGTGGTTATGACACTGAGTGACGGCGGCACACTCGATAATAGCGTGTTCACCAGCAATGGCACCAACGGCACATTCAACGTGAATGCCGCAACAGGCAACTTCAGTGCCGACGCAACAGTGAAGGTGGCTACCGCCGAGACCGAGGTTGTGGTATTCCCCGCCATCGAGCTCAACGAGCAGACACTGAGCGCCAGCCAGGACTTCAATGCTATTGGCGATGAAGCTACCGCTACCCTACCTGATGCATGGCGCATCGACCGCCAGATTACCGCTCCACGCACCGTGGGACGCTTTGACCAGGCCGACACCCAGACAATGTACAGCGGCGGCGTTAACCTCGCTAGCAATGCCAAAAATGGAACATGGAACTTTGGTGCCGACGACACCAGCGACCGTGCTCTTGGCGGCATCTCGACTGGCGTTGCCGATGCAACACGCTGTGTTAACCTCTACACTCACCTGCTCAACACCGGAAAGAAGAATATAGAGAATGTGAACGTGAGCTACAACGTAGAGAAATACCGCAAGGGCTCTAATGCTGCAGGCTTTGCAGTTCAGCTCTACTACTCGATTGACGGACGCAACTGGACCAGCGCAGGCGACAAGTTCCGCACCTATTTCGCCCCCGACAGCGAGACAGCAGGCTATGCCAGCGTGCCTGGCGAGACAGTTGCAGTGAGCGACGTGCTCGACGTGCCCATCTCTCGTGGTTGCGATCTCTATCTGGCTTGGAACATCACCGTAGCTAGTGGCACAGCTGCCAATGCTGCTATGGCAATTGGTATTGACGACTTCAGCGTTAGCGGCGAGCTTCCCACTATTCCAGCTTCCAAGTACTACATCTACGTTGACGACCAAACAGGTTGGGATGCACTCGGACTCTATGCTTGGGGCGACAGCGAACTCTTTGGCGCTTGGCCAGGCGAGGCTAGTGTGGGCGAAGTGAGCTTAGATAAGTCAACAATTTACAAAGTGTTCCTGCTCAACACCGAGGGTGGCAACTACAACCTCATCTTCAACAACTGGAACAACGGCAAGCAGTTGCCCGACTACAACATCACCGCCGATCGCGACTACTACTTCCAGATTGACGAGAATGGTGTGAGAGAAGTTGAAGTATCTACTGTAGTTGAGAACGTGGCCGACAGCAAAACAGCAATCACAGTGAGCGGCGACATCGCCCGCTTCCCTGGAATGATTGAGGTTTACAACATCAATGGCCAAAAGCTCACTACTGGAAAGAACACCTTGAGCCTTGCCAATCTCACTAAGGGCATCTATATCTTGCGCGCCAGCGACGGCAAGCAAGTAACCACTCTCAAAGTGGCAAAATAAAACCAAATTATCACCATAGAAACACACATTAAACAGAATCCCGCGCGGCTTTGGTTAGTCGCGCGGGATTATTTTGAACACATACCACAAATAAACAATGAACAACCAAATATATAAGATTCATTTTGCATATTTGAATGTCAGGAAATAAAAACACTTAATAAATATTATCATTGAAACATGTAAAACTATATTTTTTTCAGTAGCAATACCACATTATCGAAAATTTAAGTATCTTTGCAACATCTTTCATCTTTAGCTTAAATGAAAGTAAAGCGGGAAGTTATGATTCATATTTAAAAAGTGTCTACTTTGACTCTTTATCTTTTGATTAACAAATATTGTTTTTCCAACAAATAACAGACAAAATATTCAATTAATTAAGTATATCAAGTCTTGTTGTTGCAGGAAATACAAGGCTTAAAGTTTTGAATAAATAATGCTTCAATTCAAAGAATTAAAGAAACTACTGAAGAGTGACTTGTCAGCCTTTCCATCAATTAAAGTATCGTTAATTGGCGATACAGCCACTCAATTTCTCGGCACCGCCATCAAAGGAGCAGGTGTAGAGCGCGGCTATAATATCAACCTATTTGAGGCTGAATATAACCAAGTAGAGCGTCAGTTCTTAGACTCAACAAGCGAACTTTACGAGTTTGATGCAGATATGATTATCGTGTTCCAATCAACTCACAAGTTGGGGGAGCTTCATAGTCAGCTACCTGTTGAGCAGCAAATGAAGCTAGCTGATGAAAGGCTAGAGTTTATAACTTCTATCTGTGAGATTCCAGCTTTAGCTAATAAGAAGATCATATATTTCAATTATCCCGAGATTGATGACACAGTCTTTGGCAGTTACGCCAACAAAGTCACATCTTCGTTAAGTTATCAAGTTCGAAAGCTCAATTATGAGTTGATGAATCTAGCTCAACAATATTCTAACCTTTTCATTTGTGACATAGCTGGACTTCAAAACAAACTTGGCCGAGATTTCATGTTTGCCTCAAATATATATGTCAGCACTGAGATGGTGTTAAGCATTGACGCACTGCCTTATGTAGCCTCCAGAGTGATGGATATCGTTTGCGCCATCAAAGGACAGTTCAAAAAGTGCTTGATTCTTGACCTTGACAACACCGTGTGGGGTGGTGTGATTGGCGATGATGGTATTGAAGGCATTCAACTTGGGCATGGTTTAGGAATAGGTAAAGCTTTTACTGAGTTCCAAATGTGGATAAAGAAGCTAAGACAACGTGGTATTATCATTTGTGTTGCCTCAAAAAACAACGAAGAAACAGCCAAAGAGCCTTTTGAGAAACATCCAGATATGATACTTAAGCTTGATGATATCGCTGTATTCCAAGCCAATTGGGAGACAAAGGTCGACAATATCAGGACAATTCAAAGTATCTTAAATATAGGATTTGACTCAATGGTATTCCTTGACGACAACCCATTTGAGCGTAATATAGTAAGAGAGCACATAAAGGGCATTACTGTGCCAGAACTGCCAGAAGATCCTGGAGATTATCTAGAATACCTCTATTCACTAAATCTTTTTGAAACTGCCAGCTACAGCTCTGCTGACAAGGACCGAACTAAGCAGTATCAGGTAGAAGCTAAACGTGTATCGCTATCTAAGACATTTACCAATGAAGCCGATTTTCTTAAGTCTTTGAATATGGTATCCACAGTTAGTGGCTTTACTAAGTTTAACACTCCACGCATAGCTCAACTCTCTCAACGTAGCAATCAATTTAATCTTCGCACAATTCGTTATACCGAGGCCGATATCACAGCTTTAGCTGACAATCCCGATGTCATCGACTTAAGTTTTACTCTGGAAGACAAATTTGGCGATAATGGCTTGATTGCTGTAATCATTATGAAGAGACTGGATGCTGACACTTTGTTTATTGACACGTGGTTTATGAGCTGCCGTGTTTTGAAACGTGGCATGGAGAATTTCACTCTCAACATCATGACTGAGAGAGCTAAAGCCGCGGGGTATAAGAGAATTATTGGCGAATATCTGCCTACTGCTAAGAACAAAATGGTAGAGAACCACTACTCTGATTTGGGCTTCAACAAAATAGAAGGCACTGAAACTGCTCAATATGAATTGAATGTTGAAAGCTACCAACCACGCGAGTGTTATATTGAAACAAAAAACACATAAAAAACCAAGCTTTTGATAATTAGGGAAATACGCCATTTCTAATATTTAGAGATTGGCTTTATAATAACTAAATAATATTATATTGTAAAGTTATATGGAAAGACAAGAGATTCTTGAGCAACTGAATGAAATATTCATTGACGTGCTTGATCTAGACGAGTGTAATCTAACAGATGAAACAAGCGCCAATGACATTGAAGAATGGGACTCACTAAGCCACATCCAAATTATTGTAGCTATTGAGAAGAAGTTTAAGATTAAGTTCACTTCTCTTGAAATAATGAAATGGAACAATGTGGGGGAAATGGTGAATTCCTTAGAAGAAAAACTTAAATAAATAATCAATGGTTGTTAATTCTATCATCTTTTGGCTATTTTTTGCTGTAGTAAGTATACCATATTTTGTCTTCTTTAGGAAGTCATGCAGAGGGCAAAATCTATGGTTATTGCTCGCCAGTTATTTCTTTTATGGCTGGGCCGACTGGAAGATGATACCACTTCTAATCATTATTACCATTGTTTTTTACTGGCTTGGATTACAAATAGAAAAAAATAATGTAAGCAATCCAAAGAGAGCATCTCACCTAACAACGTTAGGAGTTGTGCTGGGGGTAGGCGTGCTATTTTATTTCAAGTATTTAGGCTTCTTTGTGCAAGAATTTGCTCATCTATTTGAATCCTTTGGTTTAAAGACAAATCTAAGTACCTTCAGCATCATTATGCCAATAGGTATTAGCTTTTTCACATTTAAATTGATAAGCTACGTAATAGAAACCCACCGCCAAAACATCCAGCCAACCAAAGATTTTGTCCTATTTTCCACATTCATAGCTTTTTTCCCCACAATACTTTCTGGCCCTATTGATAGACCAGGCGAATTTATCCCTCAATTAAGTCAATCAAGGACGTTTAACTATGATAACGTTGCCGAAGGAGCTCGAAGAATCATTTGGGGCTTATTTCTTAAAGTATGTATAGCTGATAGACTTTTCGGCTATACCAGTGCTATATTGGACAACTATACGCACCATAATGCCACCTCAATTTTAATTGCATCTCTTTTATATTCAATTGAAATGTATACCGACTTCTCTGGCTATTCAGAAATGGCGATAGGAGTTTCACAGATACTAGGACTTAAGGTAAGGGAAAATTTCCTTCGACCTTTCCTTTCTCAGAATAATAGTGAATATTGGAGAAGATGGCATATGTCTTTGACAACATGGATTACAGATTACATCTACATGCCTCTCAATGTACGTTTTAGGGATTATGGACAATATGGAATGTATTTAGCCATCTTTATCAATCTTGTCGTTATTGGAGCGTGGCATGGAGCCAATTGGACATTTGTCTTATTTGGAGCATATCACGGTCTAATTCTTGTTATAATAGCTGCCACCGAAAAAAGAAGAAGAAAATTTGAGAAAAAATATTCTCTTAAAAAGAAGGCTTATTATAAATATCCACGCATGCTGCTTACATTTTTCCTAGTAACACTTGGATTGATTATTTTCAGGGCAAACAATCTTTCTGAATGCTTTGATATTATACATCGGCTAACTTATGATTATAGCTTCCCATTTACTAATAAAACAACTTTCGTTTTTGGATTGCCATTTATTCTGCTTTTAATATTTAAAGAGTTTAAAGACGAGAACAAGTATAACATTCATTTTCTTCACTCAAAAAAGTTGTCGGTAAGGCTGATCTCAATTTTCTTATTATTAATTTGTGTGTTCCTTTGTGGCAATCTTGATGGAGGACAGTTTATATATTTCCAATTCTAATATGAAGAAAAGTTCCACTAAAATATTAATATGTTTCATAACAATTCTATTGTGTCTGTATTGTTTTGATTGTATTTTGGGATATGTTATGAGATACATCTCTCAAAGAAATTTAGAGAAGGAACATTGTGGACTCAATTATTGCCTTAATGCTGCAACAGCTGATATTATAATTTTAGGCAGTTCTTCAGCAAGAGCTAATTATATTCCTCAATTAATTGGTGATAGCATAAACTCACATTTGGGAACAAAATATTCCGTATATAACACAGGCAACACCTATCAAGACTTTCCTTATTTTTATTGTGAGATGAAGAGTCTTATGGATAGAAAAATTCCCAAAATTGTAATACTTGATCTTCAACCATGGACATTATCAGGCCCAACAAATATGTCGGCTTTGAAGTTTATGCGCCCATATTATAATACAAATTCTCATGTAAAAGAAGTTTTAGATGACAATGAAACATTTCTTCATAGAGTATTAATGAACTTTGAGATGTATAAATATAATGAAGAATTCTTTGATTTATTGTCTTCATACTTATATCCTACAACAAAATATCCAATGGGATTTTGGGCATTAGATGGAGAAGAAAAAGACTATGAAATAATACCCGAGAATGATAACCGTGAGGTAAACCCTCTTTCAAAGCAAGAATTTGAAAAAACGATTCAAATTGCACATAATAATAATGTTAAATTATTTGTTAGCATCTCACCTTATTTAAGATATATCGACCGAAACAGCCCTGCCTACAAGGAAATTGTAAACATGTGTAAAAAATATAACATTCCCTTTTTTGATTACTCTAATGACTTAGAATTGGTTAAAGGAGAATTGTTTCATGACACTATGCATCTAAATAAAAAGGGTGCCACCATTTTAACAAAAAAAGTAAGTTCTGAACTTTTGAAATCCTTATAATAGAAAAAGTCGACTAATACATTTTAAACAGAATCCCGCGCGGCTTTGGTTAGTCGCGCGGGATTATTTTGTAATTGAATTCTAGCGAAATTGGAGATTATTCTTGTCCGGTGCCGTGGCACTTGGGGCATTTCATCTTGCCTGAGCCTTTGACTATATTATTGTCACTTTCAACCCAGTAACCATGGCCTCCACATTTCTTACATCCTACTTGATAGTCATCGGGCATCGAAGACACCCAATACTTACCCTTTCCGCCACACTTCGAGCACCTTACCTCGCCACTGCCACCACACTTTGAGCACGTGGTGGGTTCACTTGCAGGTTCTTCGGCTACTTGTTCGGCAGCAGCTTCTGCTACTGTCGAGTCTGAGACTTGTTCAGCAGTAGGCACACTATCGACAACTGCATCCATTTCAGTAGAAGTGTCGGCCGAAGTCGATGATGTTGATGTACCTTCACTCGATGAGCCGCCACACGACACGAGAGTCATGGCGGCTGTTGCTAGAAATAATAAAAATAATTTTTTCATAATTTTTTGTTTTAACGTTAATGGTTATTATTTCAAACTGCAAAAATAGAATAAAAAATTGAAATGTTGCTGTTCTAGCTAGAACCCCAAGTCGGCGAAGTATTTCTTTTCTTCTTCGGGGGTAATGTTCAATGTTGACCTCAACTCATTTAGCATAGTCTTATTTCTTGTAGTTAAATTGGTGCGGAAGTCTTGAACATTTTTCTCCCATTTTTCATATGTCAATTTGGGCCAGCGCTCGCAGTTGCGCTTCATCTCTGGTTTAATGGTGTTAATGAGTTTGTCGAATACCGCAGTAGTGTTCTCTACAGTAAACGTCTTGTGCATGTGCAGCGAAAGTCTCTCGAGGAACAACGTGCGGAAGTCCTTGTTCTTTATAACAGCATTAATGAGTTTGTTGCAGGTGTTACGTTTCTCTCCTGCTCCACCCATGAAGAGATAATTGGCAGGAGTGGTTTTCTTAAACCACGACCAATCAAGGTCGAAGAAGACCACATGCCACTTGCGGTCGCCTGCAGGGTCGGGAGAATAGACATACTTCACATTGCAAACGTCGGTATTGTTGCAATATATTTCTCCCAGCCTCTGGTCGGCAAGACTCATCAGGTCATATCGCTGATTTATCCATTGATAGTTAGCAGGATCGTCAAGATTGTGACTAGCAATAAACGAGAGAATTTCAGGACTGTCGGAGCCGACGCGGACTATTGCCGAATCGTTAGAAACTTTAAGATGCCTTGCAACAAAATGCTCATCAATTTTCTCACGAATGTAATAAAGCCCAAAGTATCCTCCGTTGATATACAGCGCCACAGGCCTATAGTCTTGAACCAGCATCGATGGACTGTTAGCCTTCATCAAACTGGTGAAGAACTCATCACGTGCCATCACGCCATTGTCGTCTTGCGAGCCGGAGCGGAGCACAAACTTCTTGAACTTCTCACTCTTGCCCAAGTCGAATAGGTCGTAGAAAATGTGAGAAGGACCATCGGTGTTTTTAAACCTGATTTTAAAGCACTTCTTGTCGCGAAATCTAGAATAGCCACCAAAGATGGCAAGCTGGCAATCTTCAGAGAAGCCCTCTTTGCCATCAAAGAACTCCACGTGAGCCATTTTCCACCATTTCTTCCAGTAGTTTGCTCCGTAGTGTGGCATCTCTGCCTGAGCGTCGGGACCATCCACATATATACCTTTGTGGTAGTCATAGAGGTCGGTAGAGTCGACAGTAATATTCATCACCGAAATAGTGTGCTGCTCGTCGAAGATATATGTACCTGTCGCCACATGACTTGGCAGCGTGGTTGAATCGCCCTCAGCATATGCCCGCACAGTGGTTGTCTTAGTAATCTTTATCGTGTCTTTATATACTGGCGATGATGGCGAAGGTTTAGTTCCGTCGAGAGTGTAGTGAACAGTAGCCCCATGTGTGTTAAACGCTATGCTCATCTCATTCTTTCCCGAATACACACCCGGTTTCACTGCAAAGAGTGGTTTCTGGGCGACATAACGCAAGGGGTGTGAAGTGTTATCGGCACTGCGTGAAGGCTCGGTGAAGAAAAACATGCCATCACGGCCCTCGCAACGGCCCACTGAGACGCCTATTGGGGCAAGTTTAGGCGCAATGCCATCGACAAACTTGCCATTTTGAGTTAGCATCACTTCCTTTCCACCACCTATCTTGAACATTGGGTCATTACTATCAATCACATAAAGTTGACCTGGTTGCAACTGAACTTCAGGTAGTTGCCACTTATTCATCTCTTTCGATGAAGTGGTAAGACAATAATCTTTCAAATCGACTGGACTACTCGACACATTCTTGATTTCGACCCAGGACTTGGCATCCTCGCCTTCAGGCTTTGAGAGCAACTCCCACAACCTAAGCGGACCTTGGCGCTGCTTATCGACAGCAGTGTTGTAAAGTTCAACTCCCTCTCGAGTATTGTCAAAACCTGGAGTTTGCTCATAAGAGACCTCATAGGTTGAATCGGCTACCAGTCTATAGCATTGGTCATCTTCAAGATGCGGATACTTAACCTCATTAACCACCTCATCTTCAGCCATCAGTTTCACGGTAGCGCCATCGGAAGGCAGTTTGAAATTGGCATGCAATTCTTGAGCTGAGTCAGATACTGCCTCCTTAGAGGCAAAAACAAGCACACACTCACCTGGTTTCACCTCAATATCGGGAAATTGCCACTGTTTCTTTTTTGACTTATTATTCTTTTTACCTGCCTTATCAGTAACTATGAGCGAAAGTTTTCCTAGGTTAGCAGCCCCGCTGGATGTGTTTTTTATCTCTATCCAGTCATAGAGATTTCCATTCTGAGCGCACAACCCAGTGTGATTAGATGCCATAATCTCGCTGATGACAAAAGCGTTCTCACTCTTACCTCCCACCTTATCGCAAGAGACAAGCGAAGCTCCAAAAAACAGCAAAGTCGCCATACAAAGCATGACAGCGAATTTGCACAAACCATTTAACCAGTTGTTGAGATTGTTACCCATAATCACATGTGTCGCTATAGATAGAATTAATAGTAGTAATCGTAGTCGTAATCACTTGACGGCGCCTTGTAGTTCTCTTCCTTGAATCGTGGAATGTCGAGCATGACACCAATCACGTAGTCAAGTTCCTGACGTTTCATGCCAAGACTCAACCAGTAATTATAGAAGCACTTGGCAAGGTTGTCGGAAGGCCCAAAAGTGCGGATATAATCAAACATATCCTTGAGCGGCTTTCTGACCCTCTTGTTCTTTCTTGGGAACATGAAAGTAGAAAGTTCATAATCACGGCAGATATCCAACTCACTTACACCCAGTAAGCCTTCGATCAAAAAACAGAGAGTGCCGCAACGATCGCAACCAATTGCGCAGTGCCAGTCAACATTTCTGCCTTCCTGCAGTTGAGCGATAATCCATTTGAGATCCTTAGGATAAACATCTTTTCGATTCTTAAGAGCGCTCAGATAACCTCCATGAGCAATGCGCAGATACCTCACATTGTCGCCCATTGGCGATTTGGTCTTTTTAGATTCCTTGCGCAAGTCGAGTTCAGCAGTCACACCAAGGTTTTCGACAAAGTCATGTCGACCAATAGCAGTGATATTATCGAGATTTCCACTTCTAAACATCTTGCCATAGATAATGGGCTTGCCATACTGAGTGGGCCATCCACCCAGATCACGCACATTGCTGCAGCCTCGCACTTGAATCATCCTCACCTGACCAGTGGTTTTAAACACACCACTAGTTCTCTCATTGCAAGTGGAATCTTTAAGGAATTCCTCAACTTTGTAATAGTAGGTCTTGTTAGGCAACAAATTACAAATCACATAGGAAGTAGCCGAGGTCTTGTCGGGGTTAAAAGTGTAAGGATTGTCATAGTACTCATTGTCGGCTACAGTAATGCGTATCTCGTCGATATTCTCGGCATCGGTTGTTGGTGTCCAAAACACCTCTTTGCCCTGAGGCCTATAGAGTTTTGTGCCATATTTGTCGGTATTGTTATACTGCACTATAACACTGACCGAATAGTCAGAATCGTTGGCATAAGTTCGCTTGGCATCGGCCATATAGGCTTGAACCGCTCTATTTTCAATATTGACTGTTTCGATGTCGTCATGCGCCAACATCTGAACTGCGAAAAACAGCGAAAAAAGTAAAAATAATTTCCTTGTCATTTTCTCAATAATATTATGTATACTCGTTTCCAATTAAGCGCACAAAGTTAGCAAATGATTCTCAATTAATTCTTTTATTTTAAGAAATAAAAGTCTAAATTGTATAAAATTATTGATAACGTAACATTACTCACGGGATTAACAGATAACATTACAGCACTAAAAACAATAATTCTAAAGAATTGTGATAAACAAATCGCATTACCTTCTTGTGGTGATATTGACGCTGGCAGCAGTGGCATTGGCGAATGGCATTGACGATGAGATTTCCACTAGCACCATATTGATTATTTCTCAATAATTACCCTTTGTATTCAATCCTAAACTGCAGAAAATTCACAAAAGCTATAATTAATTTAGAATTTCTCAAAACAATTTATTATCTTTGCCAAAATGGCACGCAAACCTATAACTCCTGAGAATGCTTACTTGAGGCTTACCACACTGTGCGCACGGTGTGAGCAGGCCGAGGGTGACCTGCGCAAGAAGTTGCGTGACTGGATGGTGAGCCCCGCCGATGCCGATGTAATTATCGAGAGGCTTAAACAAGAGCGGTATCTCGACAACCAGCGCTATGCCAGAGCCTATTGCCGCGACAAACTGCGCTTCAATGGCTGGGGCCGCATCAAGATTTCCTACATGCTCAAGGGCAAAGGAATAGAGCAGGAGTTTATCGATGCCGCCCTTGATGAGATTGACGAGGAGCAATATCTAGCAATTCTTGACGAGGCACTCGTCGCAAAAGCTAAGACTCTGAGTAGCAAGAGCAAGGAGCAGATGCAGGCTTCACTGCTGCGCTTTGCAGCCTCACGCGGCTTTGAAGGAAACGTTATCTATCGGGCTGTGTCACAAGTAATATCACACTGCGATGAAGATTAAGGACCTTCTTTCCAGCGCTGCCAGCGTGCTCATGCCTCGCCTGTGCTCGGTGTGCAGCAAGCCTCTTGATAGCGACGAGAAATATATATGTCGCAAGTGCATGATGGACATGCCGCGCACCCACTATGAGGACATAGAGTTCAACGCCATGGAACAACTGATGGCTGGCAAGGTGCCAGTGGAGAGATGCGCCAGCTATTTCTTTTATCACAAAAACGACCCCTATGCCTCGATTCTCCACGATATCAAGTACCGCAACATGCCCACAATGGGCCGTTGGCTCACTGAGCGTGCGTCGCGAGAAATGCTGTCGAGCCATTTCTTTGACGGCATCGACGCCATAGTGCCCGTGCCACTACATTACACCAAGCTCGCCAGTCGCGGATATAACCAGAGCGAGTATCTGGCTCAAGGCATATCAAAGACCACTGGTGTACCAGTTGTAAAAGCCCTAAAGGCTGTGCGCGAACACTCCACTCAAACCCACAAAGACGCAGCCGAACGATTGCTCAACATCGAGGGCACCTTTGCCCTGAGCAAGCGCCATTGTAAAGACCTTGCTGGCAAGCATCTGCTAATTGTTGACGATGTGGTCACAACGGGCTCCACCCTGCTTGCCTGTGCTCAAGCACTCAAAGACGGTGTTCACAATGTAAAAATTTCATTGTTCACTCTGGCAGCCGCCCAGCTTGAATAGTGCTGCAGCACAATAATTCAACAAATTTGGAGTTAAAAAGTAGTAAGCAATAAGTAAGAAGTAGCAAGTGACAAGTAGCAAGTAAAAAGTAGCAACTAGCAAGTAATAAGTAATAAGTAATAAGCAATAAGCAATAAGTATCTCTCACTCTCCCCTCTCACTATTTTAAAAAAATAAAGACATGAAACGATTCCTTACACTGACATTAACAATATTAGCCGTTGTGAGCGCAAGCGCAGCAACAGTGAAGAACGAGTATTTCTCGGTTACCACACCCGACGACAGCTGGTTTTTGACAAATGACGACGCTCTGAGACCCTATGGAGCAAGGGTTGATGTTGCAAGAATGGACGCTCGCGGTGCTACACTCGAACTGGCACGCATCGACTATATTGAGGGCGCCTTTGATCCTCTTCTTTACCTCAACAACCAGGTGGTTGCCAAGAAAGACGTGTTTTGCCGATCGGCAAGCGACATCACTCAAGTGTATGAATCATATCTTGCAGGTCACACCACACAGTGCGTAAACTTCAAGAAGACTTCCAACAATTACAACTATGACTGCGAGGCGATGACCTTCAATGTGGGTTATGGCACCGTGCTCATTTTAACGGCCCACAGGAGTGGCTCTCCAAGCTTGATAAACCGAGTACTCGATGGCATCACGTTTAATGTTGACACCACTCCCATGACAACTGCGGCTCAATGTGTAAACGCCGCGAGCAAGGTGGTGGCGAAGCATCACCTACCCATAGGAAACAACGAGCACCTGAGCGGTGTTGAGATGAGCAACGACTCGTCGACTGTTACCCTTAAAGTCACAGTTCCTTACATCACACGTGAAAGCGTGAATGTGCCGGCCTTTGTCATGACAAAGCGCGACGCTTGGTTCCAGCAAGCCCCTGAAGCGATGAAATTTAACCTATTGCTGAATAACATCACCCGGGAGCGCAAAAATTTGAAATACCTGTATGTCGATACCAAGGGAAACGAGATAGGCACACTGCTTATCATGCCCGAAGAATATGAGTATGCCGAGCGCGAAAGAGCCGAACGCAAGCTGAGAGAAGCTGAGAAAAAGCAACAGGAGGAGTTGCGTGCGCAGCAAGAAGCCGAACGCGCAAGGCAAGAGGCTGAGCAAGAAAGAATCAAAGCCGAAAAAGCACGTCTAGAGGCAGCCAAAGCCGAAGAGGAGGCAAGGCAACGTGCCATTGAGGAGGCTCGCAGAGCCCCAATCACCCACGTTGTTCAGTCGGGTGAAAACCTAACAAAAATCGCAAAGAAATATGGAGTGAAAATTGGCGACATCAAGAAAGCTAATCCCAATATCAACGTTGACCAAATCAAGATTGGTCAGAAACTCCAGATAATACGCAATTAAGATTATACTGCTGGTAGAGAGGTAATGGTGCGCAGGATGTCAAGAGCCTGTAGCACTGTAGTAACGTCGGCGATAAGCATAGAGCGCTTACCGTTCTTCTCGCGCAGCTTACACCTCAACGGATTTTGCTGCAAGTAATTGAGCATGCGGCCAAATGCTGGCGACTGATAATAAGCCTTGTTCTCTTCGCCCACGAAGAATGCATACATCTGCCCCTTCATCAGGGCAATCTTCTCAATTCCTAAACGTCGCGCTGTGCGTCGCAACGGCACAATGCGTATCAGTTCTTTACCCACATCGGGAATCTCGCCAAATCGGTCACGCAGTCGCTCCTCGAAATCGTCGACATCGCGCTGGCTCTCCATGTTGTCGAGTTCGCGGTAAAGTGATATTCGTTCGTTTTCCTGTGGCACATAAGATGCAGGGAACATGAGTGTGAGATCGGTATCGATAACACAGTCGGCAGCAAATTCCGTCTCGTTATCACCTCCTGCGGCAGCTTCTTCCTCCATCTGCTCCATGTAGGTGTCGGCGAACTCCTCGGTTTTCAATTCCAGCACCGCTTCCTTGAGAATCTTTTGATAGGTTTCAAATCCCAAGTCGGCGATAAAGCCGCTCTGCTCGGCACCCAGCAGATTACCCGCTCCGCGAATGTCAAGGTCTTGCATAGCGATGTGAATGCCTGCTCCCAAGTCGCTGAAACTCTCAATGGCCTGCAGTCGTCGCCTTGCTACCGAAGTGAGCGCCACACCAGGTGGCACAAGCAGGTAGCAGAATGCCTTGCGGCTGCTTCGTCCTACCCTACCCCTAAGCTGGTGCAAATCACTCAAACCGTAGTTCTGCGCATTATTGATAATGATAGTGTTCACATTTGGCATATCGATACCACTCTCGATGATGGTGGTCGCCAGCAGCACGTCATAGTCGTGATTGGTGAAGTCGATGATGCGCTGTTCCAGCTGCTCGGGCGGCATCTGTCCGTGAGCAATCACCACTCTAGCGTCGGGCACCAATCGGTTAATCATTGCCTTGAGGTTGAACAACGGCTCAATGCGGTTGTTAACGAAGAATACCTGTCCGTTGCGCGAGAGCTCGAAGTTAATAGCCTCCTTTACCACATCGTCCTCAAGTGCGTTGATGCTGGTGAGAATGGGATATCGGTTGGCTGGAGGTGTGTTGATAGTGCTCAAGTCGCGCGCTCCCATGAGCGAGAATTGCAGCGTGCGTGGTATGGGCGTAGCACTCATTGTCAAAGTGTCGACGTTGACCTTGAGCTGCTTGAGTTTGTCCTTGACAGCAACTCCAAACTTTTGCTCCTCATCCACTACAAGCAGCCCCAAATCCTTGAATTTTACGGTCTTACCAATGAGTTTGTGAGTACCAATAATGATATCAATTTTGCCCTCGGCGAGGTCGGCGATAATCTGCTTCACATCTTTGGGCTTGCGGGCACGACTAAGGTAATCGATGCGCACCGGGAAGTCCTTGAGACGCTCGGTAAACGTGTTATAATGCTGGAAAGCTAGCACGGTGGTGGGTACGAGCACGGCAGTTTGCTTGCCGTCGATAGCAGCCTTGAATGCTGCACGAATCGCCACCTCGGTCTTACCAAATCCTACATCGCCACACACCAGCCTGTCCATAGGTTTGTCACGCTCCATGTCGGCCTTCACAGCCTGTGAGGCACGCAGCTGGTCGGGTGTGTCCTCATAGATGAAAGATGCCTCGAGCTCCTGCTGCAAATAGCCGTCGGGGCTGAAAGCAAATCCCTTCTCTTCACGCCGCTGAGCATAGAGTTTGATGAGATCGCGCGCAATATCCTTAAGCCTTCCTTTAGTGCGGCTTTTGATGCGCTCCCACTTGCCAGTACCAAGCTTGCTAAGCTTAGGCGGCACACCTTCCTTGCCACGATATTTCGAGAGCTTGTGCAGAGCATGAATTGAGACAAAAATCACATCACCATTCAAGTAGGAGAGCTTGATCATCTCCTGCATAGTGCCGTTGATGTTGGTGCGCAGCAGTCCTTCAAACCGCCCGATTCCATGGTCCTCGTGCACAATGAAGTCGCCAGTCTCAATTTGATTCAATTCCTTGAGCGATAAGGCGAGCTTGCCTGAACGTGCCCGCTCACTCCTGAGGTTATACTTGTGGAATCGGTCAAAAATCTGGTGGTCGGTGAAGACACACATCTTGCGGTCGTCATCAACAAATCCCTCATGTAATGTCTTGTCGACAGGAGTAAACACTATATCGTCGTGCCTATCGTCAAAGATTACCTTCAGGCGCTGAATCTGTTTCTCGCTGTCACTTAAAATATAAATAGTGTAGCCGTTCTCAATGAAATGAGTGAACGACTCGCTTATCAGGTCGAAATTCTTGTGGAAGATGCCCTGTGGCGTGCAATGGAGCGAAAGTTTTACATCTCCACGCGCCATGCTCTCGCCATAGTAGAACTCCAAGCGTCGCATCGCCTCAAGCGAAGCCATAAACTGCGGCACGTCGACCACTTTGAGCATAGCGTCGTGGTCACATTCCTGAGCCTCAACAGCGCTATGGCTCAACGTCTCCTTGCCGATTGCCTCGATGCGCTGCTTGAGCCAGCTAATATCGCGCACCACCAACATCACATCGTCACCCACATAGTCGAGTAATGACACACCTGCGTCAACAGCCTGTGACGAGGTGTTGTTGATGATACTCACACTCTTGAGACGCTCCAGCGACAACTGAGTCTCGACATTGAATGTGCGCACACTATCGATTTCATCTCCAAAGAAATCAATGCGATAAGGGTATTCATTACTAAAAGAGTAGACGTCGAGAATTGAGCCTCTCACCGAGAACTGACCAGGTTCGTAAACATAATCTATCTCTCGGAATCCTAATTCACGAAGCTTGATAGCCACCGAGGTAAGGTCCACCTCATTACCCACTTCGAGTGTAATGGTGTCGTGCTCGATACTTTTGCGAGGAGCCACCTTCTCGGCAAGTGCCTCGGGATAAGACACCACCCATCGCAAGTTATGGTCGGTGTGCCAGCGGTTGAGCACCTCGGTGCGCAGAATTTCCTGTGGCGCGTCGACCTGTCCGTACTTGATGTCGCGCTTGTAGCCCGACGGAAACATTAGCACATTGCTCTCGCTGGTAAGTTGACACAAGTCGTGATAGATGTATCCAGCCTCGTCAAGGTCGTTGGCGATGATAAGATAAGGTCCCCGGTCAACTGGCAAAGCTGTAAAAAGTACTGAGGCAGCCGAGCCCGCCAGTCCATCGACCACCAATACATGGTTTTTGCTATCACCCACCATTTTGGCGATAGACTTCTTGCGCGCTGTGGTAACAACCTGACTAGCGAGGTTCTGGAGAGTGATGAACGATGGCATGAATTTACTTGCGCGATTTTTTCTTCTTAGCTTGCGATTTAGGTTGCTCAGCCTTCTTGACCGAAGCTATGTTGAGAATCTTCTCATATTCACCTGGAGTGTTAAAGATCTCGCTGGCACGATTTGTTACCTTATCCAGTTTCAGGGCATAAATCATCTGCCCCTTCTGATAGTAGTAACCCTTAATGATTTCCTTGGCGAGAATTTTCTCCAGGTCGCTTCGATGAATGTCGAGATCCTTGTCGAGGTCATGCTTGAGAAGCTTCTCCAAGCGGTCAAACTCAGCACGTGTCTCATCGTTGAGATATCCCTCGGCCTCGGCAGTTTTCTTTAGCGATGCGAAACTAGTTTCACACACCTTGTCATACTCAAACTTATTGGGGTCAATAAAAGCCTTGAAGTCGTTGAAAATCTCATCAGTTATAGTGAACTCATTAGGTGCGGGAATGGTGGGATGCTCCGAAGCATATTTCACAGCATAGTCAAATGCCCATCCATCGCGCACAACGTTATAGGCCAGGCGGCTTGCTTGAGTGGGCTCAATCTTGATGTCGGGAGTGATGCCCACTCCGCTAGTTACCTCTCTACCATTCGCTGTGTAATACTTCTGTCCTGTGCTGTCGGCACTATGAATGGGAGTGCCATCACCATTGCGCTTGGAGTAGTCAATTTCTTGAATCAACCTGCCACTAGGGATGTAGTATTTTGACACTGTAACCTTGAAAAGCGCATCATAAGGAAGCTGGCGAGTTGCCTGCACGAGTCCCTTTCCAAACGAACGTGTGCCAAGGACAACAGCACGGTCCAAGTCTTGTAGCGCTCCAGCAGTTATCTCGGCCGCCGATGCCGTTCCACCATCGATGAGCACAGCTAGAGGAATGCTAGTGTCAACAGGCTCATCGGTTGTCTTGTAGGTGCGTTCCTGCTGCTTGGTCTTGCCGCGAGTTTGCAGCACCTGTGTGCCTTTAGGCACAAAAAGCCCCACAAGCTGGATGGCGCTCTCAAGCAGACCGCCGCCATTGCCTCTCAAGTCGAGTACAATATTCTTAACAGCTGGATTCTTCTTGAGCTCCAGCAGAGCGTTCTTTACGTTAGCAGCTGAATGCTCGTTGTATGTTTCGAGAGCAATGTATCCAATGTTGCCGTGAGTCAAACCATAGTAGCTCACAGGGTCAACCTTAATCTTCTCTCGAGTGATAGTGAAAGTCTTGATACTGTCGGGGTCATACTTGCGTGCGATAGTAAGAGTTAGCTGCGTGCTCGCCTGCCCCTTTAGGCGCTTGCTCACCTCATCGCTTGCCCATCCTTTCACCGAGTCACCATCAATCATGATGATGCGGTCGCCAGGTTTCAGCCCCGCCTTGGCAGCTGGACTATCTTCGTAAGGCTCGCTGATGTAGACATTGCCGTTTCTCTCATAGATATAGGAGCCAATACCTCCGTATTCACCCGTTGATATTACCATGAAATCATCACGATTGGTTGCTGGGATGTACTCGGTGTAAGGGTCAACATCATCAAGCATGGCATTGATAGCCGTTTCCATCGACTTGTCGATATCAAGACTATCAACATAAAACATGTTGAGTTCCTTAAAGAGACTGTTGAAAATATCAAGGTTGCGCGCGATGCGAGTATCGCGGCTATTGTCGCCCGTTTGTGCAAGAGTGCCATTAAAAGCAGTGGCTACTGCTAAGAAAAAAGCAAATAGGAAAAAGACTTTTTTATTCATTTTGATATATACTGTACAATAGAAGTGAAATTAGAGTGCTAAAGTAATACATATAGTTGAATTAGCCGCCGAAAAAGCTCTTAAAAAACCCTTAATTGACGTTTTTTTTAAATATTTTGGCAAAAAGTGTTGCACAATTAAAAATTTGGATGTAATTTTGCACCGCAATTCTCGAAACGAGGATTTTTATTGCTTCAATAGCTCAGTTGGTTAGAGCACCTGACTGTTAATCAGGGGGTCGTTGGTTCAAGTCCATCTTGAAGCGCAATTTTTTCATAATTGGATAATTTTTAGGGTTAAACGAAGCTTCAATAGCTCAGTTGGTTAGAGCACCTGACTGTTAATCAGGGGGTCGTTGGTTCAAGTCCATCTTGAAGCGCATTAGGGCAGAGGTCGCAAGACTCCTGCCCTAATTGTTTTATTCCCAAAAGGAATCAATATTTCTACTGACTATTTATTCTCGGATTTCAAAAGCTCCTCCTCAAGTTGAGGGATAATGACCTTGTCGGCAGGAAGCCAGTTGATAGAGTTCAGATTCTCCCTCGTGAGCCATCGCGCAGCTTGATGCTCACGCAATGTGAGCTGCCCCTTGCCAATGTGGCACAGGTAACACAACATCGAGAGGTGGAACTTGGGGTAATCCCATTCCACAGTAGTGATGAGCTTTTCCACCACAACTGTGGTGTCAAGTTCCTCTTGGATTTCCCTAACCAGCGCTTGCTCGGGCGTCTCGCCCTGCTCTATTTTGCCTCCTGGGAACTCCCAGCCCCCCTTCATGTCGCCATATCCTCGCTGCGTTGCGAAGATGCGGTTGTAATTGTCGTGTATTATTGCTGCCACTACTCGCATAAGCCTATTTCTTCTTAAACCAATTGGCGCGGATTAGAGTATTGCTAACGTCCCATGACTGCTGCTGTGACGGCAACAATGGCGAGTTGCCACGAACCTCGTCGGGCGATATTGCCACCGAGGTGATGTCGTTTCGCAGCAAGCTGTGCCCTAGCCCTTTCCAGGTGTAATCGTTTAGCCCCATCACGTCAAGTATTGTTGGATACACATCGATTTGCCCTACAGGGCCTTTTATTTGAGCTCCCTGCTTGGCGTTGAGAACAATTAATACACATTCATCTCCGTTGCGACTAAGTGCCGGCCTACCCTTGGGGTCATCATCGACTGGCTCACTGTGATCGCTAGCGATGACAAACACACACTTGTCATAGAGCCCACACTTCTTCATATTGTCGAGAAACGCAGCCAGCTGCGTGTCGAAATAGTGCGTTTTCTCCAAATAGTTGCGCACTGAAGGCGTGTATTGCTTGCTGCTAGAAATCCATGTAGCAGGCTTAAAGACGTCATTGTAAGGGCTATGCATAACCCCAGTGAATAGCTGGGCCACAAAATTCTTGCGAAGTTTAGGAAGATACTGAACGGCTTGCTCCATAATCACCTTGTCACTATGCCAGTCATTGGCCTCGAGCTGGTCGAAGAGCTCCGACTGATGCATGAGAGTGTCGAATCCATAACCTTGGGACATAGCCTCAACGTTCCACAAGCCTCCTTCGTCGCCACAAATTTCTACCGATTGATATCCACGCTTCTTGAGAGCACGCGTAATGCTTGGGAATGAGCGGTCGCTGAACTCCATAGCAACCGACTTGTCGAGCAAGGGCAACAAGCCAGTTTGATACATAAATTTACCATCGCTAGAGCGTCCGTTCTTGGCTTGGGTTATAACGTTTAGGCACACAATGTTAGCTGTGTCGGCAGCGAGCGCATTTAATGTGGGAGTCACCTCTTGCCCGTCAATCTTGAGATTTACCGCCCATGCATTGAGCGATTCAACCATAATGAAGATGAGGTTAGGCCGCTCGATGCCAGTGGCAAAAGAGTTGTCGGTGTAGGTGTAACATTGCTGCGATATAAAACCCTGGGCCCGTTTAATATCTTCATCGCTCACTCTAGAGTTGAAGTTGCTGAGGAAGCAGTAAAAAGCATAACTCATAACGCCATTGTGCTTAACATAGTTGAGGTGCCTACCTCCCAGGTTGGAGTAATAGGTTTTAAATGTATCTTCAAGATCTCTATAATTATCTCTATAAGTGAAAAAAATGCAAGTTGTGATTGTCAACCTAATAACCACAAAAACAACAATGCTCAGCAGCAACATCCACCAGTGACGCTTTGGTTTAGAATCAGTTTCCCTGCGTCGCAGAACAAACCAGTTGTAACAATGAAGAGCTAGCGGTAACAGTAGCAAGAATAATGTTTTCTTTGTCACAGCCCCCAATGTGCTCTTGATGAGAGTGCCCGAGACGTTCTGTACTAGCAGGAACGAGGAGAATGGCATCACGTCGCGATAGGTGGGATAATAGAGCAACTGTGCCACGCTCCATAGTGTTGCTAGCCACAGGATGATAAAAGTGTAGGTGCGACGATGCTTTATCACCCAGCATGGCGCCATGAGCAATATGGCGTCGGCAAGCGAGTTGAAAAACAGCTCCGGCCAAATTGAACCCAATCGCGTCTTATCAGTGATGGCAATGTCAACGATGAAGAAATCAGTAATAAGAATCACTACCGCAAACAAGAAAAACGCAGCAGTCAGTAGGTCGAAATTTCGTTTTTTAATATTCATGGCAATAAGCCGTTGAGGATAGTGATTTTATTTTATCTTAAAATCTCGTGAAGTGACAGATGGGTTGTTGACATCGTTAAGGTGGAGACGCAAGACGTGGCAAGGAGATTGTGGAGTCTTTAAAGCTGCGACATTTACCGAGAAGTAGAAATCTCTCCAGTAGAAGATGCTATCGGCAGGAGTGTCAAGGAGGTCATGCACGAGATAGGCATCGACTGTGTCGTTATATTTCGTTTCCTTGTCAATCATCATGTAGAATTGACGTTTCTTTCCTGTGTGTTCCAATTGCCCCTGCAGATTGATGAACTCGCCCGTGCGCCACACGCTGTTAAGTTTTATAGGGCGCATAGAATAGGAGTCAAGCGGCCTAGAGCTGACGCGTATTGAATCGTTGATGATGCGAGTGAAGCCTATGGCATCGATGTTCCAGTAGGAGCCGTCGGGAGAGCGATGGTTGACGGCATAGGTGAGTAGCAACCTCTGGTTTGGGCTCACCTTATCGGGGGCTCCAACGGTTGAGAACAGATTCACTGCTGGCTCGTCATCGCGCCCGTCGAGGCGGAATGTTGCGTGGTTGTCATCATCGAGTCCAGTATAGGTAACGATGTCGACAAGGTGGGTCTCGAAGCTCTCATCAAGCTTGCCGTCATGGCTGCGGTCGCAAGCACACACTGCAACAAGCACTAATATGGCGAGAATGATTTGTTTCATCAGTTTTCCTCTTTTGTTTTTTTCAACCTACAAAGATAGTGAATACTTTTCATTTTCAAGCCATCACCCATCAGTTTTTTAACCTCACCTCAGTTACACCAAAAGTTATCTCAAATCATTAACAACCCTGACGCCAATAACTCTAAAGAATGCAACGTGGGATATTTTTTTAATTATTGATAACGCAAAACTAAAAACAATTATTTATCTTTGCGAAATAGATTAAAAACTAATATTTGAATACTTTTTGTATCATGGATAATTTGAATAATGGAAATGGTCCAGTTAGCCAGGGGCCTCAGTATGCTCCTCCTCAGCGTGTTGGTAACAGCCCTGTGCCTGCGAAGAAGAAAAATGGATGGCGGACCGCGTTTTTGATAGGTTGTGGCTTCATGTTGGGCATCGCAGCCGTTGTTGTTGTGTTTGCATTGTTGATGATGAAAGAATGTAATGATAAAAATCAGGACAGAACAACACCATTGATAAAAGATCTTAAAGTTGAGGAGAGCCTGGTGCTTAAGAACAAGCTCGACAGCAATCAAATTAAGGAACTAGTGCCTCGGGGCACGCCCAAAGACTCGGTGCTGATTATCCTAGGAAAACCCGACGACTATGTAGATGCAAATTGGGGCGATTACGTTCGTTATGACATAAACGACTCGACCGGAGTTCAAATCGATTTCATTAATGATGTGGTAGATGATATTCAGTTCGATGAATTTGTACCTGAAGAGACTTTGAATTAAAAAACAGCAAGCGAAAACGCTTGCTGTTTTTCTGTTAGATTGGGCAAAATAGACAGGATCACTCAAAGATTACTCTGCCCCTACTCTGAACTCTACACTATTAAGCCATCACGCATGTGAAGGACGCGGTCGACATTGGTGTTGCTAGCGAGCGTCTCGTCGTGAGTGACAATGACAAATGTGTGGTGGAACTTGTCGCGCAAGTCAAAGAAGAGCTGGTGCAGCTCAAGCTTGTTCTGCGTGTCGAGTGAGCCCGAAGGCTCATCGGCAAGAATCACCTTGGGATTATTGACTAGTGCTCGTGCCACTGCTACACGCTGTCGCTCCCCACCGCTTAGCTGGGCGGGCTTGTGGTCGAGTCGCTGGCTGAGGCCTAGGTAGTCGAGTAGCTGTCGTGCCCGGTCGTAGGCATCGGCGCGCTTGTCTCCTCCAATAAGCGCAGGTATCGCAACATTCTCAAGTGTTGTGAACTCAGGCAGCAACTGATGGAACTGGAAAACGAAGCCAATGTTGCGATTGCGGAAGTGTGCCAGCTCACGTTGCTTGAGGGCAAGCACATCGGTGCCATCATATAGCACCTGACCGCCCTGTGGCTTGTCGAGGGTGCCAATAATTTGGAGCAAGGTTGTCTTGCCTGCGCCACTAGGCCCAACAATGGCAACTATCTCACCATCGCCAATGGTGACCGAGATACCCTTAAGAACCTCAAGGTCACCATAGCGCTTAATTATGTTTTTTGCGGTTATCATTAGATTAGTGATGAGGGATGAGTGATGAGGGATGAGAGTTCATAGTTGAGATTCACGATTCTACAACCAATTAATCGTTTATCGTTATTGGTTTATGGAAAATAGAGCTAAAGCTCATAGCTGATTCTATCTTCCATAAACGATAAACAATAAACCATAAACGGCGCAAAGCGCATTAGGGTTTTACACCGAGGTTGTACATGATGAATGACTGGATGTCGGTGTACTCCTCGATTACCTTGCTCATTGGCTTGCCGTGGCCGTGACCAGCGTTGACGTCGATGCGGATGAGCTTAACGGCATTGCCAGTGTTGCTTGCCTGCAACTGGGCAGCATACTTGAACGAGTGGGCAGGCACCACGCGGTCGTCGTGGTCGCTTGTGGTGACCATGATGGGTGGATAGGGAGTGCCGTCGTTCTTGATAGTGTGCAGTGGTGAGTAGCCCTTGAGATACTCAAACATCTCGCGGCTGTCGTCGCTGCGACCATAGTCGGGTGCCCAGTTCCAGCCGATGGTGAAGAGGTGATAGCGAAGCATGTCCATCACACCCACTTGAGGCACAGCTGCTCCCCACAGGTCGGGACGCTGGTTAACTACAGCACCAACGAGGAGGCCTCCGTTGCTACCACCATTACAAGCGATTTTGCCTTTCTTGGTATAGCCTTGTGCTATGAGCCATTCGGCAGCAGCGATGAAGTCGTCAAACACATTTTGCTTCTGCATCTTGGTGCCGGCCTTGTGCCAATCCTCGCCATACTCACCACCACCACGCAGGTTGGTGTAGGCGCAAATGCCGCCCTTGTCGATCATGGCAAATGGAGTGCGTGCATAGCTAAAGCCTGGATTCATTGAAACGTTGAAGCCACCGTATCCATAAAGGAATACAGGTCGCTTGCCATCCTTCTTCATGCCCTTCTTGTAGATGAGGAACATGGGAATCTTGGTGCCGTCCTTGCTTGGATAGAACACCTGCTCGGTAATGTAGTCCTCGGGATTAAGGGCAACCTTAGGCTGGAAGAAAGGAGTGGACTCACCAGTCTCGGCATTGTAGCTATAGATTGTTGATGGGAAGGTGTAAGAAGTGAAGTTGTAGAATATTTCACTACGCTTGTTCTTGCAGCTGAATCCCACCGAGCCGAGGGCTGGCAGTTTGATCTCACGAATCTCCTTGCCGTTGCGGTCATAGAGGTAGGCATGAGTGCTGGCGTCGCGGTCATAGGTCACGATGAACTTGTGGTTCGACATCTGGATGCCACTAAGCACCCACTGCTTCTCAGGGATAAACTCGGTGAAGTTTTTAGGGCTGAGGTTGTTGGCATCATAGGCGAGCACCTTGTAGCAAGGAGCGTTTTGGTTGGTCATGACATAAATCTTGCCATTGTCAACACCGATGGGGTCGAAAGCAAACTCACCATCCTGGGCAATCTTCACATAGTGGGGGTTAATGCTCTTGAGATCCTTGACAAAGAGAGCATTTCCCTCGCCGGCGCTCTGCAGGATGAAGACGAAGCGCTCGTCCTCGTCAACGCCCACCTGGTTGAAGAGCAATGGGTCGTCATAGCTGCGGAACTCCAGGTAGTCATCCTCTTGCGGTGTACCTAGCTTGTGGTACATCACCTTGTGCCACTCGTTCTTTGACGACTTGGCATCCTCGGGCTTGTCGTAGGCGCTGTAGAAGAATCCGTCGCCGAGCCATTGAGCGTTGGTAAACTTGGCCCACACGATGTGGTCGTCAAGCATTTTGTCAGCAACCAGGTCATGAACGATAATCTCGTTCCAGTCGCTGCCGTTGCGAGTAATGGTGTAGGCTGCATAGCGACCATCTTTTGAGAAGTTGAGGCTCTGCAGCGCCACTGTTCCGTCCTGGCTCAGAGTGTTGGGATCAAACACCATGCGTGCCTCGCCGTCGAGCTTGTCCTTGACATAGAGGACGCTCTGATTCTGCAAGCCGTCGTTATAGAAGTAGTAAATCTTGTCTTTCACATAGAAAGGTGTTCCCATCTTGGCATAGTTGGCAAGCTCGGTGAGGCGAGCTTTCACCTTGTCGCGGAAGGGGATTTTCTTGAGATAATCTTGGGTGATCTCGTTCTCGGCTTTTACCCAAGCAGCTGTCTCCTCGCTGTTGTCATCCTCGAGCCAGCGATAGGGGTCGGCAACTTTGGTACCGAAGTAATCGTCGACCGTGTCGACTGTTTTAGCTTTTGGGTAGAAAATCTTGGACTGAGCAGCAGCGCCGCCAGCCACTAGTAGTGCAGTGCACATGATTAATGTTTTCTTCATAATTATTAATGGTGTAAAAAAGTTTCCGCTCTCGGCGTTGTTGTGCAAAGGTAGTGAAAAGTTTTCAGTTATCGATTATCAGTTATCAGTTTTTTAGAATACAGAGCTTTATTGATGCATAAAACAAATGCACACCTCGATATTGAGGCGTGCATTTATTAATTAGGTTAATATCATGAGAACGGGATTATTTCACCGTTTTCACAATCTTCTTACTTCCGTCGGTCATTTCAATTACCACAATGTTCACACCCTGGAATGGAGTGTCGCTCTCGATACCAGCTGCGTTGACATAGCGAATGCTCTTGACGTTCTCCATCTTGAGGTCTTCAACACCAGTTGGGATGTTGGTCTCAGGCTCATAGAGTGCGTTGGCAATGTAGTTCTGGAATGGAAAGTCGTAGTCGTTCAAGTGTGCACCATCGGTGGTTGGCCAAGGCTCCTTGAGCGTGATGGCAGCGCGCACATTGTAGCGAGTGCCGTCAATGAGGGTTATGCCCCAGCCTGCCCAATCGGTTGTGAGGGTGAGGCTCTGGCCTTGAAGGCCATTTCCTGGAGCGTAGGCACGCAGGGCACCGTCGTGCTCGTTCCAATAACCAGTGACGTCAATCACCTGGTTGGGCTTGAGGGTGAAAGAGTGGGCGAGGTTTACATTCTCTACCTCTACATCGTCGTCAAGTGGGTAGCCAAACTCAGCTGCCGAAATAACAAGGTATGGGTTGAGCTCCTTGTCGTGCAAGACGCCCTTGAGGGTGCCTGCCTCGACGAAGCCATCCTTTTGGAATATTTCGTATAATTCGTAGGGGAATTCTACCTTAATCCAGTTGCCCTTGCCGTCGGAGAGGAAGGCAAACGGCTCAAAGTTCTGTGGCACGTCAACCACAGCGAGAGCGTCGGCGATGCGGTACAATTTACCGTTCTCGCCATTCTCGAGCATGTCGGCAAGAGTAGTGGCCTCCATTTCTTGGAAATCGCCAATCTTAGTGGCGTTGACTATTGCCACTTTCGTATACCTTGCATGGTACTTGCATATTACCTGTAAATCATATACGCCATTCTCCTCAAGGACGCCTGAGAAGTAAGGCTGCTCATCAGTGAGCATCGCCTTGCCATCAATCATCATGTCCCATGGGTTGTCACCGGTTTGGTTGGCCATTGTGAGTTTGCCATCGCGGTAGATAGCATACTTAATGGTGTTGTACTCCTGACGTTTTGGACGCACGAAGAAGTAGTCGTTGCTGGTATAGTCGTAGTTGGCAACAAGGTATTGGTTGGGAGTGTATTCTATGTCCTCACTAGTCAATGGTAATGCCACCAATTCCAAAACGGGGTTTTCGCTTCCCAAGAATTTGCCAATTATAGTGCCGCCAACTAGGTTCTTGCCGTCAAGGTTGATATCGCTGCCTTTGGGCATAATGAGTTCTACCCAGTTGCTCTCATCATAGGTCAAGCCTTGCAATGCGTCGGGCACTGGCATATCGCTCCAGTTCTCCGTTGGAGCCACTGTGTTGTCATCCTTTACGAAGACATGCCTTGAATCACCGGAGTTGACGGTGACCACGGCGGCGATGTCGTTGCTGATGACATATTCTTTATCTTGCGATCCCATCATAATATCGCTCAGTGCCAAGACGTTGTTGTCGGTAATGCCAACCAAGCCATTGGTGGTGTAATAACCGCCATTGACGAAGTTGAATCGTCCAGTCTGATTCTGTCCATTGTTGCTGAAGATGATGTCGCTTGGCATGTTGAACGAGTTGCTGTAGGTCCAGCGGTAAATGAGGTTGCCGCTTGGGGCAGTGCCCACAACTTCTACCAACGCCTCTCCGGGCCAGCCGTGCTCACCAAAGGTCTTGGTGCTACTGTAAACCCATGCGTAAGGCGAGCCAAAACTGTCGTTCTCGAAGTAGCAGTACAGTTGGCCACCCGTCAAGGAGGTAGCACACGCTGGGATGGTGGGCTTAGGTTCGGGAGTTACTTCGCCTTCCTCAGGTTTCTCAATTTCGGGTAGGTATTGAGCATAGGTATCGGTTACGTTCTCGCCTGTGCTCCAGTTGTCGTTGGCAATCGGGAACTTCATGAAAATGTCATAGTCGACGCCAGGCACTTCGAAGCGCTCGCTTTGGTTGTTGTAGTTGTAAAGGATAGCACCAATTTGATCTTTGCCCATGAATGTGCAATAGAACCAGCTCTGGTCGCCAATGGTAGTGGTTGGGAATGCACTCTCAGCCCAAGCGTTTGGATAGCTCCAGAAGATGTCGGCATTGTTGGCATAAGGATAGAGCTTGATGCCGTTAGACCAATCGGCGTTGCCGTTGTCGTACATGAACACGGTGATTGCCTTCACGTCGGTGGTGTGCTTGCTGTCGGCAGTCACATCAATGTAGCCAGGTTGGAAGGCGTTCTCGCCAAAGTGTGCACCTGGATAGTAGTAGAAGTAGTAGTCATGTCCAGCCTCGAGATAAGTGACGTTAGCACTTTGATCCTTAGGGCCAGTGAGCATGAAGAGCATGCCAGCGGGAACCTCGTCAAAGTGTTTCTTGTACCAGGTCTGGCCACAGTTGGTCTCGGTCTCGCTGAGCTTCTCGCCACCATCGTTAAATGATGGAGTTACAGCCTGCTCGTTGGTATCCCAAGCGTAGATGTGAGGAGCATCGTTGGTGGTCATGTTCTTCACATAGATGTTCACGCCACTGACACTGCCTGTGCCGTTAGTTACATAGTAACTGCGAGCCAGTTGCTTGACAACCTGGCCGTCCTTGACGAGTCCGGCACGCAGGTAGTGGTTGCCGCTCTCGTTGAAGGATACGGTGCTACCGCTAGCGATGGTTGGGCTGCTGATAGTAGGCTCGGTGCCGTCGGTAGTATAGACGATAGTAGCACCACTGTAAGAAGAGGTAATCATTGCCGATACTCCGCCCTCATAACTGCCAGTAAGTTTGTCGATTGACAAGTTGGGGTCTTCTAGCATTGGCATGTAGATGTTGGTCACATTGTTAGGCTGACCATTTTGCACGGTGTAGAATACATCGCTTGTAATGCCATCGATGTCGGGAGTTTGGCTGCCTTCCCAGTTGATAATCAGGTTAACTGGGTATTCAGGTTTGTCCATCTGAACGCGCCACCATTCGATGCCGCCCACAGTAACCTTCTCATATGCCAGTTGACCGCGCCAAGAGCCAAATGGCTCAATCTTGTTGCCTCCGTTGTCGGTGTAGTAAGTGTAGATGTAAGGAGCATTGTCGTCCTTCACATAGAAGTTGATTTTGTCGCTGACAGTTGATGTCTTCACATACTGGCGTGTAACTACCGATGAGGTGGGCACAGAGTAGTTAACGAGTACGCCCACTTTGAGTGTGGTGGTCTCGGTGATAGTGAGTGTGGTCTCCTCGGTGATAGTTGAGTCGGAAGCAGTAGGGTTATTGCCGTTAGTGGTGTAAACCAAGGTGCAGCCCTCGGTCGAAGGCTTCACTTTAACGGTCATTGAGCCATTGAATGTGCAGCTGTTGCGGTCGATAACAGGATAACCGTTGATGAGGTTCTGTTTTCTGTTGTACTGAATCCTGTTATAAAGATTGCTTGTGATGCTGTAGCGTGCCACTTGTTTGCCATTCTCGTCGGGAGTGCTCTCCCACACTGTGGTGAAGCCATCGGGTACACCAGCGTCGGTAGCGTCGCCCAACTGGTAGCATATCTGACCATTAGCGCCGGTAACTACCCATTGGATACCGTTGTCGCCCACAAGGGTGGCAGCCGAGCGCTCACTCTCGTTGGTGATGCCGGCGGTGCGGCGAGCCTTGATGAGCAAGCACAGAATGTCGTGCCATTGTGGGTGCATGAAGTGAGGATAGAACAAGCATGGAGTGCCAGGCATTGCCAGGATGAAGGCGTTGGCCTCAACGATGTTCTTCTCCACACGGTGCTGATAGGCCTTGCCATTGCTCCCGTTGTAGTTTGAGCCGTCGGTGGGCAGGTCCTTGAAGGTGTCGTGGTTGTCGAGGAAGGTAACGGCATAGCGCTTGAGCACTGGGTCGCTGATAAGGCCCGAGTTGTTCAGGTAGCGGTAGTTGCCGTAGTTGAATGCCTCGCGGATGTCGCTCTGCAATGGGAAGTCGAAGGCAGCGCTCTGGTAGGTGCCTTCCATGTAGGTCTTATGAATCCAGTCAGAGATGTTTTCTTTCGAGCCCCAATACTCGCCCACGCTGAAGGTGGGTCGCAGGGTGGTGTTATACTCGGCAAAGTGCTTCTCCTCGAAGCCCATAGCATAGTCATAGCGATAGCCCACATAGCCCAGGTCGTTCTTCAAGAAGTCGAGGAACTTGAGGACCTTGGCGCGAGTGGCAGGACTGTGGTGGTCGATGTCGCGAGCCCATTCACCCTTGCCGCCGCAGTCGGGATTACCAGTTCCACGTCCGCTCTCGTCATCGTTGCACACGTCGTCGCTGGTCCACTGGATGTACTCGCCTTCGGGGCAGAAAGTGCCTTTGTAGTACTCTGTCGGGAACTCAATAGAGTATTTGTCGCCAGCCCATGTGCCCAAGCCGCCGCGGTGGTTTGCCACCACGTCTTCGATGGCTCCGGTGCCTTCGGCCTTGTAAGTGGCAATGAGCTGACGGAGTTCAGCCTCGGTGCCGAAGTAAGAGATTGGGGTCCATGTGCGACCCTCACTGTCGGTGTAGGTCCAAGGGGTACCATCGGGATTGTAAGATAGTCCGTGGTGGAAATAGAACACAGGCACAAAGCCCATACAGTCGGGGTTGGTGATGACATTGTTGTCATTATATCCCCACTCATATCCATTTCTCCAAGGACGTTCGCCGTGTCGGCCACTATTGTCTTCGCTTTCATAATAGACCATAGTGGAGTCGGCAACTGTCGAGCCACTCTGAGGCAGCCACAGCAGGTCGATGTAAGGAGTGATTTCGTCCTTATGGGCGAGCAGGCTTGTCCATGTCGTCACAGGTACTTGCCATTCTTCACCTTCGGTCCATCCTGCACCATACATGGTTGCCCAGGTATAGCCAGGCTGATGTGTTTCAGTAGCCTCGTTGGTGACATGGTTGGCCCACGGTCCCCAAGGGCTACAGTCGGGGGTCTCCTTGTAACTGTCCCAGAAGAAACCCTGCAGCATAACTCCGCCATAGTTGGCTGGCCATCCTTGGGCAAGGGTGGTCAACGGCAGGAGCAACGCCATTGCGAAAATAAGGTAGATTTTCCTCATAATAGTTTGATTTTATGGTTTTGAAATTAAGAAATTATTGTCATGGTTACGATATGATATTATAATCCCACAAAAATAGAAAAAATTATTTAATTAAAGTAAATTTCATTATAGTACCTAAGTAAAAAAATGCGCAAACGATTGCGTGCGCAAATAAAAAACCTTAATGTGCAACCACCTCAATTGCCATTAATGAGCTGAAGATGTTATAATTGGCGTGCAGTTTTTGATGATTACAGGGACGGTTGTGGGAGTTACCGAATCTTCGGTAATTTTCAAGGTCACAGCGCAGGCTCTTGCATTGATGGGCCGTGATTGGTCGAAGATAAAATTTCCAATGCTATAATAGATGAACTTGCCGTCATAGTTCTCGACGGTTTGCATGGTGTGAGTGTGATGGCAGATGAGGCAATCGGCCCCAGCATCGATGAGTTGGTGCGCTTCCATAACCTGCTGAGCAGCAGGATTTGTCATGTGCTCCATGCCCCAGTGAAGGCTCACAATAACGCAGCATCCTGGATCTTGCTGCTTGAGCATCTTGATGCGGTTAATTATTTTCTCAAAACTCTCCTGGCTCACGCTGGGCTTGTGTGGCAGATAGGCGGTGTTTTCCAGAGCCAATCTCAGCGATGCTATTAGATAGACATTGCGAGGCGACGAACTCAAGAGGACTGGTTGCACCGCTTGCTCCATGTTGTCGCCTGCCCCGAATGGCACCATGCCAGCCTTGATGATGTTGTCGCGCGTGTCGATTAGTCCATCTCGTCCTTGGTCGATGCTGTGATTGTTGGCAAGATTAAGGTGGGTAATGCCATGCTCCTTGAGAGTGGCGAGCCACTCAGGTTCAGCACGGAAGATAAATTTCTTGTAAACAGGATCCTCGATTTTGGTCGCCGGGCACTCAAGATTAGCAACCACAAAGTGGGAAGCCTTGAACAGAGAGTCGACCGACGAAGAAAAAAGGCAGCTGGGGTCGCCGTTATTCTTCTCAATAACCTTGCGCACACCACGGTCGAGCAACACGTCGCCGGTGAAAGTCACCGTCAACGTGTCGCCCGCGTGAAGTGCGATGGCCACGTGAGCCATTAGCGCCAGCAACAGCAGTTTAGCAGCCAGTGCTGTAGAAGAAGTGCTCATTGTCAAGATTCTTGTTGTCGATGGGCACAATAATTTCTTTCATCCATTCAGGAATTCCCTTGTTGGGCTTTTCCTTGAGATCGCGTTGCCACTCCTCATCGGTAGTTCTTGGCGCTGAGAGATCCTCCTGGAACTCACGATAAGAGAATACTGCTCCACGTGTGAGATAGAGATATCCGTCAATCTCTACCACTACATAGATTTCATGAGCTGGTCCCACAGCCTCATAGAGGACACTCTTGTTGGGATTGTTGTCGGCATTGGCTGTGTAGACGTCGGCAATAACGGCCATGTTGCGGTCGGCACCGTTCACCACCTCATCCCAGCTAGCGCCAGGCTCAGCACCGAGAATTTGCAGAGTGATGTACTCAAAGGTAGAACCCAGCACCTTGATGTGGTCATATTCCTCCTTAGAGAGCGGAGTTTTTGCCAACTCCTTGTTACTCATGTTGAGAAGGAACTCTGCCTCCTCCTTCATCTGCTTAGTGAGGTTCTTCATTTCGGCGGTCATCATGTCGTAATAGTTGAGAGCCTTGGCGGTAGCATCGAGCAGCTCGATAGCCTTGTTCCAATAAGCCACATTAGGCTCAACATATCCTACCACATAGGGCCTTGGCAAGTTTTCTCCGTCGCCACATTCGGCACCAGCAGGTTGCTTAGCATAGAGAATAGCGTCGTGCTTGAGCTCGGCCCACGAGGCAAGAGCGGCATTCAGGTTTTTCTTATCCCATTGCTCATTCTTCATGAAGTAAGGCATGTTAGGAGTCTTGGCGGCATTTAGAACCTTAAGCGTCTCCATCCATTTGTTAGAAACAGTCGAACTCCAGTCAATCTCCTTCATGCGATTCTTCATGCGATCGAGATTGGTCGTGTACTTGTTCCACTTTTGTGCCTCCTTGAGTTCCTCGATAAGGATTCTCTCGGCCTGCCCTACTCCCATAGCAGCCAGGACATCAAGGCCCTTGGGCACGTCGCGCAGCGTTGGCACATTGTCATAGTCCACCATCTCTTGCAGAACCTCACCGTCGGGCATGTAACGCTGTGGCATGAGGTTGATCTTGCAGTGACTAGTGCGCTCAAATTTAGGACGGATGCGAGTTTTAGCCTCATCCTTAGCTTCGATTTTCTCTTTCACTCGGTTAAGGTCGGCCTCGCTAGTCATGAACTTGTTGATATTTGCCCCATCTTCCTTGATGATGTTGTAGATATCAATCATGCTCAAGTTGTCGCTATTGCCCATGAGGTAAGTGATTGGCTCGTCAATCGACTTGTAGGTCTGAGTGTGCTTGGCATTTTTTCCTATCACATCGGCGATGAGCAAAGCAGCCCTCAGTTGCTCGGGCTTATCGGAGCCAAATGGTGCGTTCTGCAACCACATCATTCCCATGAAATAACGCTTGAGAAGGTTAGTGCGAGAATAATGCCCACGTGGACGGTAGATACCATATCCAAACTTCACATTCTTGTAATCGAGGAAGTCGGAAAAAGCATCCTCGGCCTTCTTGACATTATTAATCTCCTTCTTGGCCATAGCAGCGTATTTAGCCGGCACCTTGAGGGTTGACTTTCCAGTGAACAGCGCATGAGCAATGGCAAAATAGGCGGCGTCGCGCTGTGCGGCATCACGCATCGTGCCCTTGGCAGTTTTCGCCTTGGTCATCATCTCGGTGTAGAGCTGCTTGCAGTAGTTGGTCATTACCTTGTGCATCTTGCCCTCTTCCATCTTGCGCAGCATGTAGTCGAAATACATGTGGAAAGCCTGCAGGTAGATGTCGGTAGTAATGAAGCTGGGGAACTGGTGATAGTCATTGTTCTCATAGATGTGGAACAGCTGTTCCTTATTGTCGGGGACAATGGCAAATCCATTCTTAATCAAAGCATCGGCGAGCGGTTTTGGCATATTAGACATCTGCATGGGGTTAGCCAGATTGTCAAGGTTGGGCGACCATCGTGGCTGGCTCCTAGTGCCTAGCAATTGCAAGTTATTAGCCAGCTTTTCCTTCTCGGCCTTTTCCAGTCGATCAAGGAAATCCAGTTCCTCCTTAGAGTAATTAGATTTCTCAACTTTTTTAATCACGATATTACCCTCGTCGTCATAGGTCCATCCCTCGCGTTGAGCGGCACGTTCTTCATACCATGAGGTCTCATCAAAAACACCTCTTAGCTCAGAGAGCATGAGACATTCACCTTTTCTTGCTGCCACAGCAGCCTTGAGCACCCTAATCTCGTAGAGACTAAGGTTTGACACATCCATATTCAGGTCAAGATTCTTGTCGAGTTTCTCAACATCAATCCCACCATTACCAGGAACTTTCACAACTTTAGGCTTCTCGGCATTCACAGTAAGCGTAGCGATAGCGAAACCTAAAAGAAAGATTACAGAAAAAATTCGTTTCATCACATTTATTGTTTAATTATACTTAAAAAATGATAGCAATCATCGATAGAAGAAGAAGTGTAGACAACCGAGTCCATCGCCAGTCCAAAACCATTCCACGAATAGTCACTGACTACAAATCGGTCCTTAGCCTTCTCAATGGCCCTTACCTTGTTGTCAACGATGTTGAAGTCGACGAGTTCGCCACTGAGCCTGCTTCCTAGCCATAGTGGCCTTATCAGCCCCTCATAGTTTTTGAAGATAAAAACCCTGCGGTTAGGAGTAGTGAAAAATCTTGATGCTTTGTAAACCCCTACCACGGCATCGACTGAGCCGTCGCCGTTGATATCGGCTGTCGCAAACCTGTAGACCGGATACTTGAGCTGCCATAACGACGTGTCACCGTCAACAGTGAGAGTGAGGTTCCACAAGGAGTCATTGACCTGCGAGATGTTGAACTGTTGCGCCCTTGCTTGGGTAGCAAAAAGAAAGGCAATCATCATCAAAACACTTAAAATAAGAGTGTTATAAAGAGATTGCCTTATATGTAGCACTGTCGTAGTCATGGTGGCTAAGAATGGCTAGGAGTGACTAGGAATGGCTAGGGACGATATTGTGTAGAGACTGTTGCGTTTAGTCGACAATAAGCATAGCGTCGCCGTAGCACCCGAATTGGTACTTCTCGTCAATAGCCACCTTGTAGGCCTGCATCACCTGCTCATATCCACCAAAAGCACATGCAATCATGAGCATGGTAGAGAATGGCATGTGGAAATTAGTGAGCAAAGCGTCGGCTGTTGTGAAGTCGTAAGGCGGGAAGATGAACTTGTTGGTCCATCCGTCAAAGGGCTTGATGTATCCGTTCATGCTCACCGAGCTCTCCATCGCCCTGAGAGTAGAAACTCCAATAGCGCACACTTTGTGCCCCTTCTCGCGACGCTCGTTGACCCTTGTGGTTACATCTTCAGGAATAATAATCTGCTCGCTGTCCATGCGATGCTTGGTGAGATCCTCAACGTCGATGTTTCGGAAACCACCCAATCCCAAGTGAATGGTAATGTATTCGTCATAGATACCTTTTATTTCAAGGCGTTTAAGTAGTTCGCGGCTGAAGTGCAAACTAGCAGCAGGAGCAACTACAGCACCCTCGTTGCGAGCGAAGATTGTTTGATAGCGTTCTTCATCTTCGGGCTCCACCTCACGCTTGATATAATAAGGTAGAGGAGTGTGTCCGAGAGCATAAAGATTTTTCTTGAACTCGTCGTGGTCGCCGTCGTAAAGGAACCTAAGAGTTCGACCTCTAGAGGTGGTGTTGTCGATAACCTCGGCCACCAGACCCTCGTCGAGTCCGAAATATAGCTTATTTCCGATGCGAATTTTGCGAGCAGGCTCAACCAGAACATCCCAAAGCTTATTCTCTTCGTTAAGCTCCCTGAGCAGGAATACCTCAATCTTAGCTCCGGTTTTCTCCTTGTTACCGTTGAGCTTAGCAGGGAAGACCTTGGTGTCGTTAAAGATAAACGAATCCTGGTCGTCGAAGTAGTGAATAATGTCGTTGACGATGCGATGTTCTATCTCTCCCGTTTTGCGGTGAAGAACCATCATGCGTGCTTCGTCACGGTTGTGTGCCGGATGCATCGCGATGAGCTCGCTAGGCATACCATTGTCAAATTCCGATAATTTCATGTTGCAATAATATAATGTGATTATTAGACTATCAAATAGCTAAAAAGTTAAAAGCAAAAACGCTAAATTTGTGATTGTCGCGAACGTTTTGCTCGTTGCCTTGCTTCTCGCTCGGCTTTTAGGATTTTTGCACGTGCTCTATTGAGCTCACGCTCCCTCTCAAGTCGCTCTTGCTCGGCTCGGTCGGGCGAGACCATTTCCTCGTTCTCGAGACGTTGAAGAATAGCATCGACGCTCTCGCATTGGTCCACTGTGATGTCGCCAACGCATGTGCGACGCAGCCCTGTGAGATGTGCTCCGCTTCCCAGAGCCACGCCAATGTCGCGTGCCAGCGCACGGATGTAGGTGCCCTTGCTGCAGACCACCCGGATGACAAGAGTAGGCTCTTGAGGCAGGCCGCATTCGAGCACCTCAATCTCGTCGATGACAAGAGTCTTGGCTCGTATCTCCACATCCTTGCCTTTGCGTGCGAGTTTGTAGGCCGGCTTGCCATCGATTTTGCAAGCCGAGAAAGCTGGAGGCACCTGCTCGATTGTCCCTGTGAACTGCTCCTTGAGCGTTTTCTCGATTAGCTCAGGCGTGATGTGCTGCCATGGATAGGTTGCATCGACTTGCGTCTCGAGGTCGAACGATGGTGTCGTCTCCCCTAGCTTGATGTGGGCTACGTACTCCTTCACCCCGGCTTGGATTTCCTCGATGAGCTTAGTGGCGCGCCCAGTGCAAATGATCAGCACGCCTGTTGCCAATGGATCGAGAGTGCCAGCGTGGCCCACACGCAAACTCTTGATGTCGAGCCTCTTGCGCAGCCGTGCACGCACCTTCTTGACCACTTCAAAGGAAGTCCACTTGAGCGGCTTGTCGATGTAAAATATTTCGCCTTCTATTGGATTAAGCATGATCTTTTTAGACAATTAATATGGAATCGCCTTAATCGGGCAGAATCACTGGAATCACTGGAATCAGTGGAATCGCTGGAATCACTGGAATCACTGGAATCACTGGAATCACTAGTCGACCATTTGGAGGGAGTGGCCAGTGAAAAGCAATGCCAGAATGATGCCTCCCACGATGATGCGATACCATCCAAAGGCCTTGAAGCCATACTTGGTCAAGAACGAGATGAAGAACTTTATAGCCAAGATGGCAACTATGAAAGCAACAACACAGCCAATGAGCAACACGCCAACGTTGCTAGACAAAGCCTCGCGATATTCCTCATCGAGGAGCATTTTCAGCAATTCATAGCCAGTGGCAGCCGCCATGGTGGGCACCGCCAAGAAGAACGAAAACTCGGCTGCAGTCTTGCGAGTGAGTCCTTGCTGCATGCCACCGGCAATGGTGGCAAACGAGCGTGATGTGCCAGGAATCATCGAGATGCACTGGTACAGGCCAATGGTGAAGGCACGGCGCTCGGTGAGCGGACGGTCTTCCTTGCGGTCGAACCACTTGTCGACAAAAAGCAACAAGACGCCGACTGCGACGAGCATAATAGCCACTACCCACACGTTGCCCATGAGGCTCTCGATAAAGTCGCCCAAGGCGAGTCCGATGACTGCGGCAGGAATGAAAGCCACGAGCAGTTTCCAGTAGAAGTCGTACTTTTGCAGAAACGCTCTCCATCCAGTTACTCCCTCATCAACTTTTTTAAGCACGAAGAAGCGACGCCAATATAGGCAAACCACCGAAAGGATGGCGCCAAATTGAATGATGACGGTGAAAGCGTTGACAAATTTGTCGGTGATATCTACACCAAGCATGTTCTCGGTGATGATCATGTGTCCCGTTGAAGAGACAGGGAGGAACTCGGTCAGTCCCTCAACAATAGCAATTATAATAGATTGTAGCCAGTCCATTTATTTAATTCACAATTAATAATGCATAATGCACAATTAGGCTGCGCCTTCATAATGCTTAATTTAATGCATAATTCATAATGCACAATGCACAATTAGGCTGCGCCTTCATAATGCATCATAATGCATGATGCACTTAATCTTTTAAATAATTATACTTCAACCTCTTTATTGTTCTTGCCACGGTAGAGGATAGCGGGGACCATGAGGATAAAGCCCAGGAAAGTGATGAAGGGAGCCACTACGGTGCGTGTGGAGTTGAACACATCGTTGTTGAATGTCGCACCCTCGTTGGGGCTACCGCTCATAAGGAAGAAGCCCACAGCAATGAGAAGCAGACACACTGCAATCATTATATAATTCATCTTGTTAAGAGGCATTTTCTCTTCCAAACCCTTAGACTGAGTAGCCTTAGGTTGTTGAATTTTATTTTTCTCCATTTACACTAAAATTAGATTATATATATATTTACGATGCAAAAATACAATATCGAGGGGCGTTTGTCAATAGTTTTTCACGTTTTTTTGCTATAAAGTGGGAGGAAACTCTGCCCGAGAAAAAATCTTATTTAGCTATGCCTGTCGTCCATCAGGGTGTAGTTTGTGCTGCGGCCGCCTTCGTTTGACTTTCTTAGGATGCCTTTGGCAATAAGGTCATTTATGTCATTAAGTGCTGTGTCGGATGAGCATTTGGCTATCTTTGCCCATTTGCTGGAAGTTAGTTTTCCGAAGAAATCGTCGAATAGCATATTCAACAGCTTCCTTTGTCTTTCGTTGAAAAAGACATCGCGGTGGCTCTCCCAAAAATCGGCTTTGCGCATTACCGACGACAGGGTGTCTTCGGTTGACTGCAATGCCTGCTCAAAGCAGCCTAAAAACCATAAAAGCCATTGTGTGATGTCGCCATTTCCACGCTGTGTACGCTCGAGCACCTCGTAATACTCTTTCTGCAGCACTTTTATTTCGGACGAGATACTGTAAAACCTCTTGCTGCAATTTTCGGAACGAGCAAGTAGCATATCGGTCAATGCTCTTGCTATTCTCCCATTGCCGTCATCAAAAGGGTGAATCGAGACAAACCACAAGTGGGCTATTGCCGCCTTCAACACAGCGTCAATATTCTCGTCACTATTTACCCAAGCAATAAAGCGCTCCATCTCGTCGGGCACACGCCCAGCAGCCGGCGCTTGATAATGGACCTTTTCCTTTCCCATAGCTCCCGACACCACTTGCATGTCGCCCGAACGGTACCTACCCACATCAATGCGATATAACCCGCTCATTCCCGTTGGGAACAACACGTTATGCCATCCGAAAAGTCGCTCGTGCGTGAGTGGCTTGTCGTAATTTTGAGTCGCATCCAGTTGCATCTCTACCACACCATCAACGTAGCGAGAAACCGGTACCAGTCCAGCTGTCTCGATACCCAATCGTCGTGCAATAGAGGAGCGAACTTCTTCGAGATTCAGTTTTTCTCCCTCAATCTCGGAGGAACGAACAAGTTCGAGCGACAGATTTGAGAGAACAGCCTCATCCTGGGAATCAAATCCCAAAGACAACATTCTCCCCATAACCTGCCCCTGCTTGGTGCGCACTCGCCCCAACTCATTCATTATCGACTGGCTGTCATAACGAAACTGCCACCAATTATCATAATCGTGTATATATCGCATAACTATTTGATTTTGGGGCAAAATTAGGACATTTTCGGGGAAAAAGCAAATTATTCGCCGAAAAATTTCGGCGAATAGCAGGATTATTCACCGAAGAAATTCGGTGAATATGGGTAAAATGGGAATTATTGATTTGAGTTGTGAGGATGGGATTTTTTCAGGTCGAAATCAAAGGTCAGCCCTCCGGCGGGAGCATTATTGGCCACGATGTTGCCGCCATGCAACATTACCGCATGCTTCACTATTGCTAATCCCAAGCCGGTGCCACCCAGAGCCCGGCTGCGTCCTTTGTGAACGCGGTAGAATCGCTCAAAGATGCGATTGAGGTGTTCGGGTTCTACTCCACAACCGTTGTCGGCAAAAACAAAGTGGTAGCCGTCATGCTCCTCATGGGCATTAATCTCGATAACAGAACCTTCCCCGGCATAATTTACCGCGTTGTCCACAAGATTGCGGAAGATGCTATGAATGAGTGACGGGTTGGCCTCAATAACGATATCTTGTGGCAAATTATTTATCAGTTTCATCTTCTTTTGCTCCACTGCCAGAGCTGTCTCGGCAACCACATCATCAACGATTTTAGAAACATCGGTGTCCTCCATCTTCATGTTACTTGCCCCATAATCCATGCTATTAATCATGGATATGTCATTCAAAAGGGAGGCAAGCCTTTTGGCCTGACTATTGGTGCGCACAATGAATTGCTGGCGGGTGCTTTCTTCCATATCGGGGTTAGCGATAATTGTGTCGGTGAAGCCAAGGATGCTTGCCACCGGTGTTTTCAGTTCATGAGATATGTTCTGAGTCATCTCACGACGCAATTGATTGTTTTTCTCATCTTGTTCCTTGTTTATGCGCTCGTCCATGCGCTTAGCATAACGACGCAACAATAGCCCAAGCAGCAAAATCACGACAAGAGAAAAAATTAGCAGATGCCAATCGCTTATCTCGTTGAACGGTTCTAGATAAATGCGGTCGTAATCCTCAAAGATTATGAAAATAATTGCGTAAACGGCAAATATCACCATAACGCTGATAAACATTCTTCGACCTTCGGAGAGTTGTATTTTTCTTTTCATACTGGTTGCATCATTATTTAGATACTTGTGTCGGGGTCAAACAAATAACCATATCCCTGCCTTGAAACAATGTTGTTGCTGTAGGGGCCTAACTTCTTGCGCATTCGAGTGATGTTGACATCGACGGCTCGATCGGTGACAACAACCTTGTCGGGCCACACGAGGTCAATCACTTGCTGGCGCGAGAACACCTGTCCTGGGTTTTGAAGCAAAAGCACGAGTAGCTCAAACTCAGTCTTGGTGAGCGAAACCAAGTTGCCATCAACAGAAACAGTTTTCTTGTCCAGGTCAACAACAAGGGTGTTAAAGATAAGTGTTTTAGGTCCATTTGCCGCATTAGAACGGCTAAGCACAGCCTTGACACGCGCGATAACCTCGTTAATTGAGAAAGGTTTCTTCACATAATCGTCGGCACCAAGTCCAAAGCCATGAAGCAAATCTTCCTCGGTATCTTTAGCAGTAATGAAAACTATAGGTATTGATGCTGTGGCTTGATCATTCTTGAGAACACGTGCCAGGTCAAAGCCCGACATTTCTTCCATCATCACATCAAGCAGCAGCAAATCATATTGAGCCACACCTTTAGCCAGAGCCTCCTCGGCCGATTGAACATAATGTGCAATAAATCCTGCATGAGTGAGGTTATAGCTCAATATCTCGCACAAATCGGGTTCATCGTCAACAACAAGTATTTTCTTTTGTTCCATGGTGCAATTTCTTTCCATGGTGCAAATATACAAATAACTTGTTAAACTCAAACCAGTCATTAGGTCAACAGCACAATGTTTTTTAATGACCTAATGACCGATTGTGGATAAACCCTCAAAAACGATTGGGTAAAAAAAGGGTGTGCCTGAATTTTGGCACACCCTCTCTCTTAAAAATTAGTCATCAGTCTTTACAACATTGAACTGCTTGTCGAAGCTGATGTCCATTCCGTTAGATAGGTCAATTTCGTATCCACGACTGTCACGCTCAATTTGCACAATGCGTGCATTGGGATATTGCGCCTTAACATATTTAGAAATTGCAGAAGGCACAATTGCTGCAGGTACAGTCGAAGGTTTGCAATCCACTTCGGTCCATTCGCCGTTGCTGTCGAATTCTAATTTGGTACCATCGTTCAACACTACATCAAAGTTTACCAAGTTCACTTCCACATCTTTCTTTGCGAGAGTCACTTTCTTACCTTTGAAATTGTTGGCAATCATGTTTTGGGCAGCCTTAGGCAGCTTGTTAACTGAAACTGTGGTTTCACGTGCATCACAGGTTGCTGACATTAGCACAAACGCAAGTGCTAACATAAAAAATTTAATTGCTTTCATCTTTGTTTTGTTTTTGGTGGTAAATAAATAATTTCAATTTTAAAAATGTAGCATATCGCTTTTCTGGTTGCAAAATTATTCAGCAATCTACACATACACAAACTTTTTGCGTTACAATACTGTTACAATGTTCGTTACCTATATTTTTTGCCCCTCTAAATGCCATAAACGACATTGGTTTAACCCAAATCGGGTTTAAAAACGCACGAAAAAGAATAAAAAGAGGCAAACCGTGTAATGCGGTTTGCCCCATGCTAGTTGAATTAGTGCTAGTATTAGAACTTGTAGTCGATGCCTACGCCAAACACTTTGTTGGTGCGGCTGTAAACGTCGCTACCAGTGATAGCTGGCGAAATACCATTGTAGCCACCAGCCTCGGCAGGCATTTCTTTCTTGTAGTCGCTGTAGGTAGTCCAGAAGTAGCCAACGTTGAGTTTCACGTTTTTAGACACGTTGATTGCTCCACCAAGTCCAATTGAATAGCTGTCGCAAGAGAACGAGGTGTTGCTCTGATACTTGTCGCTCAAGCCATAGTCGGTGCGCTGTGCACCAGCACTAACGGTGAAAGTCTTGTTGATGTCCCACTCCACACCGGCGAGGAACTCATGAGTGCCATGCTTTAGCTCTTTGTTTTTGCCAGCGGCCATATCGGCGTGCTTGTCGTCGTAGTAGTGATACTCGACAGTACCGCGCAGCTTGTTAGGGATGAACTCGTAGCCAGCAGCTACATAGAGCACACTAGGCATGTCGCTTGGAGTGTTAACGCCGTGCTTGTAATCTTTCATCTGCTCCTCAAAACCTTTAGCCTCAAGGACCTTAGTGTCGTTCTCAATGTTAAGATTAGTTTTGAATTCATATTTTGCCGCAAGTGTCAAACCACGCCATTTGTAATTAAGACCGACTATAGGAGTGAGTCCCCAACCAGTCTGTGAACAGTCAATAGCAATGTGAACCAAGCCGTTTTCCTCAGTTTTTGGCAACAGTTCTGTTGCAAATGCTGGATAAGATATAGCAAGCTGCTGAAATTTATTGGAAAGAATATCACCTGCTGTGGCATTAACATGTCCAGTATAGTTTCCGTTAAAATAGTTAACGCGGAATCCGGCGTATCCCGAAAAATGCTCGTTAAACTTATAAGAGAAACCAAGCTGTCCGCCAAAGATGTATTGTCTACCCTTCATGTATCCGTCAATGTAATATTGATCAGGAGTAATAGGGCCGCCTAACACTGCTGCAAGTGAAGGATAACCCTCGGCTAAAGGTTGCAATGATCTACTATAGGTTCCAGCCATCACTGCCGCATCAAAAAGAGGGAGACCGTCGTCGAAGGTGCATTTGCCACCGCCACCCACGACGCCAATAAAACCTGAGATAGCCCATTTGGGAGTCTTGTAGGCGGCATAAGCCGATGGAAGGATGGGTGCCGCCGCATTGCCTTTATACTTCTTATTAAAGGTGTCGTTGGGGAATAGTCCCATTCCAGCGGGTGTCATCACTGTGGCATTGATGTTACGAGTTTGGTAAGCACTCTGGATGTTGAGCGATAGTGTCCATCCATCGTGATCCATGAAGGCAATGCCTGCAGGGTTGGTGAAAACAGCATCGATTTCGTTGCTAGCTCCTCGCGCCATCATGCGCTGGAAAGCGATGTGTTGATTGGTGTTGTGCAGTAGTCCACCTGCTTGAGCTGTGATAGCCACAGCTACAGCAATCACTAAAACTTTAAACTTTTTCATATTACTCTTTTTAATATTTGTTGTCTATTTTTTAAAAACTATGCAAAAGTAATGTTTTAATCCAAGCCTATTGTTCAATAATTCAAAAAAAGTGGCATATTTAACCCCTAATGCAACTATATTACTTATTTTAACAATAGTTGCGAGTCAAGATTTGATTGAAGAATGTCGGTATTATCCACTTTTGCTTAAAAAAAAGCCAGCAGTTTTGTATTATTTCGCGATTTTCTCTAATTTTGCAATATTAAAAAAGAAATCATTTACTAAACAACACCACATGCAGCAGGTAAGAGCTAAGAAATCACTGGGACAACATTTCCTTATTGACCTCGATGTAGCACAGCGCATCGCGTCGACCATCGATGACTATAAGGGCGTGCCAGCTCTAGAGGTGGGCCCTGGAATGGGAGTGCTCACACAGTTCTTGTTGCAGAATGGCCATGACCTCAAGGTTGTGGAGCTCGACAGCGAGAGCGTTGACTACTTGAAGGCCAACTTCGCCACCCTTGACGGTCGCATCATTGAGAAGGATTTCTTGAAACTCGACTTGCGCGAGGCATGCGGCGATGGCGAGATGGTGGTGATAGGCAATTACCCCTACAACATCTCATCGCAAATTCTTTTCCATGTGCTTGATTACAAAGATCAAGTGACGTGCTGCAGCGGAATGTTCCAGCGCGAGGTGGCTCAGCGCATCGCAGCCGGTCCTGGCAGCAAGACCTATGGCATCGTGAGCGTGCTGCTGCAGGCATGGTATGACATCGAGTACCTGTTCACCGTTGACGAGAACGTCTTTGACCCGCCTCCAAAGGTTAAGAGTGGCGTCATCAAGCTGGTACGCAACAAAGTCACCGACCTGGGATGCGACGAACGATTGTTCAAGAGCGTGGTGAAGACCTCCTTTGGCCAACGCCGTAAGACTTTGAGAAACTCACTTCGTGGCATGATACCACCCGAGGCAATGCCCAATCTCGACGCGCAATATGGTGAGCTGTTCAAGCGACGCCCCGAGCAACTTAGCGTTGCCGAGTTTATAGAGTTGACCAACATCATTAAAAACCTTCAGCAAAAATAAAACAAGGTTATGAAAGAATTCAACATCGACAATATAGACAGGCTAGAAGACCTGATAGAGGCCAAAGATGAAGCGCAGCTGAGGGCCTATGTCAGCGACATGCACCCTGCCGACATTGCAGAACTCATCGCTGAGCTTGACGATGTGGACGAGGCGCTCTTTGTGATGCAGCTGCTCGACGATGAGACGGCAGCCGACGTGCTTGCCGAGCTCGACGAGGACGAGCGTGCCGACCTTCTCGAGATGATGCCTAACGAGACCATCGCCAAGACAATCGAGCAGATGGACGCCAACGATGCTGTTGACCTCATCCAAGAGCTCGACGAGGACGATCAGGAAGACGTTATCAAGCAAATCGACGACGTGGAGCAGGCTGGCGACATCGTCGACCTGATGCAATATGACGAAGACACCGCCGGTGGTCACATGTCGACCGAGATGATTGTCGTGAACGAGAACCTGTCGATGCCCGACTGTATCAAGGCCATGCGTGAACAGGCCGAGGACATGGACGAGATTTACAACATTTACGTTGTTGACGACGACAACCGCTTGAAGGGAGTTTTCCCCTTGAAGAAAACCATCACCAATCCGTCGGCCAACAAGATAAAATATGTGATGGAGCCCAACCCCATCTCGGTAAAGACCGATACCCCCATCGAGGACGTGGCTCTTGACTTTGAGAAATATGACCTTGTTGCCATGCCAGTAGTCGATTCCATTGGTCGACTCGTGGGCCGCATCACTGTCGACGACATTATGGACGAGGTGCGTGAGCAGAGCGAGCGCGACTACCAGTTGGCTACCGGTCTTGTTGCCGAAGTAGACACTGGCGACAGCGTGTGGACACAGTTCCGCGCCCGTTTCCCCTGGCTGCTGATTGGCATCGTGGGTGGTATCGCCAACGCTCTCATCCTTGACGGCGATGAAGAGGCCCAATGGCAAACCATCCTTCCTGGCTTGGCATTGTTCATCCCGCTGATTGGTGGCACTGGTGGTAATGTGGGCACCCAGTCGAGCGCTATCGTTGTGCAAGGTCTTGCCAATGGTAGTCTTGAGCTCAGGCAAGCTGGCAAGCACTTGCTCAAGGAGTTCTTTGTTGCGCTCCTTAATGCCGTGCTCATTGCAGGCCTAGTGTTCCTTTACAACCTCATTTGGCCTGCCGACGATGACCCTAACAAGGCCAATATCACCTCGATGGCGGTGACCATCTCATTGTTTGCAGTGGTACTCTTTGCCTCGGTGTTTGGCACTATGGTTCCCATTGTCCTTGAGAAGTTGAAGATTGATCCTGCGATAGCCACCGGCCCGTTTGTGACGGTAACCAACGATATTGTGGGTATGCTCATCTACATGCTCATCAGCTCTCAACTTATCAATCTGATGATTTAGATATATAGTGGAGTGTCTTATCCTGAAAAAAGTTGACAGTTAAAGAGCCCAAAACTGTCAAAAAGATGGAACTAAGACAACCTTACAGTCGCCACCCCGAGTGGTTCAAATT
>CADAZN010000012.1 GCA_902792435.1 uncultured Bacteroidales bacterium
ATATTGATGTTGTGCTGTTGCTTTTTACTGAAAGCTGCTACTAACGACTCATAAATCTACCCTTAATCGTGTATTGGATGATAGTTGCGGATTTTAGGTGCTATTTTATTATTAGCATCATCGTGCAAAAGTACTAAAAACTTGTTTCAAAGAACTGATGTGCAACAAAACACCTACATCGAGATTGACGAAACCATGGCGCCTGTTCCCAATGACAGCAAGAAACAATCTTATCTTTATCACTCTCTTGATAAGACTGTAAAATTACCTACCAATTTTGATGTAACAAAAACAATTGCCGACCTGCAAGTTTTCTCTAGTAAAATCGAATATTCTTGTTCATATAATGGTAATGATGACGCCGAGAGCCGTAAAGCAGCGGTAAACTATGCCATCAGCCAAGCGCTTAAGATTAATGGCAATGCAGATGTGATGATTGAGCCAAAGTTTGAAGTCCTAACCGAAGACGGAAGAATAACATCTGTCAGAGTCAGTGGATATGTTGCTAACTATTGCAACTTCCGTACTGCAACTAAGGAAGACCTGAAATTGCTAAAAGAAGCAAAGGATAACATACAAATTATATCTAAAGTGCCTGTACAAGAACAAGAAAAAGAACAAGAAAAAAAGTAATACTTGGCTTAGTCACTTCATATTGAAATAACACTTTATAAGATATTAATAAGCAAGCTATTGCTATTTTTGAGGGTGTGTCATAATTGACACACCCTCATTTTTATAAAAGAAATATTATTATTTACACTATAGTATGTCCTTATTGTTCTATTTTTTTCAAAAACATATTATAAGCGCAAAACAAAAAAAGCAAGATATTTCAGAAATAAGTTTTTTTTTTCCTAACTTTACAACATCATTAACACACATAAAACATAACAATCATGAAACGAACAACAATCATTCTTTTAACAATTGCCATCGCACTGATGGCGGGGACTGCATCGGTCGATGCTAAAAAGAGAGCCAGTGGCGGCAAATCACGCACCGTCTACTATGTGGTAGTGGGTTCATACAGTATTCTTGACAATGCTATTGAAAGGGAAAGCGAGTATCCAGATGCCTTTGATTGTATGCCAATCTTCTTAGGCAAAGCGAATGGCCAAACCGTATATCGAATAGTCTACAGCATGCATTACAGTCTTGATGCAGCTAAGCGTTCAATCAATGATCTAAAAAATAGCTATGTTGGTCATTGGTTTTCACCATGGGTATGGACAAACAATGGTCATGCCAAGTGTGTCTATCGCCCCACCGACTATTCAGGAAGGCTTGTACCAATCACCCCTTGACGATATTCATATACACTTAAAGGGAAGTTAGAGATTGAATACTAACAATTTCAAAACATAACAATTATGAAAAAAATTCTTTATTTCTCAGCATTATCAGTTCTTGCTATAGCAATGACAGCATGCGCCACAGGTACTAACACCTCAGCTAGCAGTTCACTAGAAGATACTACAGTAATCGTCGAGGAACAAGTAGACACCACAGCAGCATTACAAGAAACAGAAGCAGCACAACCCGAGGCCGAGAGCACAGCCGACAACACCTACAACGAACAAGAAGCTGAAGCCTTCGCCACTATGTTCATAAAGCAAGGCAAACCTCTAGCTTATCGTTTATCCAGTGCTAGAAAATTTATGACTCCCGAGTTATATGCCAAGTGCAAAAGTTATACAAGTAGCACTAATATAGAGAATGAAGGCGAAGAACCTTATCTTGCTTATGGCGAAGAGGATCATCACATAACCAGGCCGGGTGTGTTTATCAAGAGCTTAGGCAATGGTGAATTCTGTGGAACTTTGAGCGAAGTTAGTGACTTTGCAGGCGACGAAGGTGGCTATTCCAACAGAGAATGTACCATCATAGTCGACAAGGTCGATGGTGAATATAAAGTAGTCAACATCTACAACTACATGAAAAAGCGCTACGAGCTGTAAAACCTTCATTTGTCATTCATTGTCTTAAAACTGAATCAATTGAGTCCGCCCTCTAATGATTATCATTCAACATATTGCAATTTAAAATTTTTTCAGTAACTTTGTAACCTCACGATAAATAACCAACATAAACACTATAAAAGCTCATGAAAGATTTTAACGCTAAAGAAGTTACTCAACAAGCTATCCAGTGGATTAGGGATTGGTTTGAAGAAAACGGAAAAGGATGCAACGCCGTGATTGGCATCTCGGGTGGCAAGGACAGCAGCGTCGTTGCTGCTTTGTGTGCCGAGGCTTTAGGCAAAGACCGTGTTTTCGGAGTTACCATGCCCAATGGGGTACAGCCCGACATTGACGACAGCATGCAACTTATCAACCATCTGGGCATTGGCCATTGTTGTGTGAACATCGGCGACACCTACCAAGCTCTCATGGCTGCAGTAACTGAGCAACTGGGTTCTGTGGGCAAGGAAGTGAGCAGCCAAACCGTCATCAACATGCCACCACGACTGCGCATGACCACGCTTTATGCCATCTCACAATCGATGAACGGACGAGTTGCCAACACTTGCAACCTCTCGGAAGACTGGGTGGGATATTCCACGCGATATGGTGACGCAGCGGGCGACTTCGCACCACTGGGTGGACTCACCGTGCAAGAAGTCATCGCAGTAGGTAAAGAACTGGGACTGCCCATTGACCTCGTTGAGAAGACTCCTTCTGACGGACTTTGTGGCAAGACCGATGAGGACAACCTGGGATTTACCTACGCGGCCCTCGACCGTTACATCCGCACTGGTGAGTGCGACGATCCGCACGTTAAAGCCCTCATCGACGACAAGCACGTCAAGAATCTCTTCAAGCTCAAACCAATACCACATTTTGAGTACACCCCAACCGAATACTGATTACTGAAAACTGACTACTGATAACTCTTATGGCACTGATTACTTGTCCCGCTTGCGGGAAACAAATATCCGACCGAGCTGTTTCTTGTCCACATTGTGGCGAGCCCATCCAGGGCCAAGAGCCCATGATGGAAAATCAGCAACAAGAACCGGTTCAGCAATATGACGAAAGCGGCAATAATAACCGCAAATTTATCGCTCCTTTGGCGATTGTTGCAGGTGTGTTACTAGCAGTTCTCGTAGGAGTAATAGCCTACAATAAAGGTGCAAAAAACGTGGATGAAACTGCCGCAGAGCCTGCATCCGAGTCCTATACAGCAGTTGACACCTCAAGCACCATTTCACCATCAGCTCCTTTTAACACCAGCATGCAACCGCAAACCGAATCGAAATCTGAAGATGATGCCGTTAAATCTGCCGAAGAAACCTCTGAGGACTTGCCTAGCATTCCAAGACATAGCAGCCACCATCACCGCTCATCCAGGCCACACAATCCCTCCATTGACGAAATGATTAATAATGCTCCACCCGCAGCGTGGAGATAACTGAGTAGATAACTAATAACAACATAATAACCTATTACCTATGGCACAAATCTTTTGTATCAACTGTGGAAACAAAATCCCCGAGGGAGCACACTTCTGCCCCGCGTGTGGCACTCCACGACCAGCTCTGCCTTCCGACTATCAAGAGCAGCCTGCTGTGCAGCAACCAGCGCAGCAACCAACGCAGCAGCCACAACCTTATGCTCCCCAGCAAGACCAGTATGCTGCCCCCGACATGCCGCCACCACTAGGTCCCGAGCAGCCCTATCAACAACCCTATCAACAGCCCTACGCTCCAGGGCTGCCACCACAGCAATATCCACCCAAGAAAAAGTCAAGCGGCGGCATCATAGCACTCATAGCAGTGCTAGCTCTCGCAGCCTTGGCTGGCGGTGGATGGGCACTTTACAAGTATGTGCTCAAGCCTTCGGCGCCTGTAGAGAACAATGAGCCGTCCACCTCGTTCAGCAGTGAAGAGGACAACACTACCTACTCTACCGAGGTGTCACCCATCGACAGCGTGACAACTGTCACCGACACAGTAGTAACAGTTGATAACAACGGCACTAAAGAAGAGATTATCATTCAAGATCCACAACCCGATGTGCCAAGCATTCCTCAAGAAAAGGTAAACCGAAGAAGATCTGGCGAACCTTGGGGCATGACCGACGAAGAGGCGGCACAAATGCGACGCAACAGGCAAAACGTGCCCAGCATTCCTCGTTCACAACAGCGTCAGTCAAGGCGTGATCGCTACAACGGCGAACCCTGGGGTATGACCGATGAGGAAGCAGCACAAATGAATGACGGCATGCCAATGGGTATGACCGACGAAGAAGCTGCCATGATGCGACAGATGCAACGCCAACAGCGCAGAGCAAGGCGCCGTTAACCAAGAACTTCAAGATTACGCACAACAGCCATAATGGCTTACAATCCTCAAAAAAGAGGTTGTGACAAGGATTTTACCTTACCACAACCTCTTTATTGTGTTATTTTCCAGTAACTTAAATCACAAATGTCGAGTCATAGTACTTTTGAACGTCACTAGCCTCGATGTCAAAGTCTTTCTCCTTGCCCAGAATCTCCATGTTCTCGCTGTTCTTGCAGCGGCAACGGATGATATTGTCGGTGCTAGGCACATATAGTATCACATCCTCCTGATATTGGTCAACAAATACATTGCTTAACTTAACCATATAGAAATCAGTGCCATTATGGTTAAACTTGTAGGCCGAGCCACTCACACCTCCTATCTGCTCCTTCAAGGAAGCAACACCCGCGCGAGCAACGAAGTCATCGTTGGCGAGCAAGTTGCGGATGGGTTGCTTGGTGCCCTCTTTGCCCACTGCTGCGGCAATAAGCTCAGCGATACTCTTGTTGTTAGAATAAGATGACGACACAGCAGCGTCGGCTGCACGGTCGGTAGGCATCTCCAAGCCGGGACGTTTCTTAGTAGTAACCTTGGTGGTCGATGCTTTCTTCTTTGTAACCTTCTTCTTGGGAGCGGCATCCACCGAGAATGCCACGGCAAGTGCCAACATGCACACGAGAATTGTTGTGATTTTCTTCATTTTCTTGTGATTTTAGGGGTTATAATCGTTTTATTGTGGCGCAAATATAATACATTTTTGCTATACATCACATCTTAGCACAAGAAAAAAGCCCCAACACGAGTTGATGTTGAGGCTCTTTGGAAGCGTGGGAAGAGGTGGACTCGAACCACCGAACCCGAAGGAGCGGATTTACAGTCCGCCGCAATTGCCACTATGCGATCTTCCCAAACATTAATAGCGACTGCAAAGGTAATACTTTTTTTTAAATCTGCAAATTTTTTCTTCATTCCACGTCTTTTTTCTGTCATAAAACACACAAAACACCAATCATTTTGCGTTTTATATTATATTTATTATCTTTGCATTCACTAAAAAAGAAACCGTAAAACAAATTCATAACCAAGTCACAACCACCACAACAAACTAACTGCTATGGCTCTAATAACATGCCCTGAGTGTGGCCGCAAAATCTCGACAAAAGCCGACTTCTGTCCACAATGCGGATGGAAACCCTCATTGCTCTATCAAGAGAAATCGCCAGCTACACCCAGCGAGACGCCACACCACGGCAGCCCGGCAGCCACAAATAATAGTGAACGATTCAACTTAAAGAAAATCAACACTCTCACTGTGCTGAAGATTATTATTGTAGCGCTTGCTATCATTGCCGCTATTGTTTTCTTTAAAAACCACTCAGGAAACGGAAATCACAATACTTCTGACAACGCTCCCACTAGCAATATTGAGGATTCAGAATCTAAACAAGGGAACGGATGGCAGTACGACATCAACGAGAGTAATGGAGAGGTAGTTGCATCCATAGTTGCCGACGACAGCACCATTACTATAAAATATATGGCTAGCAATGCTAACTCTATACTTATGGTCATGAACACCTCAAAGGTGCCCAACTTCAAAGACAACAAACTGCTGGGCATCTCTTTCGACAATGTCAATCACTTATGCGAGACACAGAGAGACATGGACGCTGGCTCACCCACCTACCGCGTGGCATTGAACGCCGAGCTGATTGAAAAATTCAAAACCATACCTAAGTTTTCACTCATTTTTGACGATGAGGAGGTCACATTCTCATCAAGCCAAGCTCTCAACATGCCATCGACCGAGTCGCTGCAACCCAGCAATGAAACAACGACCGAGCAAAGCCAACAGCAAAGCGGCCAACAAGGCCCCACCCAGCAACACCGAGAATCAAGGAGTAATCGCAACAACGAGGAGTGGGAAGATATCTATGAGTCACCAGGTGATCAAGTCTTTGCCGACCCAAGACTCATCGAGAATCATCCCAAGCAACCGCGCAACGCAGATGTACCAACACGCACCCGCCCTACTGCAGAGTCAGATCACCAAAAAACAGACGACGCACGTCCTACCAATGAGTTATTACAAAAAGAAAAAGAGGAACATAGGCGTCAAATTCTAGGAGTATCCAACGAAGACAACTAAGTTTCATACCTATTTTAGTCTTTCAGCAATATAACATTTTAATATGGATAATATCTTTAAATCTTTATTGTCATCAATTATTATTGTTTGCGGTATCTTTTTTGCAAATGCTGACAATCAGAGTACAGCATTCTATAATGCTTTGAAAAAATATGACTCTATAGTGAAAACAAGTAACTATGGTGCTATTGTTGAAAAAAACAACAAATGGGGATTCGTAAACTCTCAAGGTCAAGAGATTATCCCATGCCTTTATGATAAGATTGAGGACTTCAAAAACGATGTCGCACGAGTCAAAAGAAACAATAAATGGGGCTTAGTGAATTATAATGGAACCGAAATAGTTCATTGTAATTATGATTATGTTAACCCTATTAATGAAGAGACAGCAATAGTTAGAAATGATGGAAAGTTAGGCATAGCCAATTTCCTAGGTCAAGAAACCATTCCCTGCAAGTATGACAATATCACATCTTTTTTCAATAATCTTTTCCAAGTCAATAACAATGGTAAAATTGGCCTGTTCAATTCTTTAGGCGAGGAAATTATTCCTTGCAAATATGATGCTTTTATATTTTTTGAAAACTGTTCTGCTGCAGTTATGAAAAATGGAAAGTGGGGGTTTTCTAATAATGATAATAAAGATATCAATTTCAGTTACGATTATGTAGAAAAAGTTAGCACTAAATTTGCAAAAGTCAAGAAGGACAACATGTTTGGCATTGTTAATGCTAATGGACAAGAAGTTCTACCTTGCAAATATGATTTAATAACTGACTATAAGAAAGGACATGCCATTATTAGAAGAAATAAAAAATATGGTTTAATTAACCAACAAGGAGAGATTATAATACCTTGCATGTACGAGGCTATAGAAACCTTTAAAAATGATTTGCTTAAGGTAAAATATAATGACAAATACGGATTAATAACCACTCTTGGTGAAGAAGTGTTGCCCTTGTCCTATGAAAGGAATCTTTTTTATGGTATTTGGAAATTAGAACAAAACCATTCAGACTTAACCCTAACAATTAATAATGATAGTATTATTGAGTTAAAGAGAAATAATGGACAAGACGAAATGCCGGTTTGTTCTTCCTATGAATTATATACTAATAATGGTAATCATTATATTAAAACCAAAACATCTACATATAGAATTGACACTGATGGCATTTATGATTTGAATGGTAAAAAATTCATAAAGCATGATTTTGACAAATTCAAGGATTATGACTACCAAAATAGCGAAATGTACACGGTCAAGGATAGCGAAACCCTTGAAGATGTTGCTAGGATGTATGGTATGACTGTAGAAGACCTCATACTCCTTAATGAGTTAAAATCTGATGTTGTTAAGCCTGGCAAAATTCTTTTTGTGTTTAGAGATATTAAGAGAGACAAAAAACATCAGTTTGCAGATGTGCAACAATCAAAGGAGCTAGCCGAAATAGAGAAAAGAGCAGAAGCCGCAGCTCTGAAAAAGAAGAAAAAAGAAGAGGCTGAAAAGAGACGCAAACTAGAGGCCGAGAAAAAACGCCGAGAAGAAGCTGCAGCTGCCGAGAAGAAACGCAAAGAAGAAGCCAAGAAGCGAGAGATGGAAGAGCGCAAAAGAAGTGAGGCCAATCAACCAATCAAGCACACTGTTAAAGAGGGCCAAAACCTCGACAAGATAGCAAGGCTATATGGCGTGAGCATAGATGATATCAAGCGTGCCAACGGATTGAAAAATGACAACATCATCATTGGCTCCAACATCGTTATCCCAACAGGGGGAAAGACTGCTTCAGCTCCCCAACAAGGTAAACAACAAGTCCAACAACCCAATCAACAAGGCGAGCAGCAGGTTCAACAGCGAGAAACTGAGCTAGCAGCAGCCAAAGCCAAACAAGAGGAAGCTGAAAAACAGAAGCAAGAATCCGAGCGAGAGAAAGCCAGAAAGCTTATTCTTGGAAAATGGCGATATCAAGATAAGAAATCAGACTACTCACTAATTTTAGATATCGACAAGGATAGTCTTACAATGATAGAAGGCAATGAAAGGCAAACTCTTGACTACAAAATTGAGTGGGTAGACTATCCAGGAGGAAGAGATTATTTCATTAAATTTGATATATACCAACTACGTTTTGATGCACAAGGTGTATATGGCAATGAAAATAAACCTCTTGAGAAAGTAACGTCAACATCTACCGAAACAAAGAAACGGGGGTCCACTAAAAAAGGACACCACCGCACCCGTAGTCCCAAATCGAGCACAGTTCATCCCATTGGCTTGAATGCTTACTTGAAGCATCACCTTGAGGGTAACATGATAATAAATCGAAAGACAAAGAATTTCATTACTCTTGATTTCACTTGCGACTACGGCACAATTTGCCACATCACCTATAATTATCCTGGAGGAAATAATGGGGCAGGATCTTCTTTCCCTATGGAACTTCGAGATTTTAACCAGCAAAAATCAACAATAACATTCTTTGGTAAAGACGATGAAGGAAACGATTTTATTCTTGAGCTAAAATATGACAAACAAGGCAACTTCACTGGAACCGCTACAGTTGGTAACATTACGGGCTTGAAAGTAGAGCTAAAAGCTAAATGCAAGCACTAATTAAGCTGCCATAAACTGAACTCGATAATTAGAAAAAACATTCTATATCTTCTTTTTTTGCAATATGGATATGTTGACATTTATATTTAAAAAAGAAACACACAATAAGCCTCAACAGATTGGAAATGTTGTTAAAGCAGGTCTACTCAAGCACTTTTTTGCTCTGATAGTTCTATTCACATGCGTACTTATTGCTGAAGCCGACAATCTCAGCACAGCACTATACAACGCCCTTAAAAAATATGACTCTGTGGGTACAATAAGTGATAATGGAGCTTCTGTTGAAAAGGACAACAAATGGGGATTCGTAAATGCCCAAGGTCAAGAGATTGTCCCATGCATTTATGAGAAGATTGAGAATTTTAAAAACGATGTCGCACGAGTCAAAAGAAACAATAAATGGGGTTTAGTGAATTCTCAAGGCCAAGAAATTATTCCTTGTAAATATGATGGTATTAGATTTTATGATATTGGTATAGCGATTGCTAAGCAGAAAGACAAATATGGTTTAGTCAATTCTGCTGGAAAGGATATCATCCCATGCAAATATGATGATATTTGGATTTATAATAACGGAATAGCAATAGTTAAACATAAAGACAAATATGGCTTGGTCAATTCTGCCGGAAAGGTTATCATTTCCTGCAAATATGATAACATAATTTATTTTGCTCAAGGGTTTGCTGCAGTAAATAAAAATGAAAAGTGGGGGTTCTTTAATATCAGCAACAATTTATTTTCTGATTTCAACTACGATTTAGTAACTAAAATCAGCGAAGGTTTCGCAAAGGTAAAGAATGACAATATGTATGGCATTGTTAATGCTAGTGCTCAAGAAGTTCTACCTTGCAAGTATATAATTAATAACTTTGAAAAAGAATATGCCAAAATTAGCAGAAATAATAAATTTGGATTAATAAACCAGCAAGGAGAGATTATAATCCCCTGTATGTATGACAAATTGGAAACCATTAATGAAAATTTATTTCGAGTAAATAATAATGATAAGTGGGGATTGATTGACAATCTCTGTAATGAGATTTTGCCATGCACTTATGATAATATTGATGATATTAACAATGATTTTATCAAGATAAAGTCTGGTAATAAAATAGGACTAGTAAATCTTAATGGTAAAATTATTGTTCCGTGCAAATACACTTCAATATATGATTTTGTTGATGGTGTAGCTAAAGTAGAAAATGATGGCAAATACGGATTAATAAACACTCTTGGCGAAGAAATCTTGCCATTATCCTTTAAGAGGAATCTATTTTATGGAACTTGGAAACTTGAGCAAAATACTACAAGTACGACTCTTACAATTAATAAGTATAATATTATAGAGACTCAAAAAGTTCAGGACCAAGACGAAATATCTGTTGCTTCATCCTATGAAATCTACACAAAAAATGGAAACCATTATATAAAAACTAAGACATCCACCTATAAAGTTGACAATGCTGGCATCTATGATATGGACGGCAATAAATTTGAACTTATAGAAACCCGAGATAACCGAAGTGTTCCGATGCCCAAACGTTCTATTCAAAGTTCAGATCCAACTAGTTCTAATCGCAACGTTTCAGTTCCAGTTCCACCTAGACGGCAAAGATCGACATTTGAGACGCCTTAGTGTTGTTGTTTCAGTAAAACTGAGTAAAAAGATGTCGTTTTAGAGATTTAATGTGTTATCTTTGCAAGAAATTTTTGATTAACGAATGAAACTGACGACAAACGATAAACAATCATCGAGCAAAGAAACTCGACACAAGATACTCTCATCGCGGTTTGCGCCGCTGGTGGCACTGGTGGCCAACTTGTTTATGGCCTATGTGGTTTACTTTATGGCACGAGTAGTTTATCTGCTTGAGAACTACAGCATTTTCTCGCAAGGGCTTGACACTCAGGGGCTGCTAAGCGCGTTTCAGGGAGGCTTCATGTTCGACTCCTCGGCGATTATGTACACTTGTTCGCTCTACATCGTCATGATGCTACTACCACTGCACCTCAAGGAGCGGCCACGCTATCACAAGGTGTGCAAGTGGGTATTTGTTGTGGTGAATGCCATATGCCTAGCCATCAACCTCATGGATGCTGTATATTTCCAATATACAAGCCGTCGCACCACAAGCACTGTGTTCTCGGAGTTCAGCCATGAGGGAAACCTAGGAGCGATTTTCGGCACCGAGATATTGCGACATTGGTACCTAGTGCTCGTAGCGATAGTGATGGTGTGGCTCATGTGGAAGCTCTATGTCATGCCACGCCTCACTGTGCAGCGTGCACGCTCTTGGCGCTACTATGCCATCATGGTGGCGGGAGTGCTCGCCATGGTGCCCACTATGATTAGCGGTATGCGCGGCGGCCTAGCCACTGCTGTGCGCCCCATCACGGTGAGCAACGCCAACCAGTATGTGGACCGTCCTGTTGATGCAGCATTGGTGCTCAACACACCGTTTGCATTGCTGCGCACCTTGGGAAAAGATGTATACAGCAACCCGCACTACTTTGACAACGAGGCTCAGCTCGAAGCCGTTTATACCCCGATTCACGAACCGGCCGACACCGTCAAATTCACACCCAAGAACGTGGTGGTGATTATCGTCGAAAGCTACGGAAAGGAATATCTGGGATTCTTCAACCATGACCTTGACGGCGGCAAATACAAGGGATACACTCCATTTATCGACTCGCTAATGGCTAAGTCGCTAACCTTCAAATATAGCTATGCCAACGGGCGCAAGAGCATTGACGCTATGCCCAGCGTGCTCTCGGGCATTCCCATGATGAAGGAACCGTTCTTCGTCACTCCAGCCTCGATGAACAACCTGAGTGGCATGGCGCGTCAGCTCGATGGCAAGGGCTATACCACAGCATTCTTCCACGGAGCACAAAACGGGTCGATGGGATTTGAGGCCTTTGCTCGCTCTACAGGCTACAAGCAATATCTGGGACGTACCGAGTTTAACAACGACCCCACTACACGTGGCGACGAAGACTACGACGGCACTTGGGCAATTTGGGACGAGCCATTCTTGCAGTTCATGTGCCACAAAATCAATGGTTTCAAAGAGCCGTTCCTAGCCACCGTGTTCACTGCCTCTAGTCACCATCCGTTTAAGGTGCCCGAGGAGCTCGAGCAGCAGTATCCCGAGGAAGGCACCCAGCCCATCCATAAGTGTGTGCGCTACACCGACATGGCTCTGCGACATTTCTTTGAGGAAGCTTCCAAGCAGCCTTGGTTTAAGAACACCATCTTCATCTTCACAGCCGACCACACCAACCAAACAACTCACGACGTGTATAAGACCGACCTGGGAATGTTCTCAATTCCAATCGCTTTCTACACCCCCGATGGCTCACTTGAGCCCGCCGTGCGTGACGATGTGGTGATGCAGCAAGCCAACGTCATGCCCACACTCATGGGAATGCTGGGATATGACCAACCGTACCTGGCCTTTGGCTGCGATGTGCTCAACACGCCGCCCGAACAGACATGGGCATTCAACTACAACAACGGCATCTACCAATTCCTGCAAGGCGACTGGATGATGCAGTTTGACGGCGACAAAGTCAAGGCTATGTACCGCTTCAAGCAAGACCCAATGCTCAAGCAAAACCTCGCTGGCAAAGCTCCTGAGCAAGCCGCCATGGAACGCCAGCTCAAAGCCCTCATCCAGCAATACATGACCCGCATGACCGACAACAGGCTCATTGCAAGGAAGAAATAGGAAGTAAGGATTTGTGGGAGATTATTTAGGGGATAGTTTTTTTGTTTTTTAAATTATTATTATTTTTGCAGTTGCTGATGAAAAAAACACCTTAATTATCTTTCAACGTTATGATTACCTACTGGAAATATGACACACGATATGTTCAGGTTGACGAGTGGCAGCCTGGATGCTGGATACGCGTGAGCAATCCCACTGCCGAGGAACTCGAACTGCTTGAGAGTCGCTGGCAAGTGCCTCTCGATGAGGTGCACGACGCTAACGATGCCGATGAGCGTCCTCGTCTGGATCAAGAAGACGATTGGATTGCTGCCATTGTGCGTATCCCCAACAGCTATGTCGATGAGGACGGCGACACGGTGTTTACCACGCGCCCGCTTTCGGTCCTTATCAACGGCGACGTGTTTGTAACAGTAAGCTTCTTTGAGAGCCCCGTGCTTAGCGACTTCATCGCATGGAGCAACCGCCGAGGCCAGCCCGAGCGTCGAGGTTGCGACATGCTGCTCTCGGTCTTGCTTTCCAGTTCGGTGTGGTACCTCAAGTACCTGAAGCTGATGAACTCCATGATGATGACTGCCGAGGAGCGCCTTGAGAAGTCGATGAGCAACGAGGAGCTACAAAAGATGATGGGACTTGGAAAATACCTTATCTACTTTATCACGTCGCTGCGAGGCAACGAAATGGTGCTCATGCGACTCAAAAAAGTGCTTCGCAATGTGACCTACGATGAAGACCTGCTCGACGATGTGGAAATCGAGATGCAACAGGCCTATGACACAGCCTCAATCTATAGCAAGATTCTTGAGCGTCAGCAGTCGACCTATTCATCCATCATTGGTAATAACATGAACGTGATAATGCGCACCCTCACCGTTATCACCATCATCCTGATGGTGCCCACAGGCATCGCAGGTTTCTACGGAATGAACGTGCCCAACGGCATGGAGTCGTGGATGTGGGGATTTGCGTTCGCAATCCTGCTCTCGGTGATACTATCGATACTGATTTACGTATACCTCAAGCGCAAAAAACTCATCTAAGAAAAGTGAGGCAATGTGCCTATCCCCCCTTTATCCTCCTTCATTTTAGAGGAGGAGCTAAAAAGTGTTTCCAGCAATGTCTCATTTTGAAATCATTAACAAAAAACTGACCGTTGATAATAGATAACTGAAAACTATTTGTTATCTTTGCATTTCGTTTTTTATAGAATGAATTTGACGCATGGAGATTAGTTACATTACCCAGAATGTGGAGATGCCAGCTATCGATGCCGAAAAGGTGAAAAGCTGGATTGAGACGGTGGCTCGCGAGCATGGCAAGCGCGTGGGTGCATTGACCTATGTGTTCTGCGACGATGAATACATTCTCGCCACCAACAACCAATTTCTGGGTCATGACTATTACACCGATATCATCACCTTCGACTATAGTAACAGCCACCGTATTAGCGGCGACATGGTGATATCGCTCGACACGGTTCGCAGCAATGCCGAACAGCTGGGTGTGGACTACCAGGGCGAGCTCCTGCGCGTCATCATCCACGGTGTGCTGCACCTGTGCGGCATCAACGACAAGGGTCCCGGCGAGCGCGAGATCATGGAGCGTCATGAAAACGAAGCGCTGGCTATGCTGCCCGAAAACGTCATCAAGAAATGAAATTTGACTACGATGTAATAGTGATTGGTGCCGGTCATGCCGGCTGCGAGGCGGCATGTGCCGCTGCCCGACTGGGCTCCCCTACCCTGCTCATCACAATGGACATGAACAAGGTGGCTCAGATGAGTTGCAACCCTGCCGTTGGCGGCATCGCCAAGGGACAGATAGTGCGCGAGATTGACGCTCTGGGCGGCCAGATGGGCATTGTCACCGACCGCTCGTCAATCCAGTTCCGCATGCTCAACCGCAGCAAGGGACCAGCAATGTGGAGCCCTCGTTCGCAGAGCGACCGCACACGCTTTATCGAGAACTGGCGCAAAATCCTCGACAGCACCCCAAACCTTTACTTGTGGCAGGACAGTGCCACAAGCCTCGTCATTGAGGACGGCACAGTCAAAGGCGTGCAAACCGCCTTTGGCGTGACCTTCACTGCTAAAGCCGTGATTCTCACTGCCGGCACTTTCCTCAATGGCTTGATGCACGTGGGGAGTGTGCAGGTTGAGGGCGGCCGAGTGTCGGAACCCGCCTCAACGGGCATCACCGAGCAACTTGTGGAGTTAGGCTTCACTGCCAGCCGTATGAAGACAGGCACCCCTGTTCGCCTCGACGCCCGCACCATTGACTACAGCCAATGCCAGCGCCAAGATGGCGAGAACGACTTCCATCATTTCTCCTATCTGCCCGGAGTTCGCAGCGAGCTGCGTCAACGTCCGTGCTGGATAGTGTTCACCAACGAAGAAGTGCACCAAGTGCTTCAAGAAGGGCTCCCCTACTCCCCACTATATAATGGCCAGATTCAGAGCGTAGGTCCGCGCTACTGCCCCAGTATCGAGACAAAGCTAGTCACCTTCCCCGACAAAGACTCTCACCAGCTCTTCATCGAGCCCGAAGGCGAGACAACTCAGGAGATGTACTTGAATGGCTTCTCGTCGTCGATGCCGTGGGATGTGCAAATTGAAGCAATTTCACACATTCCTGCACTGCGCGATGCGCAGGTCTATAGACCAGGATATGCCATAGAATACGACTTCTTTGACCCGCGCCAACTCACCCACACCCTCGAGACCAAACTTGTAAAGAACCTGTATTTCGCAGGACAAGTTAATGGCACCACGGGTTATGAGGAAGCAGCAGGCCAGGGCCTAGTGGCAGGTATCAACGCACACCAAAAGGTGTGCGGCAAAGAGCCGTTTGTCCTCGCCCGCGACGAGGCCTACATAGGAGTGCTTATCGACGACCTTGTCACTAAGGGCGTTGATGAGCCCTACCGCATGTTCACTTCACGCGCCGAGCACCGCATCCTGCTGCGTCAGGACGATGCCGATATGCGCCTAACTCCACGTGCCTATGAGCTGGGACTGGCATCGCTCGAACGCTACGAGTTGATGGTCTCAAAGCGAGAGCAAGTTGATGATTTAGTGGAGTTTACACGCAACTTCTCGGTAAAAGCAGCGATAATAAACCCGGCACTCGAAGAGGCTGGATATCAACCACTTAAGCAAGGCCAAAAACTCTATGACCTCTTGCTCCGACCTCAGTTTGACATCCAACTTCTAGCACAATTCATTCCCGCGCTGCAAGAGAAACTCAACACCCTTGAGCAAGAGCGCCGCGAGGAGATAATCGAGGCCGCCGAGATAAAGATCAAGTATCACGGATACATCCAGCGCGAAGAGATGATTGCCGAGAAAATAGGACGACTCGAACGCCTCTATATTAAGGACAAGTTTGACTATTCCACCATCCTCCAACTATCGACCGAGGCACGACAGAAGCTTGAGAAAATCAACCCCGAAACCATAGGGCAAGCATCCCGAATTCCGGGCATCTCACCCAGCGACATCAACATCCTGCTCGTTCTCATGGGAAGGTGACACACAAGCAATGTTCCACGTGAAACATCGACCACTCCCCCATCCTGGACGCGCAAAATAAACACGACATAATTAGCAACATTAATAATAAACATCAACATGGAAAAAGAAAAGATTGACTACGTAAAGAGTAAAGTGAGAAACATTCCTGACTTTCCAGTAAAAGGTATCCAGTTCAAGGACCTCACAACCGCATTCAAAGATCCAGAATCGCTCAATATTATGCGCGATGCCATAATAGAACTGTATAAGGACAAAGGCATCACCAAGGTGGTTGGCATCGAAGCACGCGGATTCATCTTTGGCGCAATCGTTGCTTCGGCACTCGGAGCAGGATTCGTGCCCCTGCGCAAGCCGGGCAAACTCCCTGCAAAGACCATCAAGAAGACCTACACCAAAGAATATGGCGAGGACACCATCGAGATTCACGAGGATGCCATTGGTCCCGACGATGTAGTTCTCATGCATGACGACCTGCTCGCAACTGGTGGCACAATGGCTGCAGCTCTCGACTTGGTTGGCATGATGAAACCCAAGAAGACTTACATCAACTTCCTGTGCGAACTTGTAGACCTTAAGGGTCGTGACATTTTCCCTGCCGATGTTGAGGTAACCTCCCTCTTCGACTTCGAAGGAGAGTAAAATTAATGCACAATGCTAAATGTGCATCACCACTCCCCTCTTTAGTCTCCCCTCTCCACTGAAAATTGCAGCCTATGCGCGACGAGTTGAAGTTGAAAATATCGCTCCTTCCCGACAGTCCAGGTGTGTATCAATACCTGAACCGGGAAGGAACGGTTATATATGTGGGTAAGGCCAAGAACCTAAAGCGACGTGTTAGCTCCTACTTCAACCGCGTGCACCCAGTGGTGCGCACCAACCTGCTCGTGCGAAACATCTGGGACATTAAATATATCGTTGTCAACAGCGAGGAAGATGCCCTAGATCTTGAAAACAGTCTCATAAAAGAGTTCCAGCCTCGCTACAATGTTCTGCTCAAGGACGACAAGTCCTATCCCTGGATTTGCGTCACCAAAGAGTTATTTCCACGCGTGTTTATCACCCGAGAAAAGCACACCAAGGGCACGAAATATTATGGCCCCTATCCCAAGACCGAGGTAGCACATGCACTAGTCGACACCATCAAGCAGCTCTACCCTATCCGCACCTGCCGCCACACACTCACTACCGAGAATGTAGAAAACCGCAAGTATAAGCTATGCCTACAATATCACATCAAGAATTGTGAGGGTTGTTGCCAAGGATTTGTTTCACATGAAACATATTCGACTTATATTGACGACATCACAAAAATTCTCAATGGCGACACCAAGCAAGTGAGTGATTATCTCATGCAAGAGATGATGAGGCTAGCCCAAGAATTGAAATTTGAGGAAGCCGAAGTACTTAAACGGAAGTATCAACTACTAGAAAAATATCGCGCAAAATCGGTCATCGTCAACCCCACAATCCACAACGTTGACGTCTTCACGATAGTGCGTGACGATGGTGCCGCCTATGTCAACTTCATGCACATGCGCAACGGGGCCATCGTGCAGAGCTTAACAGTGGAATATAAAATCCAAGATGCAGGATCGGACGAGACAAATGAAGAAATCATTTCAACAGCTGTGCGCGACATCCGAGAAAGGTTTGCCGACACCTATAAGCATGACAAAGTAAAAGAAATACTTGTCAATGTAGTTCCCGATTTTGAGATAGAGGGAATAGAATATGTGGTGCCACAACGAGGTGACAAACGCAAACTTGTAGCCATCTCGGTTAAAAACGCCGAGCAATATCGCATCGAGAAACTCAAGCGCATAGATAAACTGAATCCCGAGCAACGCGCAACACGCACCCTCACCACCATGATGAAGGACTTGCACCTTAAAGAGCTTCCCAGACACATAGAGTGCTTCGACAACAGTAGCATATCAGGAACAAATGCTGTAGCAGCATGCGTGGTGTTCCGTAATGCCAAACCAGCAAAAAAAGAGTACCGACATTTCAATATCAAGAGTGCCGACGGAAATGATGACTACGCTCAAATGCGCGAAGTTATTAATCGCAGATATACTCGACTCTTGAACGAGGGGACCGAGCTACCACAACTCCTAGTGGTCGACGGAGGCAAAGGACAACTAAATGCAGCTGTCGAAATTCTTGAACAGCTAGGGCTGCGTGAAACAATTGCCGTGATTGGCATAGCAAAGCGCCTAGACGAGATATTTTTCCCTGGCGACAGTGTGCCACTATATATTGACAAAAACAGTGAGACGATAAGGATTATCCAAAAGTTGCGTGACGAAGCTCATCGTTTTGGCATCACACATCACCGCAACAAGCGCAGCAAGTCACAAATCCATAGTCAACTTGATGACATCAAGGGAATAGGTCCTGCAACTCGAAATGCACTTCTCAAGCATTTCAAGAGTCTCAAACGAATCAAGGAAGCATCGAATGATGAAATTTCGCTTGTTGTGGGAGCCAACAAAGCACGACTTGTGATTGAGGCACTAGAAATTGGCAACAACGGCCAGCACGAGTAGGGGAGAGCTTTTTTCTCGTATTTTCTCATTTTTCTGAATAAAATAGTCCCACATCCCTACAAACGCACCAACACACTGAAACACAATTAAATAACAACCAAAAGTCATCATTTTAAGCCGTTTTCCTCGCATTTTTTGAGGCTATTTTCAAAAACTAAGGCAAATATCCGAGTGAGAACTCAATATTTTTTATTATCTTCGTGACATAAAAACAAATACCATAAATAATCTTCAATCATGATAAATGTTTTTCACATAGTCTCGAGCAAGACATGGGGTGGGGCAGAACGATATGCCAGTGACCTCGTCGCTCACATGCGTCACGATCCCGACTTTTATGTCGAGGTGGTGAGTGCTAAGAACGACGACATCATCGAGCAGTTCCAAAAGATGGACATTCCAGTATCGATTCTGCCACTCAAGGGCATTCGTGACATCGATAGCCCGGTGCGACTTGCAAGAATGCTTCGCAAGGGCAAGAACATCGTTCATGTTCACACCTATCGCGATGCCGTCACTGCAGTGATGGCTCGCATCATCAGCGATAATCCCAACACCAAGGTCGTTTTCACGCCTCACACCCTCAAGAAACCCACATTTAACTATGTGTCGAAAAAGGTTTACAACAACATTGACCACTATGTCTTTGTTTCGCAGTTTGCCTACGACCATTTCCTTGCTCACGCAGCGCCTCGCATCAAGAAGTCGCTCACTAGCGTGATTCCTGAGAGTGTGCTCAACACCGACACCAGCGCCCAGGCTCCAGTTCCTGACCTGCGCAAGGAGTTGAAGATGACTCCTGAGCAGGCATTAATCATGTTCCATAGCCGCCTGAATCATGAGAAAGGCGTTGACGTGTTGCTCAAGGCCATCACCGACCTTGACCGCGAGAGCTACAAACTCGTAATGCTTGGCGAAGGTCAAGACAAAGCAGTTCAACGCATCAAAAGCTATATCATTGAGAATAAGCTAGTTCACAATGTGCATCTACTCGGTTTCCAGCGCAACATGCATGGCTACCTGTGGCAGTGCGACTTTGGCGTGCAGCCATCGGCCATACCCGAGATGCAGGGCATCAGCAACCTGGAATATATGAAGCAGGGCAAGCCCATCATCACCACCAACAATGGTGCGCAACAAGAGTATGTGCGCAACATGGAGAACGGAATTCTCGTCAAGCCCAATAATGTAGAGCAACTCGCCGAGGCAATAAAGACGCTCGTTAATGACCGCGAACTCATCCACCGCATGGGTCGCCAAGCTAAGCATGACTTTGACACCAACCTCAACTATGAGAGCTTCTACCACAAGATAACATCTCTTTACAGCCGACTACTAAACGACTGATTGACAATAGGGTAGAGGGAGAATAATTAATAAATATGAATAAAATATTAAATCCGTGGCGTGGTCATCCACGCTACAACTGTTTTGGGTGCGCACCCAACAATCCCATTGGCTTGCACCTTGAGTTTTGGGAAGACGGCGACGACATCGTCACCCACTGGCAACCTGAGCCAAATTATCAAGGATGGATCGACACCATGCATGGCGGCATCCTGGGCACGCTCATCGACGAGACGTGTGGCTGGGTTGTAACCAGCAAAATGCACACCAACGGCTTCACCGTTGAGATGAACGTGCGCTTTCGCAAGGCTGTGTCAACACATGACCCAAAACTTACAGTGCGTGCTCACATCACCGGCCAACGTCGCAATCTGCTCTTCATGCACGCTGTGTTGACCAACGATGCTGGCGAAACATGTGTAGAGGGTGATGTTACCTACTACCTGATGAGCGCCGAGAAGGCCAAGGAAATAGGCTTTGAGTCGTTTGGCGATTAGGTGTATGTTTTTTTAATAACGGGAGTACAAGATTGTCAAAGATTTTAGCTACTTTTGCACTCTATAAACTTGATGCACCAGCAATATGAATCCTTACACACAATTTGCACTGCTATCGGCATCATCATTAAGGATGCTACCGCACATTGCCCTATACTTGTGCCACCGCAAGGAAATCGACGGCGACCTGGGAAAGTATGGAGAGGGCGATGGGGGAGTGGTGACCTTTGTCAAGGTGTGCACTCGCCAGCGCGTGTTCCGCAACTTGTTCTATTATCGCATGGGAGAATACAAATCGGTGTTCATCAAGTGGTTGATGCCACCTGAGCGCACCCTCAACATTTGGTGCCCAAAGATAGGTGAGGGTTGCCATTTTGAGCACAACTATGCCACCTATCTCAATGCCGAGAGCATTGGCGATAATTTTTATTGTTTGCAACTAGTAACACTGGGAAACGACAAAAACGGCAAGCGCCCCACCATAGGTAATAACGTAAAGATTTTCACTGGCGCCACTGTGTTTGGCGACGTAAAGATTGGTGACAACGCTACAATAGGTGCTGGCGCAGTAGTAAACTGCGATGTTCCAAGCAACTGCACGGTAGCTGGCAATCCCGCAAAGATTGTAAAACTCAACGGCGAGAAGGTAGATTTGCCACTAAATGGATACCGCCATGAAGGTAGTGATAATAAATCATAGCGACATGCAAGGCGGGGCGGCGATAGTGTCGCTGAGGCTCGCACATGCCCTTCAGGAAAAAGGCGTTGACGCCCGCATGCTCGTCATCGACAAGCAAAGCGATGATGCCCTAGTGGGCGTTATGGGCAGCAAATGGCTCAACAAGTGGAACTTCCTTGCCGAGCGACTGGGTGTGTTCCTGCGCAACGGCATGAGGCGCGACACTCTGTTTAAAATCGATACTGGCTCTCACGGTGTCAATATAACTTCTCATCCATGGGTTAAAGATGCCGATGTGGTGTGCCTGAACTGGGTTAACCAGGGCACAATGTCGCTCAAAGGCATCAAACAACTGGCCCAAAGTGGCAAACCCATAGTGTGGACCATGCACGACATGTGGAACTGCACGGGAGTGTGCCACTACTCGTTTGAGTGCGAGCAATACAAGGAAATTTGCAACAGCTGTCCACTACTTGAGACTAAAGGCAACGACCTCTCAACAACTATACAAGAGAAAAAACGCAAACTCTATGAGCAGGCTCACATCCATTTTGTGGCAGTGAGCCACTGGCTTGCCGAGTGCTGCAAGCGCAGCACTTCGATGGCCGATAGCGACCTAAGCGTAATTTATAATGCATTCCCTATCAACGACTTCGACTGCACAAGACTAGAAAACGGCATTGAGGGCATTCCCGCCAACAAAAAGATAATTGTGATGGGAGCACGCAGGCTCGACGTTGAAGTGAAGGGTTTCAAGGAGCTTATAGAGACGACGCAATACATTGCCCATAATAAGCCCGAACTTGCCGAAAAGATTCACTTAGTGCTCTATGGCGACCTGCACGACAAGTCGCTGCTAAACAAGATTGAGATTCCTTGCACCTACCTCGGCACGATTGCCTCGACCGAGCAGTTAAGCCGCCTGTACCGCCACAGCGACATTGTGCTGTCGACAGCCCTTTATGAGAACCTGCCTGGCACGCTCATCGAGGGGCAGGCTAGCGGATGCTTGCCAGTGACCTTCGGGATGGGCGGACAGGCCGACATCGTAGACCATCTCAAGACGGGATATATTGCTGAATATAAAGACACTGCGAGCATTGCCGAAGGAATAGAGTGGGCGATTGGTGCCAATGTTTCAAGGCAATTTCTGCACGATGAGGTGGAGCGCAAATTTGCTGCATCAAAAATAGCGCAACAATACATTGAACTATTTGAAAATATAATAACCTAAAAATATAGTGGATTATGAAGAAAAGTACACTGATGATGGGAATAGCGTCGGCATTATTGCTGGCGATAGTGTGCTGCCCTGCTGCACAAGCACGGGAAAAAAACAATAGGCCGCATCCCAAACTGGTAATGAAGGCGCTGGTAGTTTATTATTCTCAAACGTCGAACACCAGGGCTGTTGCCATGGAGATTGCCAGATTGCGTCATGCCGACATTGCTGAAATTGAGCTTGTTAACCCTTATGACAAGGATTACAATGCCACCATTGAGCGTTGCAAGAAGGAAAAGAAAGAGGGCATTCTCCCCGAGATTAAACCATTGAAAGTTGATGTTTCAAAATATGACGTGATATTCTTGGGATATCCAATCTGGTTTGGCACCTATGCTCCCCCTATTGAAGCTTTCCTAAACCAGGTAGACTTGAGTGGCAAGATAGTGGTGCCGTTCTGCACCTTTGGCAGTGGAGGTCTTGAGTCGAGTGTAAAGAGCCTTGCCGCCAAACAGCCAGGAGCCGAGATTCTGGATGGTTACGGAGTGCGCGCTGCACGCATGAATGCTATGCCCGAGGAGGTAGACCAGTTCTTAACGGCCAGCTATTTCATCAAGGGCAAGGTCGTGAAGCTCGATGATTTCTCGGCATCTCATCGCGTTAGCAATGACGAGGCGGCTATCTATAATGCTGCAATTGGTGATTACCCTATGATGCAAAACACCAGACCACTTTTCGTTGCTTCGCGCTCTATTCCCGACGGCACTGAATATCTGTTCACTGCCTGCGAGAAGCGAAAGGAGCCAGTTGACCCAAACATGTCGATTCGTCCTCCAAAGGAGATGCACGTTTATGTGATTGTTGTCAATGGTCAAGCTCCTGAATTCACCAAGGTTGTTAGATAAATGTATAAAAATTAATAAAAGACAATGCAAACAGTTTTATTTACAAGTACGATATTTGGTCCCATCCACAGCCGCAGGCTGGGGACTTCGCTTGGTATTAACCTAATGCCTAATGATGGCAAGATTTGCTCGTTTGACTGCCTATACTGCGAGGCGGGCTACAACGCCCAGGGTCCTGGCACCACTGGCGTGTCGAAGCGCGAAGAAGTGAAAAGGCAACTCAAGGCCAAGCTAAAAGCTATGCACGAGGCAGGCGAGAAACTCGATGTGATAACCTTCTCGGGCAATGGCGAACCCACATTGCACCCCAACTTCAAGGAGATAGTGCACGACGTGATAAACCTGCGCAACCAGTATTTTCCCGAGGCTAAAGTGAGCGTGCTGAGCAACGCCACGATGGCTGGTCGCCCCAATGTGATTGCTGCCCTCAAGCAAGTGGATAACAACATCCTCAAGCTCGACAGCGCTGTGGCTCGAACCATGCGATTGATTAACCGCCCAACGTCGCCCAACGTGCTTCCACAAGGCATTATCGAGGACTTGAAGGCCTTTGGTGGCAAGTGCATCGTCCAGACCATGATGGTGCGCGGTGAGCACGACAGACAGATTGTGGACAACACCACCGACGCCGAGATTGACGCCCTAATCAACGCCTATCTCGCAATCAAGCCTAAGGAAATCATGCTCTACAGTATTGATCGCAAAACTCCTGAGGAGAAACTTGTGAAGGTGCCTGCCGAGGACCTCAAGCGCATAGCACGACACATTGAGAAAGAGACTGGCATTACTGTGCAAGTGAGTTGTTAGTTAATAGTTTTTCTTGAGGGGTGTACTATATTGAGGATGAGGAGTTTGGCAAGGTGCATGTTGGCACGCGTGCTGGCATGCGCAATATCACCATGCGGTGGAAGGGTGGCTCGCTCTATGTGAACGCGCCTAGATCGGTCTCGATAACCCAAATCAATGCCACTCTCAACAAGTTTCGCGACAAGCTTCGAGCGTCTCGCGAAAAGGAGTCTGTTTCCTATCACATTGGGCAGGTGGTTCAATGCTATGGACTCACGTTGACAATCAAGGAGCAGGACAAGAAGCCTAGTTTAATACTTTTCAAGCACTGTAGTGACAATGTGGATGTGCTTGTGCCTAAAGGAATTGACTTGAGCGAGCCAAGAAACAAAAATTGGATATCAAAAGCGTTGCGCCATGCTCTCAACGGACACACACAGCCACTCATTGAGCTGGCGCAGGAAGTGAGCAGGCGGCTTGGAGTTGCTCCTGCACGATTTGAGATAGGGCGGGGCTTGCGCAAGATGGGCCATTGCACGCCCGACAGGGTGATACAGCTGTCGGCTAACCTCATGTTCTTGCCCGAAGACCTCATTGAACTTACTATATGCCACGAACTTGCCCACCTCACGCACATGAACCACTCACCACAGTTCCATGCTCTCGTTGACAAATACCTGAATGGACGAGAAAAACTACTGGAATTGAAGCTGAAAAAGTTCAAGTGGCCAGTAATGTGATTTCTCATCATCAGCACTGTTTTCATATATCCAAAATAGCCCATTAGTTTCATGCAATAGCAACTGCGTTGATAGCACCAAAAACTAGCTATCGTCAACCTAATGACCTATTTGGGTTTAAATATTAAAAAAAGTGAGCTTTAATTTTGAAATTATTTATACATGCACTAACTTTGCACACAGTTAAACGAGATTATAATTAAATTTTATTACTATGAGTATCAATAGGTGCCCTAATTGTGGTAATGAATTACCCGAGGATTCAGCTTTCTGTAACAAATGTGGAAGCAGAATTGAAATGAAAGAAAGAAACTACCGTCGCGACTATGAAGACTGGAACGATGATGACGATTATGATCGCCGAGACAGACGCAACAATCGCGATAACAACAAAAAAAGTATAGTTCCCTATGTTTTGATTGGCATAGGCATTGCGACATTCCTTGCCATTTGGTTAATCCACCAAAAATTTGGCACTAGCGATAAAGATAGAACCCCAACCGAGAAGGTGAGCATTGTTGACAACAGCAACAGTGCCGCTGCCGACGCTCTGTCGCGTGCTCTTAACGAGAACAACTATGTGGGCGACGGTGCCACCATCGTCTATGCAATGCGCATCTCGGGCTCTGAGCCTGGTGTCAACGACAAGATTATTGGTATCACTCAGTCTAACAAGGGCGACGACTCGTTCTATAAACTCTATGAGTTGCTACAGAATGGCGAGAAATGGACTATCGACCCTGAGCACATCAAGCAAGTGTCGACTTCGGGAAGAGATGTTTCATTTGACCAGAATAAGCTCAAAGCTGGTGTCGATATGATTCCTCAAATTGCTGAGATTGATGGCAAGAAGTATTTCTTCTACGCTTATTTGAGCCTTCCTAAGGGCGATGCAAGCAACCAAGCAAGCGTTGTGCTCAACCTTTATGATGTAGACTCAAGAACCATCACTTCGGCAACCTATGAGGGCACATTCCAGAATGTCAACAGCGAGCAGGCTATCGTGTGTCGTCCAGCATCGGGCTCGTCGGAGACAGTGAAATGGATGAATGAGCAAGCCCGCAATTTCATCCGCATCCTGAGCATCAGTGGTGCCGATGGTGAGAAAGAGACCAAGGCCGAGGAACAGAGACCAGTAGCCGAGGAGCAAAGGCCAGCAGCTGCCGAGCAAAAACCTGCCGAAACTACTGCTGCAGCAACTACCGAGCCTACCGCTCCAGCACCAACTGCTGTGGGTGAAGAGAAAGATAAGGACAGCCCAATGTTCAGCAAGGACGACATTGTTGAGACCAAGCAGGCTGGAAACTACAAAGTATTCCGCCTCAAGGACGGTAGCGTAGTGCGCTATGACCGCACCACAGGCAAAAACACCAAGATTCATCAAGGTGGAGCCGAAGCAATAGGCTTTGAGAACACCGAGAAGGGAATCCTCAACATCCGCAAGGCCGACGGCAGCCGTGAGCAAGTGAACCTCAACAATGGTCAAAAGACCACCAAACCAGCGCCACAGCCTGCCCAGCCAGCCGAGAAGAAAACGGAATGATGGATAAATCCAATTTTATTCCTTTAAATGATATTTTAACACGTGGAGAATACTCTTCTTCACGTGTTTTGTATGCTCTCCTCCATCCGCTTGTCGAGCAACTTATGTCGAAGACTTGTGATGATGACAATCAAGATAATGGCACCTTGACAATCGATTCTATTTATCTCTCGCCTAGCATGAATGAAGTGGATGTGAGAAGCGCCAGCACAAGCGAGAGCAGGAATGTGAGCGACTGGGGAGCTATCATTCTGGATGTTATGAAACAAATCAATTCCAACGACAAAAAGCTCGCTAAGATTGCCAATGACTGCCTAACGGGACAAATCACCACGCTCTCTCAGCTTCACCTCATGCTGGAGCGACGCGTTAGCCACGCAATTTATATTATCCTTCTCATTATCATTATTTCAGGATTGGCTTTACTAGCCTCTTCGCATTTAGGCTTTTGATTAATGAGAATTTGTGCGAATGACTTTTTTTTACTATTTTTGTAGTTTTAAAAGCATTATCAACTATGAGAATCGGAATAATAGTAGCTATGAGCAAGGAGCTGGAGTTGCTCAAACCCATGCTCGAGAACATGAGAGTTAGTGACAGCAATGGCGTTAAGTTCTATTGCGGTAACATAGGAAACCACAAAATTGCTGCCATGCAATGCGGTGTTGGAAAGGTTAATGCCGCTTTGGGTGCCTTGTCAATGATTGAGACTTACCATCCTCAGTTGGTAATCAACACTGGCGTGGCTGGAGGCATGGGCAACAAGGTGAATGTGATGGACATGGTGGTTGGCAGCAAAGTGTGCTATCACGACGTGTGGTGCGGTGGATTTGACGACACCATGAGCTATGGACAGGTTCAAGGAATGCCCCTATACTTTGATGCAGCCAGCAATGTCACCAAAATGATTGAAGAGAACGATAGCCTTCATTGTGGCCTTATCGTGAGCGGTGACCAGTTTATTGACTCAGAGAAACAAATAGAGGCCATAGGCGAGCATTTCCCCGATGCTATGGCTGTTGACATGGAGAGTGGAGCAATAGCTCAAACCTGCTACATCAAGAAGACGCCATTTGTGAGCATGCGCGTAATTAGCGACTCTCCTGGGGCAAACCACGACAACTCTAAGCAATACAGCGACTTTTGGGAAGATGCCCCAGCCCACACACTTGCAGTGGTAAAAGATTTGCTTAAGAAGTTAGACTAAGATTATTATCACACAAAACATCATATATTTTTATGGAAAAGATTGCGAGTTTTAATATCGACCACACCAAGCTACAGCGAGGAATATATGTGGCTCGAAAAGATAAAATTGAGGGTGGAGGCATCATCACGACTTTTGACATTCGCATGAAATTGCCCAACAGGGAACCTGCCGTTAGCCAGAGTGCCTTGCACACTATGGAGCATCTTGCCGCCACATTCTTGCGCAACCATCCACAATGGGGTAGTAAAATTGTTTACTGGGGTCCAATGGGTTGCTGCACAGGCAACTCCTTGCTCATGCAAGGCGACTTGGAGTCGAAAGACATAGTGCCCCTGATGCAGGAGCTTTTCACTTTTATCGCCGAATTTGACGATGACATACCCGGTGCTAGTGCCGCAGAGTGTGGCAACTATATGCTCAACAACCTGCCTATGGCAAAATGGGAGGCACGCAAATTTCTGGTAGAAGTGCTCAACGACATCAAGCCCGAAAACCTAATCTATCCTTAAAGAAAAAAATCTGGGGCAAGAGAGTGATAACACTTGACACTTGTTCCTCATTACTAGCTATTTATACTTAATACATCATGGCTTTTTTTAAATTCTTTACTAAAGAGAAAAAAGAGACTCTCGACAATGGCTTGAACAAAACTAAAGAAGGGCTTTTTTCTAAACTCAAGAAGGCCGTTGCCGGCAAGTCAACAATCGACGACGATGTGCTCGACAACCTCGAGGAGGTGTTTATCACCAGCGACATGGGTGTGGACACCACTCTCAAGATTCTAGACCGCATCCAGGAACGCGTAGCACGCGATAAATATGCCTCGACATCCGAGCTCAACGACATGCTCTGCGACGAGATAACACAGCTGCTGGCCGACAATGATAACTCCAACCGCGAAGACTTCACAGTCGATGACGACAAGAAACCTTATGTCATCATGGTTGTGGGTGTGAACGGAGTGGGTAAAACCACTACAATTGGCAAACTCGCCTACCAGTTTACTCAAGCGGGCAACAAGGTGGTGCTCGGTGCTGCCGACACCTACCGCGCTGCTGCCGACGAGCAACTCGAGATTTGGGGCGAGCGAGTGGGAGTGCCCGTTATCAAGCACAAGATGGGAACCGACCCTGCATCGGTGGCCTATGACACCGTTGCCAGCGCTAAGGCGCAGAATGCCGACGTTGTGATTATCGACACCGCTGGCCGTCTGCACAACAATGTGGGCCTGATGAACCAGCTCACCAAAATCAAGAACACGATGAAAAAGGTGCTTCCCGATGCCCCTAACGAAGTGTTGCTCGTTCTTGATGGCTCTACTGGACAGAACGCTTTTGAGCAGGCTAAGCAGTTTGTGGCAGCTACCGAGGTCAATGCGCTGGCAGTCACCAAGCTCGACGGCACAGCCAAGGGTGGCGTGGTGATTGGCATCAGCGATCAGTTCCACATCCCCGTGAAGTACATTGGTCTGGGCGAGCGCATGGAAGACCTCCAAATTTTCCGTAAAGAAGAATTCGTTAAATCATTGTTTGGAAAATAATCTAGATTTTCTAGAAATTCTAGATTCTCTAGGTAGTTGTTATGCGTAGAAACAAAGTTGATATTATATCGTTGGGGTGCTCTAAGAATCTGGTGGATTCGGAGCACCTTATTCGTCAGTTGCATGCAGCTGGCTACACAGTGGAGCACAATCCAAGCCATGTCGACGGCGAGATAGTGGTGGTGAACACCTGCGGCTTTATCGCCGATGCGCAGGAGGAGTCGATAAACACTATTCTCGAACTTGGCGAGGCTAAGCGCCAAGGACGCATCCGCCACCTCATGGTGATGGGATGCTTGAGCGAACGCTTCCTTGCCGAACTTACCGAGGAACTGCCTGAAGTAAACCACTTCTATGGCAAATTCAACTGGAAGCAGATGCTCAACGACTTGGGCAAAAGCTATCGTGATGACCTTGCCAGCGACCGCATCCTCACTACACCGCCACACTATGCCTATATGAAAATCTCGGAGGGCTGTAACCGTTTTTGCGCCTTCTGCGCAATTCCTCTCATAACAGGGCGTCACAATAGTGTGCCCATGGAGCAGCTGCTTGATGAGACCCGCAACCTTGTGACACGTGGCGTGAAGGAATTCAACGTGATAGCGCAAGACTTGTCGAGCTACGGCCTTGACATCTACGGCAAGATGATGCTGCCTGAACTGATAGAGCAGATGGCGGCTATTGATGGTGTGGAGTGGATAAGACTGCACTATGCCTATCCCACACAGTTCCCTTGGGACATCCTGCCTGTGATGGTTCAGCACAACAATGTGTGCAACTATCTCGACATCGCCTTGCAGCACATCAGCGACAAAGTGCTTACCAACATGCGTCGCCACATCACCCGCGATGAGACGCTAAGGCTCATCGAACGTATGCGTCGTGAAGTGCCAGGATTGCACTTGCGCACAACTCTTATGGTGGGTTTTCCGGGCGAGGGCGACAGAGAGTTTGACGAACTGATGGACTTCGTGCGTGAGGCTCGATTTGAGCGCATGGGTGCTTTCGCCTACAGCGAGGAGGCAGGCACATGGGCTGCCAACAACCTAAACGACGACATACCTCAAGACGTGAAACAAGCTCGCCTTGAAGCTCTGATGGACCTACAAGAATCAATCTCAATGGAAATCCAAGAGGGCAAGGTAGGCACTACCCAGCGCGTCATCATCGACCGCGAGGAAGAAGAATACTACGTGGGCCGCACCCAATATGACTCACCCGAAGTTGACCCCGAGGTTCTTATCACTAAAGACCGCATTCTTACCCCAGGATGCTTCTATAACGCCCACATCACCAGCGCTTTGCCCTTTGAGCTCATGGCGATTTGCGCGATTAGTGAGAATTAAACACTATGAAAAAAGTTCTTTTTATTTTAATAACAGCATTGGCGATGACTTCTAACGCGCAGGAAGTTGACAAACTGGCTCTCAGGATGGCTTTGGAGCAGCAGTTGGATGATTATCCCGAGTCGACGCTGCATGATGTCTACAAGGCTTTCTATCAAGAACATTTTGGGCCTGAGCACATGATTAGCGACACGGCTGCTGTGCGCAACTACCTTGAATATGAACTCGCCCACTGCGATGACCAAGTGGGACACCTATACTATGAGTCCATTGGCCTTGACGGCGGTTACGTGAGAGTTTATTTAAAGGCCGTAACAGATGGGCTCATCACTGCCGAAGAACTATTGCGGGCGTTTCTCGACAGCGCAGCAGCACGCACCGAACCGCCTGTAGAGTGGCAGGTAAAGTGGGAGGCTATAGTTGGCACCATCGACGAGATAAGGCCTGGCTTTGGTGCTGGTGAGCGCGAAATGCTGCGTGAGGCGAGCATTAAGAATCAAGCCGTTCATCACAGCAAGGCCTATAACGCAGCCTATCATCCTCACTACCGCATCGTTGATCACACCATCTTTGAGATGCTGCTTAAGCCCTTAATCGACAGATGACAGACCAAAGAGTTTTTATTCAAACAAATTATTCTCCTAAAGAGAGAAAAAATCATTTTTTTATCTATATTTGCAGAATAATAGAAATTAAATCAATAGAATCATGAAAAAGATAATCTCTCTATCATTAATGCTTTTAATAGCATTGTCAATCAACGCAAAGATAAATACAAATGTTTGGGACTTGTCGTTGGGCAATAGCAATAAACAACAGGTCACTGATGTTATAAAGAAAAAAGGGTTTGAGCCTCTTGCGTTAAGTGAAACTGTAGTGGGCATAGAACCCAAAAGTGGACTTGATTACGGCGGGATGCATTGGTCGGCAATGACTTTTGGTTTTTATAACAACACATTATATGAGATTAAATTCTTTAAATATGATGAAAAAAACTATTCCGAGGTGCTTTATATTCTTGAGACACTCAAGGAGAAGTTAGAGGAGAAATATGAAGATTATTATTTGTTCTCCGATGAGGAGTCTCTTGTATTTGATGATGGAACCAGCACCTTATGCTTAACTCTTTTTAATAGAAAACAAATAGGACTAGTCTATTTAAACAATGCCCTTGATAAATTAAAGAAGCAAGCCGAAGATGCCGAACTTTAAAATTCAAGACATTCTTAGCCGGATATCGCATATGGCTATGCCAATAAATTGCTCACTGAATAGTGAGCATATTTTTTTAAAAGCAGGTCTCACAAACAAGACATTAGCATCTTTTTTCTCTTTTTTTTGAAAAAAAGTTTGGTTTTGGTGTAACATTTTGTGCTATCCTTACGTCTAGATAGGTGAGCGACAATTTTAGGACGCAAATTATTAACAACACAATAACATTTATCATCATGAAGAAATTTTTAGTTTTAGCTCTCGTGGCAATGATTAGCGCCACTGGCTTCAGCAAGACAATCGACGAAGTTTTCAACTCATTTCCCAAAGCCGACAATGTGCAGGAGGTGACTCTTGATAAAGCAATGATGTCAATGGCAATGGCTGCTGGTGCTAACCAGGCTAAGCAGATGAAGGATATCGATGCAATGAGAGTTATTGCCATCGAGAATGCAACACCCGAACAAGTGAAGATAGCCAAAGACTTAATGAATGAGGGTGTTGATGGCTTTGACGTAATGGTCGATGCCGACGAGAATGGTGAGCACGCATTAATCCTCACTCAGGGCGATGAGAAACTGATTAGCAAAATGCTCATTTTCGCAGTTGAGAAGGATGAAGTGGCTATCGTCCTGATTGAAGGCAAAATCGACCCCAACAACGCCTCCAAAATGGTGAACATGGCCAAATAAAGACAACAGAGTAGTAGATGAACGCAACAGAGTTTAAACAGCAACTCCTTCCGCTCAACGCGAGCCTCTATCGCATAGCTTTCAAGCTCATGGGTAATGAGGACGACGCAAAGGACGTGGTACAGGATGCCTACCTTAAACTCTGGAAAATGCGCGACAATATATCCAACGTCGACAACCCGCTTGCCTACTGCCTCACGATTGTCAAGAACATGTGCCTCGACCGGCACCGCGCAGCAAGCCTCAATCTAATCGACAAACCTCCCGAGGAACTGCCCATAGCAGGCGACGACAGCGCATCGAGGCACATAGAGCAACAACAGACTAACCGACTGCTCAACCAATGCCTGGCACGGCTCCCAGTGCAGCAGCAACAAGTGCTAAGAATGCGCGACCTGGCTGGATGCTCAATGCAGGAGATAGAGAAAGCCACTGGCCTCACGGCAGTAAACGCGAGAGTGCTCCTGAGCCGAGCGAGAAAATCACTGAGAAACCAATTTCTAACACACCAATCATCATGAACAAGAATGAAATAGACCAATTGCTGAGCAAGTTCTACTGCGGCGAGACCACTCTCGACGAGGAACAACAGCTACGCAACGTCATGAGCGACGACAGTGTCGACGCCTTGCTCATGAAGGAGCTTGAGGGTGTGGACAACGAGATTGAGGTGCCTGCCGACTTGGAATCAAACCTCAGCGACTTGATCGACCAGTGGGATGACGAGGAGCAGCAAGAGGCTAAAATCGCTCCGTCGATGTGGCGACGCACATCGTGGTGGGCGGCAGCGGCATGCGTGGCAATCATCGCCACCGTGGGAGTGTGGTTCATGCGCAACCCGCAGCAACCAGCCCAACCGGGCAAGCAGCAACCACCCGTTATTGCACGCGTCGAAGAGCCCACAACGCCTCCTGTAGTTGAAGAGGTGCCACCAGCTGAAACTCAGCTTGAGCAACAGCCCGCTGTTCAACCTCAACCTGAAATAAAACAAAAAGTACAACAATCTAAGTCTGCTCGTGTGCTCAACAACAACGTTATGCACCTGGCGCAAGCCCAGGCTAAGCCACAGGTTAAAACTAAAGCACAGGCTCAGCCCGAGTTAAGTGCCAGCGACGAGGAAATAGCCCTGGCAGCACTCGAGAAGTTCGCCACAACCCTCAACAAGGGCATGGATCAGCTCAATGAGGCTGGCGAGAAAATCGACAATATCAACAATACTATTCATAAACATTTATTATAAAGATTACAATTATGAAAAAGACGATATCTATACTGATTCTCATGCTCATGGTGAGCATGGCGGCAAATGCGCAAGAGCCGTTTGCCAAGCAATTCAAAGGAAGGGAAGGTTTCGCCTGTGTCACAATTGGCAAGGCAGCGATGAAAATGATGAGCTCTAGAGGCAAGCTGGGTCGTGAAGGCTTCGGTGGCAAGCTCAATATCGGCAATTTTGCCGACAAGATCGACCGCCTTGAAATCGTAGCAGCGAGCACACCCGAAGCATCCTATGAACTATTGGCTGCATGTCACAAGTGGATTGAGAGCGACGATTTCGAGAGTGTAATCGACGTTGACGAACAGGGCCAGCAGGCTTCAATCTACGCCAAAACTGGCGGCGACCAGAACATCTTCCTCCTCCTCGCGCAGGACAAGGAAACCTCGGTCATCATAATTTATGGCACCATGACCCTTGAGGACCTTCAGGACACCATTGGCGGCAAATAACAGCCAACACAACTCTTTTAAAAAAACATCCCTCATGAGCGTTAAACTCGTGAGGGATATCTTGATGCGGTGCGTACAGGACTCGAACCAGCGACCTCCTGCGTGACAGGCAGGCATTCTAACCAACTGAACTAACGCACCGTTCAGCATAGTCATTTTCGACTTTTGCGCTGCAAAGATATATCAAATATCTCAATTACCAAAAAAATCGGTAATTTTTTTATATCTTTTTTGCTTAGTTTAGTTGGTAAATAGCTGTTTGTTAATCAAGTGGATTAATCAAATCAAATTTTAGTCCACCTCCCCTACTGCTATAGAAGGTTCCTTCATACAAGGTTAGACGATCGCCCCAAGCTGAATAACGCCCCTTGAACTGGCCAATGTACTTACCACGCAAGTAGGCTTTTACTACCATGTGGCCATTGCCTCTTGAAACCACCTTGAGAGTGCGTCGCGCGCCTCCTGTGACATAATATCCACTCCCGTCCCTATTGATAACAAATGGAGATAAATCTTGCTTCCCCACCGTACCATATAAGTCGCCATGAACCACGCTCTCATGAGCAGTAGTGCTAATAGGAGCTTCGGTCGTTGTTGCCGACATCGTCTGAGTCGAAGTAGTATTTAAAGCACTATTATCAGTCATCCTTAATGCGTTGGTTGTTTGGGTGATATTTTGCTCATTAGCCTCATCACGGCCTTTGTCTTTTCCAAAATTAAAGGCAACAACTCCCACAAGAATAAGTACTAATGCAACCAAAAGGCTACATAGCACTGTGATAATGTTTTTACTCTGCTTGTCCATGGTCTTGAGAAAAATTAGTAGCTCTCGGCGTCGCTGGGGAAGAGGCCTTTCTTCACGTCCTCAACGTAGTGGTTGACGGAGTCGATGATTTGCTCGCCCAAGTTATTGTAATGGCGCAGGAATTTGGGTTTGAAACCCATGTTCATGCCCAGCATGTCCTGGATTACTAGCACCTGGCCATCACAGCCAACGCCAGCGCCAATGCCAATGGTGGGGATGCCCACGCTCTCGGTCACGCGCTTGGCGAGTTCTGCCGGAATCTTCTCAAGAACAAGGGCATAGCAGCCTATCTCCTCGAGCATGCGAGCATCGTCGATGAGTTTTTGAGCCTCGGCTTCTTCTTGAGCACGCAATGCGTAGGTACCAAACTGGTAGATGGACTGTGGAGTGAGTCCAAGATGGCCGCATACGGGTATGCCGGCACGGATTATCAGCTCCAGCGCCTCGCGAATTTCACTGCCGCCCTCACATTTCACCGAGTCGATGCCAGTGCTCTGGATGAGCCGCACGGCATTCTCTTGAGCCTTGTAGGGGTCGCCTTGATAGGTGCCAAAAGGCATGTCGATGCAGGTGATGGCGCGCTTGCATGCTCGAGCCACAGTGCGGCCGTAAACTATCATGTCGTCGAGGGTGATGGGCACTGTTGTGGCGTTGCCCTGCATCACGTTTGACGCACTGTCGCCCACGTGTATCATATCGATTCCACCTTGCTCTACCAGGCTGGCAATGGTGTAGTCATAACTGGTCAATACTGCTATCTTCTCACCAGTGTGCTTCATCTCGCGGATGCGCTTGGTGGTAATTTTCTTGTTGTCGCTAACTAAATAAGCCATAATTAGTTTTTAGTTGTCAATTATTATTATCTAGAATAACTAGTAATTCTAGTATATCTAGAAATGAACGTGGCAAAAGTACAAGTTTTTTCTTAATAATGCCACGTTTCATAATAGTTTATTGAGGGGCACCTCTTTTTTTTGAAACTTTTTTTATTTATTGTCACTGGTTTTAGTATTATTTTTTATCTTTGTAGTTTGAAAAAAAGCTACCATAATGGAAACTAAGCCACTTCGAATCGATGTAGACAGCGTGATAAGGCAGCGATTGCCTCGTCACTACCGCTACATCCCCAAGTGGCTCATCCGTTGGATTGAACGCACCATCCATCAGGACGGATTGAATAAGATACTCCAGGACATGGGTGACAAAAAAGGCGTAGAAGCCGCCGATATAGCCCTCAGGGACCTTAATGTCAAATATCAAGCTGTGGGCGAGGATAACATCCCAAACGAGGGACGCTTCATTTTTGCCAGCAACCACCCGTTGGGAGGCCTTGACGGCATGGCACTGATATCGCTCATAGGGCACCGCTATGGAGGTGACAACATCAAATTCATAGTAAACGACCTGCTGATGGCCGTGAAGCCCCTCGACAACGTGTTCCTGCCCATCAACAAACACGGACGACAGTCGCGGCAGAGCGCACAAGATATCGAGGAACAGTACCAGAGCGACCGTCAGATGATAACCTTCCCTGCAGGATTGTGCTCCCGCAAGCTCAAAGGCGGCAAGATAGGCGACCTAGAATGGAAAAAGTTTGTCATCACCCACGCCGTGAGTTCGCAACGCGACATCATCCCTGTGTATTTTGATGGTCAAAACAGCAAGAAGTTCTACCGCATGGCACGGTTGCGCGAGCGTCTGGGCATCAAGCTCAACATCGAGATGGTAATGCTTCCTGGCGAGATGTTCAAGTCGAATGGCAGCACCTATAAAGTCCACTTTGGCAAGCCAGTTAAGTGGCAGGACCTCAATGCTAAAGATGCGCGCAATGAGGCATCGCGACTGCGTGACATGGTATATGAGTTGAAACAAAGCTAAATCGAAAGTGACGGCTATGAAACAGGAGAAGATAATAGACCCTATTGATCTCAAGCTCATTGAGCAAGAGCTCACCCCCGAGCGGTTCTTGCGTAAGACCAACAAGGCAGGCAACGAGATTTATGTTGTTGACGCCCATAACTCTCCTAACGTGATGCAGGAGATAGGACGCCTGCGCGAGATAGCTTTCCGTCATGCTGGCGGAGGCACAGGCAAGGCTTGCGACATCGATGAGTTTGACCTCATGACACCAGCATGCCAGCAGTTGCTGGTGTGGAACCCCGACGACCGCGAGATAATAGGAGCCTACCGTTTCATCCTGGGCAGCGACATGCGCTTCGACAGCGATGGTTCTCCCATCATAGCCATGGCTCACATGTTTAACTTCTCACCTCAATTCATCAGCGACTACTTGCCCTGCACTCTTGAGCTAGGCCGCTCATTCGTCACTCCTGAGTATCAGTCAAGTAGGGTAGGGGCCAGAGGCATCTTCGCCCTCGACAACCTGTGGGACGGCTTGGGAGCATTGACTGTTCTCCATCCCGAGATAGAGTATCTGTTTGGCAAGATGACGATGTACACTACCTACCCTGTTGATTGTCGCAATCTTCTACTCTCCTTCTTGCATCTTTACTTCCCCGACCATGAGAATCTGGTAACGCCCATTCACCCTCTCGACACTGGTAGCGACCTCAAGGAAGTGGCATCTTTCTTTGATGGCAACGACTTCAGGAAAGACTATCTGCGCCTCAACAGCTACATCCGCAGCAAGGGCATCAACATCCCACCGCTAGTGAATGCCTACATGAGCCTGTCGCCCACCATGCGCATGCTCGGCACGGCAATCAACCATGAGTTTGGCGGCGTGGAAGAGAGCGGTATCCTTATTAAAATCGACGAGATAGCCGAAACCAAAAAGAGCCGCCACATCGACACCTTTTCCAAAACGGCATTCTTTGCAAAAAAAGTGTTTTCACACTTCAAGAAAAAGCGACAATAGAGACATTCATGAAATGATTAATAGCAAAGCAAGCGGGCCCACCACCAAGTAGTGAGCCCGCTTTGTTCATAATATTGAGATAGGTGATTTACTCACCTCCAATATAATATCTTAACCCCAATTAACAGAGCCACGATAACGTCTTAAGTTCTGAACGTGAGTGTAGTAGACACCAGAATCGCCTGAACCAGCAGAGATTTTGTACCAACTACCTACTCTCCCGAGAACCCATACAGGTTCGCCGTCATAAATTTGGTAAGCCACGCTATAGTTTTCACCTGGTCCGTAACGCACATTGCAAGTTCCAATGGCTGTATACCAACCTCTAACTGAGCCTCCTCTTTTCTTCTTGGCTGTGAGTTGCTCCTGCTGTGCCTTAGCTTTTCCTAGCTGAGGAATCACAGCGTCACCTGCCTGAAGGCTAAACGCAGTTAAAACTGCAGCAATAATTAAAAACTTTTTCATGATAATAAAAATTTAATTCTTTTATTGGCGCATCATCATCATCACATTACCCCTAGGATGCTTATCGAGAACATGAAGTTTATTTCCTGCCTTTGAACATACCAGTGTAGTCAACGTCGATGACAAAATGAGTTTACCATTCTCAATGCTTCCAGTCATATCATAAGGACCATTATTGCTATAGTCAAACTTTGCTCCCATAGCGTAGAATCCTTTAAATGTACCGTCCTCGTTTGCAGTAATAGTCAATGATGTAGTATTACCTAGTTGTTCACTTACAGAATAATACCATTCACCTACATAGAAATCAGGATTATCGCAGTATTGAGTTTTATATCCCTTGCGGCCCTTTCCTTTACCTTTGCCCTTAGCGCCAGCGATGCTGAACTTGCTGGCTGGGAACTTGAAGCCATAGGTCACTTTGCCACCAGCAGGAATGTATTTTCCGCGGGCAGAACTGCGCTTGCCCCACTGGCTGTAGCCCAAACGGTAGCTACCGGCCTTAACGCCATATTTGCCGGTGTTCTTTACCACTACATATCCGTAGCCTTTTTTAGTTTTCACGATTTTGCTAACTGTCAGCTTTGCCGAAGCATCCAGCCCACTAAAGGCAGCGATGCATAAAGCCATCAAAAGAATAGAAAAAATCTTCCTCATAATGTTTCTGTTTAGTTAATAAAATGTTTTTGTTAATGTTTTAAAAAAGAAATCTAGTGCAAATATATAATAAATGATTAAACTAATAAAGACTTGAAAAAAAACATTTTAGTCCATTCTGCATCCATTTTAGTCCAAATAAAAAAATTAAAGTTTTTTAAGACTTTTACCCCTCTCTATCATTTAAAAGAAAGCAAAAACCGAAAAGTTATTAACAATTAGGCTTTTTTTGTGTATTCAATTTGGGCGGCGTGAGTTAAAAGCAGTAATTTTGCATTCTGTATAAATTCTATCCCCCGTTGGGGTAATAAAAACGAAGTCAAAAATATGAAACGAAAAAATCTACTGTGGGGCTTTGCTATGCTCATTATTGCCATGGCTGTGTGCTGGGCTTGCTCCTCATGTGGCGATGATAATGAAAAAGATGAGCCTCAAAATCCGCTTTTTGGAGCTTGGGAATATGTACACAATCCTCAAGTGGCAGCTGTCCTTGAGCAGATGATAGCTCAGGAGCTCCAAGAGAACCAAGCACTTACACCCGAGAACATTCAGCTTCTCACCAAGGTGAAGGAGATAATCGCCACCCACGAGTTCATTATCCAAATTAAACCCGATGGCGAGGCCAGGCTCTACACCTACAATGGCAACGGAATTGGTGTGTTTGTCACTGGCTCATGGATTCAGACCGACAAGGCATTAATCTTGCAGGCTTCAAATCTCACTGTTGCAGCGACCGATATTGCCCTCAACGGCAACACGCTCACATGCAAGATTGGGCAACTCCCATTGGCTTTCACTAAGGTGAAGCCGTGAAAAGTAAAGTTTTCACTAAGTTAATGTCCTCAAAAGAATCGCTCTTTTGAGGACATTATTTTATGTGTCGTTACAGTCGAAAAGATTACTCGGCGGCAATCATCTCTATCTCGACTAAGGCTCCCTTGGGAAGGTCCTTAACGGCAAATGCCGAGCGTGCAGGGAATGGCTGCTCAAAGAACTCGGCATAAACCTCGTTCATGGGGCCAAAGTTGGCGATATCGCTCAGCAACACGGTAGTCTTTACCACGTTGTTAAGGTCAAGACCCTCGCTCTTGAGAATGGCTTGTGCATTGAGAAGCGACTGGCGAGTCTGCTCCTTAATACCACCCTCGGGGAAAGCGCCGGTAGCAGGATCGATGGGAAGCTGTCCCGAAAGGAAAATCATTCTACCCTGGGCAGCAATACCCTGACTGTAAGGACCAATAGCAGCAGGAGCTGCCGAAGTGTTTAAAGCTGTTTTCATTGCAAAGTTGTTTTAAAGATTGTTGATATTTAAGTTCCACTGCAAAGTTACAAAAAAATCTCTCAAACAATGAATGAGTAGCCTAAGAATTTCATTGGAGATGCCGCACCTTCTCTCACATAAATAACTAAAAACAACATCAAGAACATTCAAAAATCTATGCAAATCTGCAGTTGATTGCAGATTTGCATAAGTTTTTTTGGGGCTATCAAGCACTTTGAGCAATGTGTTCCTTTATAAATCACGCTATATTAAAAAATGCTCCGACGGTAATCGGAGCATTGACTTTTTTATTGAGACTTGGGTTACTCGGCGCCTTTGAACATGTCCTTGATGCCGCCTATGCTGCCCATGAGGTTGCTTGCCTCGTAGGGGAGGTAAACTGTCTTGGTAGCAGGACCGCCGGCGATAGTTTGGAGTGTCTCGATATAGTTCTTGGCGAGGAGGTAGTTGGCAGGATTAGCGCTCTTACCAACAGCCTCGGCAACCTGATTAATTGCCACAGCCTCGGCCTCGGCACGGCGAATGCGAGCTTGAGCTTCACCTTCGGCTGCGAGGATAGCCTTCTGCTTCTCGGCCTCGGCACGGTTGATAGTTGAGGTCTTCTCACCTTCGGACTGAAGGATAACGGCAGCTTTTTCACCCTCGCTAGTGAGGATTGTAGCACGCTTGTTACGCTCGGCCTGCATCTGCTTCTCCATAGCCTGTAGCACGCTAGCTGGTGGCATAATATCTTGCAGCTCAACGCGGTTTACTTTCACGCCCCACTTGTCGGTAGCGTCGTCAAGCACAGCACGCAGTTTGTTGTTGATGGTGTCGCGCGAGGTGAGGGTTTGGTCAAGTTCGAGTTCACCGATGATGTTACGCAGAGTGGTCTGCGTGAGTTTCTCGATAGCGTTGGGCAGATTGCTGATTTCATACACCGCCTTGAATGGGTCAACAATTTGGAAATAGAGCAGCGCGTTGATTTGCATCTGAATGTTATCCTTGGTGATAACGTTCTGCTTGTCAAAGTCATAAACCTGCTCGCGAAGGTCAATCTTGTTGGTGTAGACATAGCGTCCGTTGGCCAGTGAGATGATAGTCTTAGCCTTGTCGATAAACGGGATGATGATGTTGATACCTGGCTTTAGAGTAGCATGGTATTTACCCAGTCGCTCCACAATCTTGGTCTCGCTCTGCGAGATGATCACGAGGCTCATCTTGATGAAAATGAGCACCAGCACCACTAGGGTGATAACAACAATTAAAGAAACATCTAATCCTTCCATAAAAAATATATATTTTCAGTTAATAATTAGCAAATCGGTTACTTAGCACGGTTTTACAGTGATGATGGTGCTATTGATGGCAACAACCTCAACACGCTCGCCCTTGCCAATAGCCTCATCATTCTCGCTACAAGCCTTCCACGAGTCGCCGTCGATTTTCACACGACCAAAGCCGCCGGCTTCAATCGTTTCGGTCACAACACCCTTGCGACCCACCATGGCATCGACATTGCTAGGCCTATCCTCGTCCTTGCGGTGGAAATACTTCAGGGCCAAAGGCCTCACGAAAAGCAGGCACAACAGCGAAGCAACGGCAAAGACTATAATCTGACCGATGAAGCTAGGAACAAAGGCACTAACCACAGCTGTGATAAAAGCTCCTATTGAAAAACACATGATGAAAAAGTCGCCCGAGGTGAGCTCTAGAATCAAGCAAATCACGCCTATCAGCGTCCATAATTGCCACAAGTGCTGGCTAAAATAATCAATCATAGCTTGTATATTTTTAATGAATAACTTTCATTTATCTAAGAATGTGTAAAAGTAATGATATTTTTTTACTTTTTCAACTAATTCTTAAAAAAAACTCTCTCTACAGCTACAATTGCAAAAAGTATGCCAGATTCCCCCCGAACGATTAAAAACATACCGAATCGCACACAAAACTCACAAATTTTGAAGAAAAAGTGAAGAAAAAGGAACCGTCCCTTTTTCTTCATTTAGCGTCCATGGCCAAGCGGAGCCCAACAGCGTTGGCACATAAATCCTTTTCAACCTTGAGTCGAGTAGTGACTGTGCAGTTGCGACGAGCGTTGCACCAGCCACCTCCACGTGCTACACGATAAACCGATGTCTCACCACCCTGGCCAATGGGATTTACCTGCGGTTCTTTGCCATAGTCATCGTAGATATCAAGACATAACTCATTCACATTGCCCGACATATCAAACAACCCCAGTTCATTGGGAGCCAACAACCCCACCGCTTGAGTAAGCTCTCCAAAGGGTGACGTGTAGATGCATCCCACCTTTTCGGGGTCGTCGCTGCCTGCATAAATCGTTCCTCTTGACTTGTTGCCTCCACGAGCTGCAAACTCCCACTCGGCCTCGGTTGGAAGGCGGTAGTTCTTGCCTGTGATTTCGTTTAGTCGCTTCACAAACTCCTGGCACATCAACCACGAGACACTCTCGACTGGGTTCTTGTCGCCCTCTTCCTGATAATCGCTGGGGTTTTCACCCATCACAGCTTTCCACTCTCGCTGGGTGACCTCATATTTGCAAATATAGAATGAATCTAGTGTAACCTGGTGTGCAGGAGATTGAATCTTTTGATAATCATACTTGTAATCGTTGTTGCCCATCGTGAAAGTGCCACCCTCAACAAGCACCATGTTGCCAGCGATACTGTCTACAATAGCCTTTACGCTGTCGGGAACAGCCTTATAACCAATAATAGAACAAGAGGTGTTAGCTCCTATAATAACCGATGCCAGCAAAAAAGCCAGCACGCTCGCTTTTATCATTTTTGTTTTCATATCTCTTATTGTTATTTCTAACCTTTTTAGCTCGATGATTTGATAATTAGGTATCAGAGGTGTTATTTCTTGGTTTTAAGCCACCAGAGGCTGTTTTTGTGGCTTGAGAGGGAACTATGCTTTGTCGCTAGTTTCTTGGTCCTCATCGTCGCTATAGGTGCCGTATTCTTGCTCCTCGCGACGCTGTTGCAGATGTTCTTTCCTGCGCAGCGAAAAGTAGAGCAGCAAAATAATCAGCAGGCTACCGCCTATTATACCAAAGTAATAGAGGTACTCGCCGCGCTCAAGGCGGTCGCGACCTATCCAAGCCATTACAGCCAGATAGACGAGCATGATGATGGGAAACACCACCGATCGTTTAATTTTACTCTTCTTGTTCGTTGTCATCTTCGTTTAAAATATATGGTGATAGATTAGGGTTGAAATGGCCTTGTGTTAGGTAGTCATAAATCTTCAAGCATGCCCATGCGTCAACTGCTCCATAGTTTTGCTGAGCTGGGGTGAGCTCGGGTGCTTCCCAATTGGTGAGCTGTTGTCCCTTGGCAATTTTTGCACCAAAAAGGATGGCATAAATCTTCTGGAGACTGATGTCGGTGATGCAATAATCACCCACCACATCCTGGAGGTCGATGAAGCCCGATGGCTCGCCACAAGTGCCAAACTTGCTCATAATCTTAAAGTCGTCGTGCAGCGAGAGGCCCACCTTCTTATACTGCGAATCGGCAAGATAATCGGCAAGTACTTGGGGAATACCTATCTTGCAAGTGCGGAAAAGGAAACATTCCTCAGGGGTTGAGATTTGTATCAAAGCGGTTTTGTGAACTACACCTTTCCTGAACGATGGCCTGGTCTCGGTGTCAAATCCCACCAGGTCATAATGCTTGAGAACATTCACCGCTTCTTGCACGTGGTAAATAGAGTCAATAATGTAAATGTCGCCAGGGAACATTACCTGGGGCATTTTTTGAATGATTGCTTTGTCAATAGAAATCTTCAATTTTTTATCCTCTTTTTTTACAACCGATTTAGGTAGTGCAAAATTACTAATTATAATTATAACTACATAGTATAATAAGGATTTTAACAATTGAAATAATCGAGACCTTACAATCCTAACGCTCTAAGTCCCTAACTTCTTTTATGTTGCCGCCTCGAGTATTCAAATCGTTATAGCAATTATTCATATCGCTAATGGTAATGTCGATGTCACGATTCACCTCGTCGGGGTTGCGCTGCTTGTCATGCTGGAAGAACCAGTCATAAACCTTTTTCACATAGAAAACACTCGCTAGCTTGCCGTGCGAAGCCCCTGGCACCCAGTCATATCGCAACAGCTTGTCGTTTCCCTCGGCTTTGAGCTCGGCCACCACTTTCTTAGACTCGCTGATACTCACTGCACGGTCGGCAGTGCCATGCATAATCCAGAAAGGAAGCTCTCCCATTCCCTGCACGTCTTTGAGCGTAGTGCCTCCACACAGAGCCATAGCCGCAGCCACTTTCTCGGGATAGGTGCCCACAAAGTCCATGGTACCATATCCTCCCAGGCTCATGCCAATGACATAGACCTTGTAACGGTCAGCACGATAGTTCTCCAGCACCCACTCGAGAATGCGGTTAATCTTCTCGGGATTCCAGCTTCCTCCTGGGTTTTGAGGATTAATAACCAAGGCCTCAACTTTCAAGCCCATTGATATGGCATTTAGTACCCCATACTTGCGCGAGCGGTTCATGTCGTTGCCACACAGGCTCCTGCCATGCAGGAAAATCACCACAGGAAACAAATCTTCGGGGTATTCGTAGTATTCATTTGGAGCATATAGCCAAAAGTTGTAACTGTCGCTCACCTTGCCGCGCATGGGTGCCACTTGCCCTATCTGGGCCTGGGCAACCTGTTGAGCTGCAAGCAACAACAGCAATGTTATCAGTATCTTTCTCATGATGATTATGGTGAGTTTTGTGAGGTATTACTATTTAAAATCTTTTACTTCGGGGATGGTCGTGAGTTTGCGTGTGTGCAAGTCACGATAAGTGCGTGAGAACACATTGTTGTCAATCACTATGGTGCGATTCACCTCATCGGGGGTAGCGCCACGCTTGTGCGACAAAAGCCACTCATAGCACTCGCTTAGATAGAAAACGCGTGCAAGCAAGCCATGGCTACCTCCAGGAATCCAGTCATATCGCAGCAGCTTGTCGTTCCCTTCCTGCTGAAGAGCGGCAACAACCTTTTTAGACGCATTGATGCTCACTGCGCGGTCGGCTGTGCCATGAATAATCCAAAACGGTAATTGCCCCAGTCCCTGCACATCCTTTAGTGTGCTTCCGCCACACATCGCCATGGCAGCAGCAATCTTCTCGGGATAGGTGCCCACAAAGTCCATGGTTCCATATCCTCCCAGGCTCATTCCCATGACATAGACACTGTCGGGGTCTACACGATAGTTATCCAGCACCCATTCCAGCACATTGTTCAGTCGCTCAGGTTTCCAGCTTCCACCTGGGTTTTGTGGAGTGATAACCATAGCGTCCACCTTGCGCCCCATAGCAATCGCCTCAAGGCTATAGTATTTAGTGTAGGGGTGCAGTCTCTTTCCACAAGTTGTCTTTCCATGAAGGTCAATAATGAGAGGGAACATGTCGCTAGTTCGCACGAAATAATCCTCGGGAGCATAAATCCAGAAGTCATATCCATTCTCGACCTTACCTCTCATTGCGGCCACTTTACCCACTTGTGCCACAGCCACTTGCTGGGCAGCAATGATAATAGCCAGTATTGTTAAAAATTTTCTCATAATATCTCAATTATTAATCTTGTGATTCTTAATTATCTTAGCGTTTCGTTGCAAACCGATGAGCTTGGCGCGCTTGACGGCGCTGTGCGAGAACACCGTGCTGAACTGCTCCTGAGTCATCTCAAGGATGTCGTCAAGTGTGAGCGACAGCAGTTCGGGTTTAGGCTGGAACTCGGGCGTGGTGTTGCCCACAGCCTCGAGGTTGTGGGGACAGCACTTCTGACACTCATCGCAGCCATACACATGATTTCCTATAACCTCGCCCACCCACTCGGGCAGCTCGCCCTTGTGCTCGATGGTAAGGCACGAAATGCAACGGCGGGCATCGACAGTGTCGCCACATCGCAAAGCTCCGCTAGGGCATACCATCTCGCAGGCGCCACACTGCAGGCACTGCTCGGTGCATGGCTCGTCGGGCTCCAGCTCGAGCGTAGTGAGCAGCACACCCAGGAAGAAATAGGAGCCCTTTCCAGGGATTATGAGCTGGTTGTTCCACCCTTGGAATCCCACTCCTGCCTGCTGCGCCCAATAACGCTCACGCAACGGAGCCGAATCGACACACGCCCTTGATTTGTGGCCTGTTTCCCGCTCTATTGCCTCGCCAAGCTTCCACAATCGTTGCTTCATCACCTCATGATAGTCGCGACCGTAAGCGTAGTAGGCAAACTGTGGTGCCTCTTTGGGCTGGAACACCTGTGGATAGTAGTTCATCGCCACCACTATCACGCTGCGGGCTCCCTCGAGCAGCAGCTCAGGATTCTCACGCACCTGCTGGTGGTTCTGTGCCCACTCCATACACCCGTTCTTGCCATCGTCAAGCCACTGGACATAGCGCTGAGCCGCCTCATCGTCGATGCGGTTGGCCCGTGCAATGCCACAGGCGTCGAATCCCAACTCCCGTGCCACTTGCTTTATGCGCTCACTATCCATTGATTTAGGTGTTCTTTGGTCCTATAGTGTCGAATTTATAGCCTTTTTCCTGCAGCCACTCGATGGCACGTGGCAAAGCCCATTTCATGTTGCGCTCGGCCTTGAGCGAGTCGTGGAACACGATTATCGAGCCGTTGCGTGCATATCGCTTCACATTGGCCAGCACCTGCTCAGGACGCAGCTTCTTACTGTAATCTCGGCTCACCAGGTCATACATGATGATGGTGAAGCGTCCACGCAGCACTTTGCTCTGCGCCCATCGCAACAGGCCATGTGGGGGCCTGAAGAGAGGCGACTGGATGAGGTCGTGAGCACGGAACACGTTGTGCAAATAGGAGCGGGTAGAGGTGTGAGCACCCTGCACGTGGTTCATGGTGTGGTTACCAATGTTGTGCCCGCGTCGCTTCACCTCCTCAAAGAGCTCAGGGTTGCGCGCCACATTGTCGCCCACCATGAAGAAGGTAGCTTTCACTCCATACTGGTCGAGGGTGTCGAGCACCCACGGCGTTACCTCGGGAATGGGTCCGTCGTCGAAGGTGAGATACACTGTCTTTTGTCGTTTCTGAATCCTCCAGATGGTTTCAGGAAACAACATTCGGTAAAGTAGTGGCGGTCGCTCAATAAACATTAAGTTTGGTGTTATTATCAAAAACACCACCGCGCGAGACTTTGTGTGTCTCGCTGGTGGTGTTGTGTGAATTAATTACTGTGATTATTTAGCAAAACTATCGAGGGCAAAAGCTCCGCTTTGATCAGGAGCCTCGCTTGCTTGAGATTGATTAGCCTCGAGCTGAGCTTGTTCTTGACGATCCAACTCCTGCTGCATCTGCTTATCACGCTCGTCAAGGCTCATAGTCAAAAAGTCCATCAATTGAGACGAAATGCTCTTGTTGCCCACTTTCACGTTCTTGAACTTGGCGATGAGTCCATTCACACCATTGGCGTCAACCTTGCGGTAAACCTCAAAGAAGGCGGGTATGAGTTGCTGCACAACAGCCAAGTCGTTTTGCGACATGCGATCTTCAAGGCCTTCCTCGACCAGACTCTCATAGTAGATGGCATACTTGGCATAACGCATGAGCTCGCTCTCTACCAGTTTCTTAGCCTTTTGGAGAGCAGTATTGCTATTGCCGTTAATACCTATGTTAGCATAGGTTTGTGCCACATACATGCTAAGTCCACCTTGATAAGGACATGCTTCGGCTGGCAATTTCTTGGTCATGAGGTCGAGCACTTCTTCAGCCTTCTTGTAGCGTTCGGCAGCACGTGCCTCGTTACCCTCGGCTTTAGCTTGGTCTCCCTCCATTGCCAGTGCGTCGCCTAGCGAGTACAGAGCGCTGCGGGTAGTAGTAACCATGCGCGAAACTGTCTCGTCGAGGTAGATGCTGCCAGGTTTAGCCTTGTCAAGTCCACCCCACTTGAACTTCTTGGTGACGATTTCATACATCTTGTCGGTGTTACATGGCTTATCATAACCAGCATTGTTGGAGCTAAGAATTGGTGAGATTTGATAAGCCATACCAGTGTTGAGCATGTAGGGCGTGAATCCCATAAAGAGACTCTCGGGGATGGTAGTAGCGAAGTAAACTGGTCGCTTCCATCCTTGTGCCACGCTGCTCGAGATGAGGTCAACAATCATGGTTTGGCTAGCACTCAAGCCACCTCCCGATGCTGCACCGAGGTCGACAAGAATAGTGTCAACAGCCTGCTCTCGCATCGACTCAGGAATTACGCCAGCCTTGATAGCAGCATCAACGTTGGCTGGGAACATAATCTTAGAGTTGCTGAACATAGGCTCTCCGTAGCTGTTTTTACGATAGGTCTCGTCGTTATAGTAGTTCTTGAACAACTCGTCGGCAGCGACAGGAGTATCGCTTGTGATGCCCTCGGCAATGTAGCCATATTGACGCTTGTCGTAGGCATAGGTCTCGGAATTGGCATACATGGGCAGAGGCTTGCTGTCGTAGGCAGCACGCTGCATCTGTGCTATGTACCAGTCGGTAGCCAGGTAGCTCAGGTTGACGGCACGCACATCGGTGCGCACGCCCTCCACCTCTTGCAAGTACCACAACGGGAAGGTGTCGTTATCACCGTTACAGAAGATGATGGCATCCTTGTCGACACTTTGCAAGTAGTTCTCGCCGAAGTCGCGGGCGCAGTAGCGGCCCGAGCGGTCATGGTCGTCCCAAGTTTGGCTTACCATTTGCAGTGGAACAGCGATGCCAATGAGAGCCGCGATACCGGCCAAAACTGTTGCCATGCCACCATTTCCTTGAACCTCAACAGCCTGCTTCTTGTTGTCGCTCTTCTTTTTATTGATGAAGTGCATAGCGATGCGCCACAGAGCAGCGATGCCCATACCTATCCAGATGGCGTAGGCGTAGAACGAACCAGCGTAGGCGTAGTCTCGCTCACGAGGCTGATTAGGCGTCTGGTTCAGGTACATCACGATGGCGATGCCTGTCATGAAGAACAGGAAGAATACTACCCAGAACTGCTCAATGCCCTTCTTGCCGGCAAATGCTTGCCACAGCATGCCAATGATGCCAAGAAGCAATGGCAGCATGAAGAAGACGTTGTGGCCTTTGTTGCCAGTGCCATAGTCATCGGGCAAGTACTGCTGGTCACCCAAACGTGGATTATCGATAAACGACAGTCCAGTTATCCAGTTGCCTCGAGTGATATCGCCAGGGCCATTGCTCTGGAGGTCGTTCTGACGTCCTGCGAAGTTCCACATGAAGTAGCGCCAATACATGTAGTTGAGCTGATAGCTAAAGAAGAAAGTGAGATTCTCGGTGAATGTGGGCTTCATGACTTCGGCTGTGCGCATAGTGGTGCCATCATCACCAACATAGACAGTGGCATTAACAGGTTGCCCCACTTCGTCCTCGCCTAACAGGCTGGCATAATCTTGAGCATGAGCGCTACTGTGTATGCGTGGGAAGAGCATCTCGGTCTCGGGTGCATATTTGGGATCTTCTTGTGGGCCAAGATCGATATACTCATTAGGCTGTCCTTCCTCGGTCTTCACCACGCGGGTGTATTTGTGAGGCCCCTCGCTGACAACGGGTTTGCCTTCGGAGGTGCGCTGAACTGGCGAGTTAAGAGTGTTACCATAGATGAGTGGCGACTTGCCATATTGGTCACGGCTCAGGTAGCTAGTGAGCGCAAATGGGCTGTTGGGTGAGTTCTCGTCGAGAGGCAGGTTGGCACTACTGCGTATGAGCACCAATGCATAGCTCGAGAAGCCAATGAAAATCATCATCATGCACAAGATGACGTTGCTATAAAGTCGTTGCGAGAACTTCTTGGCAAAGCCAAACAGATATACCGCAAGAGCGATAATCAGAAGGATGGGGAACCACAGAGTGTTGGTAAGCATGAGCATACCCGAGAGGACAATGCTCACAAATACCGATAACTTCTTCAGCATTTCGCTCTTGTCGCGGTGAAGCTCAAAAAGAGCCCATGCCATGGCAGCAAGCAGCAGCAGTGCATAGATGAGCACGCCACTGTTGTAGCTCATGTGGAAGGTATTGACAAAGAAGCGCTCGAAGTAGCCTGCCATCTCGATGAAGCCGGGCTCCAGTCCGTAGAGGATGAGCACGATTATCACAAACGAGATGAGCAAGGTGATGATAGAACCCTTGGCGGTGCTCTCTTTAGCCCTGCGGTAGTAGAAAATCAACGCGATAGCAGGAATTGCCAGCAAGTTCAAGAGGTGCACACCCAGCGACACGCCAAAGACGTAGGCTATCAATATCAGATAGCGGTCGCTGCTGGGGCTGTCGGCTCGGTTCTCCCACTTGAGGATGAGCCAGAACACCAACGCGGTGCAGAACGACGAGAAAGCATATACCTCGGCCTCGACAGCCGAGAACCAGAAGGTATCGCTCCATGCATAGGCCAGGGCACCACACAGTCCGCTACCCATGATTACGAGATACTTAGCTAGCGAAATCTCCTCGTCATCGGTCTTTACCACCAGCTTCTTAACCAGATGGGTGATGGTCCAGAACAGCAGCAGAATGGTTGCCGCGCTCAGGATTGCCGACATGGCGTTGACGCACTTCGACACCGCAGCCACATCGCCACCAGCAAAGTTGGCAGCAAATCGTGCTCCAAGAATGAACATAGGGTTGCCGGGGGGGTGGCCGATTTCGAGTTTATAACCTTGTGCTATGAATTCTGGGCAGTCCCAGAAACTCGCTGTGGGCTCGATGGTGAGCATGTAGGTAATAGTAGCCACGATGAACACCAGCCAACCCAGAGTGTTGTTGATAATGTTATATTTCTTCATCTTAAACGTTTAGATGTTATTATTATCGCGCAATAGTTTCCTAAAAAACTTACAAAGATAAATATAAATTTCTATATTGACGGCATTCAGCTTTAATTTAGAGATTTGCTTAATTAAAATTAACGTTGATAAAGTACTCAATGCGACAATTTTGTGATGAGAAACAAAAGAGTAATACATTGGTTTTCTTTATGATAAATAATGCATAAAAGTGAGTATTTCAATAAAATAGATGTTTTTTTACAAATTATACAAATTTGCGTAACGCATTTTTGTATAATTTAAAAAATAGTCTTATCTTTGCTGGCAGAATAATCACAAATTATAGATTGACAATATGATAAAGAATCCTTTTTTGACCTATGGCTATAATGGTCCGGAATACTTTTGCGACCGTGAAGAAGAAACCAAGCGATTAACATCTCTTTTAGTCAATGGCAATCATGTTGCACTTATATCACCACGAAGGATGGGCAAAACAGGTCTAATTCGCCACTGTTTTGCGCAAAAACAACTGATGGAAAGTTATCACTTGTTTATTGTTGATATCTATGCAACAAAGAGTCTTGCTGAACTTGCCTATGAGTTGGGACGTGCTATACTTACTGTGCTCAAATCAAAGGGGTTAAAAGCTTGGGAGCGTTTCTTGCAAGTTGTTGGGTCAATGCGCACAGGCATTACATTTGATGCGTTTGGTCAACCTAGTTGGAACCTTGAAATAGGAGATATTCAATCGCCTCAAGTTTCACTTGATGAGATTTTCAGATATCTCAGTCAAGCCGATAGACCTTGCATTGTAGCCATTGATGAATTTCAAGCCATTATGGATTATCCCGAAAAGAATGTTGAAGCGTTGTTGCGTACTTATATCCAAAATTGCAATAATGCATGGTTTGTTTTTTCTGGTTCTAAACGGCATATGATGGGGGAAATGTTTTCTTCTCCTGCACGTCCATTCTATCAGAGTGCATCAACAATATCATTGAAGCCAATTTCTCTTGATTCCTACACTTCATTTATTACTCGTCATTTTGCGAGCAAGAATGTTAATATTGAACCTGAGACAGTAGAATTTATATACAATAAATTTGAAGGCACCACATGGTACATTCAAAAGATATGCAATGAATTATTTGCTATGAGTGATCCACATAGCACCTGTGGATTAGAAGAAGTTGATATAGCCATAAAATGTGCCGTTGAAGAGAAAGATGACATTTACCAAGATATAATGGCTCGACTATCATCACGACAAAAGATTTTACTGCTTGCTTTGGCTCATTCTCATGGTAATGTACAGCCAACCAGTGGGGCGTTTATTAAGAAATTTAATTTGACTTCAGCCAGTTCTGTTCAAAGAAATCTAATGGCACTTCAAGAGAAAGACATCATCACAAATAGTTCAGGACAATACCGCATCTACGATTATTTCCTAAATTTTTGGCTAAACAAAGAATGATATTAGAAACTGATAATTAGCTAAATAGAATTCATATCACATATAATTTTTGAAAAAAGATAATGGGCAATAGTCATCCTTGAAAGGAAACTATTGCCCATCGTGCTATTGGTCAGATTTCTGATTTATGAAATCTAAAATCTTTTATCTGACGTCTGTTTTTAACCGCAGTGGAAGTAGGTGTCAACGAGTTTCTTGATGGCCTTGTGGCTGCTGCTGATGTCGGCACGCAGGGTGGTGTCGTTGTAAGAGCGCAGCTGAGCAATGATACCGTCGATCATAGCTGGGCTGAACACGTCGTGCTGCTCATACACTGCACGCTGCTTCTCGAGACAGTCGGCACTTGCTACGCAGCTGTCGGGGAGCTGAGCAAGGCTGTTGAGACGGTCCTCATTCTCCTTGTCGTGGATGTTAACGTTAACATAGGTCTTCTCGGCAACCTCAAGAGCATTCTCCATCTCAAAGCCGTGGCGGCATGCTACGCACAAGCCAGCGAGCAGCTGATAGAGGTCGGCACTGCCGTCGGGCGAGCGCATCTCCACTGTTTGCTTGATGCTGGTGTCGCGCTTGCTGTCGGTCTCCTGTGGGTTAGCAAGGTGGCACATGTCGGCATCGGCATTCCATCCCAGAGGTACGCGCACGAGCACCGAGCGGTTGCGGTCGCCCCAGCACACGTTGGTGGGAGCCTCCTGGTGAGGAACCAGACGGAAGTAACTGGTTGGATTCTTGTTGCCAAATGCTGTGATACTTGGTGCCAAGTCCATCATGCCGGCGATTGCCTTGCGAGCTACCTCGCTCAATACGCCATTCTCGAGCATCTGGTTCTTGCCGTCCTTCATCATGCGCATGTGGATGTGCAGACCTGAGCCAGCCTTTCCAACAGTGATTTTAGGAGCAAAGGTAACGTCGAGACCAAGCTGATAGGCAAGGTTGCGGATTACCCATTTAGCGAGCATCAGCTGGTCGGCAGCCTCCTCGGCGGGAACGGGCAAGAACTCTATCTCGTTCTGCTCATAGAGCTTGCCGTCCTGAGTGAAGTTACCTACCTCGCTGTGGCCATATTTGATTTGACCGCCTGTCTGGGCAATGTATTTCATGCACAGCTGACGGAAGTCGTTTTCTTTAGCATAGGGAGCACTCTCGTGATATCCGCGCTGGTCGATGGCGGGGAATGCCTCGTCGTCGTCCTCGATAACGTAGTACTCAAGCTCGCCCATAGCGTGGAATTCCATTCCGGTAACCTCCTTGAATGCGCGGCAAGCCTTAGCGAGGGTCTGCTCGGGAGCGCTGGCGAGAGGATTGCCGTCTTTGTCGAAATAAGAGCAAAGCATGCACAGAGTTGGAATCTCGGCAAATGGGTCAACAAATGCTGTAGAGTAGCGTGGCAACACATAAAGGTCGCTGCTGCCAGCCTGGATGAATGAGAACAGGCTCGAACCGTCAACACGCTCACCGCAGGTGAGGATAGTGTCGAGGTAGTCGAGGTCGGTAATCACGAAGTTCAAGGTTTTGAGCTTGCCGTCGCCGCCAGGATACATGAAGTTGACCATCTCGATGTCGTTCTCCATCACAAAGCGCACGATGTCGGCCTTAGTGAACTCTTCTTTAGGCTTTTGAAGAAAAGCAACCAATTCATTGGCGTTGAATGCCAAAGCGTCGTTGTTCATAATCTAGTTTTTTGTTTTATAAGTTGTTAATAGCAATTGTGCTTAATTGAGTTTACAAAGATACAACGTTTTTTTTGATTCCCACAAATAAACATGGAAACGACTGATTTTTTCTGATTTTTAAGAGTTTTTCACGTTGGTCTTGTGGGTCATGATGTCGAGGACGAAGCGGTCGGTCACGTCCATTCCCTTGCTGCCGATGGCGGTGAGGTTGTGGATGCTCTGGTCCACGTCGTCGTCGATGATTCCCTCTTGCGAAGAAACGTACTTGTGCTGCATGGCAAGCATGGCGCTGAGCATGGCTGTGCTCACGCCACTGGTGAGCTTGAGCGTGCACGAGGGTTTGGCTCCATCACAAATCATACCGGTCAGATTGGCAATCATGTTCTTGACCGAGTAGCTGATTTGCTCGTAGGTGCCTCCCATTAGGTAGGTGATGCCGCAGCTGCTTCCTGTCGACGCCACGACGCATCCGCACAACGCCGAGAGTGCTCCCAGCGTTTGCTTGATGTAGATGGCGGTAAGATTTGAGATGATGAGCGCTCTGATGGTCTCCTCCTCGGTGTTATGGTTCTCCTCGGCAAACACCACTACCGGCATAGTTGCACAGATGCCCTGATTGCCCGAGCCCGAATTACTCATGACTGGCACCATAGCACCTGCCATGCGTGCGTCGCAGGCACAGCTGGTAACCGAGAGCACCTTAGAGAAAATGCTGTTACCCATAATGCCCCGACCCAGCGGCGACTGCATGGTTTTGCCCAACTGGTGACCATAGTTCTCGCGAAGTCCGCTCTCAGCAGCAGCCTCGTTGAGTCGTTTTGCCTCGAGAATGAAGCGCAGGTCGTCGACGTCGGTCTCGGTAGCAAAATCATACACTTTGCGCAAGGTGAGTTTAGGACCTTCGATTTCCTGCTCTGAGGTGCACTGGCAGGCGGGCTTGTCGTTGTCGGAGAGCACCTCGCTGTCCTTGCGCAACAACACAAAGTGAGTGTGATGCGTCTTGATGCGTGCCTCGGCTTCGTGGCCGTCGGCTGTCACAAGTGCATTGATATAGAGTTTGTCGGGGTCTTTCTCCTCAAGCGAGATGTGGATCCGGTTCTCGGCGATATACTGCTTGCCGCGCTCCACCGCCTGCTTGTTGCTGTCGCATAGCACCTCCAGTTCCTTCTCGGGCCTGCCGATAAGGGCTCCCAGAGCGATAGCGATGGGCAATCCTATCATCTCAGTTCCGGGGATACCCACGCCCATAGCGTTTTTGAGAATGTTGGCGCTGAGTCGCACCTCCACTTTGTCGGGAACCTGTCCCAACAGTTCAGTTGCCTTGGCGACGCAGAGCGCCACAGCAATCGGCTCGGTGCAACCAATGGCTGGTACCACTTGCTGCTTAATGAGCTCGATGATCTCTTTTTGTTCTTCGGTATTCAAAATATGAAAGTCTTATTAGTTTGTGACGGCAAAGATAATGATTTTTGACGTATTATGGACTATAACCTACCATCGAAATCTCATAGTTTTGAGATTTTTATTAGAATAGCCTAGAACAAGAATGGACCTAGGTGGGTGTTGCGTTGTTTTTGGGCAATCTCACTTTCCATGCGAGAAGTGGCTGCAGCAAAGAAGAATGCAATAAGGTATTCGTCGGTGCCTTCGCTGCGAATTTTTCGCAAAGCATCAATATAAGCGGCACGGTCCTTGATGTCGATGATGATGAGTGGATGACCACAATGAAGCATAATCCAGTTTGAGAGCAGGCGACCAGTGCGACCATTACCGTCGCGGAATGGGTGAAGATATTCAAAGAAACCATGGAAGCGTGCAGCCACAATCACAGGATGGATATCGCTATCAATTGCCTTGGCAGTCGATTCCAAAAGGCTTGGCACTCGTGCTATAAGTTTCTTGTGGTCACCAAATAGGGTGTCACCTGCTGCCATGTCGCAGGTGGTGTACTCGCCAGGCACAGCATCAGGCACACGATAGGCAAGAGTGTTTTGAGTTACCAAGCGATTGGTTTCTTTCAAGAGATTCTCGTCGAACGGGTCATCAAGATGCGAAGTAATGAAGCGGAACGCCCTGAAATGGTCAGCAATCTCAGTACATTCAAGCAGTGAGCGTCCCACTGGCACCATCCCGAGGCCTTGTTCTTGCAGCAAGCGCGTGTCGTCGAGGGTAAACGAGTTGCCCTCAATGGCGCAGGAGTGACACGAAAAGAGCACTTCGTGCCAGTCGAGAAGGTCCTTGCTCGACATTTTCTTAGTTATGTGCTGCTCATATTGGGCACGCACCTGCTCATAACGCTCTATCTCTTTTTGAAACATAATATTAACACCTATAACAACTTTGCAAAAGTACAAAAAAACTCAATATTTCACTCCACAACTCAACATTTTTCTTAAAAGTCAAGGGTCGCACAGCTAATTGTGCGGCCCTTGATGGTTATAGGTTGAAAGGTTTTAGAAACCTTTGCAATGTGCTAGGCGAGATTACTCGGTGTCGGGCGAGAAGCCAGAGTGGCGAACGCCGTGAACCCACAGTCTGTCGTAGAGAGCCTGTACTTCGGGTTTCTCATCGGTGAATTTGATGTAGAACGAGATGCTGTCGGTGGGCTTGCCATGCTCGTTAACGCCACCATTCTCAACAATCTCACCATCGGTTATGATAGCTTGGCCAGAACCTTCAGCATCATAATCCTTCCAGTCACACCAGAAAGTCTTCTTGCCGTAGTCGATGTTAACAATCATCTTGTAATTCCAGAATGATCCCTGGTCGTCGAGCCACATGTATTGAGTGCCATTGTCGGCAAGATTGTAGGTGAAGAGGATGCCATCAGCATAATGATCAACGATTTCACCATTCTCGTCAACAGCATCATAAGAGACGTCCCAGTATCCACACATTTTCTCTATTGCTGTTCCGCCTGGTTCCTCCTTGGTCTCGGTGTCGCAAGAGGTGAGAGCGGGAATAGCCAGCAGAGCTAAAGCTATGATAAATATATACTTTCTCATAATAGTCAAAATTATTCTAATGGTTTGTTATACTTAAGAATGATGTGGAAATTGTATACGTAATAACCAATATCATAAGTGATGGTCTTAGTTTCTGGATCATAGACACCATTCTCGAAATACTCATAAGAGTCGCCCCATAACAATACCCGAGATAACATCGATGTTGTTATCGTTGTCGAGTGAAATATAGCCCTGCAAAGCATATTTAGAACCATAACCAGCGCGTTGTGCATACAGACCGCCAATCATATCACTGATGAAGAAGATGCCCGAAGCAGCCTTCTTGATAGTGAAATCATAGCCAGCCAATGAAACGCTAGTTCCCAAAATGGTAGAACCTGGTTGAGATACATATTTACCAGAAATGTCGGTCTTGACAGTTGGGTCACACACAGCAACTGTGCGGGTAATCGACGAAGGATAACCATCGGGGCTAACTGCCGAATAGGTCACTTCGTAAAGGCCAAGTTGATTTACATCAATGTCCTCAAGGCCTTCAACCGTCACATTTGATGTATAGTCCTCGCCATTGAGCTCGGCCCTTACACCGGCATCTACATATTCAGTTCCCAGGGGAACTTCAACAAACTCATCACCAAGCAGCTCGAACGACACATAGTGTGTCAAAGTGGTGTCGGTCAATGCATCATTGTCATCACTGCAAGCAGAGAATCCTAATGCAAACAGACAAGCTGCCAGTGTATAAAATATTTTCTTCATGTTAATTTCCATAATAAATAAATTATAGCAGTGTTAGACATTAATGGATATCCCAGAACACGGGGTCGCTTAACAATTTAACCGATGGGGTGTTCTTGTTCAGAGTGCGTGCGTTGCTTGGATAAGGAACGCGCTTGGCAAGTCCACCGCCATTGATGTGGTTAACACCAGGATTGATCATGTCGCCAGCGTTGTAGGCTGCTGGGTCTTCAAATACTTGTTTTGCAGTTGCTGGTGACAAAGCAGGAACGTCGGTACGACGAATCTCTGACCATGCCTCCATGTGGTCTCTCATGAACAAGGCAACCCACTTCTGCATGTAGATCTTGTTGAGCTTCTCGGCTGTTGTGCCGCCCCATGCTACGCGAGAACTAGAAAGGAACTCGGCAACATTGGCATCAACCTTAGAATCAAAGTCGGCAATCACACCTGCCTCATAAGAAGCCTTGGCAGCTCCGTCGTTGTTGTTGAAGCGAAGTTCAACCTCGGCGATAAGGAACTGGAGCTCACTTTGAGTGAACAGGTAGATAGGCATTGCAGTAACTGTTGCATAGTTAACAAGGCTTACATAGTCGTTGCTATAGCCCGAAGAGATACCCATCCAGTCGCCAGTGAGGGTCTTGCTACCAGGCACTTGGCCTTCGTAGTCAGAGGTCTTAACGCTCTTGTTGAAAGCGTAGCCAATGCGTGGGTCGCTTGTGAGCTTCATGTAGCTAATGATAGGATAAGCAGCACAGTGGTTGCGGGTTCCTAATGAATAGTAACCATCATACCAGGGGTTGTACTGTCCGGCAGCATTGCTGTAAACATTCCATGTTACATCGCCAGTGAAGAACTCATCGTTGGCAACCAGAGCCTTAACCTTAGCGGTGTTTTCGGCTGCATTGATGCCACCGTCAATCAAGCGCAGATACATGCGCAGACGCAGTGCGTTGGCATATCCCTTCCACTGGCTTAAGTTCTTGTTGAGCAATGGGTCGGTCATTGAGATGGGATCGCCTTCAAGCTCGGCCTCGGCATTGTCAAGTTCTCTAAGCACACCTTCATAAACGGTCTGACCATTGTCCCATGCAGGCATAGCATTGCTGCTACCTTGCAGGGCCTCGGTGTAAGGCGCGTCACTGAGGTTGTCGACAACAAGCTGGAATGCCTGAGCACGCAATACGGTGCAAGCAAAGAGGTCCGACTTGTTATCGGTCTTGGTCATAATGTCTTTGATGTCGGCAAGTGCGCCAGCATAGAGCAAGCTGTAGCAACGGTTGAAGAGGTCGGAACCCTCATCAATATTGAGCTCAGCAAGGGTGTTATACTGGTTGGCGGTAGGTGCTTGTTCAAAGTACTGGGCAAAGAAACCACCATAGTTGAACATTTGGTCACCCAGGACATCGGCAATCGAATTCTCGACAGCTGGGAACATCAGGTCGGCAGTAATCGAGGAACTCGAAGGAAAGTTTGGATTCTCATTTATATCCAGGTCACAGCTGGTGAGTGCCATCATTCCAGCAGCAAGCATTAATAAAAATATCTTTTTCATAATTCTGTGTCCTGTTTAGAATTTAATATTAACGTTGAAACCTAACTTGCGTGAAGTTGGGTTGGTCGAATATTCACCGAATTGACCTTCGAGGTCGTTACCAAATGAAGTGGTCTCGGGATCAATGAATGTGTTGCTCTTAGGAGTCCACAGCCACAAGTTGTT
>CADAZN010000013.1:0-20211 GCA_902792435.1 uncultured Bacteroidales bacterium
TTTTTGTGGTGAAAACAAAGGTAACGAAAGGCTGAGACTCGAACAAGAATCTCAGCCTATTTTTATTCTTTTAAAAATGTTTTTACCGGACAGTAATAATTAAAAATATAACCATGAAACAAAGAAAACAAAATAAAAATCTAGCAAGGAGTGGCAAAACAACAGTTGTTATGTTTGTTCTTCAGTTGTCCTTGTTGTTTGATAAAACTGAGTCAACTGAACCAACTGAACCAACCGAACCAACCGAACCAACCGAACCAACCGATTCCACTGATTCCACTGATTCCAGCGATTCCACTGATTCCAGTGATTCCACCGATTCCACCGATAATTAAATGATAATTTGCGGTCAATTCACGATAATTTGTGTGAAGTAATCCAGCGTCGATGCAATTTTAAATCAAATTTTCATTCAATTTTAAGCGCAGCGCCCCTCCAGCCTCAAGGCAAACCGATTCCACCGATTCCATGCACAGCGACATCTTAGCGCGCAGCGCGGCCCCACGCGCCCCAACTGAACCAACTGAACCAACCGAACCAACTGAACCAACTGATTCCACTGATTCCACCGATTCCATGTTCCCACCGATAATTAAATGATAATTTGCGGTCAATTCACGATAATTTGTGTGAAGTAATCCAGCGTCGATGCAATTTTCAATCAAATTTTCAATAAATTTTAAGCACAGCGCCCATCCAGCCTCAAGGCAAACTGATTCCACCGATTCCAGTGATTCCACGTTCTCTCGCAAAGTTGTACCTGTCGGTGCCGCATTAGTAGGTTGCTGTCAAAATGACGGCAAATCTTATGCTAAGTATGACAATGTGTCGCAAAATGTGAAATAATGTCACATTTTTGTGCTTTTTTTTATTGTGGCAAGGAGTTTGCTTTCTATAGGAGTGAACCCGATAATGGAGTTGGGCATTAACCAATTCATCAAGCGGGTCCTAGAAAACAAATATTAACAACATTAAAATTATAGGAGATAAAATTATGTTACTTGCACGTAGAAATTCTAACTGGTTACCCGATGTTTTCAACGACTTCTTCGACACCGATTTTTTGCCAAAGGTGAATGCCAACACCACAGCACCAGCCATCAATGTTATTGAGAAGAAGGATGAGTATGACGTGGAACTCGCAGCCCCTGGTATGACCAAGGAAGATTTCAAGGTAAGCCTTGATGAGGATCGCAACTTGGTAGTTGAGCTCGACAAGGAGGTTGAGAAGACCGAGGAGAACAAAGAGACTGGACACTACCTGCGCCGTGAGTTCTCTTACACCAAGTTCCATCAAACATTGCTGCTTCCCGATGATGTGAACCGCGAGGCTATCAGCGCAACAGTTGAGAATGGTGTACTCAAGGTTGTTCTTCCCAAACTCCAACCTCAGGAGATGAAGAAGGAGCGCACAATGATTGAGATTCAGTAATGTGCGGCATTTGCTAACAAAAGAACACATCAGTAGAAAGATTCATAAGCACAGATTTATTGGTTTTTAGAAATTAGTTATTAAACGACTTGAAATGTGAAACATGGCTTCAATTAAGCCGTAAGTGCAAAAAAACATCCCCGCAGTTTTTGGCTGTGGGGATGATTTTGTATAAAAAAAAGCGTGACGCTTACTTAAGAACTACGCTCTCAAGTATTGCTCTTACCTCTTCGTTGTTGATGGGTTTGCCATCAATTTCGTCGGTGCTCACAGTGATCTTTACACTGCCCTCAGTTTTCGCGCCTTGAGGAGCAATGATAAAGTAAGAGTTGCGGTTATCCTTGTTCAAGACGCTTAATTTGCCACCTTCAACATTGATTTCCTCAATCTGCTTGTAGCCACCGTCAGGGCTCAGGTAATATTCCATAGCCTTAGCATAATCTTCGGTGTCTTCCTTGATGATAATGAAGTTGGTGTATTTCTCGCCTTTGTGTTTGATTTCTACATTGGCGTCTTCATTGGTCACAATTTCCCAGCCTTCAGGTTGGATGATGGTGAAGTGGGCTTTCTCGATGGGTGTGCCAGTAATTTTTGAGCCGCCGCACGAGGTCAAGGCCACAACAGCGGCCACTAATGAGAATAATGCAAATAACTTTTTCATGTCGTTGTTTGTTTTTAAATTATAATAAAACTTTAAGTAAATAGTTATATATTAACCTTGTATATTGATTTAATGTGGTTTCTCTTTGATGCTGTCGAGTATTGTGGCAGAGACAAAGCGTTTTCTCTTAGAGCTGGTGTCATGGTTCATGCTCCAATGTTGAGACAACAAAATTAATAAAAAATACTCAATTTACATAAAAGTTATAACAAAATTGATGCAAAAACTCAAAAAAACGTACTAACGTCAATCCTCAGTTCTGGCACCAATAGATTGCAAATGCACTCGATGCGTAGTAATATAATGGAGATAGCTGTTAGGTTCAAGTAACTAGGTCGCCCCTGCTTGAGCTATCAACAATTGGAGCATTGGCGGCTTTTCTTGTGCAAGTTTTGCAAGTTTGATAAAAAATATATACTTTTGTAATCTGAAAAAAACTAAACGTTGCAAGAAAATGAAAAAGTTTATAAAGAAAATACTCTTGATAATCTTAGGAGTGGTGGTTTGTTTGGCTATAGTTATGTCGATCACCAATCCAACAAGTAATGAGCATCTTAATGTTGTTGCCGACTATCTCAACAAGTATGACATGTCTCAAATCGACCTCAACGAGGAAGAACAGGCTCAGTACACTGCCTACATGAGCAGTGGTGCCAATGCTAACCTTATGGACAAGGTTGTGAAACCTATGTTCAGGGTTCAAGACTACGGACTTTGGTCAATTGGCATGCTCAAGGGCAAGAGCGTGACTTTGGGAATGTTTAACAAGGTGATGATTATCGATGAGGAGCAAATTCCTAGAGCTCTGAAAGAGAGAACAGTGACAGGGGCTGAAGAAGCCGCTAACGCTGCTACTAATGACGAAAGCGCTCAGGGCACAGAATAACGTTTGCGCTAGGCTATTACACTGGCGGCAATGGATCGAAAGATAATGATAATGATAGCAATCGCACTATGTGCGGTTGCTTTATCATGCACACGCAATCCTGATTCGGGTGGGGTGGTGCGCTCCACGTTGCCACTTAGTTTGTTGCGTGACGGCGACCTGCTGTTCCGTTGTGGCACTAGTGTCGAAAGTCAAGCCGTGGTGGAAATGGATAAGAACAGGGGAGTGTATTCTCACATTGGCATTGCTATCAATGATGGAGGCGTGTGGAAAGTGGTTCATGCTGTCCCTGGTGAGAGCCTCGACAGCATCGATCGTGTGAAGATAGAACCTGTTGATACTTTTTTCCTGACAACACGCGCTGTTCATGGTGCGGCTATGCGCATTAAGGGGTGCGACGCCAAGGCTGCTAGGCAGGCTGCCCAGTGGGCTGTGATGAAAAAAGGTGTGGAATTTGATGACCAGTATAACTGGAACGACAGTTCTCGCCTATATTGTACCGAGCTGGTGCAGCGCGCCTATGAAACGGTTGGCGTTGACCTGAATGCTGGCCGCATCACTCATGTGTCGTTGCCTTTCTATAACGGCAATGTGGTATTCCCCAGCGACATCCAGCGCAACGACTCACTTCAAGTGATTTTCAGTTTTTAGCTTTTTGAAAATAATAAGTAGGAGGAAAACCGCGGTTTTCCTCCTACTTGATTGTTAACGTAGTTTAGGCCTTATTTCAAAATGAGGCGGAACGACATGTCTTCGCTGGCGCCACCATTCATCTCAACATCGTTGAAATCACGCTTTGTCACTGTGCAGCGTGTGGCTCCCTGAGTGCAGCTGCCACCGCGACGGGTGAGTCCATAAGCGCTTGCAGTGGGTGAGCCGATAGGGTCGACTTCGCCCTCAGTGGCCCATGAGTAGTCTACCGAGAAATTGTCGGTAGTGGCTTCAAAAGCATTTCCACTCATATCATAAAGACCGAGTTCATTAGGATTCTTCTGTTTAACATTTTGAACCACATAGTTGCTGTTCTGTGAGTACCATGCCACATCGTTGATGTTGTTGCTGCCTGCATAGGTGTAGCCATGGCTTTTCACGCCACCACGTGCTGCCCATTCCCATTGAGCTTCGGTGGGAAGCATGAAGTTCTTGTTGGCTGCCAAAGCGCCACTTGCATGCAGATAATTATTCAGCGCTTCAACAAATTGAAGGATTTCGCTATACCATTGACCGTTGCATGGCTTTTGGTCGCCCACTTCAGCGAAATAAGAATATTCGGGGTAGATAGCCTTCCACAATGCTTGTGTGCATTCGGTCTCGGCCATATAGAAATCGGTGAGTGTTACACTATGAGCAGGACTCTCCGAAGCGTTATTGTCATTTCCCATTGTGAAAGTTCCACCTTTCACATAAATCATGCGGAAGGTAACTCCATTGACAGTGAAATCAATGTATTCAGGAATTTGTTGGCTGTCACCGAGCAAGATGCTGTAGACCGCTGTCACGTCGGCACTGGTGACATTGCCATCGCCATTCACATCGCTCGTGGCGAGATAAGTGTCATCGTTGTTGAGCAGATAGTTGTAAAGCATTGTGATGTCGGAACTTGTAACAGCTCCATCATTGTTGACGTCGCCTGTTACTTCGGCATATGCCGAAATAGTTCCCAATGCTGCTAATATAGTGATAATAAGTGTCTTCATAAATCAACGTACGATAAACTTGTGGCCATTTTTGATATAAATGCCAGCTGGCAGAGTGCCGTGCATTGGGCGGCCCATGATGTCAAACACAGGAGCCTCGTTATCACTGTTGTCAACATTGATGTTGGTTACAGCTGTAGGTGTTTCTATGCTAGTGAGATAAATCTGGTAAGCCAAGCCGTTCCATGAGAAGATGCCAGTGATGTTGCGCACTTCTCCGTTCTCGGGAATCTCAGTGCCTAGAGGAAGATACCCTAACATATCGTTGACACGCACTTGCTGACCGTCGGCTTCGGCTACATAGAAGCGGCCATTCTTGCTGATAGCCACATTGTTAAGAGCGACAAGTCTTGAGAAGTTGGCATCATTGAGCAGTTCTTCCATAGTGAAAAGGGTGGGTTGCAATTCATTGCCGCTAGTCTTGGTGTAGGTGTCGGCACTTGTCAGAGCATCGTTGGCTGCCTGTGGACGCTCGCGACCAGCTACATCGTTGTCGGGGTCTTCGTCAAAGTAGAATTGTCCACGCTTCACATAGATGTAACCATTAAGAATGTCACCGCGTTCCAAATCGAGATTCAGCCCGTCAAATTCCACTGCACCTGTAGCGTCTTCAACATAGGCTGCACTCCAGTCCACTCCATTCACTTGAGCGTTGTTAAGCTCAAGTTTGGCGAGAGTTCCCACTTCTAGAGCATTGAACTCGGCAATAGAGCCCACTTCAACATAGGTTGTGGCGTCGGGGGTGTAAGTCTCGTCATTTGCATCATCGGTAACAACCGTCATCTTGAGCAACAGAGTCTGTGTGTTCCATTCGTTGGCAGCGTTCTCGTTGTCAAAGGTAATTGCAGTGGAATTTCCATTCCACACATAGTTTGTAGCATCAAGTTCTCCATTTCCAGCTTGTGCTTCGAGGAAGAACTTGTAGTTCTGGACTTCGAATGTGATGCCAGTGATGGCACGACCTTCATCGGCAGTAATGGTGATTTTGCCACCAACTTGCAGGTAGGTCACACCAGCATTAGTCTGCCACATACGGTTTACTTTTGCTCCATCAACCGAAGTCAAGACCACATCGCCCTGACGCAGTTCTTGGCCACTAATCACACCCTTTGTTGGGTCTTCCCAATCGGCAGGAGTAGCTACCTCAAGATTGAGGTTGTTGTTGGCGAAGTCATACACATTCTCTTGAGTTATGGCGTTGGCAGTAAGTTGCCATCCGCACAGTAGCGCCAATGCGCTTAATTTAGTAATGATGTTCATAGGGTAAAGTTTTAATTAATAATTTATTATAATCTTATTTTTATTGTGCTAAAGAAGGTTTCTGTCTTGGCAAGAAATCATTAGTAGAGTTGTTGGTGTCAACTAGTTTGCCACTCTCGTCAAGCTTCCTGATAACCGAAAGGCCGTAACGTGACTTGTCGCTCGAAGTTTCGGCGCAATAGGTCCATCCTGAGTCGAGCGATGGCGACGCCACATTCCACGCCCATTCATTCATAATTGCGAGGTTGACCCAGTCGATTACCCAAGAGTTGGGGATAAAGTAGCCGTCGCCATTGCTCTCATAGGTCCCCCAAGCGGCATTCACGATGTAGGTGTACTTGTAGTAGTTGCTCTCGATGAAGGTGTCATAATCGGAGTGCATGCGCACGATGCCATAAGATTTGGAGCCCTTGTTGTTGAGCATAGTATAGCTCCACAGGTCGCTATACCACTTGATGAGGTTGGTGGCGGCAGGGTTGTCTTCGTCAAAGAACTCGGTGTTGGGGCTCACATCATAGAATTCAAACTGCGCCCCGCTCAAGTCTATTGAGTTGGAGTTGATGGTGGTGTGGTCTTTGGCATTGAGGGCGATGAGGAGCGATTCGCCTGCTTCAACAGGCACACTAGTGCCGTTGCCTGGAATGAGATACAGCCAGCTCACCGTGATAGCATCTTTCATTAGGTCGGGGGTGAGTTCCCACTGCATGTCGCTCTGGAATTTCGACTCCACTATGGCTAGACTGTCGGCATAGATGAGATGGTCGCTATTGTTGGTGAGAATTAGATACTGGTCATCGGTGTAAGGTCGTTGCGTTCCGCTGAATGTACTTGAAGTGAAGAAAATTTCCTTAATCACCATGCCAGCCTCGGCATTGTAGTTGTTGAACAACAGGGTGACCATCGAGTTGGTGCTTGCTACTTCCACTCCCAGGGCTTCGGCTTTCATGGTGGTGGTAGTAGTGCTTGAGCCTATGTTGTAGCTTATGTTACCGCTTGCAGTAATGTTATATCTCCCCTCGGGCACTATCACTGTGGCAATATAGCTGTTGCCGTCGAGCTTGAAGTCGTCGACGCTGTAGCGTGCCATTGTCTCAATGTTGATGAGTGTGGCTTCGGCCTGCTCAAGGGTCGCGTTCTCGAGATTCATGGGCAACTCCAGGCTAATGCGCAGTGGGGAATTGATAATCTCTTCATCTTTGCTGCACGAAACAAGAATCAAAAACGCTGCCAGAAAAATGGTGAATATTTTATTTGTCATAATCATTAAATGTGAACTCCTAAAGAAACGACAATGTGGTTTTGGTGCTCATGATTGGAGACGATGGTTATGTCATATTGCAGCTCGCCAAAGATTGAGTAGCGTGAGTGACCCACTCGGTAATCGGCTCTCAAGCGGGCTCCTACATTGGTGAAATTAGATTTCAAGACATTGTAATTGTGCTCAATCATGTCGATGAAATGAGGTTCCATGTTGGCAAGTGGCAACAGCAGATAGTCATTGACACAAGCATGGTAGGAGCCTTCGAGTTGGGTGGTAATAGTCCAGTTTTTAGATGCGTTGTGAATCAGTTGTCCCTCAACTTGCCCAAAAGCGTGCCCATATTTCATGGTGCGACGTGGGAATACAAAGTGCTGGCGGTTGCCCGTGTAACCACCACTGGCTTTCGCCCACCATGAGGTGGTTCCTTTATGACCGATTATGGCATTAAAGGATGTGTTGATGATGTAATTCTTAAACATCGTGAGATGGGCGATAACGGGATAAATCTGTGACGATGAGGTGCCGGCAAGGTGCTGGTCGCTTGAGCGGCGGTTGAACTGGTAGTCGGCCCATAGCGCGTAGTCAAGATCACCGCTGTGTTTCCAACCGGCTCTTATGCCCACTTCCTTGTTATAGAGAGTGGTGAGCGGTAGCGAGTTGAGCAGTCGTGCCACTCGCTCATAGCTGTGTTGTGACACCCACAGGTTGGCTATGATGCCGCTATATGCATTGCCAGGTGCCAGGTCGAGCTGCAGCCTGATGCCGCCGCCCTTGAAGATGAGATCGTTGATGTCGCCCGAGAATCGAGTGTAGACCTCGCCAAGTCCCATAAGTTGATATTCTGGAATGCTGCCCAGTGGCTTGTAGAAGTCTACGCTATTGGTTTGGCGATATATGTTGCCCTGAAAACTGAACCCCAAGGTGTAAAGAGCAATGTCGTAGCCTGCTCCCGCACGCAGTGTGAGGTCGCTAACGATGCTGCGCATGCGTGGGTCTACCTTGCGGTATTCCTGCTCGGCACGGAACAGCATTTCGCCTCCCAGATGCCAACGGCCACGATGGGTGCTGTAGCCTCCCTCAAATATGTATTTTTCGCTACGAGTGTTACCTCCAATGGTGTCGCCAAGAATATCAGGCTCAAGTAGGTCGTAGTCGGCAACCGAGTTCCACTTGATATCGCGGGTCTTGCCTGTGGTGTAGGATGCCTTTCCCCACACCGCCGAGTTTTTGCCAAGGCGGATGTAAGAATCAGCCTTGACCGACGCCAGAAAATGTCCGCTTCCTTTTTGCATAACAAAAGGCGCACTCTTTTTTTGCCAGTCGGCGGTGACGTAGAATTGTGTTAATGAGTGATTGTAGGCGCTCTCCATCATCGCTGGATTGCGCCAGGATAGCTCATGCACATCGTTGAAAAGCGCTTGATGCTCTGCAATGGCAAACGGCGAATTATGCGAAATGCTATCAACATCTTGCGCATTAACCGCTGTGCAACCAGCGATGAGAAGAATCAAAATAAATATAGCATTTTTCATAGGATTAATCCATTAATATCATTTCAAGCGAAATATCGTTATCATCAAGCTCAACCATTGACACATAATCGCTCTGTGCGCGAAATTGACTTGTGTGAGTGGTCGCATTACTGTCGACATATCTCACAACTCCCTCCACATTAATGGAGTAGGCGCCACGAAAAAGGTTGTCGACTGTAATAGCGCTATTGGTCTCTCCTGCAAGGGTAATGGTGTTGCGGCTGTTTAGGTTCATCATCTTGACCGAATATTGAATGGTCTCTATTTCGCCATCGACAGGAAGAGTGAGTGCAATGTGCCCTGTGGTCATGTAGTCGTTATAGTCGTCGTGGCATGACGTGACACAAAGCAGTGCAAAGGCACACATTAAATATATTAAAGACTTTCTCATAGTTTTATATTCATTTCTAATCCAAAGTAAGGGTTTACATGACGACGAATGGTCACACCATCGCGCTCGTAGCTGGGAGTGTAATCCCAAATCTTATTGCAGAACATTGCAATGTGGAGGTGGTCGTTAAAGAATTTCTTGGTGACCTTAAAGTTGACGTTCATTGAAAATGGAACCTTGAAGAGATCGTACATCGACTCGGTGTTGTTGCGGATGAGGTATCGGAGCAACACGTCGTCGGCTAGTTCAGGTGTCCAATTGTGCATGTTGCCGTCAATGTCCATGTATTGGTCGGGATAGTTGCTTATGGGCAGGCGCTGATTGGAGGTGAACCACTGGCATTGTGCCGAGATTGAGAATCCCAGCTTGAGTCGTGGCACGTCGGTGTCGAGGGTGAAATTGGTGTTCACCATCTCGTCTGTGTAGCCTTCAATGTCTTTATAAATGCCTACAAATGGTATTTGCCTGTCGCCAACCACCTGCGACGGACGTTCCATGAGAGCCACCGAGTTGCGGTGCACAGTCTTGAACCATGCGCCGTTAATTGTGAGGCGAGTGTGAATCTTCTCAATGCGTCGTGAGGCGAAGGTGTACTCGATGCCCTCTTTCTTAGTTTGGCTTCCGTTAGAGTAGCGAGAGTGTGCCACGAGTTCACGTGTCATCTCAAATGGCACACCTTCCATCGATGGAGGCCCAGTGAGAGTGCTGCCGTCAATTCCCGAGGTGTCATATAGCTTGTAATCAAATGGAGCATAGATTGCTGTGGAGCGAAAGCCCGAAGTCATGTTCTCTCGGAAGTAGGTCACCGACAAGCGATTACCGGCAATGTTGATGTCGGTGCTTACCTCCCACTTGAAGTTGCGTGCGGCACGCAGGTCGTAGTTGGTTGGGTCAACAACATGGGTTATGATATTGATGCGCTTGTAGGCCTCGTTTGGATGATAATAGTTGAATTGCACAAGATCGATATACACAAGTTCGGGGTAAAGATGCTCGATGGTGGGCATCTTAGTGTGCTCTCCCAATCCACCAGACAGGCGCACGAAGCCTACATCATCGCCCACCTTGAATTGAGGAAATGTCCACCCGATGTTAACGCGTGGGTCCCAGTAGAACTTGCTGTTTAGCGCATAGCGGTTTGAAAGGTTCATCATGTGCGAGCCTCTGATTCCTGCCACCATCTCTAGAGTGCTGCCGCCTATGTTGGTTTTAAGGTTCTCCTCGGCATAGAGCGAGAGTGTGTGGCTTGCTGGAATTTGTGAGATGTCACGTGGTCGCCCGCTCATGCCAGGATATAGTGGCCGAGTGGGGGCGAAAATTTGCCCTTTGCCATAATTCTTGTCCACATTCCAGTCTACACCTATAATCAGCGAGTTTGAGACCCGTGTCGACGGTACTTGCAACTTGGCATTCACTTTCATGAACAGGTTGAATGGCTTTCCCTCAACACGGTGCTTTGTGGTGTAGCTGTAAGGCAATATCACGGCATCACTCTCGCCTGGCTCTGTCGAGGTCGCTGCAATAGTCGCCCTGCGCAATTGAATGAATTTTTCACGTGTGATATTATCGTTATCGAGAGATGTCGACAGGGTTGCATTCAGAGCCTTAAACCAAGAATCATAGTCATTGGGTTTAAGACTGAACGACGTCATCAATGCCCAACGGTTATATGATGACTTGTAGGTGTCGATAGCGCCCTCGTTAAGGTCGGGGTCAGTCTTGTCATTATCAAACGAGCCAGTGTAGTCGACATTGACAGCAAGCGTCGTGTTGAAGCGATTTCCATTCCATACCTTGTGCAAGCGTGTTGACAAAGTAAAACGCTTGTAGTTCTCTAGTGTGTTGCGGGGATCGATGCGTGAATCCAGGTAGTCGGCATTGATGTTGAGCGACAGCTTGCGTGGCTGCCACTCAAATCCCTTGCCCACATAGAAAAGATAGCTGCCCATGTCGGCTTTCAGGCGCGCAGTCACGTTGTTGCCACCACGTTTGCGCTCAATTTTCACCAGACCGCTTGTCAGGTCGCCATATTCCACCGAGGGTATTCCTCTCACGATTTCGATGCGCTCGATATCGTCGGTCGAGATGCTGCGCATATCTACACCTTGGTTGGTGAAATCGCGCTTGAGCGACTCGCTGTCGGTGCTTCCGCTCACGTGTTGCATGTTGGCATTGGTTGAGATTGGTGCTCCGTCTATCATGAAGCTTGTGCCCAGTGAGGATGTGGCATAATTGTGGTCTCCGCCACCTGCTTCACGCAGACTGATGGTGTTGGGACTGGTAAGGTGCGGGTCTTGAGCCCGTCCTCCAGGAATCAGCTCCATCATGTCGCCGAAGCTCGACGGTTGCAAGTGGTCCATTGCCTGGCGGCCTATCACCGACGAGGTGCTGAGCTGTTGCGATTCTTGAGCGGTGACCACCACTTCATTAAGGGCATTGGTTTGTGACTCAATAAGATATGCTCCGTCGTGCGCTTCTTCAACAAGGGTTTTGTAGCCAATGTAAGATATGGTCACGTTGGCTCGGTTGGGAACGGTGACCGAGAAATGGCCGTCAATGTCGGTAACGGCAGCTATGTCCTTGCTGCCAGCTATGTCCTTGCTGCCAGCTATAGTTATTGTAGCGCCTATCATTGGCTCCTGAGTGCTTTTGTCTAAGACCACTCCTGTTATTTTAGTTTGGGCATTAACGGTAAAAACTGCTATCATCAGCAGTAATACTAAGTTTGTTCTTTTTATTATCATCTAGTAATTAAAATTGTCTGCAAAATTAGTCCTATAATAATAAGTGGGCAATCACAATTAGTAGTGATGTTTTGGGCAATTTCTACACATTAATAATTATATTTAGTCATTCAAGAGCTTTATCTCCACCTCTTTAGTCGGTTTCTTTTCGTTTTTATTGATAGCCTATTTAAGCATATTTAAATAATATATTTCATTTTTTAGTTTGTGGAATGTGTTTTATTGTGTAATTTTGTAGTTCAAATGTTTTGAGAGAAGAAACTTGAAAAAACTTAATCAATAAATAAAAACAATTAGCTATGGCTTTTTTGACTAACGAAAAATTGACAATCGTCGGCGCTGCCGGTATGATTGGTTCTAACATGGTTCAAACTGCCCTGATGATGGGCTTGACTAACGACATCTGCCTTTACGATGTGTTCTCACCCGAAGGTGTTGCCGAGGAAATGCGTCAAAGTGGTTTTGGCGACGTGAAAATCACAGCTACTACCGATGCTAAAGAGGCGTTTACTAATGCTAAATATATCATCTCAAGCGGTGGCGCTCCACGCAAGGCTGGTATGACTCGCGAGGACTTGCTCAAGGGCAACTGCGAGATTGCACGCGGTCTTGGCGAGGACATCAAGCGCTATTGCCCCGACTGCAAGCACGTGGTAATCATTTTCAACCCCGCCGACCTTACTGGTCTTGTAACTCTGCTTTACAGCGGCCTGAAACCCTGCCAGGTGACCACTCTCGCTGGTCTTGACTCGACCCGCTTGCAAAGCGCTCTTGCCAAGAAGTTCAACGTGATGCAGAGCGAGGTAACTGGTTGCGCTACCTATGGTGGCCATGGCGAGCAGATGGCAGTGTTTGGCTCACACGTTAAGATCGATGGCAAGCCATTGACCGATATCATCGGCACTCCTGAGTTCCCCGCCGAGGAATGGGAGCAGATGAAGGTTGATGTTACTAAGGGTGGTGCCAAGATTATTGAGCTGCGCGGACGCAGCTCGTTCCAGAGCCCAGCCTATCTGTCGGTTGAGATGATTCGCTCGGCAATGGGTGGCGAGAAGTTCCCATGGCCTGCCGGCACCTATGTTAATAACGGCAAGTACAACAACATCATGATGGCAATGAACACCACCATCGACGAGAATGGTTGCTCGTTCACTGTTCCTGAGGGAACTCCCGAGGAGAATGCAAAGCTCGACGCTAGCTATGAGCACTTGTGCCACATGCGCGACGAGCTCGTGACTCTCGACATCGTTCCTCCCATCAGTGAGTGGACCAAAATCAATCCCAACTTGTAATTGAGATAACATCTAAACATAAGGCTGCATATTTCGCACTTGAAAGGCGTTTTGCAGCCTTTTTCATTTTTAAAAATAATAACAATGAAAACATTACGATTTTCCTTAATTGTTGCTGTTATTGCGTTGGGCGCGATTGTCAAGGCTCATGCACAAGACCCAGTGCCTTACCTCACACTCAAGCAAATGCCTAACATCATCAATTGCCTGCCGGCACCTCCCGACACCGCAAGCGAGATGTTCCAGCACGACAAGAACCGCTTCTTCTGGGGTAAGGAGCAGCGCCTAGACCCTGAGCGCGCTGCAATGGCACGTCGCGATGCTGTGTGGGGCTATGACCATGTGCTCGACATATTCAGCGAGCCATTTGGGATGCACATCTCCAAGGAGGAGACTCCAGAGATGTGGGAGCTCTTGACCAGGGGCATTTTCACAGTGACACAAATTCGCAAGGCGCCCAAGAAGTTCTATCAGCGTCAGCGTCCCTTTATGTATTTCCATGAGCATCTGCTCACCGATGGAGTTGAGGAAAGCGATGCCGACCTCTCCAAAGACGGCTCTTACCCTTCGGGGCACACAGCCACAGCATGGGCAACTGCATTGATCCTCTCGGAGCTCAATCCCGCCAGCGCCGACGCCCTCTTTGCTCGAGCCTATAAGTACAGCGAGAGCCGCGTGATAGTGGGAGCGCACTGGCAGAGCGACATTGAGGCTGGTCGACTGGTTGCTGCTATTGGCTACGCGCAGCTACACAACAGCCCCGAGTACTGTGAGCAGATGGCACGTGCCAAAGCTGAGCTGAACCGCCTGAGAGGAGGAGTTTTAAATACCGACGACAATAGTGGTTTCGTCAACATCACTGATGTTATTCCCGATGCAATTCTCGAGATTCGTTATTTTGGCACCTACAACTTTGTGGGCAAGCGCATCGACGGATATGAACAACCCACGGCTCTGCTCACACGCGAGGCTGCCCAGGCTCTCAAGGCTGTGAGCGACGATGTGAAAGCTCAAGGTTACCGCTTGAAGATTTACGACGCTTATCGTCCTCAGCGTGGTGTTGACGACTTCATGCGCTGGGCCGAAGACTTGAATGCTACCGAGATGAAGCAATATTTCTATCCCGAGCTCAACAAGGATGTTCTCATCCCTGACTATATTGCTCGCAAGAGTGGTCACACTCGTGGCTCGACAATTGACCTCACACTCTTTGACATGCGCACCGAGAAAGAGGTGGATATGGGCTGCACATTCGACTGGTTTGGCGTGGAGAGCCATCCTGACTTCTGCGGCAATCCCGATACAGGCAAATACACTGGCGGCAAGTCTAAGGCAGGACGCTCAATCACTGCCAAGCAGTTCAAGAACCGCATGATATTGCGCAATGCCATGATGCGTCATGGTTTCAAGCCTCTCGACACCGAGTGGTGGCACTTCACACTCAAAGACGAGCCTTATCCAAACACCTATTTCACCTTCCCAGTGAAGGAAATAGTGCGATAAATTGATTGATACTTACAATAATAGAGGCGTGCCGAGCAATATCGACACGCCTTTAATGTTTTATGTGTGAACTTGATTATTTCTCGGCAACAATCTTGCAGATTTCAACCACGGTCATCATGGCTTTCTCCATGGCCTGGATTGAAACGTACTCGTAACGGCCGTGCATGTTCATGCCACCAGCGAAGATGTTGGGGCAGGGCAGGTTTTTGAACGAGAGCTGGGCGCCGTCGGTTCCGCCACGGATGGGCTGTACTTTGGGCTTAACGCCAGCGCGCTCCATAGCTTGCTCGGCAGTCTCAATGATGTGCATCACGGGCTCAATCTTCTCGCGCATGTTGTAGTATTGGTCCTTGAGTTCAACAGTTGCAATGTCGCCATAGGTGCCGTTGATGAAGGCAACGATGCGCTCCACCTCTTTCTTGCGTGCCTCAAAGCGCTCGCGGTCATGGTCACGGATGATGTAGGTGAGCTTGCACTCCTCAACGGTGCCCTCAATGCCCACGATGTGGTAGAATCCCTCATATTTCTCGGTAGTGGCAGGAGTCTGGCTCTCGGGCAGCAGCGACATGAGTTTGTTGCCAACGAGGATTGCGTTTATCATTTTGTTCTTTGCCATTCCTGGGTGTACGTTCAAGCCCTTGATGGTAATTTTGGCGCTTGCAGCGTTGAAGTTCTCAAACTCCAGCTCGCCCTCGGCTCCACCGTCCATGGTGTAGGCCCACTGGCAGCCAAATTTCTCTACGTCAAACTTGTGTGCGCCAAGTCCAATCTCCTCGTCGGGGTTGAAACCGATGCGAATTTTGCCGTGCTTCACCTCGGGGTGCTGCTGGAACCACTCGATAGCGCTCACAATCTCGGCGATACCTGCCTTGTCGTCGGCTCCGAGTAGGGTGGTGCCGTCGGTCACAATCAGGTCTTGGCCAATGTGGTCGTCAAGCTCAGGGAACTGAACTGGGTCGAGAATGATGTCTTCCTTCTCGTTAAGGGTGATGGGGCCGCCTGCATATTTCTCCACGATGCGTGGCTTCACATCCTTACCGCTCATGTCGGGAGCAGTGTCCATATGGGCAATAAATCCAATGGTTGGGATATCCTTGTCGGTGTTGGCGGGCAGGGTGGCATAGAGGTAGCCGTTATCGTCGAGCGACACTTCGCTCAATCCCATTTCCTCGAGGTCTTTTTTCAGCTCTTTGGCAAAGACCATCTGAGTGGGGGTTGATGGGGTAACGCCAGTGTTCTCGTCACTTGTGGTTTCAAACTTCACATACTTAATAAAACGTTCAATTAATGGTGTCATAATGTAGCTATAAAGTTAAAAAGTTGTTTTCAATTTATTTTCTTGCAAAAATACAATTTTTTCTCTAATAACACTATAATTTCACTAAAATAATACCATCAATCACAATCAGCATATCCGCTCTTTGCGGACAAGGCACGCCTTGTCCCTACAGAAGTAAAGCGGTTGAGATACATTACATGTCCCAACCGCTAAAGTGGTGTCAAAAAGAACAATTAAGTCTTATTTGACAATAACGTTGAGCTTCGCTCCAAGTTGTTCACGCTCGGAATAACATGAGCTAGCTCAGTTATTCTCTCACTTAATCACAACTTTCTTACCGTTATCGATGTAGATGCTTGGATTTTTGTTATCGTTGCTTTTGCAGAGGGGCTTTAATGAATGTTTTTACATATGTTATGGATTATTTTCTATTTTTTTGGATTTTGTTTAAAAAAATGTATTACCTTTGTAAAAATAAATGCAATCGAAAATATGCCACGTGTTAATCGCGTGAAGAAAATAGGTAATAAAGAATAAGAAAACACGCTTTTTGTCGCTTATGTTAACCCAGATTTACAATGGTCAGATTCTCACTCCTTCGGGGTGGATAAGCGGTGGTTCGTTGCTGTTTGAAGATTCTCGCATTGTAGAGATTCGCAAGAATAGCCACATCGAGCCACGCGCCGACACGGCTATTAACGCTCTGGGCATGCATGTGGTGCCTGGAGGCATTGAGCTTCATTGCCATGGTGGTGGAGGCCATGACTTCATGGAGGGCACCGAGGAGGCGTTCCGTGCTGCTGTGATGGCTCACCGCAAGCATGGCACAACAGCTATTTTCCCCACACTATCATCGGCTACATTGCCAATGATGGAAGCTGCGGCAAGCACATGCGACAAGCTCATCGAGGACCCCTTCAGCGGCGTGTTGGGATTGCATCTTGAGGGTCCTTATTTCAACCCCTTGAAGGCAGGAGCTCAGATGCCAGAGCTCATTCGTCTGCCCGACCCCAACGAGTATGAGCACGTGGTGGAAGACTATAACTGCATCAAGCGCTGGGACTCGGCTCCCGAGTTGCCTGGCGTGATAGAGATGGGAAAATACCTCACCGATAAAGACGTGTTGCCTTCAATCGCTCACACCGCTGCCGAATTTGACCACGTGAAGGCTGCCTATGAGGCTGGCTACACTCATGCCACACATTTCTACAACGGCATGCCAGGCTTCCACAATGTACGTGAGTTCAAGCATGCCGGCACTGTCGAGGCCGTTTACTTGATGGAGAATATGACGGTTGAGATGATTGCCGACGGTATCCACGTGCCACCCACATTGCTCAAGCTCGTCTACCACACCAAGGGCGTGGAGCGCACAGCTATGGTAACCGATGCACTTGCCGTGGCAGCCAGCGACAGCAACAAGGCGTTCGACCCACGTGTTATTATTGAGGATGGTGTGTGCAAGCTTGCCGACCGTTCGGCTCTTGCAGGCAGCATCGCCACGATGGATCGACTGATTTATACAGCAGTGCACATGGCCGATATCCCATTGCAGGACGCATGCCGCATGGTGGCCGAGACACCGGCTCGCATCATGGGCGTGTATGACCGCAAGGGCTCGCTGCAACGCGGCAAGGATGCCGATATTCTCATTCTTGACAAAGATATAAAGCTGCATGCTGTCTATAGCATGGGACAAAGAGTCAATCTTGATGACAAAATCTAATACGACTAGATGAAATTGCGATGAAAAAAATGGTAAAATCAAAAAAACTTCGAGGAAGTGTTGCACAGTTCAAAAAAAGCACTTACCTTTGCAGTCGCAATTGAAAAATGCGGTTAAGCGAGCAAATAACTGAGCAACCTGCTCAAGTTATTTCGAGCGTGAGCATTTTATCTAAAAAACACGGTGGAATTAGCTCAGCTGGTTAGAGCGTCGGATTGTGGTTCCGAAGGTCGTGGGTTCGAACCCCATATTCCACCCCACATGCACAATCAGGCTCTTGAAGGCTCTTGAATCATAAGGTTCAGGAGCCTGTTTTTTAGTACAAAACACACCGGTCAGGAAGCCAATGCCTCCTGACCGATTACTTTTATTATTAACAAAAAACCTTATTTTACAATAACCTTGCGCCCATCACGTATATAGATGCCTGGAGTGGGATTGGCCACTGGCTGTCCCATGAGGTTGTAGTAAATGCCGTCGGCTTTGCAATCAGCATTGATGGTGCCTATGCTGGTTGTGATGCCTTTTACTTCAACAGGATAAATCTCGTAATATCTGCTGGGTTCACTATTCTCAATATTTACATTATCAATAGCGAGTAGGGATGGTGACGCCGTGCGATAATTCAGCGCTCTGACAATAGCAAAGAACTCGTAGGCGTCGTTGTTGTTGAAATTATAGCCACCTATCATTTCATTGTTGACCTTAATAGCACCAGTCAGTCCCTCGGTGTTGAATCCATGCTCACCCTTGGCTGGCATGTAGAAATAACCATCTTTATATACCGCCCAGTGAATGCGTACATACTCCATAGGTTTAGGTGGAACGAGGAAATATTTATTGCTATTAGCAAAGTTGGCAACGCACATGATGTTGGGAGTATATGAGGCACCCGAAGTGAGGGTTGGCATTTTCTCAAGTGTTATTTCAGGGTTGAGAGTGTTGTTGAGAGTTCCATCTATATTAGTTATATAGTTATTGAAATAGAAATCGGGGTCATCAAGGGCTTGAGGCAGGTTGATGGCTATCCAATTGCTTTGATCAAACTTAGATACATCGTCAAAGAGCAAGTTGTCAGCGATTTGCTGAGCGGTTGGTGCAAAAGGCACTTGATTGCTGAGAGCAAACTCATTGTTATCTTTAGCAAAGAGGGTCTTGCCATCGTAGCTTATATAGACTACAGTGAGGGTGTTGGTGATGCGATATTCGTTGCCAGCTACACCATTGGCCACTAACTCGGCTAGTGTGACCTCGTCAATATCGCTGGTAGTTGCCTCGCCGGGCAATGGGATGTCGCTATGAGAATCAAGTGCTTCAAGCTCCTTGAAATAGGCGCGGAATGGTGCCACGTTTTGTTCGTTACTTGACCATTTTGCTAACGAGCCAGCACTGTTCACTGCATAGATGCCATCGAGCGACTGGTTCACAAATGTGCCAGCCATCAAGTATTGTGCGCCGCTAGTGTAGGCGATGGGCTCGGCCTTGAGCAACGCATTGCTTGCGCTCCAGCTTATAGGTGTGTTGAGGAGATTAGAATTCTTTTTTATTGCGATGATGTATGGCACGTTGGCCTTTATGCTCGTTTCTTCGCTGAATTTCACCTCACCGTTGGCCTCTTGCGCGAAGCGTTCAATCCACAAGTTATTGCTATTAGCAGAGCATGTGGTGGGACTGAAAGGCAACACGATTGTGCTCCAGTTCTCGGCAACACCGTTCTGGCGTGCCTTGGTGAAGGTGCGCTCGTAGTTGATGGTCTGAGCTGTGAAGCTCTGAGGAGTGAAGTATCCGTAACCATCTTTGAGCGAGATGTTCTGAGCCACGTTGCCCTTAACCACGTTCAGGCCTTCAAGTCCGCTGGGCACACTTTCGTTCTCACCAATGAAGTAAATGGTGTTGGGGTTGCCGCTTGGGGTCACGCTAGTGATGTTGAGGCCTTCGAGGCGTGCTGCGAGAGCATTGGCAGGAATGGTGATGTTGCCGCTTGCAGGGCCACTGGTACCCATCATGCTGGTGCCGTCCCAAGTCACGAGACCGTGCTGCACCTGATAGTAAACAGAATGACCCGATTCAACAAGGTTAACCGTCTGCTCGTTCTCGTTGCGGCCATACATGTTGAGCGCATAGGTCGAGCCGTAAGCGAGGTTGTCGAAGTCGTAGTACAGGGTAACTGTCTCATGTGCGGGAATGCGCAGGGTGGTTTGCTGATAAGTCACCATCGTTCCCTTGCCACTCTCGTCGACAATGAACAACGGGGCAAGTAGGTAGCGGTTGTACTCGCCATCGGCATTGTTGGTAACATCAACCTTGAAGCGAGCGTGGGTGTCGTAGATGACACCGTCGATAGCGTTTGTTGCCTCGATAACCACCGAGAGGTCCATAGGAACAGTTTCGGCTGCCCCTTCAATTGTCACGCTGCCAGTGCCAGGAATCTTGCTGCCGCCCATACTGCTGTCGTAGAGCGACAGCTGTGCGGTCTTGGTGCCAGCGTTTTGTGGTGTGAAGTTGAAGGTCACAACTTTGCTGCCATGGGCAGGAATCTCGGCC
>CADAZN010000013.1:20240-73284 GCA_902792435.1 uncultured Bacteroidales bacterium
GTTTTGTGGTGTGAAGTTGAAGGTCACAACTTTGCTGCCATGGGCAGGAATCTCGGCCTCGACCACTGTGGTGTATTCGCCGTACTCGTCAATCTGCTCATTGCTCACATAGAGGAAGAGCTTGCCCGAGAATCGGTCGTCGCTGTTGTTTTGCACAGTGACATGGCATTGCTCGGCAGCGCCCACCCTGTGGTCGCCAGTGAACTCAAAGTTGGTGGAGGTGAGGTCGTTGAGTGGGTGGTCGACCAGTGTTGCCGTGTTGCCACTCACGTTCATCTCAATGTAGTAACGGTCGCTCTCAAGCATTGGAATCCACTCGCTGGTGCCTTGCACTTGGCACACAGGCACAATTTTATAGGTGCCGTCGGGCCACTTGTCGGTAACCGAGATAGTGCTTGAGTAGTAAGTCATGCTTGCAATCATCTCAACGAAATTGTTGTTGCTGTCGTAAAGGGCGATGCCGCGAGCATACTTGGTGCCGTCATCGATATGGTCCTCGGCTGTAACAACCACCTGGCGACGCTTGTAAAGCGAGAAACCATTGCTGCCGCGTTCCAACTCACTGTTGCCTGAGTAGTACATGTTGTAGACGGTGAGCACATGATTCACGTCATCGCCTTGTCCGCTGTAGCCAGGAGTGATGCCAATGATGGCGGTCTGGTCGATGTTGTAGCCCTCGGCGCTGGTCGAGGCACCGATGCCGGCAGTATGTGGATTCATGATTGCCAGCTGGAAATATCCATTGCCCAGGCCTCCCCAGCCCCAGTTGATGTGGTAGTAGTCGCCCATCTCATAGCCGTCACACACAAAAGAGTGTCCGCCACCGCTGCCTGCACGGCCGTTGTAAACCATGGGACGGCCAGCAACGAGCTCTTGGTAAACCATGTCTTCCCACGCTTGCTGGTCATAGTCGCTGCGATAAACTAGCTGAGCATTATAGTCAAAGTAATTATTAAATGCTTTAGGAATATAGGGATCGGTGGTGCCCGAAGCGGTGAGGGCGTAGGTCATGTGGGCAGCATGTCCCACATAGAGCATGAGAGTTGCAACGGCGTCGGTGTAAACCTGGTCCTCGCTGCCGTTGTAGCTATCGAGCATGTGTGCCCAGTCAAAAGTGGTGACGGGCAGATCTTCGGTGGTCTGGGTGATATACTCTCCCATGTTTCCTGTTCCGTAACCATATTGGTAGCTAGGAATCACCTGAGTTGTCTGTGCGGGATAATTGTAGTATTTCATTACCTGCGACATGGCGGTTGCCACGCAGCCAGTGTAGGAGGGCTCATACTCGCCGTCCTCGTTCTTGACCTGTGGACACTTGTCCCAATAGGGGCGTGCCTGGTCCCACTTGGTGGTGAGCAGTGGAGCTATAGAGTTGCGGGTGTCAATCACATTCTCGCCCTTGGGAGCGGCTAGTGCGCTTTTGAGTATTGAGGGCTCTACAAGGTCGAGTTGCGAGATTTGCTGAGCATAATCCTCAAGCCAAGCTTTCATGTTGATGGGAACATTATTGTCGTCGAAGTAACCTTCGTCGCTATAGCCCAAGATGGGATTGATGCGGTCATCGCCTGAGATGATAACAAAACCCTGGTTGTTACCAACGTTAAATATATAGAAAGCAGCATCGTTGCTAGATGCTTTATGTGTTTTGTTGGCACGCTTAGCCACGTTTAGTTTCAGCTGCTCTTTTTTCTTCTTTAGTACAAATTGTGCAGCTTCTTGTTGAGCTTGTTCAATAGTAATTGGCGAAGCGTTAGCAATAAACGCCATGCTCATGCACAACATGAGAATGGCAATAAATTTGTTGTTTGTCATTATTTAAAATGATAAGTTTGGTTTAGTATGTATATTTATGTCTAATGGACGGGCAAAAGTAGGTCAATAATAAAGAACACCCAAAATAATTCAACGAATTGGGTATATAAAAAAGTCAAAGGCACATTCCTAAGGTTAAAAGGAATGTGCCTTTGATGATTAGGTGTGGGGAAGGGGCTATCGGGTATATTTCCAGATGGCGTCACGCCAAATCAGATATCCAGGGCCCAGCAGGTGCAAGCCATCGTTGGTGAGGTCTTCGCGCAGCTTGCCATTCTTGTCTACGAAAAGAGGGTAGAGGTTAATCCAAGTCACACCCTGGCGCTTGCATACCTCTTCCATTGCACGGTTTCCGTCGATTACCACCTGCTCGCGACCTTTGAGGAGCTTCCACATCTGCACGTCGGTGTTAAATGGTAGCATCGACTGCAGATATATCTTGGTGTGTGGACAGCGTTGCTTGATGAGGACAATAAGTTTCTCCATAGCCCTTCCTATGCTGTCGCCATCAACGCCGTGCGACACATCGTTCACACCACTGAGGATGAAAATCTTGCGTGGCTTTCCCTTGAGGATTGGCTCCATGCGCTCATAGAGGCCTTGCACTATGTCGCCAATGATGCCGCGGTTCTTCACATGAGGGTTGCGGAGCAGCTCGTTCCACTCGGCACCATCGGTAAGGCTGTTGCCAAGCATGATGATGTCGCGGCGATGTACGGGCAGGTCGTCGAAGTGGGTAGCACGGCGCACATAGTACTTGTCTTGATTGGCAGTGCGCTCAGGCGCTTGCGCCTGCACAGCAGTAATTGCTGCGATGACTGCGATTAACAACAATATAGTTCGTTTCATAATAAATGTGGTTTGAGGTTACGTTATTATTCGCTTATGCCACGGTAGGCGTCGCATGCGTTCTTCACGCTGCCGTGAAGTAGTAGCAGTCGCTTTGCCTCGCCGTAGCTGAGGCCAAGTTCGTCGACCACCATGCGTGTGCCGCGGTCCACGAGTTTCTGATTGGTGAGTTGCATGTTCACCATCTTGTTGCCCTTCACGCGTCCCATCTGAATCATGACGCTAGTTGAAATCATATTACAGATGAGTTTTTGGCCTGTTCCGCTCTTCATGCGGCTACTGCCAGTGACGTATTCAGGTCCAACAATCATCTCGATGGGAATCTCGGCAGCCTCGCTGATGGGGGCGTCGGGGTTGCTGGTGATGGCAGCGGTGAGGCATCCATGGGCACGGGCGTCGCGCAGGGCACCAATCACATAGGGTGTGGTGCCACTGGCTGCGATGCCTATAACGGTGTCGTTGCTAGTGATGTTGTGCTCTTGCAGGTCTTTCCAGCCCTGAGCCTCATCGTCCTCGGCGTTTTCCACGGCATTGCGCAAGGCATAGTCACCTCCAGCAATCAACCCAATAATCCACCCTGGGTCCATGCCGAAGGTGGGGGGTATCTCGCTTGCATCGAGCACACCGAGACGGCCGCTGGTGCCGGCACCCATGTAGAAGATGCGTCCTCCTCGTTTCATTCTCTTCACTATCTCAGTGACGAGTTTCTCGATTTGTGGAATGGCCTTCTGCACGGCGTCGGCGACCTTGTGGTCTTCTTGGTTGATCTCGGTCAACAGCTCATGTACGCTCTTCTTCTCTAGGTCGTCATAGAGAGATGGCTGTTCGCTAATTTTAATAAAAGCCATAACTCATTAAGTATTAAGTTATAAGTATTAAATGCTAGGTGTTTTTTGCTATTCTTAATTAAGCATTGGTAGAGTGATACTTGATGAGGCCTTCCATTGGAGCTTGAATGATGTTGCCAATGGTGATGCCAAGTTTGCTGGCAGCCTCAATGAGAACGTCCTTCTGGAGCAATGCTATCGAACCCACGAAATTGCAAGGAAGTTCCTTGTAGTGTGGATAGTTGGCGACGTTGCGAACGAAGAAATCGGTGAACGAGCGAAGCACGAGAGCATGGATTGATGGCTCGTTGATGTTGCGCTCAATGAATGGTGCAAACTGTGCCAAGAATCGGTTGGCGGCAGGTTTGCGATACACACGTTCGATAATGGTGGTTCGGTCAAGGTTATATTCCTTGAGGAACTTCTCGCACAGGTGCTCGGGAAGTTGTTTCTTGAGCACGTCGCCAACGAGCAATTTGCCCAGCACGGCGCCGCTGCCCTCGTCGCCCAGGATGTAGCCAAGAGGCGATACGTTGTCAACAACTTTCTCGCCGTCGTAGTAGCAGCTGTTGCTACCAGTGCCCAGGATACAGGCGATACCAGGCTCGCGTTGGCACAATGCGCGTGCTGCAGCAAGCAGGTCGGTATCGACTTCAATCTTTGTCACATGTGGCATGTTGCGTTTGAGGGCGTTGATAACCTGATTCTTAATCTTGTCGCTGATAATGCCGGCACCATAGTAGTAAATCTCGGTTACCTCATAGCCTTGCAAATTGGGCATGAGTTCGGTCATGATGCATTCGGCCATCTCTTCCTCGGTCATGAGCAATGCGTTCATGCCTGTGGTGAAAATTTGAGCAACTTTTTTGTTTCCGTTTAGCAGACACCAGTCAATCTTGGTGGAGCCGCTGTCAGCAATTAAAATCATAATGTTATATTTTATAGTTTGTTATTGAATTATCGGAATAGGGAATTGTCATCGTGAACGTGAACTGGTTTCTGTCCTCTTGTCCCCTCGTTCTCTTGTCCTCTTGTCCTCTAAATTTTGATATATATTTTCTTCTTATAAAGGATATAGCCAAAGCACCAAGTGATGCACACAAAGATGATGGCATAGAGGCATGAGGCAGCTTCGGGCGACCAAGTGATGGCCTTGCAGCCGTCGTGGATGAGAGTGTGAATAGTAATTGGGTCACCGTCGGCATTGGTGCCGAAACGCAATGCACCAAATGTGATGGCTAGAAGTGTGCCAACCAAGTAGCAGAACAATGGGTTGATGCCAAATGACTGGAAGAAGCGGCACCAACGGTTGTGGCCCTTTATGTCGATAGCATAGATAAGCATAGCCAGGATGCACGAAGCCATACCGCAAGTTATAAGCACATAGCTCGAGGTCCATGCCTTCTTGCTGCATGGAATGCCATATTGTAACAACCAGCCCACGAGCAGCATGAGTGAACCCCACACAGCGATTTCGACAATGCGGTCTTGATTCTTGTGCACTGTGTTGATGCACTTGCCCACCATGAAGCCAATGAGAACATGGGCGATGCAAGGCAGGGTGCTGAGGATGCCCTCGGGGTCGAGGGCGAGTTTCTCGCCGAATGCCTCCTCATGATACATGTGGTCCTCGCCAAGCACGGCGCAGTCCACACGCGACAGGATGTTATCAAGCGAGAACTCATAGCCGTTACCCAAGCCTAAAATCAAGGCATAGGCAATGAGGATAATTCCTATTATCCAGGGGATGAATTTACTCTTGAAAAGCACTGCAATCATCGACCCGAAGAAGTAAACGAGCGCTAAGCGCTGGAACACGCCCAGGATGCGCAGGTCGCCAAACATCTTGGCAAAGAAGTGCGACTCGGGGTCATAAAGTCCTCTCAGCCACATGCCAAACCACTGCACTACCCATCCAATGAGGAAGAGGATAATAGTGCGTCGGCATATCTTGAGCATGAGGCTGCCGCTGAGCTTGAAATTAAACTTGCGCAGCGAGAAGAACATCGACACACCCATCACAAACATGAAGAACGGGAACACCAAGTCGGTGGGTGTGAGCCCTATCCACTCAGCATGTTCCAGCGGAGCATAAATATTGCTCCACGTTCCTGGATTGTTGACCAGGAGCATTCCTGCTATTGTGATTCCTCGCAATATGTCAAGCGAGAGTAGTCGTTTTGAATCTTTTGCCATATATCTTTGTTGAAAAATATTAAGAGTTTATCTATTTAACTACTTTACTAACTTCGTCTATCAAGTAGATGAGCGACTGGTAGGGCACACCGCTGTGGGTGCTGAGCCCAATCTCACAGGTGCGGCTGTTGCTGAAGCCACGCTTGATGCCTGCTGCTTCGATTTGTGGGCGCAATTTGCGCAGAGCGTAGGCGTTGAGCTCGGGATGAGTGAATCCCTTGTCGCCAGCAAAGCCGCAGCATCCCACTCCCTCGGGCACTAGCACGCGGGTAGAGCATCGCTTGGCGAGGTCGAGTATCTTGCCATCAATCTTCATTAGCTTCGACGAACAAGTAATATGAAGAGCGATGGGCTCATCGGTAGGATTGAACTCCAAGTCTTGCGCCACATAGTCATGAATGAACTCCATAAGTTCCATGGGCTTGATTTCTTTCATGTGCTCACGCATGTGGTGCAGGCACGGACTCTGGTCGCACACAATGGGCAAGTTGCCGCCATCGCTAGCTTTGAGCAAAGCTTTCTCTAGTTCATCGGTCTTTTGCTGGGCAATGTCGGGCATGCCCTTGCTGTTCCAAATCATGCCACAACACAGGTTGCTCATGTTTTCGGGATAGATGACTTCCCATCCAGCCTTGTTAAGGAACGCAACAACTTTGTCAACAAGGTCAACCTTCACACCATGCTTGTCACGTCCCAAAGCTTGGTTGAGGCAGCTGGGGAAGTACACAACTTTTTTGTCGCTTGCAGCTTGCTCCAGAGCCTTCATTTTGTGTGGCTTAGGAGTGGATGGAGTCCACAATGGAGCACCAATCGCATGCATAGCTTTGCCCACTGCTTTAACGCCACCATCGCCCAGCACCGATTGTGCAGCACTGGCGACATATAGAAGCGACTTGATACTGTCTTTGGTAACAGCAAAGTGACGAGCCACTTGACTGCCAATGCTATGGGCTGCAGAGCCTTTACTATGCTGTTCGGCACGAATGTCGTGGGTGAGTTCGCCCACGTTTATGCCCATGGGGCATGAGGTGGAGCACAGGCCATCGGCGGCGCAGGTAGCTTCACCATAGTATTTATATTGTTTTTCGAGGCGCTTCAATCGCTCTGGATCTTCGCCTGTATCTTTTAATCGAGAAATCTCACGCTGCACTATGATGCGCTGGCGCGATGAGAGAGTGAAACCGCTGCTCACGCAGTTAACCTCGCAGAATCCACACTCGATGCACTTGTTCACGTTGTCGTTGGTCAAGGGCATGGGTTTGAGGTTCTTGATAAAGCACTCGGGGTCATCATTGAAAATAACGCCAGGATTCAAGATTCCATTAGGGTCAAAGAGCTTCTTAACGTCAAGCATCACTTGATAGGCCTTCTCTCCCCATTCTTTCTTCACGAAGGGTGCCATGTTGCGGCCGGTGCCATGCTCTGCCTTGAGCGAACCGTCATATTTGTCGATAACCAGTTCCACAACGGCGCGCATCAAGTTTTCATAGCGCTTGATTTCTTCCTGGGTGTCAAATGACTGTGAAATGATGAAGTGATAGTTGCCCTCAAGGGCATGGCCGTAGATGCAGCTGTCGTCGTAGCCATAGTCCTCAAGCATCTGAGCAAGGTCGACCGTTGCTTGTGGCAAATCCTCGATATGGAATGCCACATCCTCAATGAGCACTGTGGTGCCAAGTGGACGGGTACCGCCCACACTGGGGAAGATGCCTGATCGTATCGCCCAATACTTACCATAGACCTTAGGGTCGTCGGTGAAGACGGCAGGCACGTACAGGTGGAACGGCTCAAGGATAGCCATTATTTCATCGATGTTGCTTTGCAGTTCTTCTTTGCTGTCGGCAAAGGTTTGGATGAGTACCGCAGTAAGGCCTTCGCCTGTGTTATCGTCAACGCTAGCGAGCGATTTCTTGTCGAGAATCTCGGCGCAGTGTACTGGACCTTTCTTCATTGCCACCACAGCCTCGCACGACTCGCGCATGTCTTGGAAATAGAGCATTGCGCTGGCGCGGTAGGGGTAGAGGTGTCCGGTTTTCATCGTGAACTCGCTGGCAAAAGCCAATGTTCCCTCGCTACCCACTATCAAGTGAGTAATGATGTCGAATGGGTCAGTATATAGTACAAATGGCGAGATGTTCAGGCCTGTCACGTTTTTGATGGAATACTTGCGGCGAATGCGCTCAACAAGCTCTTTGTCGGCCATAACGCGGTCACGAATGTCCTCTATGCACTTGATGAATTCGGGATGCGACTGTCTGAAAGCTTCGCGGCTTGCCTCATCGCCAGTGTCAAGCACGGTGCCGTCGGCAAGGACTATGCGCATTGACTGCATCATGCGGTCGCTATTGGCGTGGGTGCCACAGCTCATTCCGCTGGCGTTGTTGATAACTATGCCTCCCACCATTGCCGAGTTTTTGCTGGCAGGGTCGGGAGTGAAAGCGCGGTTGTGTCGCGCAAGAATCTTATCTACCTCACTTCCCACAAGTCCCGGTTGCAGCTTGATGTAGCTGGAGTCGGGTGCTACCTCATAGCTCTCCCAATTCTTGCCTGCAACGATGAGGATGGAGTCGGTGTTGGTCTGTCCGCTCAGGCTGGTGCCTGCAGCGCGGAATGTCACCGGCAGCTGCATCTCATTGGCAATGGCAAGCAGCTGCGCCACTTCTTGCTCATTCTTTGAGCGCACAACTATCTGCGGGATGTTGCGATAGAAGCCAGCATCGGTTCCCCACGCTAGGCAGTGCAGGTCATCGGTGTAGATGCGCTCCTTTGGGATAAACTCCGCTATGCGCTTGAGATATGTCTTGTGGTTCTCGTCCATTTTTTGCTAGATGTTCTATAAATGCTAGATGCTCTAGATTAATGATAGAGATAGTATTTTGATGACTTGGCTTTGAAAGCCTCGGTGTCTTTGTTGAAGTAGTCGACGATATCGGCTACTTTGTAACGTTTGCAGAAAAGCTCGCGAATCTCCTTGGTGCCGCACACCTTGTCAAACATTGCGTAGCGCTTAGGATTCTGCTCAAAGAGCTCCTGCTTGGGATACATCTCGTGAATCACTTGCAGGAAATAGAACTGGGTGAGTACGAGGTTGGCCTTGTCAAAGTCGGTGATATAAATCTGCACACCATGCACTTCCTGCAACGACTTGTCGACTGCCACGCTCAAGGCAAAGAATGGCTTGTAGTTGATGGGGCGGAAATGCATTCCCGGCAGGTTCAATGCGTTCATGTTCTTGGCGAGCTCCTCGGCATCAATCCATGAGGCGGCAAAGCATTCGAATGGCAGTGTGTAGCCAATGCCGGTGTTGAAAATATACAACTCGCCAAGGATGCCACTCACGGGATAGAAAAATGCGTTCTCGGGAGCAGGAATTTGCGGTGATGGCAGCACCCAGGGCATGCCAGTGTCGCGGAACTTCATGTCGCGAGTCCAGCCCTCCATAGGGATAACTGTAAGTTTGCATTTCTTACCGGTCTTCGACTCCTTGCCTATAATGCCCTCCTCGTTTAGGTACTGGGCAAGTTCGCCAGGTGTAAGGCCATAAAGGTAGGGTATAGCATATTTGCTAACAAAAGAGAAATAACCAGGCTCTACTAGATTGCCTTCCACTTTATTTCCACCCAATGGGTTGGGGCGGTCAAGGACCATAAACTCTTTATCATACTTGGCACATGCTTGCATGCATACGCCCATTGTGGCATAGAAAGTGTAGCTGCGGCATCCTATGTCTTGGATGTCGTATATGAGCACATCGATGTCTTTAAGCATCTCGGCAGTGGGCTCATGGGTCTTGCCATAGAGAGAGTACATTTTCACGCCAGTTGCTGGGTCAACAGCATCGGCTACCTTGTCGCCGGCATGAGCATTACCACGCACGCCATGCTCGGGACCAAAAAGAGCGACAAGCTTCACTCCTTTAGCCTCATTGAGAATATCGACTGTTGATTTAAGGTTATTGTCGATACCGCTGGGGTTGGTTACCAGTCCCACGCGCTTGCCTTGCAGCTCCTTGAAGCCACCATCGCGCAGCACTTCAATACCAGGCTTAACCACCGCGCTGGCAGCCATAGCCACCACTACAAGAGCCATCAATATAATGTGTCGTTTCATAAATTCTTTTTTTAAAAACTTCATGTTACTTTACTTAAGGCCGTATTCGGGATCAATCTTGCGGTCGGCAAGGAATGTGACTATAATGGTGGCGATGCTACAAGCAAATGCCATCCAGAAGAATGCCGAGTAGCCCATAGATTCCTGTAAGTAGCCAGCAAACATGCCAGGTATCATCATGCTCAGCGACATAAAGGCTGTACACAGGGCATAATGTGATGTTTTGAACTCACCTTCTGAGAAGAACATCATATAGAGCATATAGGCAGTGAAACCGAAGCCATAACCAAACTGCTCAATCACAATACAAGTGCTGATGATAAAGAAGTTGGTTGGTTGAGCTATAGATAGGTACACAAAGGTGAGGCAAGGCAAAGTCATGCAAGCTGCCATGAGCCAGATGGCTTTCTTTAATCCAACCTTTGATGAGAAAATACCGCCGAGGATACCTCCAGCAAGTAATGCAGCCACACCAATAGTGCCATAGGCAAGACCCACGTCTTGTGTAGTCATTGCCAGACCTCCCTTTTCGGTTGGGTCAAGCATAAAAGGCTTACACATCTTGAGCAGGAAGGCTTCGGGCAGGCGATAGAGCAGCATGAAGATGATTGCAATCCACACACCTGGCTTTTTGAAATAGGTCACTATGGTTCGTCCAAACTCCTTCATCACTTGTGAACTGTTGTTCTTCAATGAGCCTTCAAGTGAGGAACGGTCACTATCAGGACGTGGGATGAAGAATAGATGGTATACATAGAATAAGCACAAGATTGCCGAAGCTATACCCATGGTGATTTTCCATGCTGCGGGAATCGAAGTCTTTGTCTCAAGATAACCTGCAATCCACACCAGCACACCATTGCCAAAGATGTTAGCAAGGCGATAGAAGGTGGAGCGAACGCCCACAAATGCCGACTGGTTTTTTTGAGACAGCGCCAGCATGTAGAAACCATCGGCAGCTATATCGTGTGTTGCCGAGGCAAATGCTGTGATAATAAAGAAGATTAGCGTTATAGTAAACATGCTCATTGGCGTGTTTCCTGCTTTAATCATTTCTTCTCCCGGTGATGGCATAGTTATGGTGAGCAGGATTAAGGTTGCTGCCATAATCATCTGCATCATGACAATCCACCAACGTTTTTTCTTGATGATGTCAACAAAAGGACTCCATAATGGCTTGATAACCCAAGGCAGATAAATGAGACTGGTAAAGAGTGCCATCTGTCCGTTGGGAACACCCATTTTCTTGAAGAGGATTACCGAAATCTCATTAACAAGAAAATATGGAATACCTTCGATAAAGTATAGGGTTGAAACCCATGCCCAAGGGCTTTGTTTGAACTTTGTTAATGCGCTCATTGTTATAGTGTTTTGATGTGAATGCTAATTAGTAGATGGTTTTGATTTGTGCGTCGATGAAGTAGTGAAGCAGAATTTGCTGGTAGTCGTAGCCATTAGCGCCCATTACGGCAGCACCAATTTGGCACAATCCCACACCATGGCCCCATCCAGCGCCTCGCAGGATGAATTTCTCGGGGAACTCGTCCTCGCCATCATCGATTTTCTCCACAATGAATGCCGAGCTGTAGAGGCATGAGGGCGACAGAGCATAGCGGATGGAGAGTTCCTTGCCAATGGTCTTGGTCATTTTCTCGCCCACGATACGCAGTTTGTAGAGGCGTCCACTGGTGCCACGTGCTACAGGCTCAAGGTCGATAATGCGTCCGTAGTCGTCACCAGTGCGCTCCTTGATGAGCTTGCTCAACTCGTCTTGAGTGTACTCCACGCGCCAGCGATAGAAGTCGGTAGTCTCTTGGTCATAGTCGTTGAGCACCTGCGACAGGATTTCTTTGTCGGTAGTGTTGCAGTGTGCATGTGGCGACGAGAGAATCCAGTCGGCAGCATTATCCTCACGAGTGAGGTCGGGGAAATTCATCTCGTCGTCATCGTCGCGACGTGCTACCAAGTAGGGGTGATGCTGGTCTTGCCAGCAGTTCTCGAATTGCTCATAAACGCCACCGCATGACTTTGAGAAGCGGGCGTCGCACAGCTCGCCTCCATACATAAGCACTTGCCCCCAGGTGGCTTCGATAGCGTGGCGCACTGCCTCGGTCGAGGCGCGAGTAATGCCTTGATAGCGTTGGCAATGGTCATCGGCGCACACGTCAAAGTTCACGTGGTCGTCTCGGTCCCACCACTTGATTTCCTCGTCCTCATTACTAGTTTCAAACTCCTGATGCAGTCCTGGCGCTGCTGTTGCTGCAACATTGTCCTTGTGGATTTGCGCCAACAGCCAGCTGCGTGATATCACGGCATGTGCTTTGAGCAACTCGAGCGACGCTGTTGCGCTCATCTCGCTCGAAATCACGCTTAGCAGATATTCCTCTACCGAGAGGATGTTGATGGTGGTGATGCGGTCATTCTCAACAATTAAGTGCAATGACCCACGGAATGTTTGGTTTTCCTTGCGTTTCCAGTGGAAACTCACCCCAATTGTCACATTCTCAAGCGTGAACGAGTCGGTGTCCACATTGTTTGGCTCAAAGAGAATGTCGTTATATTTCTTGCCATTCCACTCGACCATGCCGTCAACACAGCGTGCCAGTTGGTTGCCAGTCACTTTCTCGCCGTCGACACGGTAATCGCCATTGAGCTCAAACTCTACCATAGGCTCATTCATGATGCCTACTTTAACTTGGGGAACTTGTGCCATAGTGTGTTATCTTTTAGAATAGTAATATTGTCTTAATTTCGTTGAAACATCCTCTACATCTTGTGGTGAAAGGCACACGTCCATATAGATGAGAGTAATGTCATGCAGTGTGAGGTTGTTAAAGTCTTCTTCTCGTGCAATAGCCCACAAGCCGCCCATATCGACCGACGCAGGGCTCAGCACAAACTGATCCTCACCAGTGCCATAGCAGGCTGGCCGGTGCTTGCGCCGTGGAAACACAGCAATGCACAAAGCGCCACTATTGTGCCAGCACAGGATGTTGATCATTGGTTCGACGTGCCCATTTTTCACTGGTAACACATCCTGCAGTGAGTTGAACCATTGTTCTCCTAAATCGATACTCATAGTTTCGATATAAAAAACTGGTCGACCCAATTCGGTTATAACACCAAAAATGCCTCGATTGTTGGCATCAAATAATGCTGTGTTTGCAGTGAAAAGCTCATCGCAAATGGGCAACTCATCGATGCTACCGGCTTGGAAATGCATATGGTCAGGAGCCGAAGCTCCGCAACGTGGACCATTGTAGAAAACCACATAACCTGGAAGGTCTTTGGCAAGGTGCATCATGTCGGTAATGCGACCATCAATGCGTTGTGGTGAATGCTCCAAAGCTGAGATAGTGAGATGCCGTGAGAAGATGGGGTAGGGGTTAACCTGCATTTTGTAACGTCCTTCCCACATCACAGTTTCCTGTTCCTTGGGCTGGTTCTTGTCGCACAAGAAGCATGGCCTTGCCTTGAGCGAGGCGTAATCAATGTCTGCCGACGACGACTTCAATCGCTCAGGATTATACTGCAACACAATTGAAGAATCTCCCAACTCCACAACGCGAGTTGTGACATTGGCGAGGTAGCCATAATTTTTGATTACGGCATCCCACTTAGTCAACTGTCGTTGCCAAAGATGGTCGATTTCTTCAATATAGTTGCATGTCATAGGCATAGACTTATTTCTTGTTCAACGCAATGCGAGCCATGAGCTCCCATGTGCGTATGCGGTCCTTATAAAGGTTGTTATTGTTCATCTTAACAACATCTACATTGGCGTCGCTGTTGTCGTCCCAGCGGCGGCACATGTACACGGGCTCATACACACGACCTATCTGGTAGGTGCGAGAAATGTTAAGTCCAAGTGCATAGTCCTCGCCGTAGCTCACGTTTGGAAGCATCACGTCACGCAACACAGGAGTGTAGAATGCGCGAGGCGCTCCAAGTCCGTTGATGCGCAGAGCGTTGTTGCGGCCATTCTCGGGAGTCCATTCTTTGTGGTCGATTACGCCGGGAGGAATGGGGTTACAGTGGATATCGGTCATCAAGTAGGTGCCCACAACCATTGCCACATTCTGCTCATAGAAGGCGTTAACCATAGTCTGAAGAGTGTTCTCGTCCTTGTACATGTCGTCACTGTCGAGTTGAACCACAAACTTGCCTGCCTTTGAGTGATGAGCGGCAAGGTTCCAGTAGCCACCAATACCCATGTCATAGTGGTCGGCAATAATGTGAATCAAGCGTGGATCGTTATATTCGGCGATTGCCTCGCGGGTGCCATCGGTCGAGAAGTTGTCAATCACCATGAGGTTGAAATTGAAGTTGGTCTTCTGATTCAGAACACTGTCGATGGCGTCGCGAATTGTGCGGATGCGGTTGCGCACGGGAATCATCACTGTTGCTTCCACCTCAAACTTGTCGTGGTCAAACTCAATGTGCTTGAAGTTGGGAACTTCCTTGCCGTCAACCACCTTGGTGGGAGCCAAGTAACCGCCTATCTCCTTCAGGTGCTCGGTGCATGCTGCCTCCATCTCAATTTGGCGACCACGGTTGCGTGGGTCTACATAGTCGAAAATCTTCTCGCCACTCTTGCGTGTGTCGAGCTCGACGTCACTATAGAGATACTCGTTGATGTGAGTGATGGGAGCAAATTGCGATAGCTTGAGGCGCAAGTCATAAAGACCTGCAAACTCATATGTCGACTTCATGGCAGCTGCTGCTTTCTTGAAGCACTCACCACAGAACACGAGCACTGAGCCAAAGTCAAAGTCATCGCGCAGAGAGCCCATTTGGTAATCAATCACGGGAGCCTTGTCTGCCCCTTTGTCGGTCACATTATAGTGGTCGGCATATACCATACCGCTTTGGGTGTCGGCGAGAATCTTCACGAAGCGATCGATGGCGTAAGGCGCAAATTTCAGTGTCACATACTTGGTGTAAAGCATTGTCACGCAAGCGTCGCTCTTCTCGGCAATAGCCTTGATAGTGGCGGTAGAGTTAAGGTTGTTGATCTTAAGCATCTCGCAGCCCTCGATGGTGCCTTGTGCCTCGTCGTTGGCGAGCAAATAGATTTTGTTCACTAATGGATTGGATTTCAATCCATCAACTGTAGCCTGTGCCTGCTCGGCGTTGGCAAAGGGGATAAAGCAATTAATCTTTGTCATGATGTTATATGTATTTTGATTATTTATTTTCACATTTCAGTAGTGCCTTTCGCGCTTGAACTTCCCAAGTGCGAAGTCGGTCTTTATAGATGTTGTTGGCGTTTTCTTGCTCAATGCTGAGGTCGGAATCGGTGTTTTCGTCGCCACGGCGGGCAAGGGTCATCACGTCCCACACTCTTCCCACGCGATAATGGCGTGAAATCATCAACCCCATGCCATAGTCCTCGCCATAGCTGCTGCATGGCAGACAAATGCGGCGATAGATAGGGGTGAAGAATGCGCGGGGACCACCAATGCCATTAACCCTTAGCAGGTTGTTTCGGCCATTCTCAAAAGTCCACTCGCGGTGTGCAATGATGCCTGGAGGCACTTCTTGCAGGTCGTTATTGACAACCTTGTAGCTGCCCACGACCATTGCGGCGTTATCCTCATAAAATTTGGAAATCATAGTCTCCAAAACATGAGGTGTGGCAAACATATCGTCACTGTCAAGCCCTATCGCAAAGCGTCCGCAGCGCTCATCATAGATGCCGAAGTTCCAACATCCGCCAATTCCCAAATCACGTCGATTAGGGATGATGTGAATCAAGCGTGGGTCGCTAACAAACTCATCAATAGCCTCACTAGTGCCATCGGTTGAGTGGTTGTCGATAACAATGAGATTGAATTTGAAAGGCGCATCTTGAGTTAATACACTCTTTATGGCATCGCGAATAACATTCACGCGATTGAGAACAGGAATAATCACTGAGCACTCAACAGGAAACTCTCCCTCGCTCAAGTCAACGTCTTCATAACGCTTGGGTGGCAGATAGGCACCAATCTTTGTCAAATGCCAAGTGCACACGGCCTCCATTTCTTTTTGTTTCTCAGCTTCCTTCTCAAGCTGATAGTCAAAGATGCGCTCACCACTGCTGCGCAGGTCGATTTCATCGCATGTATAGAGATACTCGGGAATGTGCACAATCTTACCTAATCGCGACAATGCCAGTCGCACAGCATAGAAACCAGCATATTCAAGCTTTTTTAAATCCTGCTTGATTTCCATGCATGCTTTGAACAAATAGTCGCAATTAATCATTACAACGGGCCCAAAATCGAAGTCATCACGTAGCGAACCTTCTTGGCAGTCAATGACAGGATGCTTAACAATCGAGTAGTTAGGCAAGCGATTGTAATGGTCACAATAGACCATAGCAGCATCGGTGTCTTGTGCCACCTTGATCATGCGGCGCAACGCCATGTGTCCCATTGCTAAATAATTGACAGGACTCAACACATATATGACATATTTTGAGTTACCACCACTATGGAGGGCTTCATAGCTGTGTAGCCATGACATATCATCATGTCGTTGTGGCTCGAACTCAAAATGTGTTCCGAGCAATAAGTCTCCATCACAGGTTGTGATGGTGGCTCCGCGATGGGTGATGAATGGTATTCGTGATGAATCTTCCATTGTGGATAGTTTGGATTGCAGTTTTTATTTGTTCTCGAAGAAGTTGAGCACGCGCTCCATAAATTCGTTGCGCTCGCTATCGTTCTTGATGGTTTCAAATGGGAATCCTACTACTACGGTCTTGTAGCCGTTGCGGCTTGATGCGATACCAGCAGGAATGTTGTTCTCGCTGTAGCGCAAGATAGTTGCTCCCTTATTGTCGCTAGCCTTGATGGCGTCGGGCGACTCTACAGCATAGAAGTCGCTGTTGAGGGTGTTGTGGAATGTGAGCTTGCCCATGCCGTCGCTCATCTTGAGCACGGTAGGCACGCTATAGGCCTCGCCGGTGAGGGTGGCGCGACCGTCAACCCATGTGTAACCCATTACATTTTGGGCAAAGTTCTTTTCGTTGCCTTTGGGATTTTCTTTGTCCCAAATGTCGCTGCCCACATAGGCACCAGTCATCAACACACTTCCGCCATTGCGTGTGAAGTTTGTGATAGCGTTCATCATGCCAGGGGTGAATGCCTTGAAGCGAGAGGGCTTGGCTCCGCGGCCAGTAGGAATCTCTTTTTGCTTGCCAAGGATAACGTCTAAAGCGTAATAATTTGTCAAGTCAACATTGTTGTTGTCGATGGCTTTCACGCTTGAAGACACGAACGAGTAGCCAGCTTCCATAATCGCTTTGCCGTGGATGGCAGGGTAGTTAAATGTGTTGCCGGCAATGTTCTGAGTCTCATGATTGCTACGGCAGGCACCAAAGCCTGGGGCATCGTCGTCGCGCCATTGCAGGTTGCGGCGGAACTCAAATTGAGAACCAAGGTAGTTGATTTGCTCCATGTAGGGAACACCATGGTCTTTGCCGTCGTAGAAACCGGCCATCTTGCCGCTGTCAAACCAGTCAGGACCACTCACGCGGGTAAAACTGTTGACAACCATCACTGTGCCTTTGCTGTTCTTAGCAACTCCCACACTCAAGGTCTCGCTTGGGAAGCTGCGTCCACCTTCGTTCATAGCTATGATTTTGAAGCTGTGAATCTCATTGTCGGTTATATAGGCCGAGTAGTGAGGCTCGTCAACAATCTCCACCTCTTTGAAACCTCCGTCGGTGCCCACTTGTTCGAGCACGATGTATTGCTTAGCTTGTGCGCTTGAGCACAATGGGTCGGTTGTTGGTTCCCAGTTGAGCATGTAAAGGTTGTCGCTGAGCTTGTTGATGACAAATGAATTAACGGGCAATGGTTGTATCACGCACTCGCGATGGTCGCGCTTGGCGATAAATTTGGCGATACCCTTATAGATGGCGCGGCTCACGTCGAAACGGAACTCTGGGTCCAATCCATATTTCATGTCGGCAAAGTTCTGATGTGACAGCAACTCCATGAGCAGTGCGGGAACTTCAGGTACGCGAGCCTCATAGTAGCTCTTGTCCCACATGCCACGACGAGTCCAGTTGGGCTCATACTTGGCGCGGATGTCGTTCACAACCTCGGTAGAAACGATGTTGGCAAACTGTCTTGACAGCTCACGGGGAGTGCCGTTCTCATATTTTCCAAACTGCTTACCGTTCTTGGTTGTGCAGTAGATGAGAAGGGTGCCGATGATATCGTCATTCTGGGTGGTGCCAGCATCGGTGTGGAGGCAGAACGATACGTCAACAGGAACTTTAAGGCCTGGCTTGCCGGGCAACACGTCGCTGCCGCCTGCCAGCCAGTTGACCCACTCACCGCGGCTGCGGTAATCGTCAACGTAGTCGTTGATGCCGTCGCTGGTCGAGTACACCTTGTGAGGAAATCCCGACCACTGCAGGAAGTAGCGTGAGCCCAAGTGGAACCAGGGGTGGTCACCGCTGCCCAGATATTGGTAGTCAATACCCTCTTTGCCCAGATATTTCATATCATCATTCTTCTCGGCAATAGCAATGTTCTCGGGAGTTGGAAGTGCCACGCGACGCACGATGTTGCCCTTGCCGCCGCCCACCTTGATGGCATCGGCGGTGATAACAGCATTCTTTTGGTTGCTGTGGTTGTCAAGTGTCACAACACTCTTGTTCATGCCCTTGGCGAGCTGGAACGAACCTATGTAAACCCACACGCCACCTGCCATAGATTGGTCAACTACAAACTGACTGCTTCCTTCAAGCGAGTTGACAGTGTAGGTTGCGTCATGTGCGCTGTTGGGGAGTGATTTGTAGCTCACGTAGATGGCATAGGTGCCTGCCTCGGGCATATCTACGTCCCACGATGCGTGGGCAAGCTTGTTGCGGTCGGTCTCAGTCTCTACCATACGGTAGGAACCTTCCTCAAAAGGATTCTCAAAGTCTTTATATTCGCTGCGGTTATAAGCAAAACCTTTGCCTTCACCGTTTTTCCATTTCTTCTTTCCGTTGTTCTCGTGATAACCTTTTTGGGCATGCCCTCCGTCATTGTCAACCACGGCACCAAAGTTGTGGGTGTCGCGCTCGCGGGCGTCCCAAACATAGGCTCCTGCATTCTCGAGCATGGGCATGATGAAGGGAATCATGTAGCTGTGAGTGTACATGTCCTCAACGGTCTGGAACAGGCGGGCACGCTGCCACTCCCAGCGGTTGAGGTAGGGTTCAAAGTACCAGCCGTGACTGGGCCACACTGCAACAATGTTGCCACTCAAGCCTTTCTTGTATTGACGATTTGCGTCAACAGGGGTGATAAATGAGTTGTGCTTGCGCTGATAGCTTGCTTCAAAGTCCGAGAAGTAGTTTTCGATATCGTTGCCGGCAATGGTGAGATACACGTTGTGGTTGCCAAAGTCTTCGCCCAGCACGCTCTTGATATCGCTCTTTAACTTGGTAACGCTTTCGCGCGTAAAGGGTATGTCGCCAAAGTTCTCACTCAAGTCCACTTTGATGGAGTCGTCTACTACTTCAATGGCATTAGCTTTGAGGTTGCCGATGCCCATTTTGTCGGGCAATAGAGAGGCAACAGCTTTTTGTATGCTCTCTTTCTGTGTGTCTTTTATCACTAGAACAGTTTTCTCAATCTCATTATTCTCGATGTCGTTAATCTCAATGTCTTGAGCTGAGAGGGTGTTGCCAATTAAAGATGCAAGGCACGCTAAAAAAATCTTTGATATTATTTTCATGTTGTTAAATTTTTTCTACAAAAACTTTAGTTTACAAAACTACAATAAATAATCCGAATAAAAAACAAAAAAAATGTTCATTTTTCATAAAAGCGTTTTATTTATGAATTATAAACATATTTTCAATAAAATATACATTTCGGAGCATGCTTTTATGACAATGAAAGGTGATAAACTATGACCTATAAAATTTTGATTTTTGCAATAATATAGATTTTTACCAAGGTGTTTTTTGTGGGATATTTTGAACTATGGTTGAAACCAAAAATGGGCGCATCTAACTCTAACTAGATGCGCCCATTTCAATAGCTATTATTTGGAATTTTATTTCTCGCTATTCAAACTGATGGAGTGATAAGCCACAAGGCCTGGCATGGAGTCGCTCACGATTTTCTTCACGTTCATGTTATAGCTATAGGCTACTTGGAGCAGAATCTCGCTGTAGCGAGTGGCTACCGAACCAACGAAACAAATGGGGTATTCCTTGTAATCATATTGACACAAGTTGCGATCAAAGAATCGCTTTATCTCGTTGGTAACCAACTCACGAGCATACTCGTTGTCGAGGTGGTCGGCAAGGAAGAATGAGTAGTTGTGAAGGTTTTGGTTAGCGTTTGAATTGTTGTATACTGAATCCATGATGGTAGCAGGAGTTGCTTTGTTGACAGCATAAAACTCCTCGATAAGATCGCGGGGAGCAAGATTCTTCAGAACATCGCTCAAGAAGATGCGACCCATCGATGACCCGCTACCCTCGTCACCGAGGATGAAACCGCCGGCTGTCACACTCTTTGTGATTTTCTCGCCGTCATAGAAGCAAGAGTTGGAACCTGTGCCAAGGATGCATGCCAAGCCAGCATCATGCTGAAGCAAGCCATGAGCTGCTCCAACAAGGTCACTCTCAACTGTTACAGGGGTTTTGAATTGAGCTACTAACGACAGCTCAACTATCTTTTTGCGTTCAGGTGTAGAGCATCCGGCGCCATAGAAGAGAACGCGGTCCCAACGGCGTTTGAAAAAGTCGCGAGGGAGCTCTAGTCTTATGATGTGACTGATCTCACGACGAGTCTGGAAATAAGGATTAATTCCTGAGATAACAGCATGTGCCACAACGTTGTTGCCATCTATTAAACTCCACTCTGAATGAGTTGACGAACTCTCGGCAATCACTTTGGCAAATTGACTTGCGCTCATTTACTCTCTTAGTATTTTTATTAAATTATTATGTAAATAAATAAAACGTGGAAGAGATTTCGGCTGCAAAATTATAAATTATTATTATAATAAAAATATTTTTTGCAAAGTTTAACGCAAAAGTACGCACGTTAACTATTGACTGGAGATTTGGTTAAAAATATTAACTAATATCTCCAGTCAATGTCTACCAATTTTTACTTAAGATTAATGCTTGACTGCAACATGATGACTTGTAACATCATTTCCGGTAAACACCTTTAATATATAATGTCCGTCTTTGATGTTTTCAACATTAATGTAGTTGCCACCATTGCGCACCACGAGGTTGCCGCTCATGTCGTAGAGCTCAACGCCCTGGATGTAGCCTGGGGCACTAGCCATGATGTAGTCACTAGATGGGATTGGGCCCACTTTTACATTGCTCTTGGGGGAGGGTTCAGGCACAGGAGCTAGTTCTGGCTCTTTGCTTGTGCTTCCAAGCAGGACGTCATAAACGGCTGTGATGTCGGCAGCTGTGATGTTGCCATCGCCATTCATGTCGCCATTCACAATGTGGCTATCATCGTTGTTGAGCAGGAAGTTATAAAGCTCGGTGATGTCGGCAGCTGTTACCACGCCGTCACCGTTTACGTCGCCATATACCCACGACTTTTGTCCCTTGAGCAGGTTGTCGAGCTTGATGGTTGCGCTCCATATTGGCTCGTCTTCGTCACTATCGGTTTCAATCATCACAATTTTGTAAGTCTTATTGGGATTGAGCTGACCTTTGCCGGTGATGTATCGCCATCCGTGGAAGTCTATTTTACCAAAATCGATGTAAACTATTTCTTGGCTATCATCGGTACTCATCAGGCGCATCTTGAGGTATAAGTTGCTCATGTCACCGTTAACATGCAATGAGAGTTCTTCATTGCCATTTATTGTGACATCGTTAAATGATGTGCTGGTGAAACCTGCTGTCAACGATACGGGGTCATTAATCTTGATTTGCAATGACTTGCTGCCAAATAGGCGGTCGGTTGATGCGGTCAACGCAACTTCGGTATTTGTCGAGACTTCTTCTACCGAGAATTTGCTCGCATCCTCAAAGCCCTCGATAACAGTGGCATCGGGTTTTTCCTCGCCAGCGTCAACTGCGGTGAACTTGTGAACGATGGTTTCGGGCAGATGGATTCCTGCTGTGTCATCCATCTCTTTGGCGATAGTGAGGGTGTATTCTTCGCCAGGGGTCATGGTGCTGGCTACAGGAATACGTATGAATCCGAATGGGTCACTAGCCTTGCCAGTCTTGGTGTTTCGGCGGTTGTAAGTCAGGGCATTGCCGTCTTTGTCGGTCAAGACAATTTTGTCATAGTAGTAGCTGTTGTTGAGCATCGAGTCGGTACGCAGCTCAATTGTGGCGTTCTTATAGTGCACGTTGTCACCTTGATGTGGGAAGATGTCAATCACCTCAAGATACTTGCGATAGGTGGTTTTGAACTGCAAGGTGAAAGGCTCTTGAAGTTTCATGCCGCCGCCATGCTCTGCGGTGGTGTCGAGAGTGACAGTGTAGAGGGTGTTGATATCATAGGCATCTGTTGGCTCAAACACCAAGCGGTAGTTGCTGTCCTCCCAACGGAAGCTGCCCTCTACTGCGGGCTCAATGTGGAATGCTGCTTCAGTAACCTCGGTGTTCATGTCCCAGTTAAACTCCAGTACCACTGGTGTGTTGGCTTTGAGTGGGGCATCACCTTCGTGCCACACTGGTGTGTAGTTGATTACCTCGGGTGGGGTCTCGCGCACTCGAGCCAAGTCGAAGTTGCAGTAGCTCGAGTGGTTGGCTTGGATGGTCACCTCCTTGGTTTGAGAGAAATAGTGCTCTTGCTCTACTTTTATTTTATAGGTGCCAGGGTCAAGCATTTTGAAGGCATAAATGCCGTTGTACATGTCATCGGTGTAGCAGGTGTCGAGAGGTTCGTCGTTCATGTCCATCAGGATGACTGTGGCGTTGCTCACAGGCTCTCGGTTGTCGTCGCCAAAAATAATGAAATCGTTAATAACACGAGGCATGCGGTTGTCGCGAATGTTGCCTGCCACGGCTCCCTTGTCGAAGAACGAGTAACCAAAGTAGTCGTCGGCACCGAGCGAGAAGTTCCAACCTTCCATCCAGCAGTAGTTGTCGTTCATCAAGCGGTAAGTCTCTGGGATATAATCGTGGAACGATCCTTCGCTGAGCATCGATACAGCATGGTTGCCGCGAAGCACGCCTAGGCCGGCATTGTTCCAATCTGGATAGAAGGTGAAGTCGCCGGCAATCTGGTAGCTGCTAGTCCACACTGCTGCCTGGTTTTGTTGCAAGCGTTGTACGAGATTAAGTGCAAGAACGTCGCTGTTAGCTACCACAGGTGAACCCGTAGGCCCTCGATAGAGTGCAAGAATGTGGTTGCGGCGTGCTGGCACGCCAGTAGCGTTGCTGTGGATGGAGTAGAATATGTCGGCACCACTGCTGTTGCACAGCGCCACGATTGTAGAGAGTGCTAAGTCGTCCGAAGTTTGATTTGACACACGCGACATACTGGTAGTATAACCCTTGGCCTTGAGGCAGTTGTTGAGTGCGAAACCTTTCTTGAGGTTGGAGTTCGACTCCCAGTAACCTGCCGTGTCACCTTGGGCAAACGGGTAAATAACCACATTGCGGTCATCGCTATCGTGACCTCCGTGCCCAGGGTTGATGTATACGTGCGGCATGTAGTTTTTTTCGGCTGCTGCAGTCATGAACACTGCAACAAGCATAAATAATGTATATAAATACTTTTTCATAATCGTTGCGGTGTTATTCGTTAATATCTAATGTTATCACAGTGAGGTTGCCATCGATGGTGGTGTAGGCTATCTTGCCGCCGCCAGCAGTGGGTTGCATGGTCATCGAAGTGCGTGGGGTGAGCTCGTGGCGGAAAGTGCCGTCGGCTTTGAGCAGCAATATCTGCGACGAGGTGAACTGATATCCGTCGTCGCTGGTGTTTTGGGCTACGATGTAGTCGTTGTCATACCAGCATGGCATTTCGTAGTTGCCCAACTGAGCGAGAACTTTTCCATTAAGGTCAGTTACTATTATTCCAGTGCCGGCGGCAAAAAATGCTATCTTGTCGCCACTGGGAGAAACACTTGACCACAAGTAGCCAGCATAGCTCTCAACTGGGGTGTAGCGGCTTTCTTTGCCATTGATGGTTACAACGAGCTGCGAACCAGTGGTGTAGACGCTAACGCCGCGATTGGCCGAGGTGGTGTAGCTGTGTTTCTCGCCGTTCATAGCCATGCCTGCGGTGCCGGTCTCAAGGTGCATGGCACCATGTTGAGCTTCAAGAAATATTTCACTGCCATTGCGATTAAGGTCATAGCGACGACCTGTGCGGTACACGAGGCGGTCTTTGGCATTTACCTCGCTGGTGATGTAATACACTTTGCCGTCTCGGCTCCATTTAGCATCAATGCCTGCGCCGTTGAGCTCGCTGATGGTGGTCACCTTGTTGTTGGCAAGGTCAAGCATTTTCAGGCCATGAGCGTCAACATCGCTGTATAGGAGCTTGTCGCCGCCAGAGTTCAGAATGGGATAGAATGCAGCCTCCACGCCTTTGAGTGGCGAGGTGCGCGATGTCACTTTCACCTGCTGACTGCTGGCTAACAAGGCTCCTAGCCCCATGAGTAGTAATAATGTTCTTTTCATTGTGTTTTGGTATATTTGTTATAAGTTTTTGCGTTAAATTGTATCTTTTTGCAAAGATAAATGTAAAAAACGAAAAAAACAAATCAATTAATTTATTTCAGCATTTGTCGTTCAATCCGTCATGATGGTAGTTTCTAAACCTACATAGAATTAGATTTTCTTTGGTTTTTTCTAAAAAAATAGTAACTTTGTGCTCTTGAAATTGGACATATTAACTAACAATTTATAATTAATTATGAAGAAATTTTTACTTACACTTTTTGCTGTTGTCGCTTGCAGCGTGGCTGTCAATGCCTCGGTATATGGCGACGTGAACGGTGACGGCGCTGTAACTGTCGCCGATGCTACCGCAATTTACAATTATCTTCTCAGTGAAGACGAAACCTTCCTTGCCACTTGCGACGTGGATGGTGACGGATTTGTCACTGTTGCCGACATCACAATCATCTACAACGTCATTCTTGGCTCAGAATCGCCAGTGGAACCACCTGCACCAGTGACCGAGTACACCGTTAATGGTGTGACATTCAAGATGGTGGAAGTTGAAGGTGGCACTTTCATGATGGGAGTTGACCAGCAAGTGGGATACGCTTATCCAGCCCACGAGGTAACGCTTAGCACCTATAGCATTGGTCAAACCGAAGTCACTCAGGAGTTGTGGGTGGCTGTGATGGGATCAAATCCAAGCTACTTCAATGAATATGGAAATGCCGATGTGCACTCTAGTCATAATTCATGGGACGCAGGCATCAATCTCCAGCGACCTGTTGACTATGTGAATTATGGCGAATGCTTGGCTTTTTGTGCAAAACTCAATGAGATGACAGGCTTGAACTTCCGCATCCCTACCGAGGCCGAATGGGAGTTTGCCGCACGCGGTGGAAACCTGACTCATGGTTATGAGTATGCTGGCAGTGAGAACGTCAATGATGTGGCTTGGTGGAAAGAGACTATTCCTTCACCCACATTGTGGACTGATGGTTGGGGCACTCAGACCGTGGCAACTAAGGCTCCCAACGAACTTGGAATCTATGACATGAGTGGCAACGTTGAGGAATGGTGCTATGACTGGTTTGCCGCCTATAGTTCTACCGCCGAGCCACTGACCAACCCCACAGGACCAGCAACAGGAACTCAACGCGCTAAGCGTGGTGGCACTTGTACCAACCAATACGCATATAGCCTGATAGTGTATTACCGCCAGCCGCAGAACCCAGACGCTCGCGGCAACACTCGTGGCCTGCGTCTCGCTCTGTAGGCACAATAATTCGAAATTTATAACCTTTTAGGAGCCCGCACTGGTCATTTAGCCTGATGCGGGCTCTTTTTGGGTTAATTCTATTATGGAGGTTGCAAAACATTCTTTTGCCCGAAAAAGAGATGCTTTTTTTCTCACTTTTGTCAAAAATGACTACTTTTGTAAACAATTAAAAGTTGAATTATGAAAAAGATTATCTCTGTTTTTTTAGTTGCAGTAATAGTTCTGTCTTGTGCACCTTGTGCATTGGCACAGGACTTTGACCCTAATGATGAACCGAAGAATGAGTTTGCTATTGGATATGGTGCCATTAGTAATTCTAATGTGCTTGATGTTTTTACCGATGTGGTGAGCGCTATCTTTGGGGCTCGTTTTAACAACAAGAAATTCCTGGGTCCATTTTCTGCCGAGTATTTCTATCATGTGAGCCCATTGGTAGGTGTGGGTGGAATAACAGTCTTTAACCACCACGCTCAAGATGTGCTGCAGAACGAGCAGGTGACAGGAAAACGAACCAGCAACTACTTCACCATTCTGCCTGCAGTGAAGTTCAACTGGCTCAGAAAGCACAAATGGGGAATGTACTCTAAAGTGGGATTAGGTTACACACGTGCCGAGTACAAAACTACAGGTAAAGACTCTGAGGGAACTTACACTAAGGATTCGTCGGGTGACAACTTCTTTAATTTCCAAGCATCGCTCGTGGGCATCGAGGCTGGTAACCGCAATGTACGCGGTTTTGCCGAACTGGGTTTCGGTGAGCAAGGCCTGATTCATGGTGGTATCCGTTTTCGCTTTTGAGACAATTGCCAATTAAAATGACCGATAAGAATTATGACGCTGAACAGGTGGTTGCGGTAGTTGACCGTGACCGATATGTGAGTGATTTTCGCGATGTGGCAACCTTTGAGGAGTGCTGCCGAGCATGCCCCAACTATGGTAATCGCTGGGGGTGTCCTCCGTTTGACCATGACACGCTTCAGGACCTGTTGCCCTATGGTAAAGTGATGATTGTGGGCGTGAAAATCACACCTCACGATACTAGGATGCCTATGGAGCAAGTATATGACTTGATGCGTCCTGAGTTGGAGCGGTTAAACAAGCGACTTCTTGAACTGGAGCAAGAAACTGGAGGTTTTGCTCTTGGTTTTGTGGGCAAGTGCGAGCGTTGTGGAAATGCTCCATGTGCACGCAAGCAAGGCAAGCCGTGTCGTCATCCCGACTTGGTGCGGCCATCGCTCGAGGCTTATGGATTTAATGTGAGCGAGACGGCAAGCAAGTTGCTTGGTATCGACATGGTGTGGAGCCGTGACAAGAACATCCCACGTTACCTCACGCTCGTCTGCGGCCTCTTCTTCAACGGTGATAACCCTGTGTGGTGATTTAATATAAATGTTAAATAGTGTGCGAAATGACAGTCGACGAGAAATACATGCGCCGTGCCTTGAAGCTGGCACAGCAGGGTAGTGGGCACACCTCGCCCAATCCCATGGTTGGCGCTGTGGTAGTTCACGAAGGCAAGATAATAGGCGAGGGTTTCCACCGTTGTTGTGGCAAGGCTCACGCCGAGGTTAACGCCATAGCTGCTGTGCAAGATCAATCGCTACTGCCCGAGAGCACAATCTATGTCACTCTTGAGCCGTGCTCTCATTATGGCAAAACTCCACCTTGTGCCAATCTGTTGATTAGCAAAGGTATAAAGCGGGTGGTTGTAGGTGTGCTCGATCCGTTTGAGAAAGTGAGCGGCCGGGGCGTGGCTATGCTGCGCAATGCGGGCATTGAAGTTGAGGTGGGTGTGCTTGAAAAAGAATGCCGTGACCTGAATCGTCGTTTCTTTACCGCTCACACCACGGGCATGCCCTGGGTTCAGCTAAAGTGGGCACAAAGCTCCGACGGTTACCTCGCTAATGAAGATGGCACTGTGCGTTTTAGCACTCCTCTTACCTTGTCGCTCGTGCACCGTGAGCGCTCAATGGCCGATGCCATTGTTGTGGGAGCTGGCACTGTGAAAATTGACAATCCATCGCTCACTACTCGCCACTGGAGTGGCAACTCGCCCTTGCGAGTGGTGCTCGACCGAAACCTGTCAATACCAAGCAATTGCAAGTTGCTTAATGACGGTGGTAAAACTTTGATTTATAACGAGAAAAAGGAAGAAATTGAAGGCTGCGTGGAATGGGCAAAACTCGACACCACCGAGCCTGGCTCATGGCTTCGCGACCTCTATCACCGTGGCATCACTAGCGTGATGGTAGAGGGCGGTGCAAACGTCCTCCAGCAACTGATAGATGCTGGCAAATGGAACGAAATTAGGATAGAAACCGCCCCGATGACACTAGGAGGTGGCATCAAAGCTCCTCAAGCGGACACGAGCGAGCCTACCACCCATCAAGAAATAGATGGCAACCTTATAATCACAGTGCTAAATACTGATAACTGACATTTTACCACTCACCGCCGGCACCGCCGCCACCACTGTCGCCGCCACCCCAGTCCCAGTCGCCATCATCATCGTCGCTACTGTCCCAATCGCTGGAATCGTAGTAGTCGTCGTCATCATAGTCGTCTATGCTAGAATCATAATAACCTTTATGGCGGTTTCTTTTTGTGATTTTTTGGTTCAATTTCTTGATATTGATGTTGGCCTTTAGTGTCGGTGAGCTATGGAAGGAATAACCATCAGTCTTGTTTGGCATGAACAGAAGATACCACACTACACCCATAAACATCAAGTAGATAATAACATAAGTGATTAGTGTGGAGACACCTTCGGTTAACATATTGGAGCCCAATTGCACCATAATAATCACCGTACCCACTATCATGGTCGAGCTCACAAGCCAACCATTAATCCTTGCTAATCGGTCGCTCAATTCACGAGAAGGAGTCCCTTGAGCATAGGAAACTTTGTTCAGGTTCTTAATCCTCGTGCCAATGTAAAGGGCAACAAAACACAAGGCAAACCCAATAAGGTCAAAAAATATGTAATAGAACGTGGTTGCTCCTGTTATGCCGAGCAGGAAGTGCAATGCAACACATACAAGCACAATCCATGTCTCCTTAATCCATGTGGGAGAAGGAAAGTTGTAACGCGTCTTCTCGGGGATTAGTTCTTCTGGTAGTGGCGGTGGCTCGTTTATAATGTCATTCTCAGCTACTTGCAGCTCTTCTACTTGTTTGCTCAGCTCGGCAATTTCTTTACGAGTCTCCTCTATCTGATGTTGTAGTGTTACAGTGTTGTTACACAAGGCACTAAGCTCTTTAAGCTGATGTGCAGGCTGCCACGAGTTCATGCCTAGTCGCCACACGAGCGTGTTACCCGTGACACCATTAGCAATCAGCTCGTTTTCCTTGAAAGGACCGCTTCTTGCACCATTGCTATGTGCTATGTAATAGTCCATAATAGAAATTAGGATTACCACGATCCTCCTGCACCACCGCCGCCACTAGAGCCACCGCCCCAGCTCCAACTGCTGGAACTGGAGGAGCTGGAACTGCTCCAACTCGAGCCACTGCTTCGGGAACTGGATGTCCAGCTAGAGCCACCCGACCTCCTCCCCGACGATGAGGAAATTGATGCTGCAATCAGTGGCGATGCCATTATCGAGTACCAGTCCTTTTTGGTGGGCATGAAGAAGAAATACCAAATCAAGCCGCAAATTAGGATATAAAATATTGAGTAGACAATGGCTGCTATTATGGAATCTTTCTTCTTTTCTTGGAGGAAATCGGCTACTTCTTGGGGGTATTCGCCTTTCATTGCAGGAACGATGGCATCAACGGCGCGCCTGATGGCGATGCCATATTTTTCCTCTTTGAACGCGGGAATCATGGAGTCTTCTACTAGCTTATTGCAGAGCAAGTCAGGCAATATGCCCTCGGCACCATAGCCAGTGTGGATGCGCACCTGTCCTTTGCTTCCCTCTTGCTTGGGCTTAACCAGAATCAAGACACCATTATTGAGCTTTTTGTCACCGATTCCCCACTTTTCAAATACTTCTTGACAATAATCAAACTTGTCCATTCCGTCGAGCGACTCCACGGTGAGTATCACCACCTGCGTCTTGTTGTAAACGTATAGGTTTTTGAGCGAGTCGTTGATAATTGCGAGGCTGGCGCTGTCAATCACATGGGCGTAGTCATAGACGAGTTCGTTGGCATTGGCTGGTCGAGGTGGAACGTCGGCATTAACCGTCATGACAGCCATCAGCATCACAAATACCAGTGCAAAATATCTTGTTTTCAATAACTTTTCCATAGTGCGATGAGGGTTAGCTAGAATAAACATAATAAGCCGATTGAACAAGGACAATTAGGAAGCCTATCGCAGCTGTGGCACTCACAAAGAGTCCATTGAAATAACCTAGTTTCTCGGCCTTGAGGCGCGACACGCTGTCTTTCTTATAGGAAATTTTGTTTAACTTCTTGATATTCACGCCAATGATGATGCCAGTGATGCTCAGCACTGCTCCAATGGCATCAAGACAGAGATAAGTGTGGCTTGGATTGTCGCTCCAGAACTCTATTAATGCATGGATAATGACAAACGCAAGCAGCCATATCGACTCATTGCACCAGTCGGCAACTGGGTGGTCATATTTTGTCTTCTTTTTGCTTTTGGTTGCCTCTTTCTTTGCTTTGGTTTCTACCGTTTTTTTCTGTTCTTTTTTCTCGACAACACTTTTGGTTTGGCCCTCAGCTAGTTTTTGAGTTTTCCTTTGCTCGAGAACCTTCTTCAACTCTTCCTTCTTGTGGTTAAGTTGATCTAATTGCTTCTGCATCTCAATCTCTTGGCTGGCAACTTGCTGCACTGGTTGCTGCTGCGCTGTTTGAGATTGCACTGGTTGCTGCACGGTTTGCTGCTGCACGGGCTGTATGGTTGCGCTTGAGGGACCTAGCACCACCTCCATAGGAGGGGGCACGTTGTCGATGATGTCGGCGAGATCGGGCAGCATTTTTGCAGGAGTCCAAGCAGGCAATCCTTCCCTCCACACCATTGTGTTGAGGTCAAGGCCGTTGGCAATCAACGCGTCTTTATTGAAAGGGCCCTGATACTTGCCATCGTTTTTTGAAATATAGTAAACCATAGGTTGTGTTTATTTTTTCACAAAGATAGTGAGTTTTATTAGAGTTTCAATATAAAAACGCGAAAAGTTACACTTGTGAGTGTTGCTAGTGCGTTAAAAAGGTGTAAAAAACGGGAATTTGCCTTTTAATATCTTAATTAATATATGTTCATTAATGTATTAATATTAATTTTACACCGTGAAAATAGGGCATTTTCTTGTCTGATTTTTTTTAATTGAACGAATTGTGCCCTGTTTTTTACTTTTTTGTTGTAACTTTGCAAGTTGTTTTTTTAAAAAGAAAATGAGAAAATATTTATCAATATATCTGTCTATTGCTTTGACGGTGGCTTTGTGCCTCATGTCATGCAGCAAAGACAAGGATTCCTCTACTCCCGATGTACAATATGACGTGTACTCAACTACGAGCACGCTGGTATCAACTTTTGCACTTAAGCCTAACACCAAGATTCTTGCTAATCTCGACTCGGTGAAGTTCACCATCGACCAGGAACGGGGAGTGATATATAATGCCGACTCGCTGCCACGAGGCACACGCATTAATGCTCTGCTTGTTCAGCTCACATGTGCAAGCACTGTTGCTACTAAGCAGTTTGTGATAAAGAATGGTGAGCATCTCGGTGACACCACCATCACTTACAACTCATCGAGGAACGACTCTATCGACTTCACCGGCGATGTAACACTGCGCATCACTTCGGGTGACAAGGAGCACGTGCGTGACTACAAGGTCAAGGTCAACGTTCACAAGCAGAACGTCGACACTATCACATGGAACACTAGCCGACGTCGCGACCTTCCTAATGTGGAATCAACACTCAAAGCTTCTAAAACTGTCGTTCAAAATGACGACTTCCTGTGCCTTGTCGACGACAACGGCACCTATGTGCTAAGCCAAAGTTCAGATCCTCGGGCAGGAACTTGGAACAAGAAGGTGTTGACGCTGCCCTTCACTCCACAAGTCAATAGCTTTACAGCTACCGAAGACGAGCTCTTCCTGCTCGATGTTAATGGGCAGCTATTTAAGAGTGAAGACATGGGAACAAATTGGCTTGACTGCGCTGTCGCTTGGCGTTCAATAATTGGTGCTTATGGCGACAGATTGCTTGGTGTAGCACAAGACGCTGACGGCAATTTCGTTCATGCCGAGTATGTTCAAGGTGTGAGTCTCCTTGGCGATGAGATTGAAGGCAACTTCCCTATCGAGGGAATGAGTGCATTGGTGATGGCCAACAATCAGTGGACATCTTCACAGCAAGCTATGTTTGTAGGTGGTGTGTTGCCCGATGGAACTCTAATCAATTGGGTGTGGGGATTTGACGGAAAAAACTGGGCTCCTATCAACAACGACGAAGTGTTGCCCAAGGTTCGCGAAGCTGCATTCTTCCCTTACTACACCATGGTTAAGCGTGCTACAGGTGCCACCTACGACAAGAGGGTGTCATGGCTGGTTATGGGTGGCAAGTTGAGTGATGGAAGTCTCAACACCATAAGCTACATCTCGCGCAACCAGGGCATCAACTGGAAAGTGGGAGAAATGGGCGTTCAGCAGCCTGATCACATGCCAGCGTTCTATGGCGCGCAAGTCTACACCTATGATCGCATGCAAAACGCTAACCATGTGCTCATGGCCTATAACCCTGGCCAGGTGACTCCCGTTACCGAGTGGAATTGCCCCTACATCTACCTCTTTGGTGGATATAGCATTGCTGATACTCCTCTCAACAGCATTTGGGAAGGCGTGCTCACAGGATTGACATTCAAACCAGTGTTCTAAAAATCTTTAATAAATGGCTAGTTGCTTGTTTCAAATATACTTTTTGGCGGCATGATTGCGTTTTCTTTAATACACTAATTCCATAGAAGAATATGATGATAAAGAAACTCGCAATACTGACAATTGTCACAATGGCTGCATTCACGTGCATGGGCCAGGAGTACCGATATGAGATTGGACCTGCTATCGGTATCACTGGTTATTTGGGCGATGTCAATACTGCCAATATGTATAAGATGCCTCGAGTGGCTGGTGGTGGAATTTTCCGCTATAATCTCAACACTCGTTGGGCTATCAAGGGCAACTTGCTATATGTGGGACTCGCTGGCGACAGCAAGAACATCGAGTCACAGTTTCCACATGGAGAGCAGTACAAGTTCTCGGCACATGTGATAGATTTGGGTGGGCAGGTTGAGTTCAACTTCTTCCACTTTGGAGAAGGCGCCAAGTATAAGAACTACAAGCGCATCACCCCCTACATGGTAGCTGGACTTGGCATGGAGCTCTCATTTGCTGGTGGTAAAACCAGTTTTGGAGCGGTGCTACCTCTTGGCGCTGGTGTTAAATATCGCTTGAAGGAGCGATTGAACATAGGCTTTGAGTTTACCATGCGCAAGAGTTTCAGCGACAAGGTTGACGGTATTACCGACCTTTATGGCTACAATCATGGCTTCGCCAAGAACACCGATTGGTACTCGGTGGGTATGTTCACCATAACCTATGAGTTCAGCAAGCGATGCGTGAAGTGCCACTACATTGAGTAAGAAATTATTAAAAACACGATTATAACTAAACATAATGTCTTGGATTGAGAAAATAGACCGCGAGAGGCTGCCACGCCACATTGCCATCATTATGGACGGCAACGGGCGATGGGCCAAGCAGCATGGGTTCATGCGCTCTATAGGCCATGAGAATGGTGTAACCACAGTGCGCAAAATAACCGAGATTGCTAGTGAGCTTGGAATTGGATACCTCACGTTGTATACTTTCTCGACCGAGAACTGGAATCGACCTAAAGACGAGGTTGACGCTTTGATGAACCTCGTTGTTGTGGCTATCGAGCAGCAAACGCCCGATCTCATCAAGAACAATGTGCGACTCACTGCGATTGGCGACCTTGAGAGGATGCCACAGTTTGCGCGTGAGCGACTCAACAAGTGCATGAGCGACACATCTCACTGCACTGGACTTGTTTTATGCCTGGCGCTAAGCTACTCGGCAAGGTGGGAAATTGTGGAGGCCACCCGCAAGTTGGCGCAAAGAGCGGTTAGCGGCGAATTGAATCCCGACGATATTAACGACGAGATTTTTGCAAGCGCTCTTGCCACTTCTCACATGCCCGACCCCGACTTGCTGATAAGAACTGCCGGCGACGAGCGCATCAGCAACTTCCTCCTGTGGCAAATTGCTTATAGTGAGCTGTACTTCACTCCAAAATTTTGGCCCGACTTCACAAAGGAGGATTTTTGCGAGGCAATAGTGCACTATCAACAGCGGGAGCGTCGCTTTGGTAAGACCAGTGAACAAATTAACGAAAACGAACAAAATTGACACTATGCGATATATTAAGCACATAATTCTGTTTCTATCTATCTTTATTTTAGGTTCATCATGGGCTGTCGCTCAGGAATCCTATACTGTTAATGATACCATCTACAACCCAAAGATGGTGTTTAATGGTTCGCCAACTAAGTATGAGATTGCCGGTATCAAGGTAACTGGTGTTGAAAATTACGAGGACTACATCGTCATTGGATACACCGGACTCGCAGTAGGGCAACGAGTAGAGATTCCTGGTGATGAGATTAAGAATGCTGCCAAGAGACTTTGGCATCAAGCAATTTTCTCTAAAGTTCAGATTAAAGTGGAGAAAATCTATGGCGACAAGGCATGGCTTGAGCTAGTTCTGCGTCAGCAGCCTCGCATCTCTAAGGTCAACTATCTGGGAATGAAGAAAGGTGAGCAGAAGGATATCAGCGAGCGACTTGGCAACCTCGTGGGAAGCCAAATCACTCCTAATATTGCTAGTCGCATAGAGCAGATTATCGAGAAATATTATGCTGCTAAGGGATTTGAGAAGGCCACTTGTGAGGTAAAGCAGCAAGATGACCTTAGTAAGCAAAACGAGGTGATTGTTGATATCGTTGTCGACAAGCACGAGAAAATTAATGTGCACAAGATTTACATCGAGGGCAACGAGGTGATGAGCGACTCCAAGATAAAGCGCGCTATGAAGAAAACCAATGAGAGTGGTATTCTTAACGTGCTTAAGTGGTTCAGCCAAAAGAAGTTTGTGCGTTCCGACTTTGAGGAAGATAAGCAGCGCATTATCGACAAGTACAACGAGAAAGGCTATCGCGACGCGGTAATTGTGTGGGATAGCGTTGCTAACTATGATGATAAGCATGTTGATATTTACCTCAAGATTGATGAGGGTAAAAAGTATTACATCTCTAATGTGTCATGGGTTGGTAACACTGTTTATCCCACTGCAACTCTCAACGAATTGCTTGGCATTGAGAAAGGTGATGTCTACAATCAAAAACTGCTCAACAAGCGCACAACCGAGGACGATGATGCCGTGGCCAACCTCTATATGAACAACGGTTACCTCTTCTTCCAGATTATTCCAACTGAGACCCGCATCGAGGGCGACTCAATCGACCTCGAGATGAGAATCTATGAGGGCAAGCAGGCACGCATCAACAAGGTTGTGATTAATGGTAATGACCGCCTCTATGAGAAGGTAGTGCGCCGTGAGCTGCGTGTGCGTCCAGGTGAGTTGTTCAGCAAGGAAGACTTGGTGCGTTCGGCACGTGAGATTGCTCAAACTGGTCACTTCGACCCTGAGAAGATGGACATTCGCCCCGAGCCTAACGAGGAGGACGGAACTGTTGATATCATTCTCAATCTCGAGTCTAAGGCTAATGACCAAATCGAGATATCGGCCGGTTGGGGACAAGCGGGTGTGATTGGTAAAGTGACGTTGAAGTTTACCAACTTCTCTATCAAGAACCTGTTCCATCCGTCGTCCTACAAGGGTATCATCCCGCAAGGTGATGGACAAACATTCTCGATTAGTGCACAGACCAATGCCAAGTACTATCAGGCCTACAGCCTCTCGTTTGTAGATCCATGGTTTGGTGGCAAGCGTCCTAACACGTTGTCGGTATCGGCATTCTATAGCCGCACCACAGGTATCAACTCATCATTCTATAACAGCCAGTATCAGAATTACTACCTCAACACCATGTACAATGGCATGTACAATGGCTATAATAATTACTATGGCAATTATGGTAATAACTACTATGAGAACGCCTACGACCCAGGCAAATACTTGCAAATGGCAGGTATTACCGTGGGATTTGGTAAGCGACTCAAATGGCCCGACGACTACTTCACTCTCATGGCCGACTTGAGTTATCAGTGGTACAGCCTAAAGAACTGGGAGTACATGTACTACATGAAGAATGGTGTAAGTAATTCTATTGTGCTTGGTCTCACCTTGTCGCGCAATAGTATCGACAACCCATTATACACTCGTCGTGGTAGTTCGTTCACATTGTCATTCCATGCCACTCCTCCTGCCAGTCTCTTTGGCAAGAAAGATTGGAAGGCTCTGAGCGAATCTAACACCGAGGCTTCAAAGAGAGACCTTTATCGTTGGATTGAGTACTGGAAACTGAAATTCCAGGCTAAGACCTATACTCCTCTCACCGATCCTAACGGACGATGGACCCTCGTGCTCATGACACGTGCCGACGTTGGTTTGCTCGGTAGTTGGAACCGCCACATTAAGTCTCCATTCGAGACATTCTATGTGGGTGGCGATGGTATGAGTGGTAGCTACACCTATGCAACCGAGACTATTGCTTTGCGTGGTTATGAGAACGGTGCATTCACTCCTTATGGACAGGAAGGTTATGCCTACGCACGCTATGTGATGGAGCTCCACTTCCCGCTCATGCTCTCTAACAGCGCTACAATCTATCCACTAGTCTTTGCCGAGGCGGGTAATGCATGGACTACTGTCAAGAAGTTCAACCCATTCGACCTTAAGCGTTCGGTGGGTGTGGGTGCACGCATCTACTTGCCAATGATTGGTATGATGGGTATTGACTGGGGCTATGGTTTCGACAAGGTTTATGGCAACAAGGGTGGTAGCAACTTCCACTTCGTTCTCGGTCAAGAGTTCTAAGCCAACTAGATGTTTTACTAGTGAGTCTAGAGCTTCTAGACAAAACTGAAATTAAACTTTTAAGTTAAAAAATAGTCAAAACAAGCGAATATTAACAAAACAATATAGAAAACAATATGAAGAAGTTTGCTTTATTATTCGTGGCTTTAGTTGCCTGTATGGCAACAGCCAGTGCACAGAAGTTTGCTCTTGTAGATATGGAATATATCCTCAAGAACATACCAGCCTATGAAATGGCTAATGAACAATTGAATCAGGTGTCACAGCGTTGGCAACGTGAGGTTGACGAGCTGAAGAAGGCTGCCGACACCATGTATAAGAACTATCAGAGCGACATGGTATTCCTCACCGATGACCAAAAGAAGAAGAAAGAGGAAGAAATCGTAGCCAAGGAGAAAGAGGCTTCACAGCTCAAATACAAGTACTTTGGACCACAAGGTGAGCTCTTCAAGAAACGTCAGTCGCTCATGAAACCAATCCAGGACGACATCTACGCTGCTGTTAAAAAGGTAAGTGAGGAGCGTGGTTTGCAGGTAATCTTTGACCGAGCTTCTTCGCAGAGCATAGTTTTTGCGTCACCTAACATCGACATCAGCAATCAGGTACTCGAGAAACTCGGATACTCCAAGTAAAAAGATTAAGTAGGCTAGTGGATAATAAACTACTATAATAACTTAACTTTCCACTCTCTACTCTTAACTCTCAACCGAATTAATAATTTTATTAAATAACCAATTAATTGATTATGTTTAAGAAAATCTTACTCGCAGTTCTCGTAGCTGCTCCTATGTGCCTTAGTGCACAAACTCTCAAGTTTGGTACTGTTAATCCTACCGAAATTTTTAATGTTATGCCCGATGTGGCTACTGCCAATAATACCCTCAAGCAAGTGCAGGAAAAATATGAGGCCCAAGCTAAGCCTTTGCAGGAAGAGCTCCAAAAGAAGCAGGCCGAAATCGAGACTCTTGCTAAGAACAAGGCTCCCGAGGCTACTCTCGAAGCTAAGCAGAAAGAGTTTGAGGACCTTTACACTCGCTATCAAACCTTCATGCAAACTGCTCAGCAGGATATGCAGAAGCAGCAGGAGACTTTGCTTGCTCCCATCCAGCAAAAGCTCGTTAACGCCATTCAGGCTGTAGGTGCCGAGGGTGGTTATGCAGGTATTATTGACGCTGCAACTCTCCTTTACAAGGGCAACAACATCGAGGATGTTTCTGCCAAAGTTAAGGCTAAATTGGGTATTAAATAATTGATATCGATAATAATGAATTAAAGGTCTTAGGTGTTATATCACACCAAGACCTTTTTTTTCGATTAAATAGTCTGATACCACGCAAAAATGTGCTATCTTTGCCATTGTGATAATTATTAAAACAAAGTAACAATGAATATAAAACGATTTTTAATGTTGGCATTAGTGGTTGTCCCACTCATGTCAATTGCGCAAGTGAAGATCGCTACTGTTGATGTCCAGGCGATTTTTAATGATATGCCCGAGGCCAAGCAGGCCAATGAGTTGCTTAATACTACATCTCAAAAATTTAAAGCCGAATATGAGATGATGCAAAAGGAGTTCAATAAGAAATATGCGGCTTTTCAATCATTGGTAGCTAGTGACGATACTCCCGAAACAATTCGAGACAGGAGAATTAGGGAGATTCAAGACAGCGACAGCAAGATTGGTGCTTTCTTGGAGCAAACTAACACATTGTTGCTAAAACAAAAACAGGAGCTGGAGAAACCCATTTATGACAAAATCGCACAAGCAATTAAAACTGTGGGTGATGAAGGTGGATACACCTATATAATAGATGTGTCAAAAACTCCCGTAGCTTATTCAGGGCCACAAGCCATTGATGTGACAAGCGCGGTAAGAAAACTCCTGGGGCTGAACTAATAAAAGTATTGTTATCAGCAACACCCTATCCACTCCTAGTCACTCTTAGCTATTCCCATCCTATCCAGCCATGCCCGACACTATGACACCCGAGCAACGCCATCGTTGCATGAGTAACATTGGTAGCAAGAATACCAAGCCCGAAATGATTGTGCGCCGATGGCTTTGGAGGCAAGGATTCAGGTATCGTTTGAACGTTAAGCGACTCCCGGGTACTCCCGACATAGTAATCCCTAAGTTAAGCACAGTGATTTTTGTCAACGGATGCTTTTGGCATGCCCATCAAGGTTGTGACAAATATCGAGTGCCGTCAACCAATGTGAGTTTTTGGGAGGAGAAGTTCAAGCGCAATCGCGAGCGTGATGCCCGCAACTATAACTCACTTCACAAGATGGGATGGTATGTGCTTGTTGTTTGGGAATGTCAGCTCGACAAGTCTCACAGGCACGACACTTTGATAGCACTTTCTCGACGCTTGAGTCAGATATTTCTCTCCACTCACAACGTTAAAGTCTATACACAATCATCCGAAGAACTACCGCTGGCGGCTGAGCCCTAAGTTCGGTAAGAGATAAACAAAAAGGCGAGTCATCTAAATGGCTCGCCTAAATTGTTATTTGTTTAGAATATTATTTCTTCTTTGTTGATTTTGCTGGCTTTGCAGGTTGTACAGGAGCGTTATTCTTTGCAGGCTGCTTAGGCTGAGCATGTTGTTTACCTTGTTGCTTGGGTTGCTGAGCAGCTTGTTGCTTGACCTGTTGCTTAGGTTGCTGAGCAGCATGTTGCTTACCCTGTTGGGGGGCGGCAGCTTTTCCCTTTGTTGGGATGACGATGTTGGAGCCAATGCGGATGTTGTCATTGGTCAATCCGTTGGCACGCTTGATGTCCTCAACGCTCACGCCATATTGCTTTGCCAACTTGGTGAGGTTTTGTCCTTCGGCTACAGTGTGCTTTGTTGTGGCGGGTTGAGGTGCAGGTTTTTGAGCATGCTGCTTATCTTGTTGCTTGCCATGTTGCTGTGCCTGCTGTTTGCCTTGCTGTTGAGCCTGTTGCTTGCCCTGATGTTTGTCTTGATGTTTGTCCTGATGCTTGTCTTGTTGCTGAGCTTGCTGCTTGTGGTCATTAGCATGCTGTGGGATAATGGTTCTTCCCTTAGCATCTTTCTTGGGGATAAGGATATTGGAGCCAATGCGAATGTTGTCATTGGTCAATCCGTTGGCACGCTTGATGTCCTCAACGCTCACGCCATATTGATTGGCCAGCTTGGTGAGGTTTTGGCCCTCTTTAACAGTGAGCTTGATTGGTTGCTCGGCCTCACGTCTCTTGCGCTCCTCTTCTTCTTTGCGCTTCTTCTCGGCCTCTTCTTTGCGTTTCTTCTCGGCAGCTTCTTCTCGGCGTTTCTTCTCGGCCTCTAGTTTGCGTTTCTTTTCGGCCTCTTCTTTTTTCTTCTTTTTCAGAGCTGCGGCTTCTTCATCTCTTTTCTTTTTTTCGGCTAGCTCTCTTTCTTGATTCTTGTTGTTTTGTGGTTGTGGCACATAGGTTTGCGCGCTATTGTCGGCCTTGCGTCTCTCAGGAACGCCACGCTGATCAGATCCACTGTGACCGCTATATGTGCTGGTGTTGGTCGTGGTGCTCTTTTTGCTTGAAGAACTGCTGCTTGATGAGCTGCTTGATGATGTGTTGCTTGGGGTAGAGCTGTAGCGGTTGCTCGAGGCGTTGTAGTTGCTTGAACTTGAGCTCGAGCTACGATTGTTGTTATTGCTTCGGCTATTGTTCGATGCAACGTATCCACCGTCTTTAGTCTTGATTGTTAGAATTCTTCCAGGCTCAACTTCATCATCCCACCTCAAGTTGTTGAGTGATCTCAAATCTTGAATTTTCATGCCATAACGATTGGCAATGTCTTCCAAGTCTTCGCCCTCGGTAACTTCATGGAATGAGATACCTTTCTTTGCGTTCTCATCAATGTCATCATCTCCCACGATTCTCTTGATATCACCAGGTTGAACTTCTACTCGGCGAGCAAACTCGTTTTGATGGTACTTAACAATCTTCTCTTCGGCCATTTTATAGCTGTTGATTTGGCCTTTGGGAAGTGTAAGGGGATAGGGGTGAATGTTGCCAGGTATCACATCGTCGCGATACTGTGGGTTAAGGAGCCTAATCTCATCGAGAGGTATATCAAGATATTGTGAAATTTGGTGAATGCTCACTCGGTCGTTAACATCAACGCTGGCAACCGATAATGGGCGCTTAGTGAACACAGGAGTGATGCCATGCTTGCCATAGTAGTTCATCGCATAGCAAGCTCCGATGAATGCTGGAACATAACCACGAGTGTCCTTTGGAAGGAATTTGTAGATATCCCAAAATTCGGGCGACTTGATGCCCTGGTTCTGAGCACGCCTGATAGCTTTTTCTACATTCCCCATTCCACAGTTAAAGGCGGCAAGAACCATCAGCCAGTCTTTCTTGTAAGAGTTGTCACTAAGCCTTCTCAAGAATTGTGCGGCTTTCTCGGTTGATTTGTAGGGGTCGCGGCGCTCATCAACAAGAGAGTTTACTTCCAAGCCATTGCCTTTGGCGGGAAGAATCATAAATTGCCACAATCCTGCTGCGCCCGATGGTGCAACAGCGTTTGGATCAAGAGCTGAGCATGCCACAGGTATGTATATGAAGCCTTTTGGGAGCCCTTGTTTGTTCATTTCACGCTCAAAGATTGGTCTATAGTAGCTCCACAATCCTAGCATTTGGGCAACCTGCGTGCGATTCTTAACTACATAACGTTCAATGTAAGCCTTTACAACGGGGTTAAAAGCCATGTTGATGCCATACTTGTTTGACAAGTCGCGAAGGCGGTCCTTATAATCCCTGTCACTGGCTTCAATGCTTTTATCACGGTTGTTTCGGTCGTTATATTCATTGACGTTAGTGAAGGTCTGAAGGTACCAGTTCTTTGTCAGCTCTCTTGTGTTGGCATCAACACCAGCAGGGAAAACGATAGAACGGTCCATCAGGTTTTCTTTGTTGTTGTACTTATCTTCGGCAGCCTGGCTGTTAACCCAAGTGGTCAACAGTGCCATAGATGCCAAAAGTAGGTGTTTATAATTCATAACTTTTATATAGTTTGTTCTCATTAATATCTTTCGTGTGTATTAGGTAACAAAATATCGCAGGTCAAAGTGTTTTATTTCTTTCCCTTCTTGGGGATTTTCAACGTTTGACCGGCTCTGATATTGTCGTTCTTCAAGCCATTTGCGCGTTTGATTTCATCAACGCTAACGCCATATTGTTTTGCAAGCTTGGTGAGGTTGCTTCCGTCCTTCACCACATGCGATGTGGGTTTGGCTGCTTCTGCTCTTCTGCGCTCTTCTTCTTTACGCTTATTTTCGGCCTCTTCTTTACGTTTTTTCTCAGCCTCTTCTTTGCGTTTCTTCTCGGCAGCCTTTTCTTTTTCTTTCTTTTTCTTTAACGCAAGCTCTTGTTCTTTCTTCTTCTTTTTTTCTGCCTCTAATTTGCGTTTTTTCTCGGCTTCTTCTTTTTGTTTTTTTATGGCAGCATAGTCAATGTCACTATCTTGTTTGCTTTCATCTTGATCGCTATATGAACGGGTGTTATTGTTGCTGCGTGTACTATAGTCATCACGCACTTCTTTTGTGCTCTTGCTACTGCTGCCACTCATTCTCTTTACATTGCTGACGTCATAATATTTGTATCGGTCGCTGTAGCTATTATTGTCGTTGTCATCGGTCTCATCCTCATTATCGTTAGAGTCGTCATTGTCGGTCTCTACATGGTTTGGGCCATAGCTGTAGCCGTCATTGTTGTAGCTGCCGTTATTGTTGCGGTTGTTGCTTCGTTGTGGAACAGGATTATCTTCCTTTGCTTTGCGTCGTTGTTGAATGGGTACATATCTTGAGTCACGTCCACTGTGCCCATTGTTGTTGTAGCTATATCCGCCGGTGTTTTCTCTTCCTGTGCTATAGTTTGAGCTGGTTCTTCTTGTGTTATAATCGTCACTGTTGTTTCGACCATTGTCGTCGTTTGAGTTGTTATAATAACGATAATCATCTTCGTCATCATAACCACTATTATTTGTGTTTCCTGTAGAACTTAAGTTTCTAGAAACAAATAGTATCTTGCCGGGCTTTACTTCATTTGATTTCAACTCATTAAGGAGTATGAGGTCTTCTACGGTCATACCATACATTCTGGCAACATCTTCAAGGGTCTCGCCATCCTTGACCGTGTACATTTCGCTATGTTGGTAGTCATAATCCTTGAACTTGTTTCTGTCTATCTCTTGTTCTTTTCCTTTATTATCATTATCTACATCAATCGTGCTTTCTTTGATTTTTCCTTCGTTCTTGATATAGCTGTAGATGTGCTGATTGGGAAGAGCCAGAACATAGGGGTGAACGTTGCCTGGAATTACCTCGTTGCGATACTGTGGATTAAGGATTCTGATTTCCTCAACAGGAATGTTCAGGGTTTGTGCTATTTGCCTGAAGTTTACTCGCTTGCTCACCATCACGGTATCGATGATAAGTGGCTTGGTCTTAGTGGGGGTGATTCCGTGCTCCTTGTAATAGTGCATTACATAGTTGGCAGCGATGAATGCTGGCACATAACCACGAGTCTCCTTGGGCAGATAGTTATAGATTTCCCAGAAGTCGGCGTTGTCGTTACCAGTGCGCTTGATGGCCTTGTTAACGTTGCCAGGACCGCAGTTGTAGGCGGCGATACAAAGCGACCAGTCGTGATAGGTGCTGTAGAGTTTCTTGAAGAACAATGCAGCCTTTTCGCTCGAGGCATAAGGGTCACGACGCTCGTCCACCATGTTTGAAACCTCCATACCATGGCCCTTGGCGGTTGATGGCATGAACTGCCACAAGCCTCCAGCTCCTGCTGGCGACACGGCGTTGGGGTTAAGCGCACTCTCGATAATGGGAATGTATTTGAGCTCCAGTGGCATTTGGTGCCTCTCAAGGGCAGCCTCAAATATTGGCATGTAATAAGGGCTCATGCCCAGCAGCTGTGATACCAGTGAGCGGCCTTTAACGACATAACGCTCAATGTAGCTTTTCACAATCTGATTGAATGGCATCTCGATTGTGGTGGGGAGTTTCTGAAGTCGTTCTTTATACACTGCATCGCTCACGCTACCATAGTTATGGTTATCGCTCGGCTCGATGGGTGAGTTAGTCTCGTGATACATGTTATACCACTCTTTCAACATGTCGTTCTGGCTGTTGAAACTGGGAGGGTATTGTATGTCGTTATCGGTAATCGACTCTTTTAATGACAGCACGTTCTTCTTTTTGGTATCGGCCAATGATGAAGACGTGATTGTCAGTAATGCTAAAACTACTAATAATAGACGATATTTCATAAACATATATTTTTTTCAAAAATTAAAGTCGATGTTAGAAATCAAAAGAGCACCCGAGTCCTATGCTAGGAAGCCGTGACACCTGGCTGTCAATCACTGTTGGACCCCAGCGCATCGACAGGTCGGGACTTACGTCAAAATGCATCATCGAGGCATCAACATAGGCGTCAATCACGTTTAGCAAGTAAACGGCCGCAATGCCAATGATGCATATGTCGCGGTAGCGGCGATAGTAGTCCTTGCGGTTCCTCAACGTTGTGGTGAGCCACGTTTTGTCAAGGTCGCTCTCCTTAACGGTGGGAGGATAGAAATCCATGTAGCTGCGAGTGTTGGGATCGTTGTCGGTGATGTCGCGGTAGGCCTTAGAATAATCGTTTAGCATACGGTTGTTCCAACTGGTGCCGTAGGTGAGGCCAACAAACGCACCAATCACGATGGGGAGCTTCCAGTAATGACGGTTGTAAATCTGTCCCAAGCCAGGGCACAAGGCCGAAAGCCACATCGCTCTCATAGGGTTGGGGTTGAATTTCAGCTCTTGAGAGATGCTTTTGCTTGGTTCGGCAACTTTGCCCGTGAGTAGCGCAGTGCTGTCGTTAAGGATGATGGTGTCGGTGTTTTGCTCTATGATTTCGGGGCTATTGCTTTGCGCTCTAGAAACAAAAGTACACAGTGTGCACAAAAGCATTATTGCTATTGAGCGCATCGTCGTGTGTAATGTTGTTCTAAATAGTGTCACTAGAGTTTAAAGCTTTGTTTTTTAGAGCTCAATGCCCCTAACTAATTATTTATTATATTATTTTAAACGATCAAAAAGAGTGATTATTCTGTCAAGGTCATTTTCGTTGTTGAACGAGAATGTTATTTTTCCTTTACCCGAGGTGTTGCATGAGAGCTTCACAGGAACTCCAAATGCTTTTGACAGATGTTTTGTGAGAATGTCGAAATCGTTGTTGCTGCGGTGGCTCGGGCTCTTGGCGCCAGCATTATCACGTTCTTTGTTATTCTCTTGCCATTCCTTGGCAAGTTGCTCCACTTGCCTCACACTTAAACCTTTTTTAAGGGTCTCGTTATATAATTTTAACTGTAAGGCTGGGTCGTTTACCGATAGCAGTGCTCGTGCATGACCCATGTCAAGGCGTTTGTCTTGGAGGCCAAGCTGTATCTCGGCGGGCAACTTGAGCAGGCGCAGGAAGTTGGCGATGGTGGTGCGTTTCTTGCCTATTCGCTGGCTAAGTTGCTCCTGGGTGAGATTATATTGCTCAATGAGTTTCTTGAATGTGAGTGCTATCTCAATTGCGTTTAAATCCTCACGCTGTATGTTCTCGATGAGGGCCATCTCGGTGAGCTCGGTATCGTCGGCCTCGCGTATGTAGGCTGGCACCGACTGAAGGCCTACCTGCTTGGCAGCACGGTAGCGGCGCTCTCCCGAGATAATTTGGTAGCGACCATCACCGCTCTTCCTTAGCGTGAGGGGCTGGATTATGCCCACCTCACTAATTGACGCGGCAAGCTCGTCAAGCGCCTCCTGGTTGAAGGTGCTGCGAGGTTGGTCGGGGTTTGGTGTTATAAGGGAGATCTCGATTTCGCTAATTTGGGATGAGCCGTTTGTTTGGATATCATCCATCGAAATCAGCGAGTCAAGCCCTCGCCCTAATGCGTTTCGCTTCATATACTTTGTGTTACTGTCGTTCTAAAAATTATTTCAGCTTGCAAAGGTACAAAAAAATGATGAGAAATCAACTTTATTTTAGAACATTAACAACATGGAATAAGTTTTAAGTATTCGATTATATAATATTATTTTATATATAAACTATCATTTTTAGGTGTGTTTGCATGGGAGTAAAAGGCGGCTTCAATCCACTTCCATGAATGCAAAGTAAACGGCTATTACTAGAAATGCAAACGAAACATAGTGGTTCCATTGCAGCGACTCATTACTGAAAAATAGTTTCACAAATATTATGAAAATGGTGAGAGTGATGACCTCTTGCATCACTTTGAGTTGCATCAGTGAGAATGGGCCACCATTTTCAGCAAAACCTATACGGTTGGCTGGGACCATCAGCATGTATTCAAAGAACGCGATGCCCCAAGAAAATAAAATTACAACTATCAACGGCCAATGAGCTGATATGCCCATTTGTTGGAGTTTCAAGTGACCATACCAAGCAAAAGTCATCACAATATTGCTCAATAACAGTAGGCCAATTGTTATTAATATTGCCCAGTTCATATGTCTCATCCTATTTTGGTTTTACAAAAACGGCTGCAAAATTACGCTTTTTTCTCTTAACAGCACTCAAAATCAATAGGAAATTACAAAAATCATCATTTGCTGGGGCGCTTAACACAAAAAAGTTGTAAATTTGCACTTACTATGAATGGCATTACTACGGTTTTTCTCGACATCGACGACACACTATGGTGGTTCTCACGGAATAGCGAGCTGGCTCTCGCGTCAACTTTTAAATTGATGGGATGCGCCGAATGGTGTCGCGATTACGACGCGTTTCACGACCACTATGAGCACTTCAACCATGAGCTGTGGCAACTCTACAATAAGGGCGAGGTTGAGAAGGAGGTGCTCGAGGTGCTACGATTTGAGAAGGCTTTGGAGGCCAGCAAGTATTGTTGTGACGATATCGACGAACTGGCTTCGGCGATGAACACGTGCTACCTCAACCAGCTCGTGCGCCATCACAACCTAATGCCTGGTGCTGTCGAGCTACTGCAATACCTTCACAACAAGGGATATGAGCTCAACGTGATAAGCAATGGTTTCAAGGGGGTGCAGGAGCGCAAGCTCGAAGCTGGCGGCATGAACCGCTACATCAAGCATGTTATCCTGAGCGAGGATTGCGGCATCACCAAACCCCGTCCGGGCATCTACGACTACGCCATGCAAGTTTGCGGTGCCAAACCTTCTAGCATTGTGATGATAGGCGATGACCCCACAACCGATATTGCAGGCGCATTGAATGCTGGATGGCGTACCATCTATTTCAACACTCGCGGCATCGATTGCCCCGAAGCTCACCACACAGTCTCCTCCCTCCTCTCAATAAAAGATTTGTTGTAAAAAAACTGAAAAACTAAAAACTAATAACTACCTTTGCACCCAGAAAAATGAGGCACAATCTCTCTACGCGCCTCAAAACGATCAACGAATAACGACCAACTACAATATGGAACAAGAACAGAAACTCAAACTCGAGGAACAAATCATAACAATGCTCAGGACGGTGTTTGACCCTGAAATCCCCGTCAATGTCTATAGCCTTGGATTGGTCTATAAGATTGACCTTCAGGATGATGGTAGTGTGAATATTGACATGACGCTCACAGCACCTAACTGCCCAATGGCCGACTTCATCTTTGAGGACGTGCGGCAAAAGGTGGAGAGCATCGACGGTATCACTTCTTGCAATGTCAACTTGGTTTATGAGCCAGAGTGGGACGTGAGAATGATGAGCGATGAGGCAAAGTTGGAGCTCGGGTTTGACCTTGACTGATACTGCCATCGTGAAAAAAGTTTATTTCATATCCGACGCACATCTTGGTGCACGTTACATCACCAACAAGCGCGAGCATGAGATGCGCTTGGTGAATTTCCTCGATTCCATCAAGGACGATGCTGCCGAGGTTTATCTGCTTGGCGATATTCTCGACTATTGGTATGAGTACAAGAATGTGGTGCCTCGGGGACACATCAGGTTCCTCGGAAAACTCGCCCAACTCGCCGACAGTGGAGTGAAAATAAGCTGGTTCACTGGCAATCATGACGTGTGGCTTTTCGACTATCTCGCCACCGAGGTTGGTCTCAAGGTTTTCAAAGGAAGCACGCAGCTTGAGATAATGGGACAGCAGTTCTTGCTGTCGCATGGTGATGATGTGGGATATCAAAAACCGATGTATCGATTCACACGATGGTGTTTCTACAATCCTGTGTGTCAGTGGCTTTATGCTGGTCTTCATCCGCGCTTAACTTATCCTATCGCCACAGGCTGGTCGCAACAAAACAGAATCACTCGTTCCAAAGAGGAAGAAGACCGCGTCAAGGAGGTGTGCTGCGACAGGCTTAAGGAATTCAGCACACAATATGCCGTTGCTCATCCACAGGTGAAGCACTTCGTCTTTGGACACATTCATTTGGCGAGGCAGCTTCAGCTTGACGGCAACCGCACGATGACTCTTCTCGGTGATTGGATCGACCAGTTTACCTATGCTACCTTCGACGGCACACTTGTCGAGCTTCACAAGTTGGAAGAGAAATAATGTCATTTTTATCACTATTGATAATCAACACTTTGTAATTATGTTTTAATTTTTCTGCTCAAAAATTATGCATTATCCAAAAATTATGCATACCTTTGCATCGAAAATTATAAAACACAAGGTCATTGAAGAATATTTTGAGCTTTCCGTCCAGAATCGGGGTCTGGATTTTTTTAGAACCATGACCGCAATCGTTTGCATCATTTTTTGCAAAATTGTGATTCTCGATACAAAAGCTCCAATTATTTGGATTGCATAACTACTATAACTTTCTAATTTAGTAAAAATGCGACAAAAACACTAGAGACTCAACCGGTCTTTATTAGCATTTTAATTGAAAGCACATATTGCATTTATTATAAACCTCAAAACATTCTTTTATTACCTTACATTAAATTATTACCTATTGAATGCTTAGCAAGGATTATTTGACGAAAATAATCCTTGCTATTTTTCTGCACACTCCTTATCAATCCCTCCAGAAAAAAGCATTAACTTTGCACAGCTATAAATAACTAATGAAATCATGAAACGTCGATTGTTTATTATGTCGCTGGCTGTGATTGTTTTAAGCATTGCCGCCAGCGCACATGAAATAATAAAAGGCACACTCAAGGCCAAGTTGTATTATCCTGGCACTGAGCGCGAAATTCAGGTCTACGTGCCTGATGCCTATGATGCGAGTTCTCCTGCGTGCCTCTATGTGGGGCTTGACGGAATTCTGTGTAACGCTCCCAATGTGATGGACAGTCTCATCGCTGCTGGCAAGATGCCAGTGACTATTGGTGTGTTTATTCAGCCAGGAGTGATAAGGGACAAGGACGGCAATGTGCTGCGCTATAACCGCAGCAACGAGTTTGACATGACAACTTGCACGTTTGTATCCTTCATTGAGAAAGAGGTGCTGCCTTGGGTGGAGAGCCTCACCACTGCCCGTGGGCTCCCTATTAAGCTTTCGCATCGCGGGGCCGATGGCATGATTTTCGGCCTGAGCAGTGGCGGAATAGCAGCATTCACGGCGGCTTGGCACCGCCCAGAATCGTTCAGCCGAGTTTTCAGCGGCGTAGGCACCTTTGTGGCGATGCGTGGCGGCAACGACCTCCAGGCTATAGTCCGCAAGAGTGAACCTCGCCCCTTGCGCATCTTCCTGCAAGACGGCACCAACGATGTGTGGAACCCACTCTTCGGCCATTGGTACGAGGGCAACCGCATACTCGCCTCAGCGCTCGACTTCGCTGGCTACGATGCCCGCTACGACTGGAGCGACTGCTACCACGGAGTGAAGCGCGCCACCGAGATTTTCCCCGAAGTGATGGAATGGATGTGGCAAGGCTGGCCCGAAGCTCCAAAGTGCGGTAAGACGCAGAACAACCTGCTCGACACCATGCTTGTGGATGATAGCGAATGGAAACAAGAAATAATCTCGGCCGATAGCATTGACAACACAATCAACGATGTGTGCGCGCATTACCCTGGATTGCCCATTGTAGTTCGCCCTAATGAGAAATCCAACTGCTTGTTGCAAATCATTATAGACAGCAATGGAAACGAGTCCTACGCTCAACCGTTCTATTGGCTCCACAGCTACGACAACTCTCAATTGGTCATCAAGGCAATAACCTTTGATGGCGCTGGGAACCTGTGGGTTGTCACTAATGCAGGGATTCAAATTTGTGATCAAAACGGTCGAGTGAGAGGGATATTGATGCTTCCACCATCTATTCTGCAATGGTTGTATTATATTAATAGCATTACCGTGAATGATGATAGTGTGGAGCTTGTGACAAATGGATTTGAGTTTAGTAGTTATTATCCACCTCGACCAACAGGAGGAAGGACAAAGTTTACTCGCAAACTTCATGTGACTGCTCCTAAGCCAGGCGACACTCCCAAGAGCCAAGGGCAAGGATAACCCCAATGCAAAATTCAAAATCTCTTCATCCAACTGAAAACTGAGAACTGATTACTGAAAACTGACTAAACCCCGATGCACAACAACAGTCCAGCACAGCATGCTAAATTTGTGAAGTTGACCACCCAGCCAGTAGGCAGGTTGGTCACTGGGCTTGCTGTGCCTGCCATGGTGAGTATGCTCGTGACTGGCATCTACAACCTCGTCGACACGTTCTTTGTTGGGCAGATTAACACCCAGAGCGTGGCGGCGCTTGGCATCGTGTTCTCCTACATGTCGATAGTGCAGAGCATCGCCTTCTTCTTTGGGCAGGGTGCAGGCAACTACATTTCACGAATGCTCGGCCATGAGGACAGCCACAACGCTGGCGTGATGGCTTCGGTTGGACTTGTGTCGACGTGGCTCACGGGTGCTGTGATAGCAACCATAGGCTTTGTGTTTATGCAGCCAGTGTTGCGCTTCTTTGGCTCGACTGAAACCATTCTGCCTTACGCTTGCGACTATTTCACCTTTATACTGCTTGGCACGCCGTTCATCATGAGCTGTTTCACGCTCAACAACCTGATGCGCCATCAGGGCAATGCTATGCTGTCGATGCTTGGCATCATGACGGGTGTGGCACTCAACGTGATTCTCGACCCCATCTTCATCTTCGGCCTTGGGCTTGGCGTGAAAGGTGCCGGCATGGCAACGGCATTGTCGCAAGTGGTGAGCTTCACTCTCATGCTCATGCTCTCGGGCAAGAGGGGAGGGGTGCCAATTCGTCTCTCGCAGTTCAAACCCTCGATGCAGCGTTACCGCGACATAGCAGCGGGAGGATTGCCCTCGCTGGCTCGTCAGTCGATGATGGGCATCGCCGCCCTTATCCTTAATCATGTGGCGGGTCTCTATGGCGACTCGGCTATCGCCAGTTTCTCGGTGGTAAGCCGCATCACCATGCTTGCCAGCGCTGCGATGATTGGTTACGGACAGGGATTCCAGCCGGTGTGCGGCTTCAATTATGGCGCGGGCAAGTTCGACCGTGTGCGCGCCGCTTTCATCCACAGCTGCAAGGTGTCGACCATCTACTGCACGATTCTTGCTGTGGTGGGATTTATCTTTGCTCGCCAGCTGGTGTCTCTCTTTGTCGAGAGTGATCCAGAGGTGAGCCGCATGGGTACTGAGATATTGCGTTACCAGTGCCTCTCTTTCCCACTAACTGGTTTTGTGGTTATGGTGAACATGTACTTGCAGAACATCCGCCGTACAGTTCCCGCCGTCATCATTGCCATGGCGCGTCAGGGCATTTTCCTCATCCCGGCATTGTTCTTGGGCAACCTGATATTCGGATTCTTGGGCGTTGAGATAGCTCAGGCGGTAGCCGACACTGCATCTTTCCTTCTTGCAATCCCTCTCGGTATCAAGACTCTAAACGCCATGGGCAAAGTAAAAGGATAGTATAATAATCAATTGTGGATTAAGCATAAAAAAAGGAGGGCGCCATTGCGGTGCCCTCCTAATGTTATCGATGTGTGATCGACGATTACCAAGCAAACATTGGGAAGTCCTTCATCATCATGTTCACTTTCTCGCGAACCATGGTGATGGTAGCTTCATCCTCTGGCTTTTGGAGAACGGTGTCGATGAGCTCAACGATCTCGCCCATCATGTCTTCCTTAGCACCACGGGTAGTGATGGCTGGAGTACCCAGGCGGATACCTGAGGTCTGGAAGGCGCTGCGGTCGTCGAATGGCACCATGTTCTTGTTGACGGTGATGTCGGCAGCAACGAGAGCGTTCTCGGCAACCTTACCGGTCAAGTCGGGATACTTGGGACGAAGGTCGAGAAGGATGCAGTGGTTGTCGGTACCGCCACTGGCAATCTTGTAACCCTTGTCGAGCAGAGCCTTAGCCATTGCTTGAGCGTTGGCCTTAACTTGCTGCTGATAAGCCTTGAACTCGGGCTGCAATGCCTCGCCAAAGGCTACTGCCTTAGCTGCGATAACGTGCTCGAGTGGGCCGCCCTGAACGCCGGGGAACACTGCTGAGTCGAGCAGTGACGACATCTTGCGAACTACGCCCTTCTTGGTGGTCTTGCCCCAAGGATTGTCGAAATCTTTGCCCATCAAGATGATGCCACCACGTGGACCACGCAGGGTCTTGTGAGTTGTACTGGTAACGATGTGAGCCCACTTCAATGGGTTGTTGAGCAATCCGGCAGCGATAAGGCCTGCAGGGTGAGCCATGTCGATCATAAGGATAGCACCCACCTTGTCGGCAATCTTGCGCATGCGCTCGTAGTCCCACTCGCGGCTGTAGGCGCTGGCGCCACCCACGATGAGCTTGGGCTGCTCGCGCAGAGCTACCTCCTCCATCATGTCGTAGTCAACGATGTTGGTGTCGGGGGTAACGTTATATTCGCACTGATGGAACACAAGGCCCGAGAAGTTAACTGGGCTTCCGTGTGACAGGTGACCGCCATGAGCAAGGTTAAGACCCATGAACTTGTCGCCGGGTTTCAGGCATGCCATGAAGACTGCCATGTTGGCCTGTGCGCCACTGTGGGGCTGCACGTTGGCATACTCGGCGCCAAAGAGCTGCTTGATGCGCTCCTGAGCCAGAGTCTCGGCCTCATCTACCACTTGGCAACCGCCATAGTAGCGGTGGCCAGGATAACCCTCGGCATACTTGTTTGTCAGGCAGCTACCCATAGCTTGCATAACCTGATCACTTACGAAATTTTCACTGGCAATGAGCTCAATGCCACGTTGTTGACGCAGGTGTTCACGCTCGATGATGCTGAACAATAAATCGTCTCTCTTCATCTTTTAAGAATAATGT
>CADAZN010000014.1 GCA_902792435.1 uncultured Bacteroidales bacterium
ATGTGGTGGGACAGAATAGTATATTTTCCATCATAATATGCTTAATTTCAATGTTTTCACTTGGACATGTGAAATTGACTATTATTTTATTATGCTATATATTAAAGCAGTTTGAGCGGTCGAGGTTGCGGTAGCCTATGGCTTCCATGATGTGGTGGGTGCGGACGGTGATGGTGCCGTCAAGGTCGCCAATGGTACGTTTGTCTCAATAAATATCTTGTGCTGTAAAGGTGCCTTCGCCTTTTAGATAGCAATTGAAAAACTTCAAAACAAGAGAGTTGACTATCATCATTGACTCTTCGGTGCTGCGATCGCCACTACCCATATCACCAAGCAGATTCGCAAGCGTGGGAGAAAGAAGGGGAAGGTCGGTAAAGTCCATGTGCCGCGTGTCGCGCAATGTGGCAGAGAAACCCTCAGCGGCATTACGGATTAGCACATCGTTCGGGTATATTTTGCCTTCTTTGCGATATTCAGGCAGCAAGGAGTAGCTATTCCAATTAACGAATTCAAGCACTGGCACATCGTAGGGCTCGTCGCGGACTTCAAGCTCATTGTCTATGACGCCCGTATACTCTGAAAGCATAGTACCATCAATGTCTATGACGGCAGACACATCGCTACGTTCTCGGCCTATAGCTACTGCGGTGGCACCACCTAGGGAATGGCCCATTACGCCTATTTTCGAGATATCAATCATTCCAAGCACGGAACTGATAGCGTCGCTGTCTATACCTGAGATGAACCAACTCTTGTCCAACGTGCTAGACTGAACAGCTGCTTTAAGTTCATCAAGCACGAAACTCATATCTGCCACGCGCAGCTCCATCCACTGCGTATATATCTTATACTCCTCCTGCGCATCGGTTATATCGCCGAGTGACAAGGCAGTGTTCATAAAATCCTTATCTACGATAACGGTATTGCCATCAGTGTCCTTCGTGAAAAAAGCGTGATGCGGATGGTCAAGCGCGACTACGACGTAGCCATTGCTCGCCAGTTCCATATAAGTTGAGGTGTTGCTCTGATAGTAGCCGAAGGCACCATGCGAGAAAACAACGAGAGGGCATCCCTTCGCAGAGCCGTCGGCGGGATAATAGATGTGTACTGGCACCTCGCGAAAACTTCTGTCCTGCTCAAAGATATCATGGCGGGATCTGTCGATAAGTATAGCAGACGTCTCAGCAATCTTGTGGTTGCCAGAGACAGGCAGACCGTTATATCCAGTGAATACAAAGGCGGGGATGAGCAGCAGTGCAATGAGTAGAATGTTAAGTACACAGGAGACAATCGCACTGCTTTTCTTTTTCATGCCGTCGTCCTTGTTCCGCATGATGAGTGCTTTCGCTCCAGCGACAATAAGCAGTATTGCCAGTAAGCCCAAAATGGGGACGAAACGCCACTTCTGCCCTACTACCAGCATCGTGACAATGACGAGTATGACCTGTGCTGTACGAACTATCAAACGTTCTTTACGCCATTGCTTCTTTTCTTTTTCGCTTCGGCACGCTCTTACTGCGAGCACGATTTCTAAAGCAGCCAAGATGATAAAAAGTATAGGTCCCATATGTTTCAGATGATTTTATTATTTGAAATATATTAATGACAATTTTGTGCAGTCAGAATGCAAGTCGTCAGCGACATCAAATGTGACGTGTCAACAGCAATTTCATGCCGCAAAAATAGATACTAAAATTAGGCCTGCCAAATTTATGGGACAGACAGCTAGAACCGCGGACAGATAACTAAGCCCGCTGACGAATGACAAAAAAAAGGATGATTGATTAAGCTATGAAAGAACGGAGTTTAGGCACGTAGGTACGCGATACAGGTATTATGGTTGAGTCATTGCCGAGTTTGAGTTGGTAGCCGTTTGAATTGCCCCGAGCCGACGAGATATTGTTCAGGTTAACCACGAAAGAACGATGACATTGGAAAATATTTTCATACTCGTGCAGGTCGGTGAGCACAGATGTCAATGTGGTGTGTAATACTGAGGTGTGTGCTTTGTCGTCTTTCATGTAACATACCGATACGTTATTTTTCTGTGCCTCGATATAGAGCAAGTCGTTAATGGGCAACTGAAGGTCGTTCCCTCTTACACTGGTGTCATGGATGGTGACAACCACGTCGGTCTGCTCTTCTGTGGTCTTGTCAATTAGACTCTCCAGTTGATTGCGAAGATGCCGATAATAGCTGAAACCGACCGAGAAAACTGTTATGATAATACCTATAATAAGGGTCCAATAAAGAAACTGCAGGAAAACGCTGAAGGAAATAGGATAGTGAAATAATAATGAACATGCGATGAAGTTACAGAAACCTATAAACAAGACATTTGCCAACACCGACAATGCCTCATGCCAAACAAGCCAGGGAGATGTTTTTTTGTGTAACGGTTTTATTGCAAGTTCGAACAGATAACAGCACCCAAATGTGATTGCTCCAAAAAGCAGTGAAACCAAGAACTTGTTCCCCTTATACATGTTGACTCCAAACGGCTGCAGCACATATAATATCAGAAAAACGATGGCACCATACATGGCACAATCTAGCAATAGATTGCTTTGTGAGACTGGGTATTTGCGTGTAAAAAACGACATCTTGCTTTGTTTTGTGCTTGCAAATATACACATTTTGCCTTAAATACAGGGCAATTTTACAAAGAACAAAAATAGTGCGCCAGACTGATTATTTATATTATCTTTAACAGATTATGCTTTGTGCATTACATGTTGAAGTAGTTGCTGCGGTCGAGGTTACGGTAGCCGATGGCTTCCATGATGTGGTGCTGGCGGACGGTGACGCTGCCTTCGAGGTCGGCGATGGTGCGGGCGACTTTTAACCCGAATCGGTCATTAGGATTTGTGTTAGAACAGAATTTATTTTGAGCAGGTTGTAAAGATGTTGTCGAAGACATAGCGGGCTATGACAAGACAATATCTGCAACAAGATGCCAAAATAAAACTGTTATGACATAAAAGACCATAAAAAACAACCTGTCGTCGGCCTAATGACTGATTTGGGCTCAGGATGCGGTCGTAGGCGCGGGCGCTCATGTTCATCTTGGTGATGGCTTCGCGGAGTTTTTCCATTCCTTCGGCGTCGGGCTCGGCGTATTTGTGCAGCAAAGCTGTTGTCATTTGGGCGTTGCAATGCACGCCTGGGTGATTCTTGAAGCGCAGGCTCTGGATGGCTCGCGCTTTGATGACTCTCTCCCTAATTGCTGCGCTGGGCTCTCCTGGCTGTTTGCTTGACATCTGCTCGAAATTGACGGGCTGAACTTCGACTTGCAGGTCGATTCTATCCAACAATGGACCACTAATCTTGCTCATATATTGATGCCGTTGATGCGGTGTACAGATGCACTGCTTTGTTGGGTGACCGTAGTAGCCGCAAGGGCATGGATTCATCGAAGCCACAAGCATAAACGAGGCGGGATAGTCGATGGTATACTTAGCTCGGCTGATCGTTATGTGGCGATCTTCCAAAGGCTGTCGCATCACCTCAAGCACCGAACGTGGAAACTCTGGTAATTCGTCCAGAAAGAGCACACCATTGTGGGCCAAACTGATTTCCCCAGGGGTAGGATATGACGAGCCACCACATAGGGCTACGGCACAACTATACGATTATGTGGTGGGGTACTTCTTCGTTTGGTCCGTGAAAATAAGGAGGTTTTTTATGTAAATTTTGCTTATTTTCTTAATTTTTGCCAAATAAGCATCAAATATATTGTTTATTTGGGGTATTTTCTATATCTTTGCGCAAAATAATAATGTTTAAATATACTTTATGGAATATACAGAATTACTTGAAAAGCAGATAATAGGAAGGCTTAGAATTGATAATCCCTGGTGGACCGAGGGAGTAGTTCCCAAATTCTATCAAAACATGAAGCCAAGATTGTATCTTGAAATCTTTTATTCATTAGTGACAGATTTGGACTTGCAACGTGCAGTAGTTTTGATGGGACCAAGACGTGTGGGTAAGACTGTTATGTTGTTTCATACCATAGCACGGTTGCTTGCTGAAGGTGTGCCTCAGCATAATATCATTTACATATCGGTAGAAACTCCTATCTATAATAAAATTTATCTTGAGCAACTTTTTAATATCTCAAAGAAGACTTTAGGTAAACCTGAGAATGATAAAGACCAATATTATGTTTTCTTTGATGAGATTCAATACTTAAAGGATTGGGAAGTAAATTTGAAGTCGCTTGTTGATACATACAAAAATGTCAAATTTGTGGCTAGTGGTTCGGCTGCTGCAGAGTTGAAAAAACGTAGCAATGAAAGTGGAGCAGGTAGGTTTACAGATTTCAGCTTGCCTCCATTGACGTTCTATGAATATATCCATTTAAAAGGATATGAACAGCTTATGTATAAACATAAGATGCAATGGAAGGAAACTGAAATTGACTGCTATGGTAGTGTTGACATTGACAAACTTAATGCGCTTTTTGTGGATTACATCAATTATGGTGGATATCCTGAAGTGGTGTTCTCCGATAAAATACAGGAGAATCCTGGTCAATTCATTAGGCATGACATTATTGACAAAGTATTACTGAGGGATTTGCCAAGTTTGTATGGCATTCAAGATGTACAGGAACTCAACTCACTTTTTACTATGATTGCTTATCATTCAGGTGGTCAGTTTTCATACGAGTCGATGTCGAAAGAGTCGGGTGTTAGGAAGGATTTGTTGAGACGGTATATCAGTTATTTGGAAGCTGCTTTCCTCATTCGTAAGATACATAGAACTGATGACAACGCCAAAAGATACCAAAGGGAAACAAGTTTCAAATTATATCTGACTAATCCGTCACTGCGATGTGCTCTATTCCAGCCCATCAAGGTGAGTGATGAAGAGATTGGCAATATGGTGGAAACTGCCGTCTTTGCCCAATGGATTCCACGCCAAGGTGTTGACATCTCGTTTGCAAATTGGAGGTTAAGCAACAAACAACAGGGAGAAGTGGATATCGTTGGCATAGATGCTGGTAGGCAAAAACCACAATGGGCTGTTGAAATTAAGTGGAGCGATCGATATGCTCAGTACCCAGGTGAACTTGTATCACTTCTATGGTATATGCCCAAGAATGGATTGACCGATGCCATCGTTACCAGTGAAACAGTAACTTTTACAAAGAAAATGCAACAAGTAACTCTTCACTTCATGCCAGTTGCTTGTTATGCCTATACTGTCGCTTCAAATACTCTAAAAAACACACGCATGATTTACGGGTTATGATACTATTGCCAAATAAGCATGATTTTTTGTGCTTATTTGGCGAATGGCATTTATTACATTGAGTTTCAATAACATGTGAGTGGAAATTAAGAAAAAGATGTCTCGTTTTTCTAAAAATATTGTTTTGAAAGCAACAATCATCCAATAGCGTGCGTCTATTACATATAATAGTTGTATTTTTGCAGCGCAGAAAATATTCAAGATGATGAAACGGCTATCAATAATCTCAATCTTCATGATTCTTTTCGCAATCCAGTCGCTGGCTTGGGAAAGAGTCTCTACGCAACTTGATCTTGCGAACAATGCCGACCCTAACAAGGCGGTGGTATATGATTTGTGGAAGTCATTTGTTGAAGCGCATAACGATTCGACATCCGACTTTCCTCAGTGGAATGATGTTGATAAAATCAAATGGAAGTGCCCCGACCTCATCAGCAGCGAGGGCTATATCAATGCCGATATCTATCGTTACTTGAACAAGGTGCTGGAAATTACACCACAGGGTGATGCCTACGTTATCCGCTCTATGTTTTACACGCCTTACACAGATTACAGCGACGTGTTTGTTTTGGCGTTGGTCAACCACATCGCCAAGAAAAACGAGAGTGGTGAGTTCAAACTCTACAACTGGCAGGACTACTACACTCGAGATTGGCAGCGAAAGTCGGTCGGTACCATTGATTATTGCTATTACCCAGACTACTCCTTCAATGAAGACAAGGCTCAAGAAGCCAACGCCTTGATAGAGATGTTTCGCACTAAGCTGAAGGCTGAAATACCTCAGCACATCACCTATTTCATAGCAAGAAACCTTGATGATGAATATCGGCTGAAAGGCTACGACTATGTGGTTGGAATGGGCGACCAGATGGGCAACACTGGCGGCTCAACCGACCGCCGCAACAAAATCATCTATGGTGATGCGGCACATGGCGAGATTTATCATCATGAACTCGCTCGCCTGTTGCGTTTGTCCTATCCCGACATGCACTTTCTGCTCAATCAGGGAATAGCCGAATACGTTAATTCCACGCAGATGCAGTTCGGGTTGCCCGTGCGTCAGCACTTCGCACGAATGAAGGACTGGCTTGACGCTAATCCTCTAGAAGACATATCTAATCTCGATTCGCCTTTCTACAGTATGGACAACCAGACGGCTCCTGCCTATCAGGTGGGTATGGTCATCTGCTATGAACTTTACAAGCATGGCGGCTATGAGGCACTTGTCCGCGCCATAAAGGCAGGTGATGACGATGTCATGTTTTACGCTTTCCTCAAAAAAGAAATTGGCATTGACCAAAAGGATTTCAACCAATGGATGAGGAAACAGATTGCCAAGTACACCACGCAAGACATTCCACCTCTACGATAAATTAAAATTCATGCTTTTGTCAATTATAAGGATGAAATGTCAACAATCTGCCATTAGCTTCAATTTCTAATCTATAATAGTTTCCATTATATTCAATAGCTCGTGCGTTCTTGCGAATAAAAGTTTTATCAGGTTTAGTTCTAAATTCGAGTTCAATTTGATCTTCTACCTTGTTTACTACTATACGTATCAGGTTAATCAAATCTTTATAGTCGTAGCGAATAGGGGTTTTTGACTCAAATTTTCCTTTTGCCTGCATACCTTGCATATGCCTAACAACTATATGCATGGCTCGTTCAAAATCAATCCATACAATTGGAGGATATATTCGGATGTGTTGGCATTCAAAAAACATGAGAAAGTTAGAATAAATACCTTTAAGTTTGTCTGGCAGATTTCTAAATTTTACTCCAGATCTTTGCAACTCTTTTTCAAGTAAATAAAAGCGCTTTCGACCTCTTGCTAATTGAAGACTTAAATATTCATTATTTTCTTGTTCAGTCAATCCTTCAACTTGTTTCTTAAATTGTAGAAACTTATAGCGTATAATTGCTTGTAATTGAGGATTAATTGACAATTCTTTTAGTTGACCAGTTAATGTTTCTGGTTGCTTATATTTTATTAGTGCTATAAGTTCTACTGCTTCCCATAATTGTAACTTTCTACCATGATCAATTAGTTTTTCATAGATTCCATACATAAAGTTCAATTCATCTTCAGCTGAAATATCTGTCTCAATTTTTAAAATATTTGTAATTTGTTTTTGTCCAGTTTCTACAAATGCATTTTTCAAATTGATAGGAACTGAAACAATAGCTTCTATATCTGATATTGGAAGACCGTCACGATCAAGTTCGATTATTAACTGATCATCTAGTTTTGGATTTAAACTTGATAATTCAAACTTCACATTACCGTATGTCTCTGGCATAGGATTCATTTCTATTGCTGCCTGTAACATGGCTCTATCTTTACAAGAGTATTTTAACGTACCGTGAAGAAGTTCTCCATATTTTCTATATGACTCACTATCTTCTTTCAATTCAAGTTCTACTGAATTATTATCGTACTGTCCGTATTTCTTATATAATTCTTCTTGTGAACAAATATGCTTTTCATTTGAGATGCGCTCATAAGTCAAGCCACACTTTTGCCAAAAAATCTTTTTCGCGTTTTCAATTTCCTGCTGCAAGAACTTTTGCAGTTCTTTGTAATTATTGTTCATATTATTTTATATAATATCGAGAAGGCATCATTTTATGAGTGATTGTATTTGTGCGCAATTGTTGTCAATTCTCAATCCATCACTCCATTGGATGCGCAAAATATCACAAATTGAAGTAGTTGCTGCGGTCGAGATTGCGGTAGCCGATGGCTTCCATGATGTGGTGCTGGCGGACGGTGACGCTGGCCTCGAGGTCGGCGATGGTGCGGGCGACTTTCAGGATGCGGTCGTAGGCTCTCGCGCTCATGTTCATCTTGGTGATGGCTTCGCGGAGTTTTTCCATGCCTTCGGCGTCGGGTTCGGCGTATTTGTGGAGCAGGGCGGTGGTCATCTGAGCGTTGCAGTGCACGCCTGGGTGGTTCTTGAAACGTAGGCTCTGGATGGCGCGCGCTTTGATGACTCTCTCCCTGATTGCTGCGCTGGGTTCTCCTGGTGCTTTGCTTGACATCTGCTCGAAGTTCACCGGCTGAACCTCCACCTGCAGGTCAATTCTATCCAACAAAGGGCCACTAATCTTGCTCATATATTGATGCCGTTGATGCGGCGTGCAGATGCATTGTTTAGTAGGGTGGCCGTAGTATCCACACGGGCACGGATTCATCGAAGCCACAAGCATAAACGAGGCAGGATAATCAATACTGTATTTTGCTCTGCTTATGCTGATGTGCCTGTCCTCAAGTGGCTGGCGCATAACCTCTAAAACGCTGCGATTGAACTCAGGAAGTTCGTCAAGAAAGAGCACACCATTATGCGCAAGTGATATTTCCCCGGGCGTGGGATAAGTGCCTCCACCAACTAGGGCTACTGGCGAGATCGTGTGGTGAGGAGCGCGGTAGGGACGCACTGAGAGTAGGGTAGTGCCTTGCGAGAGTTTGCCTGCCACGCTGTGAATTTTGGTGGTTTCGAGTGCCTCGCCGAGGGTGAGTGGTGGCAAGATTGACGGCAGTCGCTTTGCCATCATCGATTTGCCGCTGCCAGGAGAGCCAATAAGCATGATGTTGTGCCCGCCGGCGCATGCCACCTCAAAGGCGCGTTTCACCATTTCCTGGCCTTTTACTTCGCTGAAATCGAAAGGAAAAGAGCCTTGCGCGCGAGCAAATTCGGCACGGGTGTCAACCACCGTGGGTTCCAGATTAGCCATGCCATTGAAGAAGTTGATAACTTCCATTATATTCTCTACGCCATACACATTCAGATTGTTGACCACAGCGGCCTCGGTGGCGTTCTGCTTGGGCAGAATAAATCCGTCGAGCTGCATTTCTCGCGCAAGGATTGCCATTGGCAGAGCGCCCTTGATGGACTTCACTGTGCCGTCGAGCGAGAGTTCGCCCATAATCATGTAGCGTCCCAACTTTTCGGCACTCACATCCTCATTGCTTGCAAGTATGCCAATGGCGATGGGCAGGTCGTAGGCCGAGCCTTCCTTCTTGATGTCGGCAGGCGACATATTTATCACTACCGCCTTGCGTGGAAATTTATAGCCAGTATTGCCCATGGCGCAGCGCACTCGCTCGGCACTCTCTTTCACGGCGGTGTCAGGCAGGCCCACCATCACATATCCACTACCAAATTCCACCGAGACTTCTATCTCGACAGCGATAGCGTCAATTCCTTGCAATGCCGCTCCCAGTATCTTGCTTAACATGTTGTAGTTTTTTATGGTTGCTTGAGTTGCAAAGATAGATATAAAAAAGATTTTTTGCAACAGTTGCCATGCGTCAACATGAAAAAAGGTGGGTTGAGAAGCCGTGTTCAATAAAAAACAAGTAAACAATTTTGCCGTTATTCCACTTTTGCCTAATTTTGTCCTTGCATTAATAATTAATTTCTATGGCAAAGAATATTTTAGGCAGGTGTTTCCTTTTAGTGATGATGGCAGCTGTGTGCTTGTTGCAAGGCTGCTCTAGCAAAGGTTTCAAGGTTACTGCCGAAATCAAGGGGTTGGGCAATCAGAACGTAAGGGTCGTGTATAAAGGTGCCGACGGAGGCATTGTCGACTCTTGGATTATGGCGCAGAATAATGCGCTGGAGATCACCGGCGACTGCTCCAGCCCAACGCTGCTTATTGTGTATAACGGTATGAACGTCCCCATCATACGCCTTGTGGTGAGTGGTGGCGACAAGCTCGAGGTGAAAGGCTCGGTCACTGAGCAGTATCAGCTGCAGGTTAAGGGGTCGGAGGTAATGGAGCAACTCAACGACTTTATCCTCAAGCACAAAACAGAATATTCTATGCCAAGCTCCCCTAAGCTCAATGCCGCCATCGAAGAATACGTGAAAGCCAACCCCAAAAGTTTGGTGTCAACACTGCTTGTGATGCTAGATTATGCTCCGTCCGACGACAACAAGGTGGCGCAGTTGCTCAGTAGCATAGATGAAAGCGCAAAGCCTAAAACTATCATCGATAGTTATAATCTTATTGCCATGCGAGCCAAGGCGGGCGCGTCATCTATCACAAGCTTCAACCTGCTTGAGATGAAGAGCGACGACTTTGAGGTGGCAACACTCACAGGCACGGGCCGCCGAAACGTGTTGCTCTTTTGGGACAAAGACATGGAGGCCATCAAGCGCGACGCGGCATTCGAGGAGTTGAGGATGCTTGATAGCACTTTGGTCAACATTATGGATATTAATATCGACAGCGACTCGGTGCAGTGGAGAAATATTGTAGGCAAGACCAGCACCACTTGGAAACACTATTGGGCACCAGGGTCAATGATGAACAGCCAGCTCATGAGACTACAGATAAACTCAACACCCACTATTATTGTTACCGACTCATTGGGAAAAGTACAATACCGCGGTACCGATCCAATAAAAGCCCGGCAGACTGCCGAGTCCTGATAATTAGGTTCATAGGGTAGGTTATATTGTAGTTTCAAACTTACATAATGTAATAATATTGAAATGGTTTGGGCGAGAAAAGCTTCGAATATGTTCGGCTTTTCTCGCCTAAACTTACCTTATCATATCTGTGCAGTTGTGTGTAAGTTGTTGTAAATGTGTAATTTTCATTGTTGTGTGCTATCATCGTTGTTGGGTGAATAATTATAATTGACCCTATTATTTTTATGATTACGATTTGATGTTAAGAGATTAATATTAACCTTAAAATCCATAAAATTAAGAATAGTATAGTTAAAATCACTACCATAAACCGTATAATATTATACATAAATTAAGGTTTTTAAATATAATTTCAACATAAAAGGTTTGCATAGTACTATCAATAATTATAATTTTGCAGTCGATATTATTACACAAAGAACGAAAAAGTTTTTTGGTTGATCTGTAAAACAACTGATTCTTAATTGATTATTAAATTGTTGCTATGAAAAGAACTACGCGATTATTAACGTTATTGATTGCAATGGCAGGCTTTTTTGCTATGAATGCCACTGTATATCATGAAACCACAACAAAGGTCACAAAGTTTGACTACAATGGTTACACCTACACTTATGTTGATGCCAATGGTGTAGAGCAAACTGCCAATCTCACCGATGAGGCCACTAGTCCAGAGCAAATCAAGGCTCTTCTTAAAGCGGTGTATACCGACCAAACCATTCCTGGTATTCACTACGCTTATGACTTCAATGGCACCCAAGTGCGCAAGATTAACTACAATGCTTATGCCCACGATGGTGTTAACCCTAACAACCCCACCATGAGGGTAACTTGGGACAATGCCGACCCCGCCGAGGTTATTCCCAACCCCGATCAGGACGGAATGACCCTGCTCATGGTGAACATGAAAGACAGCTGGTACAGGTCTCATGCAAATGGGAGACAATACGATACTGACTTCGTGCTCAAAAACGCCATTTCGTCGGTTAAGCTGATGTCGCATTTCACCAGAGTGCACGATGCCGCCAATCCTGGCTATCTTTACTCGTTTGAAGGTGCTACCAACCGTTTCTTCATCATCTCGAAAGGCAAGCCCAGAGCTGCCTATTGGGCGCCTTTCTATCGCTTGTTTGAGCAAATCAGTCCCGTGCGCGGTGAAGGTGGCCATGACTCCGACGACTTCATCGATGAAATCAAGGCTGGACACCCCTATCCATGCTATCACGACTGCACCAATGTGCCCGGTTTTGGACCAAGCACAGGCTATAACCACTGGTTTGAGATTACCACAAGTGGCGAATCCTACGCTCTCGACAACCTGACCATTTTTGTTCCAGACCGTCGACTCGAGTATGCCTATAATGAATCAAAGGACGTTGAAACCCGCAACAACACCAGTGATCTTAGCACCGACAGCCAGATTTTCAAAAACTACGAGAACGGCAGCGGCGACCTCGGCGTTCTGCCCAAGGTACTCATGTACACCGCCAACCTCAATGCCGAGGCCGTGCCCTCAACCGAGACCTATGGTTACTATCAAGTAAACCTCGACTGGAGCACCTCGTTCACCTATGAGAACCTGGGTGTTGACGTGCCACAGCATTTCTATGTTTACATCCTCAATGATGATGGCACCCGCACTCTCATTCAGGATGTGGAGAAAGATGACAACGGCATGGTGGTTGTGAGAAACCACAGCTACCTTGTGGAGCAAACCGAGCAACAGCAGACCATACGTTATGTCATCACAGCTCACCCCATCAACTACGATACCAACGGCACAACAGTGCTGCGCAACGATGACCAGAGCCCTTACATCACCATCAGCGCCGAGAGCCCCGTGCGCACCGTTATCATCCCAAGTAAGAAATATCCATTCTTTACCGAGGTGACAGAATATCGCAGCCGCTATCACGTTGAGAACTCGTCAAAGCAGATTAACATTTACAAGAACACAGTCTCAATCACTCCATCGTCGATGCAAAGCTATGGGACCATTAGCCCAGTGGCCTACAAGTTATGTCGTAAACATGGCGACACTAGCACCGAAAAAGAAATTGCAACAGTCACTTTCACCCCAATTGAGAATGAAGAAGGCGTGACTCAATACAACTACGTTGTAGAATATGACAACAGCACTCAGGACCTTGGCTTCCTCTTCGACGAGGAGGAACCAGTGACCAGCGGCACTATCACAAGCTTTGAGAACTCGACAGTGAAGATCATCGACCGCTTCTCATGGAGTACAGCCAAAAATGAACATCACGATAAATATACCTACGTTTTCAAGGAGAAAAAGAATGTGAATTATACTGCTTGCAGCGACAAGTATGTAGTGCCTGTTTACAAGACCACCAACAATGTGGGCGGCGAGGGCCGCACTCTCGACGAAGTGATTGCCGACACCACCCACACAGCTAAAGCTACCCCCGACAACACCATCACTTTCAATGCAATCAACAATCCTGCCGCCAATGTGGTGAACTATGAGATTCGTCGAGTATATTCTAACAGCTACAGCAAATATGACAAGATTGGCAAGGCCGAGAACTTCCAGAACAGTGGCAACTATTACATCTACGCGCTCAATAGCGCTGGGCAGCTCAACGAACTGGTGGGTACCCAGACAGTGGGTGCCGAGGGTGCCGACATCACCACTCACGACATCAACAGCTCTAGCGACAATCAGCGCAGTCTATATGTGCCGGTTATCAACACGCTCTACAATGGCGACGCTTCAAGGCCCAACTCTTATGGCTGCGACATCAAGAGCACCAGCTATCCACAAGTGAAAGTGGCTATCACTGCTCAAGAGAAAACTAACCCCTTCTATGGCAACGGTGGTGACTTGATGGGATATCGTGTGAATCTACTGATTACTCCAACTCTACCGTCGGCCGACGTGAGCAACATCAACTTTGTGTATTACTATCGAGTGTGGCGTGAGATTGACACCAAAAATAATCCCACACGCATCGAGGGCGAGAGACTGCTCAACCGCGAGACCATGCAGAGCGGTGAAGGTATTGATCCAAACACTGGCAATTTGACAGACTGGGGCAGCGACTACGAGTGTCTCTACACTATATATCCAACCAATGATGCTGTAAACGTTAACGACCTCTTTGTTGATTGGGCCTATGAAGGCAGCAAGGATGTGAAATACATCGTGCGCCTCTATGCCACCACTGTTCCTGGTCAAGGGGGCGCTCCCATCGATTCCCACCTAATGGATGTTACCGATGGCGGCAACGGCAAGGACTACTTCATTGCCGAGGCAAAGATTACTGCCAAGTTTAACAACGGCACCCCAACATCCATTGGCACTGTTAATGCCGAGGCGCAGGTGGTGGGCGTGACCTACTACAACATGATGGGGGTTGCAAGCAGCCGTCCATTCCAGGGCGTGAACATCGTGGAGACGCGATACTCTAATGGCTCTAAGAGCATTAACAAGACAATATTCTAATAATCAATCTTTTCATATATCGAAAACGAGGGTGTGTCGAGCGACACATCCTCGTTTCATTTTGTTTCATTTTCCCCTTGTCCCATTTAAGATTGCGCGTGGTGAGCACGTGTCAAGGATTGACTAGCACCTTGTGGGCGGTGCCATCACTCATCAGCACGATGTTCACTCCGGGCTCGGGTCCCTCGATGCGTTGTCCCTGAGCGTTGAATCGAGCCAGCTCGGTAGCGTTAGTGTCGGCTTGGATAGCCGCCACCGCCTCTACGGGCGTCTCTCCGCTGAAGAACACAACTCGTGGCATGAGAAATGCGTCGGTGGCAATCCACTGCACCGAGCTGGGGATTACAACAGCATAGAGCCAGTTGTAGCCCGTTGCTGCCTCGCCAGCTGGACCATACAGGAAATGGCTTGGAATGACTTCGGCGCCCGAAGGAACCTCGATAAGTTTCTCGACCAGGTAATGTTGATCCCAATCGTCGCGACCATACCAACCGGTGCGCACCAGGGTTTTCATGTCATTGGTGTAGATGTGCCCGTGCTTGCACTTGAATCCGTCGGGGCTGTAGAAGTAACCCTTGTCGGTTATCATGTATTGTGCGCTTGCTGCAAGCGATACCATCGCAAATAATAATAGTAGTGTCTTTTTCATAATCTTCCTGTTTGTGTGTGTTGGTGCACGCAAAAATAGTGAAAATAATCATGTTAACAAAAATTGCACATTATTTTAGCGGCTATTCTTGACTTTTTTGACAAAAATGAGTTAAATTTGCACAATCAGAACAATTATTCTATAAAATCAACTAATTATGGCAACTACCAAAAAAACTAAACCAACTACCAAAAAAGCAACCACTAAGAAAAACGTGATTGGTGAAGCCAGCAAGCGTTGCATGGCTATGGAAGACAAGTACGGAGCTCACAACTACCATCCACTGCCTGTTGTCCTGAAGAAGGGTAAAGGCATCTATGTGTGGGACGTTGAGGGCAAGAAGTATTTCGACTTCCTATCTTCTTACAGTGCCGTTAACCAAGGCCACTGCCACCCACGCATCGTGAAAGCTCTCAAGGATCAGGCTAGCAAGCTCTGCCTCACTTCACGTGCTTTCTACAACGACGCGCTGTGCGAGTATGAGAAATACATCCATCAGTTCTTTGGCTATGACAAGGTGCTCCCCATGAACACCGGTGCCGAGGGTGTGGAGACTGCACTCAAGCTCGCTCGACGCTGGGGTGCTGTTAAGAAAGGTATACCCAACGACAAGATCAAGATAATTTGCTGCGAAGGCAACTTCCACGGCCGCACCGTGACCATCATCACCATGAGCGACGACCCAAGTTCGTTTGCCGACTACGGACCTCTCACCCCTGGTTTCATCCGCATTCCTTACAACGATCCCGAGAAGCTCAAGAAAGAACTTGAGGAAAATGGCGACGAGGTGTGTGCATTCATCGTTGAGCCTATCCAAGGTGAGGCTGGTGTATTCGTTCCCGATGATGGATATCTGAAGAAATGCTTCGACTTGTGCCACGAGCACAACGTGCTCTTCATTGCCGACGAGGTTCAGACTGGTATCGCCCGCACAGGAAAGATGCTCTGCTCGATGCACGACGGCATCCGCCCCGACATCGTAATCTTGGGCAAGGCCCTGGGTGGTGGTGTTCTTCCTGTTTCGGCTTGCCTTGCCGACGACGACATCATGCTCAACATCAAGCCAGGTGAGCACGGCTCTACATTCGGTGGCTTCCCATTGGCAGCTCGTGTTGCTGTCGAGGCCCTGAAGGTTGTGAAAGAGGAGAAACTCACTCAAAATGCCGAGAAGATGGGTAAGATTTTCCGCGAGGAAATCAACAAAATCAACTCGCCATTCATTGTGCAGGTGCGCGGACGTGGCTTGCTCAACGCTATTGTCACCACCCCAATCAAGGGCAAGACTGCTTGGGACATCTGCCTCAAGTTGCGTGACAACGGTCTGCTGGCTAAGCCCACCCACGACCACATCATCCGCTTTGCACCTCCCTTGTGCATCAACAAGGAGGAAATCCTCAAGGCTGTTGCTATCATCAAGAAGACATTCGAGGAGATGTCGAAGTAACACAGAGCTTAACGCAGCTTAATCAATAAAGCCGGAGTTCGCTTCACACTAGAGCGACTCCGGCTTTATTCATTGCCCAAATCTGCGATTTGGGTTTATTATGTGTCAAGAAGCATTATTTGCGCTTCTTGCTTTTCTTGGTGCTTGTTGATTTTGCCTTCTTTGCGCCTGCTTTCTTATTGGCATCGGCAGGAGCCACTTTTTCGGCATTGGTGCCTTTGGTTTCAGGTGCCGCTTCAGCGCCCTTTTCCTCAGGTTTGGTCTCCTCAAGTCCCAGTGTCTCAATCTCAAATACGAGGGTCTCGTAGGGCTTGATAGCTCCTCCGGCTCCACGGTCGCCATAGGCGAGGTTGTAGGGCAGAACAGCAATCATCTTGGCGCCTGGGCGCATCATGAGCAATGCCTCACGGAATCCTGGCACCACCTGGTTAGGTGCAAAAGCAATTGGCTCCTTGCTCTGGTCAAATGTGTTGCCATCAACGTGAGTGCCTTTGTACATAACCCTAATCTTGTCGGTCTCAACAAACTGTTTGCCCTTGCCTGGCTCCAGGATTTTGTATACGAGGCCCGAGGGAGCTTGAATGAACTTGGGGTCTTTCTCCAAAAGGTTCTCGATGTACTTCTTGCCCATTGTGCGGTGGGTGAGTGCCTCGGGGCTGTTCTCCTTGGTGAACGCCTGCACTTCTCGCATGTAGCTCTGAGTTTGAGTGTCGATTGCTTTGAAGTCCTCGGTGGTTGGCACTTTGGGGTCAGCGAGAATCTCTTTTATGGTTCCCACAAAGAGTTCTTGGTTCATGTTGAGTTGTAGCTGTCGCTTGATGTTCTGCGAGATATTGAGAACCTCTGAGCCCAGCATCTTGCCGTCAATCATTGGCTGGTTGCTGTCATCAACATTTATGGAGTTGTTGAAACCCTCAATGAAGCGTGCCAGTTTAGCATCGTCAAATTTCTTCTGCTTAATCATGTTCTGTGCCTGAGCACCAAAGAATCTTCCCATGTTCTGGCTCAGCGAGTCGCTCTTGATGTTAATTAAGCCAGCATTGCCCATTAAGTTGACGCTGTCTTTTATCAACTCGGTAACCTCACCTATTAGGCGTTTTGCCTCATTGTTGATATCTTTAATTTCGGTGTTCAAGTTCACTGTAATTGTGGTGTCCTCAAGGCGTGAGAGCATTGCCTGAGCATAGGCAGCGCGATTCAATTCAATGCCTTGCCTGTTCTTCAAGCCTTGAGCATTGGTAAAGTACTGTGTTCCCAGTTTATAACCCTCTTTGAACTCTTCGTCTAGAGACTCAACGTTAAGAGCATTTTCAAAAGCTTTGACAAGAACGCTGCGCTCTTCGCTTGTGGGGGCGTTCATAGCAGCCTGAGTGCCGTAAACCTTTCCAAGCATTATGCTCAGCGAGTCGGCCTTGATGACGCGCATCGCTGCGATGGCTGCCACGTCGGGATCTTGTGCGCTAATGTTGATTGCGCCTATTGAGGCTGTTATTGCAATAACCAAAAGAATAATCTTTTTCATAGCTGTTAAAGATTTAGATAAAGAAAGAAATCTTCCCCACCGCGTCGCTCGATGGGGCGGAGAGGAAGATTTCCTATGATTTGTTTATTCAATGTTATTTCTTGGCTGCAGGTGCAGGTTTGGGAGCTGGAGCTGCAGCGGGTCTGCCGGGCATACCAGGCATAGCGCTTGGCTCTTCCTTGTGAACACCAATGGCAGTGATCTCAAATACGAGAGTCTCGTTGGGGCCAATGCCACCCTGTGGGTTACCCTGATCACCATAGGCAAGAGCACCTGGGATGATGGCGATAGCCTTCGTGCCGGGCTTCATGTTAGAAATAACCTCGCGGAAACCGGGAACAGTCATCTTCAGGTTGAAGGGAACGGGTTTGCCCTTAGAGCTGTCAAACTCCTTGCCGTCGATGTGCTTGCCAACGTAGGTAACGTCAACAGTTGCCGAGTCGTTGAAGTTCTCGCCAGCACCTTCCTTAACCACCTTGTAAGCGAGGCCCGAAGCAGTCTTCTTGAAGCCTTTGTCTTTCTTAACTTGCTCCTCAAGGTACTTCTTACCAGCCTTGTCATTCTCGGCACCCTTAGCTTGCATAGCGCGCATCATCATGCCTTGAATGGCCATCTGCATTTGCTGCATCTTAGCCATGTCTACACTGTCCTTGCTTTGTACAGTCTTACGGATTTGATCCATCATAGCTTTCTGGTTGATCTTACCCACCATTTGCTCTTGCTGTGGCATAGAGCTGAAGATCTGAAGACCCATCATCAAACCCTGGTTGAATGCCTGAGCGCTCTTGCTAGTGTCATTCTTAACCAGTTTTGCTGCAGCCTCAAGGCCTTTCAAAATCTCGCTTGGCTCAAGACCTTGGTCTCCCATCATCTTGATTTGTGAACCAATCAATTCACCAAATTGAAGTGAGATAGAATCCTCGAGTTTGGAATTGGAAGTGTTAGCATTGGCACTTCCGCCTTTCTCGCCATTGCAACTTGCCATAGTGCCAATGAGAACGGCTACCATGAGCAGTGAAAATAACTTTTTCATAATTTCGTTTTCTTTTTTAATAATATTTAATTTGTAAAATTTTTTATTAGCCTTTCTTGTCAACCTTAATCAGTTGAACGTCAAAGATAAGAGTGCTGTTTGGTTGGATGGGACCTGTGCCATGAGGGCCATAGGCCAGATTTGATGGGATGAACAGGCGCCATGCCGAGCCCTCGCTCATCATTTGCAAACCCTCGACCCAACCAGGGATTACCTGACCTACAGCAAAGGTGGCAGGCTCACCGCGCTCTACCGAGCTGTCAAACACTGTTCCGTCGATCAGGCGGCCGGTGTAGTGCACAGTAACAACATCGTTAGGACCGGGTTTCACTCCGTCACCTTCCTTGATGACAAGGTACTGGAGGCCACTCTCGGTAACCTTCACACCTTCTTGCTGAGCGTTCTTGTCAAGGAATTCCTTGCCTAATTTTTCATTCATAGCTCCAGCGTTGGCCTCAAGCTCAGTAAAGAAATCTTGAACAACCTGTTTTGCCTCGTCGAAGCTCATTTTCTTCTCGCTGTCCTCATAAACAGCACGCAAGGCGTCGGCAAAATCATCGGCGTTGATGTTGGTGATACCCGAGCCTTTAAAATTCTGGGCCATACTCAAGCCCAGTGCATAGCTTAATTTATCCATTATTGTTAAGTCAGTTTTTATGATTTCTCAATTCAAACTGCAAAGTTAAAGACATTTACTGTTTCAACGGCCATTTTTTATATAAAAATTGTGAAAAACTCTCCCAACAAATCCCCAAAACTCAACCAATGGCTATAAGGTGACAACCATTTTTAATAAGAGCTCTCCTCTTCATCATATTCGCCATCATCATAATCTTCGTCGTCATATTTATTCTCATTAGAATCATAATCATCGTAGGTTGAGGCCATTTCGGCTTGGACCTCTGCTATAGCTCTATCGGCTGCAGCTGTTGCTTCAGCAACAGCCTTTTCAGCCTCAGCATTGGCTTCATCGGTGATTAACTGGGCCTCCTGCTTGTAGTTATAGTCATAGCCATTATCTGAGTCATACGAACTGGCTTGCCCCACTATATTACCGAAGTCCTCGAAATTGTCGATTGTATGTGAACCCGAACTGTTCAATTAGATAACCAGATTAGAAGAAATATAAACAAAATTATCAAGGTCGATATTATCAAAAATGTTTGTGACATGCAACAACAACTTTTCTTATTGTTTGTTACAGGGGTGGACTGAACGGGTGCAGGGGTGTCGCCCCAGTAAAGCTCATGGCCGCAGCTGATGCATGCAGCAGAGCCTTCTTTTACTGCAGCACCACAAATGGGGCAGTGGAAAAATTCTTCTTCCTCTAGTGGCGGTGGTAATGAATGCTCCACCTGTTGAGGCGATGGTTCTTCATGTTGTGGAGTGGGCTCCATCTGTGGCAACGGTGGCGTGTCAACAACAGTCAATGGTGGTGGCAAGGTGGAATCTTGTTGTAATTCGGAACCTTTATTCTGCAATGCTATAGGATAGGCACAGTTGGAGCAAAAATTGACATCAGCCGAGACTTTTTCCCCACAATTAGGGCAAACAATGAAATTGTTCTCGACCTCTTCCCGAGTCTTGCGCTCGGTCTCTTCCTTTTCCTTGAGTTCAGCCTCTAGCCTTAAACGCTCGGTTTCCAGTCTCAAACGTTCAGCTTCCAGTCTCAAGCGCTCAGCTTCTTCTTGTGCCTTGCGCTCGGCCTCTTGTCTCAATCGCTCGGCTTCTTGAATTTTCCGCTGGCGTTGTTGTTCTAATAGCTCATCGTCCGAGAGGGCATCGGCAAGCTCAGGGTGCTCTAGCTCATAGGCGGCACGGTCAAGAGGTTGCTTTGCGCCACAGTAGGTGCAAAACTTCAAGTGTTCATCAATCTCCCTATAGCATTTTACGCATTTCATACTACTTACTTGGCAAGTTCTCAGTTTGCTATATATAACTTATTATATTCGCTCACAACCAAAGTGCATGTAATCACTGGTAGCAAGACAATGTCCATCATTATAAACTTTAAGCCGGCACTTCAAGTGCTTCCAGTCATGTTTGCTCTTGATTTGAGTGTAGGGTATCCATAGCTGAAGGTCTTGCCAAGTGGACTCATCGTAGCTGGGTGTAACGTTGACCGATGTGCACACTTGACCGCTAGAAGTCTTGTATAGTCCATCGGTGTCGTTGATTTGGCGTCCATCGTCAAAATAGAATAGGCACACCACTCTCACTGAGCAACCAAGCAAATTGGTCGCTTTCATGTTCACATGAATCTTGATGCCTTCTTGCACTTCATGTTCAAGCCATGCATCGTTAATATAAACACTTTTGTCTTCAAATGGTGTTCCATTACTCTGGGAAACGTGCGTGTTATAGCCATTTAGATTCTCGCTATAACAATCGATGGGTCTGTCAGGATGATGGTAGCTAAGAGCATTGGGTTGTTCCTCACCAATTGTCCTATTGGGTTGGACTGCTACTTGTTGTTGAGGTCCAGCTATGGGGGTGTTAACTACCGCTTCAGCCGAGTCTCCATCGTGGCTTGCCGATAATTCAGTGCCAGAGTTTGCATCTTTGTTTTGGTAGATTATATATCCACCCAAAAGAGCTATTGCAGCAATCAAGGCCACAACCAATATAGTTAGAGCCACTTTACTGTTATCTTTCTCTTTAGGAGGATTGTAGCCAGCACTTGCGTTAGCACTTGTGCCAACACCTGTGCCAGCAAAACCACCTTGCTCTGCTATGGGTGCTCGCATGGGATTTCCACAATGAGGACAAGAAGCTGCGCGTGGCGATATCAGTCGCCCACATTCAGGGCAACCTATCAGGTTGCTAAACGTTGCTGAGCCTTGCTGTGGTTGCTGCTCATAGTTTGGATTATAGCCTCTATCATACCCTGAAGATGACGGGGGTTGATTTCCTAAGCTACCTTCTTGATATTTAGGATACTGTTGCGCTACTTGGCTTTGAGCCAAAGCCTCCTCACGTGCCTTGCGCTCGGCTTCCTCTTGTGCCAGCCGCTCGGCTTCTATCCTCTGGCGCTCGGCTTCCTCAATTTGCCGTTGGCGCTCTAGCTCTTGTTGCTCTTCTTCACTGAGAGCATCGGCGAGTTCGGGGTGCTCACGCTCATAGGCGGCACGGTCAACGGGCTGCTTTGCGCCGCAGTGGGTGCAAAACTTCAAGTGCTCATCAATCTCCCTATAACAGTTAATGCATTTCATTTATTTGCTAATATAATAAATTCTTAAAATCATTTATACCTTTCTATTATTTTTGTACCACTTTGCCCTTCTAATTCCTTATTTTCTTCATTACAATTTGATGTCTCTACTTTGAAGAGCACACCCTTAACTTCTCTTTTTGTTATTGTTCTATTTTCCGTCTCACGATTTAACTCCTTTGTAAGTAAATAGTACCCACAATCAATATTATCTACAATTATTCTAGAAGTCTTTTTTGTCATTCTTGTTGCTGATGGCGTTATTGGTTCTAGCATTGTCAGTGGAATGTTGCAGTATTTATCCTTTTTAAAATCCTTTTCAGCATAATCTTCACTTATCTTACGGAATCTCAATCCATCGTTCAAATAATTAACCTCAATAATCAGCCTGCTTTTTTCAAGATTGATAACATCACCACGGTAGAGTACTTTCATTTCATGTCCTTTGTTCTCGATTTTTTCAAGATTTAGAAGGTTGGTGTTGTTGATAACCACATTGTCACCAACGATGTCTTTGTCAAATTCTTGTTGATATTTTTGATTACGAACAGAGTAGTATTCCACAACATCATTGGCATTAACCACAATCTCTTTTGAGTTGCTGTCCTCAAGAGTTATTGTATTGTTAGTCCAATCCTTTTTCTTTAAGGCCCCTGAAACTTTTTCTTCATTTTTCAAAACATAAGTGTCAATAAGAACACTTTGATCATAGAGGGTCATATCTTCATTAATGCGTACCTTTTCAAGAATATCAACATCTGCTGACTTGAATCCGCTCTTGTCACCATTATTGGAAGTCAATTCCCAGTGGCTACCAGGAACCTGGGCTGTAACGTAGCCCTCAACCGAGTGATTAGTACTAACGGTAGTAACTTTATCGCGCACACCATTAAGCAGAGACTTATCAGGGACTTCTCGACTTATTTTCTTTATGGAATACGGATCAATATCTTTATCTTTACTTTCGTTTTCTGAGAAACTCTTAGTGAAAGGGAAAGATATATTGTCTTCACTTTCAACAATCGCATCTGATTTAGTTACATATTCTTCACCTTTAAAGGTTTTTATGCGCTCTCCTCCATTTTCAAGTTTAGTTCGTTCAAAAACATCAGATGAACTCACTGTCACTGTCATAGAAATCTTATCTGCCATGAAAATAATTTTACCATTTTTTTTCATGCCAGCAGTATAACCTTGAAGAACTGTGCCGTCTTTGAGCTCAATTGTTTCAAGAATTAGGGCTTGAGCACTATACGTCATAAGTGTCGCCACCAATAGAAATAACAAACGTTTCATACTACTATACTTGAGTAACGTATATTAATTTAATATAATATAAGTACTTTATTGGCATACAAAAAAATTGCTTTATTATTAATTATCTGGGGCCCATCACACCATAGCCAGTTGCGTTATTCTCCTGATTCGCATTACCATGGTGCGGATTTGCATTGCCTTGTGTCTTTATGGGTGCATTGCCTTGTGGTGGATTTGCATTGCCTTGTTGAGCCTGCTGCTTGCCTTGTGAAGGTGTTTGTTGATTATTTGATTTCGCTGTTTGATTTGATTTTGACTGATTTTGTTGATGCTGAGCATTTCGCTGTTGATGCTGAGCATTTCGCTGTTGATGCTGAGCATTTCGCTGTTGATGTTGAGCATTTCGCTGTTGATGCTGAACAGCATGCTGACTCTGACGATCTCCATTCTGTTGCCCAGCCTCTCGAGGTTGTTCTTGCCTTAAAGATTGCGTTTGCCCACGTTGAGGTTGCTGTTGCTCAACTGTTTTGGTGACTTTCTGTTGAGCTCGCTGCTGAATATCAGTTGGTGTCGTATGTTTACTTTCTTCCACATCTGCGCTAGCTTCATTATCATTTATTTTTACCACGGTATTTTGCCCTCTTTGGTCTTCAACATTCTCCTTAATTGGAAAGAATGTATCAGCCCAATGAGAACATACCCAAAATGTCAAAACTGCACCAATTGCTATACCAGCAAAAAGCATAAGTATGTGTAAAATCCTTTTCTTTGCTTCTGGTTTTCTTTCACTTGTATCAACTGTATTCGTTTTATCTTGATATTTAGGCTTGACATGTGTACGAAATCCAGTCAAAGGAGGGTTAACAGCCGCCGGCTTTTGCACTTTAGGTATTTTAGATGCCTTGGTAACTTCGAGCGATTTTTGAGCAATTGCTGTTTTCGCAAGATTTGCACTAGCTAATCCCTTTTCCTGTGCTCTACGTTCAAACTCTACTTTTACCCTACGTTCAATTTCTTCTTGCATCCTGCGCTCGATGTCTTCCATTGTTTTGAGCTCGGCCTCCTCAATTTGCTGTCGGCGTTCTAGCTCTTGTTGCTCTTCTTCACTGAGAGCATCGGCGAGCTCGGGGTGCTCACGTTCATAGGCAGCACGGTCAAGAGGCTGCTTTGCACCGCAATAGGTGCAAAACTTCAAGTGCTCATCAATCTCCCTATAACAGTTAATGCATTTCATTTTCTGTAAGATTACTTGATTCTTCTTATTGGAATTGTGCAATAATAAGAACAACGAGAATCAAAATTATAACGATTAACAGAGCATATAATCCTGATGATCCCCCTTTCGTCTCCTGTGCTTCCTGCGATTCTGTATAAGAATCAACAAGCGTGGGTTGGGGAGCTAACTCTGGTGGGGCAATTGTGGCTATAGGATAGCCACAACTGGGGCAGCTTTGGGCACGTGGCGACACCATGTGGCCGCAGTCGGGGCAAGCGATAAGATTGCTTGAGGGCTGGGGCATATATTCCACAGTGCTCTGTTGATATTGTTGCACCTCGGGTGCCTGGTCTTCGATAGCGACGGGTTCGCTTTCGGGCACATATCCATTATCACCATTATAGGCACTTTGAGCCTCCTCAATAGCTTGAGCTTGGGCTTGTGCAGCCATAGCCTCTTCTTGTGCCTTGCGTTCAGCCTCCTCTTGTGCCAGCCGCTCGGCTTCTTGCCTCTGGCGTTCAGCCTCTTGCCTCTGGCGCTCGGCCTCCTCTATTTGCCGCTGACGCTCTAGCTCTTGTTGCTCTTCTTCACTGAGAGCATCGGCGAGCTCGGGATGCTCACGCTCATAGGCCTCACGGTCAAGAGGCTGCTTTGTACCGCAATAGGTGCAAAATTTCAAATTATCGGCAATTTCGCGATAGCAATTTATACATTTCATATCAGTTATAATTTGTAGTTTCCACTAACCTCTAATCTCTAATCTCTAATCACTAATTAGTAATTGGGTTCTCAATTGAGTGAGTCGGAGCTATATTGCATAATCTCAACTTTTTTAGAATTATCACCCGAGATAATGTTGAAACTATGTGTGCGGTCTTGGCTTGAGGTGTTTGGATCAACATTAATAGTCACGCGATTGCCATTCTTGCTCAAGTGAGCCCACGAAACCGATGAGCTGTCTATGCTCCAAGCCTTGCCTTCGTTGTCAACGTCAATATATCTTGTGCCGCCTTCAGGTTTAAGTTCAAAGTAAGAACTTGAGATTGTTAATTCAGCGTCACGACCATTCTGTATAATATGAACCGTGAGAACTTCATCTCCAGCAACAATGGTGAAATAATCACTTCTAGGCTCTAAGGATGGGTTGGGATCAGCTATATAGGTAACCATGTTTTTATTGGGAATAGTGCAATGTCCCCAACTTTCTGGCTGTTTACCTATTTGCCACTTACCTTCAAATGCAACTTCAAGATCTATTTGTTGCCCCCAAGCGGGAGGATAGAAGGTTTCTTCACTTTTGTTTTCATCCTCTTTCTCCTCATCTTCGACGTCATCGTCAATCTCCTCGTCAACTTCGGTTTGGTTGTTGACCTTCGCAACCTCGGCTACATCGTTAGCGGCAACGTTATTGTTAACTTTTGCCTCTAGGGCTTCTTTCTCTTTAGTGATTCGGCTGAGTTGAGCCTGAGCGTTCTCTTTCTGTTTCTTTAGAGTCTCAAGATCTTGCTTGAGCGTGGAGATAGATGCAGTGGGCAAGGCCACGTCAACGCTATTTGGAGTCAGATCAGTTATCAGCTTCTCATAGTCGTCTTTGCAATTCTCAAATTTTTTATCTTGCATATCTTTAATCTTGTCGTAGCACTTGTCAAGGAAGCGAATGTTGTCACGCTTCTTGTAGTGGTTAAGATAATAAGAGGTTCCCTTCATTTGCTGGTCAAAGAGGGAAAGAACCTCCGACCCTTCCTCAATCTTTTCCCATTGCGACATCTTAAAGTCCTTGTGGTATTCTTCAAGAACGTTGCGCATCTCGTGGCAATAGCTTGAATAGTTGTTGAGCAGATCTCTTTGTGCCTCCAGGTCGCTCCATCTTGCTAACGACACATTGTTCTTGAATTCACCAATGTGGGCAATAGCACGTGGGTTACAACGAGAGTTGAGCAAGCTGATAATGAAATCCTCAACTTTATCATCAAGGGCACCGCTTGGGCCTTGCTTTAGCTCACGTTCTTTATCAGCAATCTTTTTGTCGCACTCGGCAACAGCCTGGCTTGCTTCGTTGTATTGCTGGTTAAGCTCATTGAGACGCTTGGCCTCGGGCGATTCTTCTTTATTGTTGCTGCGGGCAGCCTTCACATTACTACGAGCTGTGCGTTCGGCATCATCATCGTCAGTTTCCGATATTTTGCGCACTCTCAGCTTAGGGGTAGACTTTTTGTTGCTTGATGAGCTGGCCGAGGCCTTGGGTTGACTTTTTTCGGCTGGTTTTTCTCTGTCCTCCGAGCTTGTCTTAGCCTTTGGGCGAGATTCGCTAGTGCTGGTCTTTTTGCTAGTCGACTTGCTTGTTGTCGACTTAGCTTGTGTGCTTGTAGGGCGCTGCATTTTAATGCCGCTAATATTCTGAGCATTAATGCTAACAGATAGAGGCAGAGCTATTAATAAAACCATGCACATTAAACTTCTTAAAAGAGCAAAACTTTTCATAATTATCTGTTTTTATTTTATTTTCCATTTTTGATTGTAACGAACACCTCATGTTTATACCAAGTACCAGTATAAGGTATAATCTCATTTTGGTCAGAAGGATCCTTATCAAAAGTGCCCTCAAAGTGATTATTTTCAGTTTGAAAATATAAAATTCCTTTTTCCAATAATTCGTCATTTATCTTCCCATAGAAGAATCTACCATCGTTATAGAGCAGCATTGCATTGTCGTCAACTCGCTTGCCGGCCTCAAACTTGCCCACATAGAACTTGCGGTTGTCAGGGTCTCCTGATTTATACACGGCAAGGCCATATCCGTTGGGCTCACCATTCACTAGCTCGCCATAATATGTGAATTCTGGAAATTCATGACCAGCCGATTCAGCGGTGGAGTCTTGAGATTCATTACCTTTATTTAATAAAGAGAAAGCCCCAAGCCCAAGGCCCAATAAGGCAACCACGGCAGCTACTATTGAGAACAATTTAAATTTGCCGCTAGCTTGTTTGTATTTAAGCATTTGCGCCTCGAGGTCAGCATTTTCTTTCTCTAGCGTAGCATTGCTGTCTTCAAGCTCAGCAATACGCACTGCTCGAGCATAATCTTCGGCCTGCATTTCTCGTTGAGGTTCCTTAGGTTCATCATGCAGAGCCTCCTGCACTGGCTCCGGCTGAGCCTTCTCTATTGGCTCTAATTGAGCCTCTTCTAGTGGCTCAGGCTCAGTTTCCTCTAGTGGCTCGGGCTCGTCGAGCTGAGCCTCTTCTAGTGGTTGCTGAGGTTCTTCGGGCTGAATATCTACCACTGGCTCCGGCTGAGCCTCCTCGATTGGTTCTAATTGAGCCTCTTCAAGTGGCTCGGGCTCGTCAAGTTGAGCCTCTTCTAGTGGTTGCTGAGGTTCTTCGGGCTGAATATCTACCACTGGCTCCGGTTCTAATTGGGCCTCTACTAGTGGTTCTGGCTGAGCCTCTACCAATGGTTCTGGCTGTGTTTCTTGCACAGGTTCTAGTTGAGCCTCTACAAGTGGTTGCTCGGGCGTGGCGAGTTGAGCCTCCTGCAATGGCTGCTCGGGGGTGCCAAGCTTGGCCTCCTCTAGCGGTTCGGGTTGAACTTCAGGTTCTATGATGGGTTCAATAATGGGAATGTTAAGCTTCACACCTAGCTTGTTCTCCTCGTCCGAGCGTGCGTCGGCAAGCTCTGGATGAGCATTCTCATAATTCTTGCGGTTGAATGGTTGTTTGGCTCCGCAATAGTTGCAGAACTTCATCTTGTCACCAATCTCACGATAGCATTTAACACATTTCATACTTTATATTGTTCTTTTGTTGATTAATACTCAATTAATAGCAAAACTCAGTCACCGATTCACAAATTTCACTGCACCAAGTAGCGCGACTGCTGGATGCCTGCCATTTGGTGGTTTGTGATGGTCACAGTGGCGATATTGACTTTATCATCTGGAGCTATGGCTCCCACCCGGTAATGGTATATATTGTTTCCAACTTTTAGCTGAGCCTCGCAACTGCGGCTTGTTTCGTCACTGCTGTAGTTATGGATAAAGAAGCGGTAATTGCCGTTTGGCAGCATGTCGGCACTCGGCCAGTAAATGTTTTCAACCCAAGGAAGTGGGCCGTCTGCGAGACTTAGCCTGTCAATATCTAGTTGACCACCAGCATTGGTGTGGTCGGGGTCTTTGTAACTATCAAAATAAATTTCGGCACCAGTTGGTTCTATTGCATGTGCGTCAAGATCTACTTCCTGGTTCCACTTGATAGAGAAACGCAAGAATCCATTCACATTGCCGCCAGCATGCTCTACAGCCTCGTCAATAGTAATGCTTGCAGTGTCAATGGGCTCTTTCAGAACAGGATCGGAATCGTGGATGGTGTCATACACTACAGTATCTCTAACCAATGTGTCGGTTCTGCCTGGTATGTTTCTGCCATCTCGGTAGCCGTCGTCTCCTACTCTAATGCGTCCGCCACAATTATTGGGCAGGAAAAGGAGCAACAGCAGCAGGATAAGGTCGAGAAGTGCCACTCCGGCACATGCCCAAGCCAGCCTGCGCTTGCGAGCCTTAGCCTCACCATCGGTAACGACTACTTCGGAGTTTTGGATTTTGCCGTTTTTTTGCGCGGCACTCTAGAATTTAACTTCTTGTACCGCTCCTTGCAACCTTTAAAATTAATTTGGAACATGTCCTTAAACTCCTTGATAATATAATCAAGATTTTCACTATGGATGGCATTCTTTTCATTGCGCTTGAGGTAATATTTCTTATAATAGGTAAGATTCTTTAACCCAGCGTCAATCTCACTGTGCATCTTGGCAGTCAATTCTCCATTGCCTTTATTATATTTATAGCAATTTTGCAAGAATTCACCTATCTCGAGTGTGTAGGCCTCATAGTTGTTGAAAAGCTCATTAAATTGCGAAAACAGTTTCTTATAATCTTCCGATTGTGGGTATTTGCTCTTTGCGTCGGTGAGCTTTTCCACTTCTTTTCTCAGCCACTCATTGTTGCCTAATGTGTCGCAAGGATGATTCCGGTCTACACAATAAAGGCATGCATCATAAAGAGTCTTGTCAATAGCGTCCTTTTTAGAACTCCATGTCTCATTTACTTGTTTGCGATCATTGATGATGCTTTTGTTCTCATTATTAATCTTCAAGTTGTTACTCAGAATGTCCTCCAATCTTTTTATCTCAGGCTTGATAGCATCCAGTTCCCTTTGAGCTGCTCCTCGTTGCTGCTCTAAAACCTTAATATCTTTTTTTAACGATGCACTAGTCTTCTGGTCCAGTTGCCCATTTTTAATACTTAGGTCCTTGTTACACTTGTCGATTATAGTATTATAATTTGCCTCTTTGTCATATAAAGCTTGAAGTTGTTTTTGTTTTGCTGAATGGTCTTCGCGGTCAATTTCCATAATTTGTTTTTTCTCAAGTGGCTTGACAGTACTCTTATAATAGCCATCAGCTTCTTGCATGAGCACATCGAGCTTGCTTTTCAAATCTTGCACATATTGCTTGTCGGCGTTACTTTGTGCCATAGCGCTACTAGTTACAATTGCCGCCAAAGCGATTAATCCTATTTTTATTGCCTTGTTCATAAGTCGTTACATTTAATCGCTAATTAATCCAAATCGAATTGGTGAGCGTTATTGACTGGTTGGACTGGTTGGCCCTGCTGCTTGCCTTGACCCTGCTGCTTGCCTTGTTGGCCCTGTTGCTTGCCTTGTTGGGCTTGCTGGTGTCCTTGTTGACCTTGCTGAGCCTGCTGCTGACGTTGTTGCTGTTGTCTTTGCTGTTGCGCTTGTTGCTGCTGTCTTTGCTGCTGTCTTTGCTGTTGTCTTTGCTGTCTTTGTTGTCTTTGCTGGTGTGCTTGTTGCTGTTGTCTTTGCTGTTGTTGAGCGGCAGTTCGTTGATTGTCGTGCCTAGTTTGTCGTGCCGTTTGTCTCGCTTGAGAATCATCTTGTCGCCTACTTGCTGCCTCTTGAACAGCTTGCCTAGCTTGTTCAACGGCTCTATCTTCAACGGCTTGACTCTCGGCTTCTTGTTGAGAAGCGTTACCTCGGTCCATTCTAGGCATAGATTTATTTGGATCTTCTATGCTATCTTCAAGAATGACGTTTTCGCTATCCTCGATTATTGCATCGTCTTGATTTTCTGTTTGGCCGTAAATTATTTTTTCTTCATTATTAGAGAAATAATAAGCCAATCCAGCGCCAATAATCAAACCTATTGCAATACCAATTGCTAAAAAGAGTATTCTTTTGTCTCTTGGGTAAATAGGTTTATGTGCTGAAGCTGAAGTATTACTAGAAGCCGGTATAGGTACTTTTACTTCAGGCATTTTAGACATTTCTGTTCGCTTTTGAGCATCACTGATTTTTTCGGGGTTGGAAGGTGACGTATTTATCACTACAGCCTTGCGTGGAAAATTATAGCCTGTATTGCCCATTGCACTGCGCTCTCGCTCGACACTCTCATTAACGGCGGCGTTGTGCTGGCCCGTTGCTGCTTTCACGTCTTCCGAGCTCGTAGTGGCAATGGTTGCGGCCACATTGGATTGAGCAACAGTCGTTTTTTGCTCTTGTTCCAAGTGCTCGGTAACTTGTCTTATTTGACGTTCTAGCTCTTCCTGCCGCAACTTTAATTCCATGATTTGCCGTTGATGTTCTTGTTTTTGCTCCAATAGCTCTTCTTCTGGAAGGGCATTAGCAAGCTCGGGATGCTCTCGCTCGTAGGCTTCCCGGTCAACAGGCTGCTTTGCGCCGCAGAAATTGCAAAACTTCAAGTTTTCATCAATCTTTCTATAACAATTAATGCATTTCATTATTAATGATTGTGTAACTATCGTGAAAAGATTGCTGATTAATTTACTAAGTATCGTGATTGCTCGATATTCTCCATCTGGTGGTTGCGAATGGTGACTGTGGCGATGGTGGCTGGTGAGCCCTTATGAATTGAGGGCACTCGGTAGAGGAACGTTCTGTTACCCACTTTGAGCTTTGCTTCGCAGTCGTGGTTTCGTCCACCGTCATAGTTGACAATAAAGAAGCGGTAGTTGCCATCAGGCAGAGATTCGGCATTTTCCCAGTAGATGTTCTCCACACCAGTTCTAGTCGGCCTAATCATGTCCACGTCAAGTGTGCCACCAGCACGAGTGTGGCTAGGGGATTTGTGACTGTTAAAAGCAATCTCTTGTCCTGTGGGTTCCTTGGCGTGAGCGTCAAGGTCTACAAGGCTTCGATGGTTCTGGTTCCAGATAATGGAGAAACGCATATAGCCATCAACATTCCCGCCAGCATCCTCCACAGCATCGTCGATAGAGTCGTTGGGCTCATTTGTGGTGACTGAATCGCGAACGTGGATGGTGTCGTGCCTTACAATCACTTTTTCAACCACTGTGTCGGTGCGACCAGCTATCAAGTCTCCGCCATGGTGCCCGCCCCACAGCCTTCCGCTACAATTGTTTGGCAGCCAGAGCAGCAACAGCAGCAGGATAAGGTCGAGAAGTGCCACTCCGGCACATGCCCAAGCCAGCCTGCGCTTGCGAGCCTTAGCCTCACCATCGGTAACGACTACTACATTATTCTACACCGCGAAGCATTGGACCTAATTTCCTATAGCGTGCTTTGCAATTCTTGAAATTAGTATTGAACATCGCTTCAAATTCCCCAAGGATATAGTCAAGATTTCGGCTATGTACGGCATTCTTGCCATTGCGATTGGAGTAGTATTTCCAATACTTGAGATTCTTCAGCTCAGTATTAATTTCGTTTCGCATCGCATTGGTCAATTCTCCATTACCTTCATTATATTTATAGCAATTTTGCAAGAATTCACCTATCTCCAATGTGTAAGCCTTATAGTTGTTGAAAAGCTCATTAAATTGCGAAAACAGTTTCTTATAATCTTCCGATTGTGGGTATTTGCTCTTTGCGTCGGTGAGCTTTTCAACTTCTTTTCTCAGCCACTCATTGTTGCCTAATGTGTCGCAAGGATGTTTCTGGTCAAGGCAATAAAGGCATGCATCATAAAGAACCTTGTCAATAGCGTCCTTTTTAGCATTCAACTTCTCTGTTTCCTGCTTGCGCTGGTTTTTAATGTTTTTGTTTTCGTTATAAGTTTTCTCGTTGTTTTTAATTTTAATTTCTAAATCTTTTATTTCTGGCGTTATACCATTAATTCTGGCTATAGCTTCCTCCTTTTTTATTTTTAAATTCTCAATATCATTATATAGATTAATAATGGTTGAAAATGGTGATGTAAATGAATTATTATTTGGTTTTAGATCCTTAATCACTTTGGCATAGTCCGCCTGACAATTCTCAAACCCTTTGCTACGCATTTCTAGAATTTTATTGTAGCATTCATCAAGGAATGGAATCTTTTCGCCACGTTTATTATATCGTTCAAGATATTTAATGTGACTTAACTCATTGTCAAATTGATTTAATATGTCTGAACCTTCGTTCTGTTTTTTCCATAAATCTAATTTTAGGTCTTCTTCAAAATTAAGAAGAACTTGGAGCATATTTTCGCTATAATTTGGAAAAAGTTTAAGTTTGTCAATATGATTACCTAATGTTTGTAGTTTATTAGGTGAGACAAACTCTTCATACCTTTCTAGACTAACTATAGCTTTGGGATTGCAAGGAGAATTTAACAATTTTATAACAAATTTCTCTATCTCATCGTCAAGGACTGCGCCTTTTTTCTGGGAAATTAGTTTTTGTTTTTGCTCAATTTCCCTATCACATCTTTTGATGGTCAAACTATCATTGTATTCTTGGTCATAAAGATTATTAAGTCGCTCTCGATTTTTAGTGTCCTGAGCCATATCAATATCCTTAACTTTCTTTTGTTCAAGAGATTTTACATTATTATCATAGTTGCTATACTCTTTATAAAGTATGTCGAGCTTGCTTTTCAAATCTTGCACATATTGCTTGTCGGCATTAGTTTGCGCCAAAACCATAGAGCATCCCGTTACAGATAGAATAGCGAGGGTAAAAGTGCGGAGTATTTTAGAAATGGAATCCATCGTCATCATCATTATTATTATGAGTATTTACTCGATTTTCAATATTCCTATTGCGTGTATCCTCACGACGCTGGTTCTCGGCACGTTGCTGCTCGTGCCTTCTGGCGGCGGCACGACTTTCGGCAGCATGGAGCTTGCTCTTGGCTTCAGATAACTGTCGATTACTACGAAAAGCTCTCTCATATTCTGAGATCTTCGCCTTGGCAGCGTCGATGCTGATGCTGCCATGCCCTTGTGCCGCTTTGTTGCACATTGAAACGATGTTTCTTGCCAATGCATCTTTAGCTTTCTGTTCTACCGAATTGAGGGCACTCATCAGGCTGGTGCAGTTGTTGAGGGGCTCACGCTTAAAGCTGTTTGCCCTGCTGATTGCCGACCTCACGTCACTCACCGACGAGCACCTTCCGCATGACGTTGCGGCCTTAGCGGCATGGTAGTCACTCACATTTTTAACAATAGAGTTAAGCTTAGTGGCGACATCCGATCCTGTCTCTATCGTGTTGGTTGCAAGCACAACTTGTGCGTCTTCTTTTAGGGCATTGATGTGACCCTCATTCCACTCGCTACCAGCAAAGATGCTGTCGGCATGAGTGGCGAGCACTGGCCCATAGTGGCGAGCAAGCTGCTTCTTGCTATTGATAGCCTCACGGGAATTGATGTTCTCAAGAAATTCACCATCCGCAATGTCCTGAAGCATTGTCTTGAAGGACGTTTGAGCTTTATCAAACGATGCAGCCCCGTCAATGTCCGATTCACATTGCTGTTGAACTCGAGAGACATAAGACTCGTCAAAACGCAACTCCTGTAACTCAGGTGGCGTGCTTAGTGTCCACCAGAACACGAATCCAATCGCTAATAATGCCAAAGCGATTAATCCTATTTTTATTGCTTTGTTCATAAGTCATTTAAATTATAATCACAAAAAGTGTTTCATATATCATCTATGGTTATCCATCTCCTAATGAGCTGGCAACTTGTTTCTTATGAACCCCTTCTTGAGGTTTCTGCTGTTTCTGTTCTTGAGGTTTCTGCTGTTTCTGTTCTTGGGGTTTCTGTTGTTGCTGTCTTTGCTGCTGTTGTTGTCTTTGCTGTTGCGCTTGCTGCTGTCTTTGCTGCTGTTGTTGTTGCTGTCTTTGCTGCTGCGCTTGTTGCTGTTGTCTTTGCTGCTGCGCTTGTTGCTGTTGTCTTTGCTGTTGTTGAGCAGCAGCTTGCTGATTATTCTGTCGGGCACCTTGCTGATTAGCTCGTTCTGCAGCTTGCCCTGCTTGTTCAACACCTCTATCAGCTTGTTCAATGGCTTGGCGCACGGCTTCTTGTTGAGAAGCATTGCCTCGGTCCATTCTAGGCACGTCTTCACCATAACCTTCATCTATGCCGGCTTCAGGATCAGCGCTTTCGCCTTCCTCTGTAATCACATCGCTTTGATTTCCTCTTTGATCGTCAATTACAGTTTCCTCAACAGGGAAGAAAGTGTCAGCCCAATAATAGCATGCACCAAATGTGATACCTGCACCAAGAATGAGCGTTATGAGTGGCCAGAGCACTTTCTTCCAAACGGGATATTCCTCGGTTTGGTAAACGGTTCTCACATTGCTCCAATCGGTTGTCGATTTAGTCACAAGCCCGGGGTCATTGACGATAACCGACATTTTCACCTCGGCACCAGCCAGCTGTGCAGGGGTGAGCTCTGCGCTATATGATCCGTTGGCATACTTCAGTGGAATTGAGCCAATTTGAGCTGTTACCTTCTGGTCGCTATAGCTGCGGTTGTTCACCTTCACAAGAAGGCTCACCTGCTGACGGAAAGGCAAGTTGTCAGGCTCCAAGATGGTGAGTGTGCCTTTGTTATATTTCACATATTGGCTGTTGACACCATTCACTGGCAGAGTTACGCTAAGAGGCTTGAAGCCAGGCTTGCTGTAGGTGACAAAAAGCTGCCCATTGGTCTCGGCTTTTCCCTGAACCTGAACACCAGCAGGCTTCATCACTATGTAGGTGCGCTTGATGGGTGTGGTCAGGGGCTGAATGCTTGCTCCTGCCTGAGGTGTCCACTGCTTGGGAACGAAGAATACATCGGCAAAGCGCATATAGTCGGCCTGACGGGGGAACTGGAACAGTGCTATCAGCTCGTCGTTGCTGGCATAGGTGCGATAGGCAAGTGCTGTGGAGCCACCGCTAATGGGCTTGATGAGCGGCATGGCAGTTTGCTGTTGTGGCATTCCGCTGGCCACAAGGCACTCCTCAACTGCTGCTGGAGTGAAGTTCTTAGCATCTACAACCTTGCGCTTGAGCAAGTTGAGCAGCGTGAGGATGGCCTCGCCATCGATGAGTTTCACATAGTTGAGCGCTATCATGGTAGTAATCATCACATATCCGCCGCGGGTGTCGTCGGCGTTCCTGAAAAGCATGGAATAGTACACTCCGTTGTTGTCGAGGTGTATCTTGTAGCAATTGTTGGCTGTGGGGAATAATGTCCTCATGCTGTTGCGGTAATCCTTTATAGGATTAAGCCATGCCACGGCAGCTGCATTTGCACGGTTATAGGGCTCGGGATAACAGAGCTTGTGAATGGTGTCGTTGTCAAACTGACCGTAGAAGTCAACCTTTAGATAATTATAGTTTGCCATAGTATGTTATTTTTTATGTTTCTTTATTTTGTGAGCCAATTGTCTTTCAGTACTGGTGTCTTATATAACAATGTGTCAATCACATCATAGACGAAGCTATCGTCATACTCACACAGCTTGCTGGCAAAGACATTTCCAATGGAGAATGGAATCACCTGGAAATCCTTGATGCCTGAATTCACGCAGGCACTCTGCAAGTTGTTGTAGAACGCGGGCAAATAGTTTTGTACATATTGCTCGGCCTGTTCCACGAGGTCGTTGTCATTACCTATCTTGTCGCACTTGGTAACCAAGATATACACACCCGAAGATTTCTTCAGGATGTTGTTGTTCTTGACATAGAGTGCGCAAGTGCTCAGGTAGTCTTTCATGTAGATGTTCTCCCATTGCTTGTTCTCGGCGCCATATTCCACTACAAAGAAGTGAATCTTGGGATTGCGCTTGTCGAGCAGGAAGTTCTGAACATGATTAAGAGTGATTTTGTGCTGCTCGTCAACTGCCATTCCTGCTTGACTGAAGAATATAGCACGGAAAATCTCGCCCGCAAGGTCGATGAAGGTCATCTTGTGCACCTTCTTGGTGTCCTTGGGCTCACGCACCTTGAGAATCATCTCTTGAATCTCATCAACCGAAGTACTGGGTGGCAATGAGCACAGGCGGCCTGGCTGGAACACGCCCTTGAGGCGGATCATGTAGTTGAGGCCCTGGCACAACTGTGGCTCGAGGCTATAGGCATTCTCGGCGCCGCTCAGCAGCGATCCCAGAGCACAGGTCTTGCCTGATGATGGGGTCCCCCAGAAGTAAACCTCGGTGGATTCACCTTCAAGTTGTGCTGGTGGTTGAGTGACGTCGATGGGAGGCATCTCAACATAATTTTGGATGGCAGTGGCGCGGTCTAAGCCGTACACGCTCTGCACGTCGGTCCATGAGATGATGCCGTTTTCAACGGCATTCCTAATTTCCTCAGGGGTCTTGTTATTGATGTCACCACGCATCTCGGCAACAAAAGCGTCGCGGCCAGCAGCGGCATTGATGCGTTGTTGAGCCTCATAGGCATAGTTGCCGGTGGGATGTGCCAGCAAGTAGCCACGATAAGCGTCGGTATTGCTTGCGCGGCAGGCATTCTCCCAGTCGATTTCGTCGGTGATGCTGGAGCGCATCTCATTAATCTCGGCAGTGTGGTTGCCAGGGTTGTTTCTCTCATATTCATCGAGAGCTTGCAGCGTGGGGCGTTTTTTCACTTGAACCCACATGGGGTCGGTGAGCATCTCGCGGCACTCTTCAACGTGGGCGCCCATCAGCGGCTCATAGATGCTGAGATACTGCTGCAGGATGTCAGGGGTGCCTACCGACATCACTTCCCACCAAAAGTCTTCCTCCTCTCCAGTCAATGCTTGACGGCAAGGCTCAGCATAGATTCCATCAGGATAAGTGTTAAGGTAACGGAAGAAATCGGTAACACTGCCGTTTTCGCATGCCTGCTGCCACATCTTGTCCTGATTGCCCTGCATGGCTTTCTCAATGGCTTGTATTTTCGACTCGGCAAGATGAATGCCTTTCAGGTCTTGCAAAGTTACAAATCCGTTGTTGATATACTTGATTAATACGCTCACGGGTATTCCATGGGCTATTCCCAAAATTTGTTCTTTTGAAGGTGTTGCCATATATATTAATGTGTATAGTTGTTTTAAATTAATACAATCGTTGTTTTATTTGTTTTTGTCTTGATGCTCACGCAGGCGACTACGGCGATTGCCACTTACCGATGGAGCGGTGATGATGGTAGACGCAGCATCCTTGCTCTTCTTGCGGCTATCACTTGATGTTGCCGCAGCCACGTCACGCTCGGTGAGGTAATAAGGCAACAACATGAATCCAAAGCAAATCAAGGCCGCTATAATTGATAGCACCGAGGGCATCGACATCTTGTCTAGCATATCCTGAAGCTTGGCGTTATGGCTGGCATAGGCAGGATAGGTGAATGCCTGATAATTGTTGTCGCCCTTGTAGCCATGGGCATTCTTGCTGATATTGGTATAAATCTCAATGTTTTTCTTCACCGTCTCGTCAATGCGGTTAACGATGCCGGGCATTTCTACATTCCATACCGACATCTTGGCACCACGCTCCAAGCGCTGGATGTTTTGCTCATTGGCGCGCTCCAGCGATTCAGGCAGCAAGGTCTTCTCCAGATTGGTGATCATGCGGTTTATCTTGCTCCTGCTATCGTCACTGCCAGGCATGCCAAAGATGCTATCATACTCGGCAGGGTTGCTTGCCCCGTGGCCAGCTTCCACGGCGTTGAGGTGCTCAAGGGTCACTTCCTTGCGCTCTTTTACATAATCCTTGTAGGCCAAATCCAAGTCGGACGCATACTTGTGCGACTTCTCAAAGGCCTCGGTCACCTGTTTTTGGTTGTGAACAAGTTTCAAGAAGTGGGCAAATGGCATGGAGCTCAGGGCTAAAGCGGCGAGAATTATCACGCCAAATAGTATTTGTCCCGTGTTGCCTATTTTTTCCCATCTAGTAGCACGTGCTTTGCACATGAAAAACACGCAAGCTATAATCACAGCAATGAGTATCAAGGTGTAGAGCAAACCTTTCCATTTATTGCCGTCCAGCCAGTAAACTAACCCCAAAAACACTATATAGGAGTAGAATAGCAGGACAATAATGGAGATTACAGCTGCAAAGTTAAATTTTGTATTATTCATATCAAGTATAGTTTTTTGTTATTTTACTTTAATCCTTAATCTCCAATCATTAAGATTGTTGCTTGATTTTCATTACAGCTCGGTCGGCTTGTATTGAGGGACCACTGCGAGTGCCACCAGCAGTGACATGGCCAGTGGATGTGAGAGCCTGGAGGGCCTGAGTCACTGTGACATTCTTGTTAAGAGATTTCATCAGCGCTACGGTGCCAGTAACTATGGGAGCAGCCATGCTGGTGCCGTCATGCTCCTGGTATGTGTTGCCTGGCATTGAGCTTTTGATGTCCACACCGGGTGCAGTAACCGACACGGTGGGGCCGAAATTGGACCAAGGGGTCATGCTGAAATTTTGGCCCACAGCACCCACATTGATGGTGTTGCTCGAGCGCAACTGTGGCTCGATGGCTGCTAGCAAGTGACTGTTGCCGGCGGCAAACACGAGGATGGTGTTCTTGGCGGCAGCTTGGCTGAACACCCAGTTCCAAACGTCCTCGGCACCCTTGAATTGGGTTTGAGCTACTTGTTGCTGAATCTCAACGGGAACGATATATCCTAATTCTACTGGATAGGCGGTGCCTATCGAAATGTTAACCACATCGGCATCGTTGCGAATGGCATACATGATGCCTCTAATCAATGACGAAGCGGTGCATTGACCGTTGTCAAACACCTGCACGGGCATGATTTTGCATTCGGGAGCAACACCTGCCACGCCTTCTTGGTTCAAGTGTGATGTGTTGCCAGCTGCAATTCCTGCAACATGGGTGCCATGACCTTGGCCAGCGCTTAGGTGGTCGTCGCAACGAAAGATGTTGTAGCTCTTGGTAATGCGGTCTTTAAACAAGTCATGGTCGAGAGCTATGCCATCGTCAACCACGGCAATGGTGACATCAGGATTGCCCTTGGTCACATTCCAAGCTTGCCTTATTCCTGCAGCATCGATGTGCCATCCAGCAGGTAGCGACATTGTGCTAAAGCTTTGACGGGAGCTAGTGGTTGGTCCACCCTGCATCACTGTCTCATCCACTACTCTGAATCGGGGTGAAGTGATTTTGGTGGGAAGTTCTTCCCTTATTCTGTTGCGTTCCTGAACGGGAACTTTTATCTGTATCCAGTTGGAATTTTTATCTTTACCTATTATCTGATAGTTGTCGCCAGGATAGGCGCGGTGAAAGTCCTGAGCCCACTTGTCAAAGTCGGCATTGTCATCTTCAAAAAAGATGTTCAGGCGGTCACCCATCACCTGGGGGCTGCTTGGGTCGTTAGGGTCTTGAGGACCAACGGGCGAGATGGGGTTGCCATTGTCGTCAACGAGTGGAGGGGCCACTTCGTTTCCCTCGTCCCAATCATCAATGGGGTTACCATCCTCATCAACGGTGATATCGCGAATGACTCTTCTGTTGCCGTTGTCATCAATATAGCGGCCGTCAGGGGTGGTGATGTGCTCAATTGCATGGCCGTTGCCTCCGCCCCAGCGGTTACATCCGCCCACATAGTGGGTGCACGATGAGCAATGGGTAAGCACGAGTGCAATCAACAACAGCAGTAATAGTGCTAGCAAGAACCATAACAATGTGCGCAGGCAGCCCTCGGTAAACAAGGTCTTCCACCATGGCAATGCAATCTTCTCATAGGTGGCATAGAATGTGGTGTCGCTATGGATGGGATTGCCCAATGGGGTGTTCCACCCTGTGAAGCGGTAACCCTCTATTGGAGTAACCATGGGCACCTGAGTGGGAGCTATAACCATTCCGTCGGCAACTTGGGTGTCGGCAGGAGCACCGCTAAAGGTGCCAAAACCTCCGTGCTCAAAGTGCACGTTGTGCATCACGGGTGGCAATGGCTCGGGCTCGGGTTCGGGCTCGGGTTCGGGCTCGGGTTCGGGCATGATGGGCAAAACAGGTGGCTCGGGAGTGGTTGGCATTTCTGGCGGTAGCACGATAGCTTCGCACATGGCTGTGAATTCCAAATCCCTGTCAACTAAAGCATTGCTTGGGTCGTTAGGCGACCAGCCCACAAACTTGAATCCTTCGGCTGGAGTAACCGAGGGAACGTCGATGCCTGGGTGCAGGCGATAGCCGTGACGACGCATGAACGAGGCAGTGCCTTTCAATCTTGCGTTATCTGATTTGAATGTGATGCGGTGGAGCCTTGTGTCGTCAACATCGGTAACGATAGCCGATACCATGTCGCCACCTGGCAACGCTTTCATTCCCCACACTCCAAGAATAACTTGCGACGGAGTAACAAATACCATATCGTCGATATCCTCGCTGTCGATATATTTCAACATGCAGTTGAAATAGCGAGCTTCCTGTTCGCTGGCTTGACGCTTGAGGTTGTTGAAATAGGCTTTGGCCTCCGAAATCTGACGCTTAGCATCGTTGTACTGGGAGGTGCCTCTAACCGACGACAGGCGCACGGCTTGCGCCAAATCGGTGTCGACATGCCATTCCAAGCCATGGATTGTGGACTCGAAATAGGGCATGGCAAAGAAGTTCTTGAATTTGGGATTTGTGACATGTTTTGCAATCAAACGCTCAAAATCACTTCTCCTATTATAGAAAGGTGTGCCTCCTACACTCTCTACTGTAAAGACACTCATCGGTGCCGTGGTGCACAGACGCGCTTTGTTTATTACTCTTGGCATAGTATTGCGTTTTAAATAGGTCTTTATTCGTTATTCAATTCCTCGATTATCTCGCCCATGCGAGCGTTGGCGGCTACATCATAGTCGGGCAGGTCGCACGAGAACACATAGCCCACCTTGAGCATTTCAATCCATCTCCACTTGTAACCATATCGGGGCAAGCGTGTGAGAGCTTGACGGTCTGATGCTTTGTAACCCTTCTCCTGAAGGCTGCGGTTGGCGCGGTCTAGTTCTTCGAGCAGATGAACGCCTGTCATGTCGTTTTTGGCCGTAATAATACTATCCTTGATGTTTAGTTTCAACCGCTCGTTTTTCTCCATTATGCTGGCTCGCTGCTTTTCATCAAGGTAGTCATAGCCAAATGAGGTGACGAAGTGGTTGAATTCCATTGCGAGATAGTCGGCAATAATACCCACCGCATTGTCATTGTTGAACATGTTGAGATACTCATCTATCTTTTGGGTGATGCGATCATGCATGTTAAGATAGCGATATAGTCGTGACAGGTTGGTGACCATGTCGGTAATTGACGGGATTGTTTCTTTGCACATGGCGGCAGCATGCTGGTTGAGGAACTGGTCAAGCCAGAAGTTCTCTACCTGATAAGCCACCTGGTCGGCGCGTGAACTCATGATTTGGCTCACACTAAGCAATTTGCTTAGCTCAATACCTTGGCTCATCAGCAACTGGGCGCACTCTTCCTCGGTGTCAACACCCAGAGTGTCGCACAGTGTTCTGATGTTGTCGTCGCGAGATGCCTCGGTGCTTAGTCCAAACTGCATGAACAAGGCACTCTCGGCATCGGAGCGGGAACTTGTAGCGTTGCTGCTGTTGAGCGCGGAGTGTATAATCTCAAACAGGTGAGGCTCGTCAATCATCATCACATCGAGCATCTTTCCAAATGCCGATGGGTCACGGCTGTCGAGAATACCTATCTGTAGATTGGCTTGAGCGGCTTGACGCTTGGCTTTCTTTATTTCTTCGTCGACCGAACCGCTGTGATAGTAGAGGCTCAAGGTTGTTTTTAGCTTGTTGAGTAGTTCTTTTACTTCGGAGGCAAACTTGTTGTCACGAGCCTCTTTTACTCGTGGGGCTAGCTCGTTGAGTGCCGCGATAATGGCCTTGGTGCCATCGTTGTTGAGTGTTGCCGCTCCATCCCATGCCTGTGAGGCGTCGCTGAAGTGTTTGGTGACAAAGTCATAACTGATGAACGACTGCTTCAAGCATTCCATGAAATTAGGGAAGGCAGTGGGTATCACTTCTTCAATCTCGGGAGAATTAGTATTGGGATTATATCCCATGAACGACTTGGTCGAATACTTGAAATCCCTAAGCATGAAGATGTTGCGGAATGGCATGCCAGTGGTCCACTGATTAAACCAGTGAGAGTTGTCCTCGTCGGTGTTGGCTCTAAGCACTTCTTTCTCAAGAACGGTCTTGAAACGGTTCTCCCAGCGCTTTCGCATCTCATCGGGTTTGTCGGGCATATCATTGGTTTGATATTCCAGGTCGAGATTGAAGAATGTGCTGATAATAAACAGCGGCGAAATGCGGGTGTAGCTCATGAAGTTGTCACGGTCGGACAATGTCTTGCCCACATTGCTCTTTACCCATTCAATGAGCACCGAGCCCATCTTGCTTTCGGCCGACTGCATGTTGTTGTGGCACAGCATCAGCGAAGAAATGCGCTTGGTGTCGCTGTAGCGGTTAAACAGGTAGGTTACCTTTCCTCGGCGAAGCACTACCGAGAGGTTCTTGCTGTTGGAGAGTTTGCTTGCCTCCATGTTCTCGGGTCTGCGCTCGCCAGGGAAGTCAAGAATGTCAAGGTTGGATAGGAATGCACGGCTCTCGCTCTCCATTGCCGGAAGCGACATATACAGCTCGGCAACAAGTGCACTAAGCACGCTCTTCGACATCTCAACCTGCTGGCCTTGCGATGTGCCAACGATTGTCGTGGCACGGTATTGGGGTAACTCTACCTCCGAGGCATCATAAATCTCGTCGAGACGGGCCACATCGAGTAGGGTGCCATATTTCTTGAGCACTGCATCAAATGGGATGTAAACAATATTGCTGAACCTTATGGTGCGATAAGCCTTTATCAAGGTGTCGAAAAGGCGACTGATGTCGGGATTCTCAAACCATAGGAGCTTCACGAGTGATATCAGCTGGTCGTCGGTGAGCATGTTGACATTAAGCACCAAGAAGTCAAAGAAGCCTGTCTCGGGGTCGATAATGTTGGCAACACGCTGCCTCATTGACGATGCATCTCGGCCCAGGTAGTCGCGAATGTCGCCTACGTCGTCCTGTGAAATCAAGGGCGATGGATTGGCTGTTGAAGGAACATCAATGCCCTCATAGAAAGAACGGATATAATCAATCTTCTTTATTTCGTTATTGTCATAGTTGGTTTGGGTGTGATAAGCCTCGCACAACACTAGGATAATGTCGGCCACAGTGAGCAATCGGGCTTTGAGATAGCCCTCGGGAACGGTAGGGTCCGACGATGATGTAAAGCGTGTCACAACTCCTGTTGCCTCAACACGAGAATTGGGGTTACTTGGGTTTATCTCGTCAATAAAATTGTAGCTGCGGCGACCGTCGGTCACGGTGAATGGCTTGCCAGGGTCGCTCATCAGGGCGCTTACCAAATAGGATTTTCCCATCTGGCTCTCGCCAAAGGCGGCTGTAGAGCAGCGCTCGTCGTTAGCAAATTTTATTTTCTTGAAAGCACGTCTAATTTCAACAAGCTTGTTTACATAGCTCGCGCGCTCACTCTCAGGCACATTGATTCTCCATGAGAGGGCCTTCTCGACTACTTGTAGGTAATGGTTGAGGTTCATATCAGAGGTCGGTATTTAAATCGGTAGTAGCAATATTTAAGTTAAATTCTCCAGAGTCAAGCCAGTAGCATTGAGGATCGTTGATGCTCTGAACTTGTAGCATGAAGTCTTTGGTGTTGAGGTCCTCACCATTGACGTCGGTAACCGAAGCAATAGTGAGTAGCTCTTTATTCTCTTCATAGTCTTCGCGTTCTATCTCAAACTTGAAAGGACCGCGATTAAGAAGGGTGTTGCGATACTCTCTCAAGCGACGTTGCTGTTGCTCAGGCGATAGAGAACCATCTGGATTAATTCGCTTGGTGATGTTCCTGTCGTCGACGTCCAGCACATAGAATGGCCTCACAGGGTAGATGCTGATGTCAAACTGCTTGGCTCCAATGTAGCAAGGGAATGAGTTCACCACAATATTGCCTGTTGAGGTGGTTGGAGTTATGAAGCAGCCTTCATTGTTGCGACCGCCAGCCTTCGAGAAGTTCTCGGTAGTGGGGCGCAGACGCTGGCTCAACTCTTGCAAGTCTAACGAGAATTCTTTCAATCCACCAGTCATTGAGGCTAGATAACCTATCATTGCACCCACTGGCACCACGCTCTTGGTGTCAAACATGTAACCATTCTCGTCTTTGAAAGGATACCAGCGACCTATGCGATACTTGCCTAGCACAACAAGGCGGTTGGGGCTTACAGGGAAATACCTGAGGAAACAGTCCTTGATAGGCTTGAGCATGGTGGGACGGCCCGAAAGTACTACTATATCGCAGTCGTGGGCATAGAGCAAAGTTGAGATTGACTCGATTAGGGAGTCGAGTGATAGCTCAACATTCTTCGAGAGCAATTGGTAATCATAGGTCCACTTGATATCTTGTAATTCAAAACCAAAGCAGTTCTTGAATGCTTGGCACACTATCTCGCTTGGCTTATTGTCTTTGAAAATCTCATCAAATCCCACTTCGCGATAGCGCTCGCCCTCGCTCAGTAAGCTCAAGAAATGATACATTACTGGAACGTTGACCTGCATATTGAAGTCGCGACGCATGATGCGGTCTTTAAATGTCATCATGTTGTTGTCTTGACCAAAGAAGTGGTACAGGCGTCGATAAGCCTCTTGGCGAGTCATACCGGCCTCCTGAGTCATATGCTTGTAGAAGATACCATCCTCACTCTCGATTATGACATTTTGAATAAGTTTTTGAAGCATGTCATCGCCTGCCACGTTGAAACTATCCCAATATAGTGGCACAGGTCTGAGCTGGGATGGGTTGCTCTCATTATATTCATAGCGGCAAACCATCACGTCGGTGGTACCGGCGCCAATGTCAACCGAGCCAATGTGTAGGCTGTCGCGACTTCGGCCTTCTATGTCACGTTTCTTGCCATAGAGCTTGAAGAACATGTCGCTGCAGTTGTTATAACGCTCGCAGAATTGTGCATACAAGTACACAAATTGTGAGCATGTGGCTTCGTCGAAATACCAGCTGCGATTGCCGTCTGGATCGGGCTTGGTGTCGGGAATGATGTCTATCTGTAATGAGATGCTGTTCTCATCAATTATGTTGTTATAGGCATTTACTATGCTGATGGCGTCTTTCAAGCTGTCATATAGTGCCTCGCGCTCCACTTGCGACATGGCGGTGGGGCAAGTCACGATAACACGCTCTAGGCGGCGGGGAGTGTTACGCAGGTCGTGACGCTCTCGCGACTGGAAGCTGTTGATTTGCACAAGTGCTTGTTGCACAATCTCGATAAAGGCAAAGGTCATGAGCGAGCTGCGGGAGTAGTGAGCTCCTATACCAAAACCGTCGGGGTTGAACGTGCCATCATCGTTGATGAAACATGTCAAGCCCTCGATGATGGGTGGTAAGGTGTAGTTCTCATTGCCAATGTTTACAAAGCGCCATTCGCTCTGGCTGGGCTTGTTGTCCCACAAGTAGCGCTTGGGACTGGAGTTTGTCGATAAGGTCTCCTGACCTAAATTCAGGGCGGTGGCCTCATGATTCAGGAAATTGGCCTCGCGTCCCAGTCTGATTATACTTGGCCACACAAATTGGTTGCTGCCCATTATGTTTTGACCAAACGACACTTTGCGGAAGGCCAAGCGCATGTCAAAGGTGTCCTCCTCGCGGTTCAAATGGCCGTTGGGGAGCAGCAGGTGGGTGTAGTTTTGTAATTTAAGTGGGTCTACTTTGGTGAAATCCTGAGTGAATTGGTTGTTCTCAAACAGCAATGCCGAGGTGCGTGAGTTACCAATGTCGATAATCATTTCTACGTTGACAACGTTTACGTCACGGTCGCGCATGAGTTTTACCGACGAGAACAGGTCGATACTGCTCAAGTACTTGATGAACATTAAGTAGGTTGCCAAGAATTCATATTTGTGATGACCATCACGAAGCTCGAGCATGTCAAAGTTGGCAACATCGGGGAATACTATCTCCATCAAGCAGTCGCGTATCCAGTTTTTGTTCCAGGCACAGTAATCAATGAGCTGGCGCTCGTTGCCACACAGGCCAAAACGTTTCTCGGTTTCTCCCTCGCTCATAAACACGGGGCTCTCTTTATAGATGTCGCTAGTGTTGTAGTAACCTGCTCGAGTGTCAAAAGCAAAGAGGAGGTCGGCGGTCAGCACTCCACCTTCGGTGCCGCGGGGAACAATCATAAGCTTGCTCCAGTTATACGGACCATTCTTGTAGTCGCCAGCCTCATCCATCTCAATGAATGGAATGGGAAGCCAACGATTAAAGTATTTTTCAAGATATTTGTTGTTGTTGGCCAACTTGGAATAAAAAATTCCCGAGGCATCTTCGTCTTCATCGTCGCCCACGTTGAATTGCGTGACCTCGGGATTGGCTAGCACAACTGCCTCGCTTGTGGTGAGATTGTTGTCGCTATCAAGATATCCTTTCTCGCGTAGCTGGGAGGTGAGCAACACGGTCTCGTTGTTCAGTGTGTAGGCAAACTCTAATTTCCATTGAAACATCTCGTCGTCAAACGACTCATAGAACCTGCATTTATAGCCTGCGTTTAGATCTATATTAATGCGCTTGGTTAATAACTGAATTCCTGAGTTGGCTATCAAAGAATAATCCATAATTATTTATTCCTATAAAATATAAGTGATGATATTTGGCAAACTCGCTGTTTTTCAGCGAGTTTCTGGTTAATAGTCTTGAAGTATCTTTTAGTTCTGCACAAAATTAGAAAAAAAAATCCATAATTGTTACTTTTTCACGAAAAATATAATGAATAAATTATAATCGTAATATTAATATTATATATATCAATAGCCGTGGATAAGTTTGCCTATGAAACCACTATCGTTCTTTTTGGGCGTTTTATTTGCACAATTCAAGATTCTTTTAGAATTTTGCAGCCCAAAAAATATTTTCACTTCACTCACACTATCATGGGACAGATAAGCGACACTAATATTAACGATAACAATGAAGTTGCCACTCAGGCCGACCTTGCCGAGGTGCTGGAGGTGGCGGCTAAAGCAGGGCACATCCTCCTGGAGAATGGGGCCGAGATATCGCGCGTTGAGGACATTATGGGTCGCATCTCGTCGCATTTTGGAGTTGATTCGGGCAATTTCTTTGTCCTTTCTAACGGCATTTTCACCACTGGACGGGCCAATAAGATTACCAAGTCGGGAGCGCAGGCTTCTACCTACGCTAATGTGGAGTTTATTCCGCTCAGAGCAATCCAATTGTCGAAGGTTGTAGCTGTGAACCGCTTGAGCTATGATATTTCTAATGGAAGAATTAATTTGGCCGAGGCTCGTGAGAGACTTGAGCGCATCAGCTCGGCAGCGCCAAAGCCAGCTTGGGAGCAAATTCTGGGATCGGGACTGGGTGCAGGAGGTTTTTGCGCCGTGTTCGGTGGCGGATGGATGGACTGCCTTGCTGCATTGGTGGTGGGTTTGTTACTTTATGCCTTCGTTCTAGGAGTGAGCGGTCGTTATCTTTCTAAGATTGTGGGTGGCACATGCAATGCTCTTGTTGCCACGTTGTTGTGCGTGTTGTGCTGGCGCATGGGCTTTGGCGACAGTCTTGCCAACATCATCATCGGTGCTATCATGCCATTGATTCCTGGGGTGCCGTTTGTCAATGGTGTTCGTGATCTTGCCAACAGCGATTACCTGGCAGGCTTCACCCGTCTCACCGACGCCATGCTTGGCTTCTTCTGCATTGCAGTGGGTGTGTCGTTGGGATTTATCCTCGATGGCACGTTGCATGGTGGCGTGGTGAGCATCAGCATGACTGTGAGTCCGCAAACGGCTAGCGTGTTCCTTCAGGCGCTTGCCGCATTCATTGGCACGGCGGCGTTTGCATTGTTGTTCGGTATCGACCGCGAGCATTATGTGCCTGCAGGAGTGATTGGCGCTATTGGTTGGGCTTTATATTTGGTTCTAGTGCGCCAATGCGGAGCTACGCCTGTTACTGCCACCCTGGCTTCATCCACTCTCGTGTGTATAGTTTCTCGAATGGCTGCCATTCCGTTCCGCATTCCGGCGCAGGGATTTCTTCTTTGTGGAATCTTCCCGCTAGTGCCTGGAGCCGGAATCTTCTGGTTTACCTATTATCTCACCGACTCGCAGTTCGACCTCTCAATGCAGAGCGGCTGGATGGCTAGCAAGGTTGCTATTGCCATTGTTTTGGGTATAATTTTGGCAATGGAGTTACCGCAGCGATTATTCTCTCATAATCACCGCACGCACTAGACCTTATTGCCTGAAAAAATCTTTTTACTTGTAAAGGAAGCGTTTGATGCTCATCTTCGGGGTTTTCTCGAAGGGTGCTTCCATTAGTTCTACCTTTGAAATTTTGCTGTAGCCAGGGAGCGATTTGTTGGCTTCGGTGCGAATTTCACCGGCTATCTCGTCCTTTGCCTCATCGGTAGTATCTTCGGGAAGTTCACTGTAGACAAGGGCAATTATCTTACCGTCACGGTCCACCACAAGGCACTCGTCAACATGTTGGCAGTTGGCCAGCACTGCTTCCACCTCTTCGGGGTAGATGTTTTGACCCGAGGAGTTGAGAATCATCGATTTGATGCGGCCTCTGATGAAGATGTTGTTGTTTTTGTCCATAATGCCCAGGTCGCCAGTGCGGAACCATCCATCATCGGTGAACGAAGCTGCAGTGGCTTCGGGATTCTTGTAATAACCAATGGTAAGGTTGGCGCCACGAGCTTGGATTTCGCCGGCTTGGTGTTGTGGGTCTTCGCTGTCGATGCGCACCTCATGCACGGGTTTGCCGCATGAACCAGGTACAAATTCTTTCCACCACGAATATCCCAGTAGCGGGCATGCCTCGGTCATGCCGTAGCCCACGGTGAACGGCAGTTTCATCTTCTTGAAGCATTTTTCAGCCTCGGGATTGAGGGCCGCGCCTCCCATAATGAAGCATTGCACCTGACCTCCAAACACCTTCATGATTGTTTTGCGGGCCATGGTATAAATAAGTCGTTTCATGCCTGGAATCATGAACAGCTTTTTCCTTTTCTCTAAAGCGGGCTTGATGGAATTGGCATACACTTTCTCCATCACAAGGGGCACTGTAATCACCATGTAGGGCCTCACTTCCTGCATCGCTTTCAAGAGGGTAGTGGGAGAGGGTGTCTTGCCTAGGAAATAGACGGTTACACCATCCACATTGGGATGGATGAACTCGATTGCCAGGCCATACATGTGTGCCATGGGTAGCATCGAGACGATGGTCTCGCCAGGGGTGTTGGGGAAATGGGTGTTGGCAAAATCATCGGTGTCACTCATCGCACCATAGGTGAGCATCACGCCCTTGGGGGTGCCAGTGGTTCCCGATGTGTAGTTGATGATAGCTAGGTCATGGAAGTTGTCGCCAGGATAAGTCAAATCTCCCGGCATCATTCCGTTTGGATATTGTTTATTAAAAACTTCTTCGCGCTTCTCCCAAGCATCAGCCACAGCCTCGTCGCGATGCCACAGCAAGTTGTTGTCCTTCACGTTGATGGTGGCACGGAGGTTTGGCATGTCATCGGGGTTCATCTTTGCCCAAATGTCATCGTTGGTAAAGAGAATCACACTATCTGAATGGTTGGTGAGCTTAGATACGCTGTCGGGGTGGAAGTCGGCAAGGATAGGCACTACCACACATTCGTTCACGTTGACGCCCCAGAAGGCCATCGCCCAACGGGCAGAGTTGCGGGCACAGATGGCGATTTTGTCGCCTTTTTTGATTCCTGTGGCGGCAAAAAATAGTCTCATCTGCTCAACGTGAGTGGCAAGATTGCCGTAAGTGAATGACTCGCCTCCGTAGTCACAGAGTGCTTTCAGATTCCAATGATTGCGTACAGTGTTCTCTAGTGTCTTCAGATAGTGTTTCATGCTTTATAGTTTTTAAGAGCAACAAAATTACAAAAAATAATTGAATCATTAAAAGTAATGGTAATTATTTTGATTTTTAGTCTTTAACTATAAAGCAAACGAGCCTATAAAAGTGTATCCCTACACCTTTACAAGCTACTTTTATTTAGCCATAGGTTAAAGCAGTGTTTAGATAACCACTGCTGTCCCACTGGTGGCAACCATGAGCATCGAGCCATTGGCTCCGATGGTCTCGTAGTCGATATCGATGCCTACTATTGCGTTTGCGCCCATAGCTTGCGCACGCTCAATCATTTCTCGCAGTGCTGTGTCTTTGGCTTCACGCAGCACTTTCTCATAGCTGCTAGAGCGACCGCCAACTACGTCACGCACACCAGCAAAGAAGTCTTTTACTATGTTTGCACCAATGATGGTTTCTCCTGTCACCACACCGCGGTATTCGCGAATGGTGTAGCCCTGAATAGAGGGGGTTGTTGAAAGTAACATAATATTCTTTTTTAAATTTATAATTCTATCATTAGACGTCACAATAGGAAGAAAAGTTGCAGACAATTGCGATTTTCTAAGAAATTTCCTGTCGCAGAGGTCTAAACCACTATTGTTTCCATCTCCTGAGCATGGGGAAGAAACTGCGCATCATTTTGACATATTCCTCACGAGTCATAGGTTGCGGCAGGTTCTTGTTGACCTCGTCAACAAATTGCGCGCAATGTTCAATCATCTCATCCATTGTGCAGTCTTGCAGAAATTTGCCATCCTGGTAGCAGTATTTGCAGTAGTCAAAGCAGATGCTGCCATCGGCATTGGTGCCGCAGTCCTCGTTCTTGGTCAATGGCATGCCACAACTCTGGCAGAACTGTGGCAATTGGTTAGGAAGCAAGGTTTTCTCCTTGCCAGGAAACGTGGCTTCGTAGGCGGCAAAGGCTTCTGGATTCTCATCGGCGACGAAATAGCCTTTTGGAGGGCAATAGGTTGCCTCTTCTATGCCATTGCTTTTCAGCCAGCCTGGAATCAACTCTTGCGCAAGGAAATAGGGCACTTCGGCATCGCGAGGCTCAGCATGGTAATGGATTCCTTTCTTACTTGCGAGCCCAAAGCCAGCATGCTTGTAGAAGTTTATATTTCCCTCCATGCACAGGAAGCCAATGCCCATCTCGCGCGCCTTGTCAAGTGCATGGTTTAGCAGTTTAAGGCCATATCCTTTTCGCTTGTAGTCGGGATGAATGCTGATGGGTCCAAAAGTCCAAGACTGTTGGCTAGTGCCGTCATCAAGCACCAGCTCTGCTTTAGAGAACATGATGTGGCCTATTATCTTGCCGTCCACTTCCATCACGAGGTCGAGTTCGGGGATAAAGTCGGGGTCGTTCCTGAACCGATTGAGCACAAAATGCTCATAGCATCCTGGGCGGTAAACGTTCCAAAACGCCTCTCGTGTGAGGTTCTCCACCTCGCGGTAGTCGCAAGGTTGTTCTAATCTTATCTTCATTGTCGCTTGTTTTAATTGCAAAGTTAAGAAAAAAGCACATCACATGCAACTATGAACTCTTAACTGTGAACTATGAACTAAACTCACATTCTTGCTTTCTGCTTCTCGCCGGCGCCTGAGCCGCGGTACTTGCTGCCTGCGGCGTTGAATTTCCAGGTGAGATCGAGCATAAAGGTGCGGCGGGCGGGATTATATGTTGATATCTCTCGTATTCCATAGATTACAGCACCAGTCTTGTTGGTGTTGAAAATGTCGTTGCAACGCAGGTCGGCAGTCAGTGTTCCCAGGCGTCCCAAGCTGAAGTCACGTTGGATGCCCAGCGATGTGTTGAAACGGGTTTTGGTAAGGCGGAAGTTGTTGTAGTCACCACGTGACGCCCATACCATGACGGCGCTCAAACGGAAGCCCTTTGGCAGCTCAATATCATTTTGCCACACGAGGTTCACATAGGGATGGTTGAGTGTGAGGATTGAACCATCGGCGCAAGGAGTCTTATAGTTCTGGAACACTGCAAATGCACTCCACTGTGGATGCCAGCAACCAATCACTGGTCGCGCCACAAAGTTGATTGAGAGTTGGTTGAAGTCCTCGGTGCTATTGATTGGGCGCACGAGGCTCACCAATGGATCATCGGCACCTGGATAAGGTTCGGTCGACATTGTCTCACAGTCCTTGATGCGACCATAGTTAAGGGTGAGGTTCATCCACTTGTAGGCAGTGTTGAGCACGAGGCTGTGAGTGTAGGTAGGCTTCAGGTAAGGATTTCCGCTCTGGTAGGTGTAGCGGTTGATATACACAGTTGAACTGGTGAGACTGCCATAGTTGGGACGCTGGATGTCGCGACGATAAGAGAGCGACAGTTGCACGTCGCCAATGGGCATGGTGATTGCTGCGGTGGGGAACCAGTCGCCGTAGTTGCGGCACACCTCGTCCTCGCGCACGCCAAAGTTGTAGTAGTCGTTCTTGAGGTGCTCATAGCGCAGTCCCACTTGTGCAAACACTCGGCCAAACAGTCTACCATATTCCACAAATGCTGCTGTTGAGGACTCGTTGATCTTGGTGTCGGTAGCCTTAACTGGTACAGCATCGGTAGCGGTGAACGAGTAAGCGTCGGTGCGATGGTTGTGTGAGTACTCGCCGCCGAGCGACAAGTTGCCTTTCCACACGGGATAAGAGAAGATTAATTTTGTTGCCCAGAAGTCGTTGCCGCTGCTGGTGTTGCTCTCAATGCTGCGTTGTGAGGTCTCTCCTGTAGCCGATGTGGCAGTCTCAACTGTGCTACCCGGAGTCTCAGTCTTGTCAAAGAGTCCGTCCACATTGAAGTCGATGCCAAGTTTGCCAATCTTGCCGTTGTAGTAGGCGTTGAAGATATGTTTCTTAAAGGTGTCACTTTGCCTGATGTCGCTCTCGGAATGCTCTGTCAAGATGCCGTTCACATAGTTGTCGGTATAGAACATGTCGCTGAAATCGGTGCCGGGGTGGCGGTCATATTTATAGAATGCTCCCAAGCTATGGTTCTCGTTAAACATATAGTTCACCTGCAATTGTGGCGACCAGCCTTTCCAGATGTTTTTGCCTTCCTGAGTTGTCACGCTCTTAATGTGGTCGGGACCAACGTAGTAGATAAGCTCGTTGTCCTGCAGCTGCTTGGTGTGACCATAGCGTCCTGCCCAGAACGAGGCGGTGAGGTCAAGACCACCCGTGCGGTAGTTCATGTCGAGGTTGTTGGCAATGGTGTATCCATATTGATACATTCCATTCAGGTTATTCTGGAAGCTGAATCCCTCACCTTGTGCCTTCTTGAGCTGGATGCGCACAACGGCCTTGGTCGATGCGGCATAGCGTGCACCGGGGTTCTGGATTACATCAACGTGCTCGATTTGATCGGAACGCAGGCGCGAGAGCTCGCTCATGTCTTGAACCTTGCGGCCGTTGATATACACCTCGGCATCGCCACGGCCAAGCACCTTCACGCCGCCGTCGCGCTCAGCTTCGAGCGATGGCACTCTCGCTAGTGCATCGGCCACAGTTCCAGCCTTCTCAAGGATAGTGCCTTCGATAGTGGTGCGCATAGCGTCACCCTTCACACGCGTTTTAGGCAGCTTGCTCACCACTACCACCTCGCCCAGCAGTGTGGCTTCGGGCTGCAGGATGATTGTTCCCAGGTCAACAGCGCTTGAGTTGATATACAATGTCTGATAACCTATATAAGAAATCTTTACCAGTCCACCATTTTGCAAGGAGGTAAGGTTAAACGCGCCTTGCTCGTCGGTGATGCCGCCCTGCACATAGGCCGAGTCGGGCATCGATAGAATCACAACGTTGACAAATGGCATGGGCTCGCCATTCTCGTCAACAACTTTGCCGTTAACATCGGGAGTTTTTGCTACGGCGCTCAAAGCCATCATCATGACAGCCATTAGAGCGGTAATTCTCAAAACTAAATCTTTCATTTTACCTTATTTTTTAATTATACAATGTTATTTGCTTTGTTCTCACGTTTGACATAATGAGCGTTGAAAATGTTTCGGCGGTTTTAATGTTGTTCTCAACTTTTTAAACATTTTAACAATGACCATGTTTTAAAAAATCATGAACAGCGGTTTATCGTCTGCATGATTTTGACGCAAAATTACTACTAGAATTACAGCAATAACAAGCTTTTGGGATATTCTGCACGCTTTTGTGACGAATGGCAGAGAAATATAAAAAATGCTTGGTGACACTAACGGTACCAAGCATTATTAATTGTGCATTTATTCAGTTCTGCTCTCACTTAAAAATGCGATTAAGCGAGACAAAGGATGAGCTTGCTCAATGCTTTGCGGTGATGTCAAACCATAGGTTGCTGAGGGCTTTAGGGTTGTCGTGTGAGACAGTGCTGATTGGGGTCATTCCCTTGATGTATTCTATGCCGGCTGCAGCGTCAATCTTGCCATAGCCCCACTTGATGGGGTTGACGGCAGTGAACTCGTCGTTGTGCGAGGTGGCGGCGAGCACTTCTTTTATTTCATCTAATGTGAGAGTGGGGTCGGCTTGTAGCCACAGGGCGATGATGCCGCTCACAGTTGGGCACGACATCGAGGTGCCACTCATGCTGCTGTAAGGGAATCCCTGCCACTGCATTGTCTCGGCAATCTCCTTGTCACATGTGTAGTGGTTGATAGACGACACGATGTTGGTGCCTGGAGCGGTAACAACGGGCTGTGCCACACCGTTGAACGACGTTCCATAGCTTGAAGAGTAACTGATGTCATAAAGTGTGTTAAGCATGCTCGCATCAGCGACATTGCCAGTGTAAAGACGGCTGGAGGTGTTTGTCACATAATTGCCCACACTGATAACACGTGGCGTCGATGTCCAATCGCCACACGAGAACTCACTGTCGCCAGGGGTGAAACCTTCTAAACTCTCGGTGCCAATTACATCAAATCCTCCTGTCGTTTCCCACAAATCCATCTCGATGGGAGAAGTTGACGACAGCAAAATGAAGAACGGGTAACGCCTGGGGAGAAAGCCAGTTGCGGCAGCTGTGAGATCAATCTTGCCGTCAACAACTGAGCCATATATCGCCACAAAGCCATCCTGCATGTAATTTCCAAGAATCTCATCCTCGTCGCTAAATATCTCAACAGCTCCATTCTGGGTCAGGGAGATAGTGCATGGCTCTGATAGCCACAACGTCTCGGCGTCACCGCGATTTGCTATGCCAATCTGAACATTTAACACATCGTTCTCGCCCAACTCGTAGCGTGAAAAGCCGCGCACTACCGAGCCAAGCAACCTCATTGTGTTGCCCTCTTCGTCAAAGGTAGTCATTGCTCGGGCAAGAAGCGCCTTCATGCTGCTGTTCTCCTCATCAAATGCCTTGTAAATGTGAACAGCGCTACCACCTTCATTTCCAACACTGAGCACGGGAATGACTTGATTAGACAACTCTTCAATGAGTTCAGGCATTGTGCCTGTGCCATTGTGGGGGCCATAGTGCGAGTTCATGCTTGCGCTAAGCACAATGGGAGTTTCGATTTGCTTAGCATAATGTGCTACGAACTGGAAGGCAATTTCATTCACATCATCCTCGCTCTCAATCGACACCAGCACAATGTCGGCATCGGGTGCCATGCCACCAAACCCCAGTGGTGAGCGACTGCCAGCGGCAATGCCAGCGGTGTGGGTGCCATGATCGCGATATTCGGTATCGGTGGTGAGAGTGGCGATTAGCTCAGGAGTGTCGAACACCGAGCCAGGATACTCTATCGTTCCTGCCTCATCATCCTCGACGATGAACTTGTGGCCACTGTCATCAGTGGGCATATACACGCAACGCAGGCGCGTGTTGCCATTGGCATCCTTGAAGGCCGGATGCTGGAAGTCGAAGCCTCCATCCACGACGAATATGGTGATGCCCTCGCCAGTGTAAACCTCTTCAACACCAGGTGTGGTGCCGTCAATCAGGCTCACGCCAGTCTCCACACGCGAGATATCGGTTTTCAGCTCGCCTTTACTTGTGGCATCCACCTTTTTCACGCCCTCAATGGCAACGAGGTCGTCAACATTGCCAGTGGGAATGCTTATCACAGCCTGGTGACCAAGCTTCGACAACACTGTGCCACCACATTCACGGATTTGAGCAAACGTGCTTGCCGCATCTTTGGAATCAACCTCCACCACAAGCCTGATGACTGGGCTGGCATCAATAGCCTTAATTTTCTTGCCATTTGAGTCACGTTGTACCGTCTGTTTTTGCAGTAACGACAGTTGCGCGCTAGATGTTAGTTTGTTGTGTGCGCTCAACATAAAAGCGCATGAGCAAGCAACAATAGCAAATAATGCAATTTGTAATAATCTGTTTTTCATAATTCTTATCTTATGTTTTATTATCTGTTTTATCGTTAACGGAAATATCAAGGTTTTGTGCCTCTTTCTTCTCCCTGCGTTTAAAGGTTATTTTGCTGATATACATGCCAACAAGAATAGGCACCACCGAAAAAAATATTAGTTCAATTATTGCCTTTAATTCTTCAGTATATGATTTGGGTGTAGTTATCAGTTCGGCTATTGTCAATGCCAGAGCTGCTAACAAGAAACCGCTTACTAATGTAATAATTACTCTCCAAAAGTTTCCCCAGAAGCCATAACCAAATAACTGCCTGTAGGCATAAAAATAGCATAAGGGAATCAAAATATAGAAAAAGTCACCGAAAGAGTCGGCAAGGATGTCTACAATGAGAACCTGAATGGCCATGAACACCGTGATGAAGAAACCTTGCGGCAGCGTGTGCTTGGTGTTGCGTGGCGCATAGCGGAAGAGACACCATGTGGGAATAATGAAGAAGCATGTCATGATCAACCACCCCCATCCCGGACTGCTCTTAAGCCAGGCAAAGAACTGATCGATCAATGATGAGGAGCTTGCAACTTCCTTGGTTTTATTGATGCCGAACCAATTATCAATAAGGATACTTATGATTCCCATGACAATCAGCATCTTCATTGGTGGGAACGACACTTGCCGCTTGCCATTGATATAATCGCTGATGAAATAACCAGGGCGCCAAATCAGCTGCCACAGCGAGTAGAGCATCGAACGGTTGCCCATTCCCCACAGCTCGCCGATGCTTTGAAGCACATTCTTCCAAGATATCTTTTTCAAACCGGCCTTTTGCGAGCAATGCGGACAAAAATTGCCTGTAAAGTCATGCCCGCAATTCTCGCAATGATGGCGCTCGTTTTCGTCAAAACTCCAATCGTAGGGATTGATTTGCCATGCCTTGAATCGTTTATATCTTTCTTTTAAGGTCATTAAAAATCTTTTTGCAAAGGTAGTTTTTTTCTTTCTAAATGACAATTTTGTGAGGCATTTAGATGAAAAGAGTGAATAATTCTGTTTTTTTGGGTAATGAACATAGTTTTGTGACGAGTGATAACATTATTTCATCATATCCCCAAAAAATTGTATCTTTGCGAAAAAGTTTCTAATAAGATTTTGATTATGATAAAGGATTTCAATTTTTACGCACCCACACGCGTGGTGTTTGGTCGTGAGTCGGAGAAGAAGATTGGTGAACTGGTAGCTGCCAATGGTGGCAAAAAGGTGCTGATCCACTATGGTGGCGGCTCGGCGCAGCGGTCGGGCTTGCTCGATGTGGTGCGAGAGCAGTTGCGTGGTGCAGGCATCGCATTCTGCGAGCTGGGCGGCGTGGTGCCCAACCCATTGCTGTCAAAGGTTCGCGAGGGAATTGAGCTATGCCGTCGCGAGGGAGTGGACTTCATCCTCGCCGTGGGTGGAGGCAGTGTTATCGACTCGTCGAAGGCGATAGGCTATGGCGTGCCTTACGATGGCGACGTGTGGGACTTCTGGGCAGGAAAGGCTGTGCCCAAGCAGTGCTTGCCCATTGGTGTGGTGCTGACCATCCCTGCTGCCGGTAGCGAGATGTCGTCGAGCTGCGTGATTACCGCCGATGAGGGACTGCTCAAGCGCGGCATCAACAGCGACTTGTGCCGATGCCGATTTGCCGTGATGAATCCCGAGCGCACCTTCACCCTGCCTCCTTACCAAACGGCAGCCGGTGCCACCGATATAATGATGCACACCATGGAGCGCTACTTCTCGAAATATGAGGATATGACGCTCACCGACGCCATCAGCGAGGCGCTGCTGCGCACCGTCAAGGATTCAGCGCTGGTAGTGATGCGCAACCCCGAGGACTATCGTCATCGTGCCCAAATCATGTGGGCAGGCTCGCTGGCACACAACGACTTGACCGAGTGCGGCACCGAGAAAGACTTTGCCACCCATCGCCTCGAGCATGAGCTCAGTGCCCTCTTCGGGGTTACCCATGGCGCTGGCTTAGCAGCCATCTGGCCCTCGTGGGCACGCTATGTCAAGGACAAGCACTTGAGCCGATTTGTGCAGTTTGCCGTCAATGTGATGGGAGTCCCCAACGACTTCTCGCATCCCGAGGAGACTGCCGAACGAGGCATCTGCGCCGTTGAGGTATTCTATCGTCAGATTGGTATGCCAACCAACATCCATGAGTTGCTGGGCCGTGAAATCACCGACCAGGAAATCGACACCATGGTCGAGAAATGCTCGCGCGGCGGCACCATCACCCTCGGCGCCATGGAGGTCCTCGACACCCAAGCCATGCGCGACATCTACCTTATGGCCCGATGAGGGATTAGGGATGAGGGATGAGTGAGCGCTTCGCGCTGATGAGGGATGAGTGGGTAGTGAGCGCTGATTAAGGACGAAAGATTAGGGAGGGTTTAAGCCCTCCCTAATCTATTGAATCAGCTGCACCCCTAAGCTGGGGATGGGTGTGACAGCCTCTCTAATCAATCATCCCTAATCACTCATCTCTAATCACTAATCACTCATCACTCATCCCTCATCCCCAATCAGCGCTCCTTACCAAATCACTGCGCGTTTCTCTTTGGGGAGATACATTTTGTCGGTCTTCTTGATGTTGAAGGCTTTGTACCAAGCGTCGATCATTGGCAGGGCGGCGTTGACGCGGAGCTCGTGGGGCGAGTGGGTGTCGCTGTCAACGAGGTTGGCAAGCGTTTCGGGGGTGCTGTTGCTTGCCCACACGCGGGCGTTGGCAAGGAAGAAGCGCTGTGCTGGAGTGAAGCCGTCAACCTTCTTGAGAGGCTCCACCTTCATGCGGTTCTCGAAGGCGCGGTAGGCGATGTTGAGGCCGCCGTTGTCGCTCACGTTCTCGCCCAGGGTCTTCAGGCCGTTAACCTTCACGCCGGGGAGGATTTCCTGTGAGCCAAACCAGTCGGCAATCACCTTGGTGCGCTGGTCATAGTTGGTCTTGTCCTCGGGGGTCCACCAGTTGGCAAGGTTTCCGTCCTTGTCGAAGAGGCAGCCCTTGTCGTCAAATCCGTGAGTCATCTCGTGGCCGATAACCATACCGATGGCGCCGTAGTTGCTTGCATAGTCTGATTCTGGGTCAAAGAATGGAGGTTGCAGGATGGCGGCGGGGAAGTTGATGCTGTTGTAGCGCGAGTTGTAGAAGGCGTTCACAGTTTGTGGAGTGCAAGCCATCACGGTTTTGTCAACGGGCTTGCGCCAGTGCTTGCGCAGGCTTGCCTGGGTGGTCTCCTGCGAGATGCGGATGTAGTTCTCCACCAGGTTCTCGTTCTCACGGATGTCGATGTATTTCTCCATGTCCTGCCACTTGTCGGGGTAGCCCACATTGATGTGCATGGCGTGGAGTTTCTCGATGGCTTTAGCCTTGGTCTCGGGGCTCATCCAGGTGTTGTCCTTCAGGCGGTCCTCAAAGGCTTGCTGCAAGTCTTTCACGAGCTTCACCACGCGCTGCTTGCTGCTCTCGGGGAAGTATTTTTGCACATAGAGCTTGCCGATGGTCTCGCCTAGGCTGCCGCTGATGAGGCCCACGGCGCGCTTCCAGCGTGGCTGCTGCTCCTGCACGCCCGAGATTTTCTTGCTGGCCTCAAACGAGCGGTCGCTGAAGTCGTCCGACAGGAATCCTGCAAATTCCTTGACGATGCTAAGCTCCATGAAAGCTTTCCAGTCCTCGATGCTGGCATTTGCGAGCAGGTCTTCCACCACATGCACTGGCTCAATCTGTCCCACGTTCACGGTGTCGATGTCCTGTGGATATTTAATCACGTCGCGATAGGTCTCCCAGTCGATGCCCTTGAAGTCCTTCTTCAGCTGGTCCCAAGTCATGATGTGGATGCGCTTGTAGGGGTCGCGTGATTCCACCTGGTCGAGCTGGGTAACGCCAATCTTGCTCTCGATGGCCCACTCGGCCTCCATCATGCGTTGTGCCTCCTCCTCGCTGTGGCCCACCATCTTCAAGAGGTCCTTGTTGAGCTCCTTGATGGTGCTCACCACGAGCTTCTGCTGCTCGCTGGGGTTGGCGTAATATTCCTTCGAGAGCGATGCACCGCCATGGCCGGCGCCCATCATGTACTCATCGCTGTTAAATGGGTTCATGCCCAGGTAGATGCCGAAGGGCGCTGTGCCAAAGCCCTTGGCGTCGAGCTCATACATCACGCGTAGCATCTCCTCGCGGGTCTTGATGGCGCGCACCTGGTTGAGGTAGGGGAGGATGGGTTTGTAGCCCATCTCGTTGCGGCTCACGGTGTCCATATACAGGCGGTAGAGGCTGCCAATCTTTTGGCCGTCGGTGCCTTGTGGCAGATGTTTGCCGGCATACTCCATGATGAGGTCGTTGATGCGGTCGTTGTTCTGCTCATACAGATCCATGAACGCACCGTTCTGGGTGTGCTGCTTGTCGAGGGGGTTAGCCTTGAGCCAGCCACCAACGGCATACTGCCAGAAGTTCTCTCCGGGTTTCACACTAAGGTCCATATTGGCCTTGTTGACTTGTGCCATGCCTGCCATGAAACTCAGGGCAAGGGCAATCACTAGAAAAGCTTTTTTCATAATGCAATTATTATAATAGTTGTTTTATAGATTTAGTGTCTCAGCCAGCGGCGATTCTAAACCGCTTTCTACTAATTAGACGCAACAACCTTACAAAAACTACAAAAAAACTTCACTTTTTTCTCAAACAATTTGAAACAATTAATAAATAGTCCATTAGATGTTCGCTGTTTTTGGGGGCCGCGCTGCGCGCTAAAGATTATTGCCCTTCGGGCTAAAATTTTAAAAGTTGTCAGTTCTCAGTTGCTCACGTGGGGAACACAAATTACCGTTAATTGACCGTGAATTATCATTTAATTATCAGTTTGCCTTGAGGCTGGAGGGGCGCTGCGCTTAAAATTGGGTCAAGTTCAAATCCCTTCGGGACCGCACACCGTGCTTCGCACGACTTATGCTTTTGAATCTCCCCGAGCTGAAGGTTTAATGAAAGGTTCAGCTGGTTCAGCTGGTTCGGTTGGGTCGCATGAGGCTTTTGGGTCTTTTGGGGCGCTTGGGACAAATGGGACAAATGGGACAAGGAGTCAACTTTTTTCAGGCAAAGACAGTTCATAGTTAAGAGTTTTTAGTTTATAATATGTTCGTGTGTGCGCAAAGGTAGGTAGGGGGAGCGGTGGGAACAAGATTGAAAAGTGACGCGGTGTTTTTACACAAATTACCGTTAATTGACCATAAATTATCATTTAATTATCAGTTTGCCTTGAGGCTGGAGGGGCGCTTCGCTTAAAATTGGGTCAAGTTCAAATCCCTTCGGGACCGCACACCGTGCTTCGCACGACTTATGCTTTTGAATCTCCCCGAGCTGAAGGTTTAATGAAAAATTACCATTAATTGACCGCAAATTATCGTTTTATTGTCAGTTTTTTGGGGGCCGCGCTGCGCGCTAAAGATTGCTGCCCTGCGGGCTAAAATTATAAAAGTTCTCAGTAATCGGTTTCCAGTTATTTTTCACGACGATTAAGGACGATAATGATTTTTACTTTGGATTCTGGCACTTAGCCTTACGGCTTTAGAGTATTAATGACAATTGCTCGCGGTTTTATACATAAATTAGTATTAGTTCTCAGCTCTCAGTTTTTTGCTCGCAATTGTTTTGAGTTAAGCTAATTTAAGTTTGCCTGGCTAAGTTTTAGCCCGCAACCTTGCGTCCTTTGCAACATGAAAGCAAATATCCCTGATTTCTTTATAAGAAAGCGAAACTCTATGAATAGAGTGTTGATTGGGGCTGGAATTAGGGATAATTTTGCATTCTAAAAATAGAGGGCTATCATGGAAAATGAAATTCTAAAGAAATTTGGAGATAAGGTGCGGCATTACAGGAACTTACTTGGCTTGTCGCAAGAGAAGTTTGCCGAGAAAGCAAACGTTCACCGCACCTATATCGGCACAGTGGAACGTGGAGAAACCAACATAACTTTAGTCAATGTTTATAGATTGGCAGAGGCCCTAGAAGTGAGTGTATCAAAACTATTAGAGGAGTAAAATTAATGAAGAAAGAGAAAAAATATAAAGAGCCACTCGAACTTGACAATCCTGTTGTTGAGGATGAACTTATTGCATATCAAAGAAGCTTGTTTGAACCACAAGTTGAACACATAAAGAAAAATACATGTAAATCTTCTAGAAATAAATATACTGTTTTAGATTTATTTTGTGGTTGTGGAGGTTTGTCAAAAGGATTTATTGATGCTGGATTTGACGTGACCTTGGGCGTGGACTTTGATGATGCGGCATTAAAAACATTCTTATATAACCATCCAAATAGTACTGCCTTGAAGCTTGATTTGTTTAATCTTGATAATGTTTCTAAAATTATAGATTTTTATAAATATAGAGGCTATACACCTGATGTTTTAGTTGGTGGTCCTCCTTGCCAAGGCTTTTCTTTAGCTGGACCTCGTCAAATTGACGACTCAAGAAATGTTCTTTATCGTGCTATGGTCAAAACGGCAACAGAGCTTAAACCAAAAGTTGTTTTACTAGAAAATGTTCCTGGAATAGTTCAATTACATGGTGGTCTTGTAAAAGATAAAATCATTTCTGATTTTGAAAGTATAGGTTATAACATAACTTATAGTATATTATATGCCCCAGATTTTGGAATTCCACAAACTAGGCGTCGAGCTTTTTTTATTGGACTATTAAATTCATCCTCGTCTTTCATTTATCCTGAACCTACCTTTTCCTCAGAGAATTATGTAACTTGTGAAGAGGCTATAGGTGACTTGCCTTCATTAGAAAACATTATTGGTGACGAAATTCAAGATTATCCTGTAGAACCATTATCCTCTTTTCAAAAACAAATGCGCGAGGGTTCAACAAAGATTTATAATAACCTAGGAACTATTCATGATAAGAAAACCATCAAATTTATATCTATGGTTCCTGAAGGTAAGAATTACAAATCTTTGCCAGAAAAATACAAAGGGATATATAAATATCATGAAGCTTTAACTAGATATCATAGTAAAAAACCTTCACCAACTATTAATACAGGACATCGTTCACATTTTCATTACAAATGGAACAGAATTCCTACAGTTCGTGAGAGCGCTAGATTACAAACTTTCCCAGATACATTTATTTTCTTCGGAAATAAATCTCAACAATACAAGCAAGTCGGCAATGCAGTTCCTCCAATGTTAGGACAAGTATTAGCCAAAAAGATTAAGAAATGGCTAGAAAACGAAAAATAAAACTACTTGATCTTTTTTCAGGATGTGGTGGTCTTACAGAAGGCTTCATGCAAACAAGAAAATATGAAGATATTACAGGCGTTGAATGGGATTATTCAGCTCTATCAACTTTGAGAAATCGTCTCGCGTCTAAATGGGGGAAAAAGGATAGTCAAGAGTCTTTACTTCATTTTGATATTCAACGTGAAGAAGAATTATTCAGAGGTTGGCAAGATGATCCAATATTTGGCTCAAGCCTAGGTATGGATTATTATGTTAATAAGCATAATGGTATTGATATAATAATAGGGGGGCCTCCTTGTCAAGCATATTCAATTGCAGGGAGAGTGCGTGATGAAGATGGTATGCAAAATGATTATCGCAACTACTTATTTGAGCATTATCTGTCAATTGTTAATAGGTATAAACCAGATGTTTTTGTTTTTGAAAACGTTCCTGGTCTGTTAAGTGCAGCGCCTCATGGTAAAAAAGTTACTGAATTAATTACAACAGCCTTTAAACGCATCGGTTATGAAATAATTGACAATTTGAAGCATGCTGTTGTCAATGCTGTAGATTATGGTGTTCCTCAAGTTAGAAAAAGAGTTATTATCGTAGGGATTAATGTCGACTCATTTAATCATAACCCTCAAGATATTCTTAAAGCTTTTTATAATGATATATTACCGAGCAAAAAAGATTCAAAAATTTATACGGTAAAAGATGCCATTGGTAATTTGCCGATAATAGAAGCTTATTGGGATTCAGCTCATCATGCTGAGCGCAAATCTCATTCTACACCCGAATGTTCTATCTCTTGGCACATTCCACGGTATAATAACTTGAGAGACATGGATACATTTAGGGTTCTTGCAGAAGATGTTATTTCTGGTAGAAATGAATATGATAGCAAAAGAATAGCGAAATTATATGAGGATAAAATAGGCTCAAAGTCCCCTATTCATAGATATCATGTTTTAAATCAAAACCTACCAAGCACAACAATTATAGCTCACTTATATAAAGACGGCAATAGATTTATTCATTTTGATCCTAAACAAGCTCGAACTATAACACCTAGAGAGGCAGCTCTTCTACAGAGTTTTGATGTGGATTTTGAATTTATTGGTTCTAAAACTGATGTGTTCAAGATGATAGGCAATGCTGTTCCACCAAAGTTGGCAAAAGCTATAGCAGAGTCTATTTATGTTTTATTGAAAAAGTATAAATCAGATAAATATGCCTAAATATACATTTACATCTGACCAAAGGATTTCATCTTTAGATGAAAGAATAAAATGGGTTGCTAATTACATTAATCAAGGCAACTCTATTAGCAATTTAAGTGATAAATCAGAGAATAATAATGCTACCACCTTGAGATTTTATTACAATCTACATAGTGGCTCTGAAACTTGTAAGACTGCTGTTTCAAATCCAAAAGCGGTTATACGTAATTTTATTTTAAAATTCCAGTTCCCAAACACAAGGACTATTCAATCTTATAATGATTCTATTACTGAGAATTGTTTTCTTGCACCATTTCGTGTTATTATATCTACACTTTACTTTATGGCGAAAGCAAATGAAGATGGTAATAGCTTTCTTACATTAAATGAAATTCTATATTACATTTTTTGTGATAAACATATTTGTCAAAATCCCAGATTTAGTTATAAATACTTAATTTCTCGTATTTGTTTGGGTAGGCAATCTTATACTGACAACGATTTAGATAATAGGATTCAAAGCATAATTGAATGGAAACAATATACACGTCAATGTAGGGAATTATTGCAAGTTTTGAATTTTGCTTTTGATTCTATAAAATATAAAGAAGGGAAAGTTTCTTTTAATCATGTAGAATTTAGCAAAGACGATAGTTTTATACAAGAAGTAATCAATTATAATAAATACTGGTACCCCTCAGATATTAATAATTTCTCATTAGCAGAAAAAGAATATATTAGCTATATGGATACAACTAACACACCTTACAATGTTATTGAGATAAAAAATTCAATAACTCCAATAAGTAATAATAGTGATAAACCCAGTGATTATCAAAAGTATCTATCTGCAATTCAAACTAAGCCATTTCTTTTACTTGCTGGCATATCTGGAACAGGAAAAAGTCGCATAGTCCGTAGGTTAGCTCAAGCAAGTATTACCGAAGAATTGCAGAAGAAATATGACAAGAAGTCGGTAGAAAACGGCTTTGACCGCTGGAAGCTTCACAAGCCTGCCAACTTTGAGTTGATACAAGTGAAACCCAATTGGCATAATTCAATGGAAGTTGTTGGTTACAAGTCAAATATTAATGGAGCTCATTATGAGTTTACACCATTTATTGAGTTTGTCACACGAGCCTGGTTGCATCCTGCTGTGCCATTTTTCTTGTGCCTTGATGAGATGAATCTTGCACCAGTTGAGCAGTATTTTGCTGAATTCTTGAGTGCGATAGAAAGCCGAACCAAAGAGAATGGTGAGTATATGACAGACCCAATTATCAAGCCTTTTGTTTCTTTTGGTGAGAAATTATGTGATGATATGCTTAATGCCATCTTACCAACTGTTTCTCCAAGTGAAACAGGAACTCCATTTGCTAAAAGAATAGAGTTCTTGAAGGGCCATTTCAAAGAAAAAGGTTTGACATTACCCGAGAACTTAATTGTCATGGGCACAGTAAATATGGATGAGACAACCTTCTCGTTCTCTCGCAAAGTACTTGACCGAGCAATGTCAATAGTGATGAACGATGTGAATTTGGAAGATTACTTTAGTTATCAATCGGATGTAATAACCTCTGAACTTTCAGATGACACTATATCAGCATTAATTAATCGTCCTATAAGTGGACTTGAAGTTATAGATGATGACTCACAAAAAGTCCGAGAGTTTTTTGAGGCAGTCAATATGATACTTGATGGCTCTCCATTTAAGTTGGGCTACCGTGCTATTAGTGAGGCTCTGCTCTATGTTCATGCAGCAAAAGTGTTTGGATGTGAGTCAATAACAGATGCCCTTGACCAATTCACAATGATGAAGATAATAAGCAGGATTGAGGGGGATAAGCGCTCCATAAGTGATTTGCTTGATAAATTGCAGTCGGTTATAACAACTGATTTTAAGCAATCAAACGAGAAATTGCAATCAATGGCAAGAACTCTTAATGCTAGTCAATTCGTTTCATATTGGACTTAAATCTTGCTACGACTATGGCTTTTGACCGCAATATGCTACATTTTGAGGTTCGTAATTTGGACGTAAGTATCAAATTTACTTGTCCAAATTACGGCAAGCGTATTGCAGATTGTATAACTAACCTCCAAATAAACGAAGAAAGCGAAGACAAGGCTTTAGCTTTGTTTCGCTCAAGTGCTGAAGATGTTGAATTTTGTTTTGGAGAAACAGACGAATGGCAACAAGGAGATATCAAGCATCAAGCTTATTTATTTGAAAACACAGACTACCCTGTTAGAATAATGCCGAGGCCTAACACAAGTGGTATTAAACTATTGCGTCTAGTAATTGGAAAGAATTCCAGTGAGCAAGTGGCAACTGAGGATGAATTAATATTTGGCACAATCAATTTCCACAACCAAGTAGGCCACACCGATATTAAGGTAGCTTATGAGCGAGAAGGGATAGAGAAGTTTCTTGTTTTTAGCACAGAGGTTTTAAGTTATAAAATGGATTACCGTAGCGATATGCGTCAGGTAATTGGTGATATTGAGAAGGAATTCTCAATGTTGAGTTACTCTTTGCTGAAAGAAACCTACCTTACGTTTAGTTCATCGAGTAAGGATAGCACCGACCTTATTTGGTGGCAAATTTTCCGTGATTGTTACAATAAGATTGTTACTGCTGCCGACTATATTATTAACCGTCCCAAGAGAAGACTGAAGAGTGAGGTGCGTTATGAACGAGCGGAGTGGTTGCCATATATTCCTGCTGAACTTGAGAACGAGTATGCCGAATTCTCTAACCGTCCAGAATATCTCTACCGTATTGAAGAGATGTATCTTTCAAAAGATACTATTGAGAACCGTTTTTTGAAATACGCACTGTTGAATATTTCGAACCGTTTTAAGTTGGTGAAACGTAATGTTCTAGCGATACTCAATGCAGAGAACATCACTATGAGAGCGGAAATTGATGAAATGACCAATGAGTTAGATCGCCTAACCATTCATCCTTTTTTCCGCAATATAGGTACATTCAAAGGTTTCTCGCAGGATTCACTTGTGATGAAACAAGCCATGGGTTATAAAGACGTTTATGAGAATTGGATTTTACTTCAATGTGGTTATGAACTCCAAGAGGGCATAATGCAGCTTGAAGTTAAGGAGATTTCAGACCTTTATGAGATTTGGTGTTTCATTAAGATAAAGAACATTGTTGAACATATACTTAAGAATCGCACTAAAATCATTACTAGCGGTAACCAAACACGAGGAGAATTCATTAAGAAACTTGTTCAAGGAAAATCATCGGATGTTAAGTTTATAGACAAAGATAATGAGATAGAACTCGCATCAGTAATGTATAATGCGACCACAGATGATGAGGCGATTCAAGACTTTGACCCAACAAAGCAAACAACAGATATAGAGAACACAACATCAAAGACTACGGAACAACGTCCAGATATAGTACTAAGATTGACCAAAGATGATAACGTTATTCAATACACCTATTTATTTGACGCAAAATATCGTTTAAATGACAAGCGCATTTTGGGTGCAGACGTGCCTCCTGTTGATGCGATAAACCAAATGCATCGTTATCGTGACGCAATTTATTACACTCAATCGGAAGATCAACAACTCAAGCGAGAAGTGATAGGTGGATATGTGCTTTATCCAGGAAATCTTGATAAAGAGAAGTTCCTTAATTCATACTATTACAATAGCATAGATACAGTTAATATTGGCGCATTTCCTCTAAAGCCTGGCGGCAAATGGAATAATATTGAAGATGAATTGTTGCTTGACCCAAATAGCAGCGAGGATGTCTTGTATAAAGTAATAAAAAAATGGCTCACTGAAAACAGAAGTCATGACGAATTATTACGCAAATCGCTTCCACAAAAAGGTTTGAATTACTCGATAGAGGAAGTAAAAGAACCTAAGTATTTCATTGCAATTATTGACAAATCAGTTAATGATAATTTTGAAGAACTTGCTTCAGGTACAGCCACGGAATTTTATTCTGGCTATATGGGTACTAGAGACAATCTTGACCTTCAAGAAATAAGGTATTTTGCTCCAAAATTTGGTCATGAGGTTTTTGGATATTATGTTGTTAAATCAATAAAACTCGTTTCTTTGGGAAATATTGGTAAACCTCATCGTGTGAAATTTGAGCTTGGTAAATATACTGAATTTAAGAATATTAGACCTATAGGAAGAGATAAGGAAGCGGCAAGAGGTTTTACAATGACAAGAGATGAATTCTATTCATTCTTTATGACTGATGAACAGATAGAAGATATGAAAAAACCTGGTTTCTTTTTCTTCTTTTTTGATGAGAACAAGGAATCTTAGTGTCATTTGCGTGATTCGTGTAATTCGCTGTTTTTAATTGTATGACTTTATAAAGCGACAGGGCCTGCCCGGGTGGGGCAGGTCCTGCTTTGTTGTTAGTTGAGGGGTGATGGGCGATTAGCGGATCACTTTGTTGGTAACCTTAGAGCCGTCGGTCATGGTCTTCACCTCGATGTTCACGCCAGGGAATGGGGTGTCGCTCTCAACGCCAGCGAGGTTGACATATTTAACGCTCTGCACGCCCGGTGCAGCGTCTACCACGCTGATGGCGGTAGATGTTCCGGCCTGAGAAACTTGGAGGGTGATTTCCTCGGCAGCTGGCTGGGTGATGGTGATGACTGCGCTGCGGTCGGCACCGTCGTTCTCGTCAACGGTAACGGTCATTACTGAGCGGTGGGTGTACTCGCCGTCGCTCATCACGTCCTGAATCTCATAGTTGATCCACTCGGGAACTTCGCCGCCATCGGTAGCCTTGAGCTGTGGAGCGCCCGAAGGATTGCTGCTGGTGAATATCCAGTTGGTTGATGGGTCGGAAGACCAGATGGGGAGCTGGTTGCCGGCATAGTCGCCTACGCCCTCGCTGGTGCACTCGCCTTCAACGGTGAACTCCATCTGTGGGTCGGTAACGTTGGTGTAGTAGTAGCGCATGAATGGGAACTTCACGTCGAGCAGGATGCTTGGAGCGGTAACACCCAGGTTGGTGTTAGAGAAGAAGTTGCCAAGGCCCACGATTTGGGTAGGCATGCCTTCTTCATCCACATGAAGCATGTAGCCGTGCTGACCGTGTCCCTCGTCCCAGCCGTCGCGAGCCACCGAGAGGGTAAAGCCCTTGATGGCCTCGTTGTCGTAGCCTCTTGCCACAACAGCGATGGCTTGAGTTACTTCCAGTGGCTGTTCAAACTCATAGAGGAAGCCTCCAGCAGCAGGGCTCTCGTTGGTAAGGTATGTGGTGGCAGTAGCCAGTTTCTCGCCCAGCTCGAGAGTTTGGTCGGTGTGAGTGGTTACAGCGTAAACGTCGATGTAGAAGGGCACGTTGTTGTCGGCGGTAGCGTCAACAAAGGCAAGATTGGAGTAGCGCACTGCACCACCCATGAGCATGTAGGGATTCTGTGGCTCCTCTACATAGGTTGCCATGCCGTTCCAGCCGCTGGTGTTGAAGCCAAACCAGTAGCCAGTGCCACCATTGTAACCGTTGGTAGAGCCGGTAAAGTATCTTGTGCCGCCGCCAGTGTTGTCACGGTCGCGATAAGCAAAGTACTTGGGGCTTGCATAGTAAGGGCCTGAACTTGCCGAGCCAATGTAGTCGATGGGACGTGGCACAGCATAGAGCATGCTGTAGCGGTTCTTGGGCAGATCGGCGCTCTGGTTGCCAAACACGTGATACTCGGTCTCGCCCACGGTGAGTGAGGGCACGCTGTCGGTCTCGAAGTTGTACTTCGCGTTTATGTTTCTTGAAGTAAGGTTTTCGTACCAGTTGCTGCCAATCTGGAAGCGCCAAGAATAGCTGTCGGCTTCCTGGGCCTTGAAGGTGTAGGTCTTGTAGGGACTTACAACGAGATAGGGAGTGTACTGCGAATAGGTGGTGGTGCCAGCGGTACCAACGAAGAATGTGCCTGCGGGGCGATAGTAGTAGGCCTCGCCAGCGGCGGGAGCGGCCTTGAGGGCTGCCTCGGCGCGCTCGGCGGCTGTGGCCACAACGGCGTTGCCTGCGTTTTCGGCCTCAATCATCTCGGCTTTGAATTCGTTGCCCTTGGTGACACCTACCTGGTGAGCGGGCTGTGCCTGCAGTGCTGCGGCACCTAGCAGCGCAAATGCTGCAATTGCGTAGATTTTTCTCATGATGTTGTGAATTAGTTAATAAAAATTTATTTGTTATTAATGGTTAATGAAAAGGCGAGTATTGTAAGGGTTAAACCGTTAAGCAACTTAAGTATGAATCGCAAAGGTAATAATATTTTACTTTTATTGCAAAAATATACCTAAAAAATTAATGCATAACTCATTATTAGGGGAGAGTGAGAGGGATGAGTGATGAGTGATGAGGGGAGAGTGATGAGTGATGAGTGATGAGGTGGGAGTGATGAGTGATGAGTGATGAGGGGGGAGTGATGAGGGGGGAGTGAGAGGGGGTGTGCATTAACCAAGGCGCAGCTACTATAAACTATGAACTCTGAACTCTTAACTAATAAAAAAACTGCTTAATTAAGGAAATTTTTCTTTAATTGTGCGTTTGATATAAAATAAATATGTATCTTTGCGTTCTAATAGTAAAGAGTGTTTCACTCGTGGGTGAAATCGCTCACTTAAATGAGGTTATTAATCAATAGGAAAAAACTTTTAAAAAACACATTATAAATCATTTACAGCTATGGCAAAATTTGATAAGTCAGTATTAGCGAAGTATGGTATCACCGACGTTCAGGAGGTGCTCTACAACCCCACCTATGAGGTATTGTTCAACGAAGAGACCAAAGAAGGTCTTGAGGGATTTGACGTTGGCCAGGAAACTGAGCTCGGCGCCATCAACGTGATGACCGGTATCTACACCGGACGCTCGCCTAAGGACAAATTCATCGTTATGGACGAGAACAGCAAGGACACCGTTTGGTGGACTACCCCTGAGTATCCCAACGACAACCACCCCGCAAGCCTCGAGACTTGGGCTGCCGTTAAAGGCATGGCTCAAAAGCAGCTGAGCGGCAAGCGCCTGTTTGTGGTTGACGGTTTCTGCGGCACTCACAAGGACACTCGCATGAAGGTTCGCTTCATCATGGAGGTGGCATGGCAGGCTCACTTTGTGACCAACATGTTTATCCGTCCACAGAACGAGGCAGAATTTGACCAGGAGCCCGACTTCATCGTTTACACCGCCAGCAAGGCTAAGGTTGAGAACTACAAGGAGCTCGGCCTCAACAGCGAGACCGCCGTTGTGTTTAACGTATCGAGCAAGGAGCAGGTAATCCTCAACACCTGGTATGGTGGCGAGATGAAGAAAGGCCTGTTCTCGATGATGAACTACTACCTGCCACTGAAGGGCATCGCCGCTATGCACTGCAGCGCCAACACCGACATGAACGGCGAGAACACCGCCATATTCTTCGGACTGAGCGGTACTGGTAAGACAACATTGTCGACCGATCCTAAGCGCAAACTCATTGGCGACGACGAGCACGGCTGGGACGACGAGGGTATCTTCAACTTCGAGGGTGGCTGCTATGCCAAGGTTATCAACCTCGACAAGGAGAGCGAGCCCGACATCTACAACGCTATCCACCGCGACGCACTGCTCGAGAACGTCACTGTTGACGCCGAGGGCAAGATTGACTTCGCCGACAAGAGCGTTACCGAGAACACTCGCGTTTCTTATCCAATCTACCACATCAAGAACATCGTGCGCCCATTCAGCCACGGACCCGCTGCTAAGCAGGTTATCTTCTTGAGCGCCGACGCATTTGGCGTGCTGCCTCCAGTATCAATTCTGACTCCCGAGCAGACCAAGTACTACTTCCTGAGCGGCTTCACCGCTAAGTTGGCTGGTACCGAGCGCGGCATCACCGAGCCCACTCCAACCTTCAGCGCATGCTTTGGCCAGGCATTCCTTGAGTTGCACCCAACCAAGTATGCCGAGGAGCTCGTTAAGCGCATGCAGGTGAGTGGCGCCAAGGCTTACTTGGTTAACACTGGCTGGAACGGCACTGGCAAGCGCATCTCTATCAAGGACACCCGCGGCATCATCGACGCAATCCTTAACCACAGCATCGACAACGCTCCAACCAAGGAGATTCCATTCTTCAACTTCACCGTGCCTACTCAGCTCGAGGGCGTAGATCCTGGCATCCTTGATCCACGCGACACCTATGCTAACCCCGCCGAGTGGGAGGAGAAGGCTAAGGACTTGGCAAGCCGCTTCATCAAGAACTTTGCCAAGTATGAGAGCAACGAGGCTGGTAAGGCACTCGTAGCCGCTGGCCCACAGCTTTAATTTAATGCATAATGCACAATGCATAATGCATAATTGGGGCTGCGCTTTGGTTAATGCTTAATGCACAATTGATGGAGGTTCGCTTATCGCACACCGTGCTTCGCACGACTTATGCTGCTCACTCCATCGAGCTAAAGGTTAGGCTGGCGCTTGATTAATGTAAAATTTAGGGACGAGGCTTTTAGGGCTTCGTCCCTTGTTGTCGTGCCCCCCTCTCACTCATCACTCATCCCTCATCTCTCCTCCCTCCTCCCTCAATTAAACCTTGATAATGAGGTCAAGTCTAATGATTACAGAGCAGAGAAAAAGACGCGCCGAGGGCTATTTTGTTAGTTTAAGTGCGTGATTATTTGAAAATTCTGCTTAAATTTGCATTTTGAATTAATATTACTCACATTTTAAAACTTACTGAAATGAAGACTTTGATGCGAAATATGATACTTTTGGTTGCAATGTTCGCCTTGTGTGGAACTGCTACAAGTGTGGCTCAAACACTGCGCGACGCCAGCTACAACTACGTTGGCAAAATCGCTCCTAACGGAACGGTTCGCAACAGTGAGTATGGCTCGCTGGGCTTCTTCAACAACGATGGCACCATCGCCAACGCCAAGAACAAAGTGGTGGGTCGCATAGATTCCAAGATGCAGATTTTTGACAAGGACGGCGAGCGCCTGGGCTTTGTTAACAGCGACGGCTCAGTGTTTGATGGCGACAGCAAGCCTCTGGGCAAGATTGATATCAAGTCGGGGAAGGTCACCAACGACGAAGGCGATGTGCTGGGCTATGCCAACGGCATCTCAATTCAGCGCGTGGCAGCCTACTTCTTCTTTGACTTCTTCAAATAAGTGCCTTGTGTGCGAGAAACGAAAACCGAATAATGACCAACGAATATAGTTATGAAACATTTTTTACTTATTGCACTTACTCTGTTGCTGACGGCCATCTCGGCCAACGCGCAGTCGGTCTACAACAGTAACAATTCCACTGTGGGCTATGTGCGCAGCGACGGCCGTGTTGAGAACAACAACCACAGCTGCATAGGCTACATACGCAGCGATGGTCGCGTTGAGAACAACAATCACAGCTGCATAGGCTACATACGCAGCGACGGCCGCGTTGAGAACAGCAACCACAGCTGCGTAGGCTACATACGCAGCGACGGTCGCATCGAGAACAGCAACCACAGTTGCATTGGCTACGTGCGTGACGACGGCCGCGTCGAGAACAGCAACCACAGCTGCATAGGCCGTGTCGACGGCGTGTCGCGAGAGTGGGCCGCAGCATTTTTCTTTTTTTTCTTCAATTAAAGTAGTTTTATGACTAAAAAACTTATTATGCCAGTACTTGCAATGCTGGCATTTTTTCAGTTAATGGCGCAAGAGTCGCTGTCCAGCGACTCGCTGCTGCGCCGTGAGGTGGCCCGCATGCTCATGGTGGGCTTCCGTGGCGACCAAATCGATGACAATAGTGATGCGGCACGCTATGTGCGCGACCTGCACGTGGGTAGCATAGTGCTCTTTGACGTGGACCTCACCAGCAATGGCCCTCGCAAGACAGGCACCCGCAACATCACCACCAAGAAGCGCTTGGCTAAGCTCACCGAGCAGCTGCAAGGCTATGCCGATGAGCCCCTGATTATCGCCGCCGACCAAGAGGGCGGCATGGTGTGCAGGCTCAAGCCCGAGTATGGCTTCCAGCCCACGGTAAATGCTCTATATCTAGGCACTCAAGACAACTGCGACACCACGCTTTACTACGCGATGCGCATTGCCAAGGAGATGAAGGAGTGTGGCGTGAATCTCAATCTGGCACCGGTGCTCGACATCCACCGCGAGGACAGTCCGCACCTAGGCCATTTCAAACGTTGTTTCTCGACCGATGTGGACGTGATTGCACGCAACGCTGGCTGGTTTATCGACGCGCACTATAAGCACGGCATCTTGTGCGCTGTGAAGCATTTTCCAGGCCACGGCAGCGCCCTGGGTGACTCGCACGAGGGAATGGTCGACGTCACGTCGACGTGGAACGTTACCGAGCTAACGCCCTTTGAGAAACTTATATCACAGGAAAAGGTTGACGTGGTGATGACGGCACACATCTACAACCGAAAGCTCGATCCCGATTATCCCGCAACCTTGTCACACAAAATCATTACCGAACTGCTGCGCAACAATCTGCACTACGACGGCGTGGTGGTGACCGACGATATGTACATGGAAGGTATCTTGAGCCAGTACAGCATTCCCGAGGCTCTGGCTCTAGCAATCAACGCTGGCGCCGACATCCTGCTTGTGGGCAACAACATCGACACAGGATTTGAGGCTAACCGTCCGTTCAAGCTGGTTGACATCATCGTCAACCTGGTGAAGACCGGGAAGGTGCCCTATGAGCGCATCCATGAGTCGAGCGAGCGCATCCTGCGCCTGAAGAATCGACTGAAGTGAGATTAGGAATGAGGGATGAGTGATGAGGGATGAGTGATGAGGGATGAGTGATGATAGATTAGAGGGTGCGGCAGTGGCTGCGCCCTTTTATTTCATGTTCTATCCATTAATGACATCAAATAATTTAACGCCAATAAACAGCAAGAACAGCAAGAAGAGATAGAAGGCAAAAATCAAAAGCACAAACAGAAGAGTGCGCCACACCGACTGCCACACGGTCAATCCATAAAGCTGTTTGTAGTCAATCATCAGGATGAAGACTGCTAATGTTGCAGGCATGTAATAGGGCAGAAACACCGTTGGAGGCAAATTCCAAGTCACCAGCATCAACACCAAAGTTATCAAGTGAATCTGGCAATTGATGTAGATTTGCGAGAAGAAAGTCTCAACTAGGTTGAAACCTTTGTCACGGAACACAAGCCATGCTATGGGCACAACTATAACGTTCTGCAGTAGAATGCGATAAAGGTCATTCTTGTCGAGATAAATCAACAGACGGCCAACGTAGTCAAACACAATCTCGGAGTGCTCGCTCTCCCAATCAATATTTTTTAAAAAATCGGCAACTGATTTGCCAACGAGGGGGTCTTTGAAACCGAAAACCCAAGCCAAGAAGAAGATGAAGATGGTGAGCACTGCCAGCATCTTGAATGGAGGGAAGTAGCTCAAGTGATGGCCTCCCAGGTAGTCACGAATCATGTAACCTGGGCGCCACAGCAAGTCACGCATGGTGCGGAACATAGGGCGATTGCCCATTCCCCAAATGTCAAGAAAATTGTGAATCAGGCGTTTGAAAGTGAAGCGCATGTCACCTGCATGCATGCCGCACTGCGGGCAGCAGCGACCGTGGTAGCCATAGCCACAGTGAGAGCAAATGTGATACTCATGCTCTGGCTCTGGAATAGCCACGGGCTCCTTCTTGAGCTCGCTAATGTGTCGCCACCACGCCCTTATTGATTCTATTTTGGATTTTCCTCCCATTGATTTTATTGACGTGCAAAGTTCGTTAAAATACTTCATTTACGCAAATTGTAGCGGTTGATTGCCATTTTTCGACACAACAAAACCTATAATATAAACGTTATATTAATAAAATAGATTTTATTTTATTGTCAAGAATTAAAAAGGAAATATGGTGCCTGATGGTGGCAATGGTTGTGGGTTGTGCTATGGCATGCGCTACCGACAGCATCGCTGTTGACTATGGCGTGGGGCTCACCATCAACACTGGTGGCAGCGAGTTTGCACCTTATTACATCGCCAGCAACTGCCGTGGCACCGTCACTCAGCAAAACTCGGTTTTGCTCTCGGCCTCGCTCAAGCATGAGATGGACACCACTCGCCGCCTGTCGTGGGGTGCCGGAGCCGAGGTGTGGGGAGGCTGGTCGTCGAGCGTTGACTATCAGCGCTATGACAGTGAGAGCAAGACGATGATTGCCAACCCTCAGCATCCCGCCCGCCTGTGGGTGCAGCAATTGTGGATTGAGGGTAAGCATCGCGGCGTGTTCTTGACCATTGGCCAAAAAGATATCGACCCGGGGTTGGTGAACCGCAGCCTGAGTAGCGGCGACCTGGTGATGAGTGGAAACGCTCGAGCAGCTTTTGGCGCCCGAGCAGGTTTTATCAATTACCAGAATGTGCCATTCACTCGTGGCTGGTTGCAAATCAAGGGCGAGTATGGTTACTACAGGCACAACAGCACGCCCTGGCTCAAGAATCATTTTGACTATTACAACAGCTTCATCACCGAGCACTATTGGTTCAACTACAAGAATATCCATTTTCGCACCAATCCCTCGAAGCGGTTGGTGCTCACCATCGGCGCTCAGGCTGCATGCCAGTTTGCAGGCACAGCTACCTACTATAAAGATGGGGAGATTGTTGATAGGGTTGAGATGAAACCCACTCTCAAGGCCTTTTGGCGTGCGCTATTTGCAGGCAGCGGAGGAGAGAATATGGGCGACCAAATTTATGTCCAGGGCAACCATGTGGGTTCATGGGACATCGCTCTCGATTACCATATGACTAATGGCGCTACTTTGCGGGCCTACTATCAGTCGCTGTGGGAAGAAGGCTCGGGAATAGGCAAGCAGAATGGTTTTGATGGCCTGTGGGGATTTGAATACCGCAGTGGCGGGCGAGGACTGGTGACAGGCTTTGTGGCCGAGTACATTGACCTGATGAATCAGAGTGGCCCTATTCACTTTGCTTATAAAGACTTTACCGACAACGATCACCCTAATGGCAGCGAAATAGGTGTTAATGTCACTGGCAGCGATGATTATTACAACAATTACTGCTATAACGGCTACCAGAATCGTGGCATGTCGATAGGTTCCCCTATGGCAAAGTCGCCATTATATAACACCGACGGCTACATGCGTTTTACCGACAATCGACTGCGGGGTTTCCATTTGGGCATTATGGGCGACCTTGGTAGCCAGGTGGGATATCGTGCACTGCTGTCGTGGCGCAAATCGTTTGGAACTCCCTTCATTCCCCGACTAGAACCAAGAACATGCACCTCGATGATGCTCGAGGCGACCTACACTCCCCGTTGGCTCGAGGGGCTGCAAATCCGTGCCCAGCTGGCGCATGACCACGGCAAGCTTTATGGCGGCAATAATACGGGAGCTCTCTTATCTCTCACCTATAACGGCAATTTCACATTTAAATGAAACTGAAACTCACACATATTGTTCTTGCGCTCACCGCGTTGTTGGCAATGAGCAGTTGCACCCACAACAACGGTGACATCGGTCTGTGGTTTGGCTTGTGGCACCTCGACTCAATTGAGATTGACGGGGAACCCGATAGTGACTACGATGGCAACTACTATTTTTTGTTCCAAGGTAAAGTGTTCTGTGTGAGATATGTTAATGAGGAGTCTCACAATCAGTTTCAGTCCGATAGTTTTGCTCTGTGGAGCGAGAATGCTGCCGATGCCACAATCACAATCAACTTTGTTGACAACCGCTATTCACCTCGAGTTAGTGATGCGTTTCCCGACCCACACCTGAGCACGGTGACTACAATGAACGTCGTCACTCTGACCTCCAAAAACATGGTGCTTAGCTACCTGAATCCCGACACTGGCGTCATCTACACCTATCATCTCACCCATTGGCAATAACACGAGAGAGACAAGCGAGACTGGAGTAAATGATACTTTTTCAAGGTTTTATAAAATTATAATACGATTTTTACGTTAAATAAATATTACAGAGCTAACGAGATAGTTGTAATTGCTCAAAATCACATAACGCCGAAATTAATTACACATGAGAAAGCTATTATTTTTTTTGCGTCAATCAGTTTTTGTGTTTATAGCATCATTGATAGTTATAGCGGCATCGGTCGATGCACAAGCCTATGACTTCACAGCAAGTGATAGTCACAATAATACCATCTATTATAATATCAATGCTGCTACAGGCACAGCCGAGGTGACATTTAAAGATGCCAGCTACAACAGTTATAGCGGGATAGTCACGATACCCTCACAGGTGAGCAATGGCAACAATGTATATAGCGTCACTGCTGTGGGTGATAATGCTTTCCGTGATTGCGGCCAACTAAGTGCCGTGGAAATAGGGGAGAACGTTGAGACAATAGGCAAGCGCTCGTTTATGAACTGCTCAAATCTCACGTTGATGACAATTGCTAAGAGTGTTACTGCAATTGGCGATTATGCTTTTGCTCAGTGTACAAATCTTTACAAGGTGACATTTAACAACGATGAGGCGTTGGAGATAGGTGCTGGTGCTTTCTTGAGATGCAACAAGCTGAAAACAGTGAAATGGGACTCAAGCGAGTTCCTTGACGGCCGTGGTGGTCTTTCTAGCCTAGGGACCAATGCTTTTGCTCATTGTAGCTCATTGGAAAACATTCTGCTTCCTGGTCCATTGCTCGACATGGGAATAACAATTTTTGATGGTTGCACTAGCCTCAACAACATCACGGTGATGAGGGAAAGTCCATTGCCAGTTAGTGGCGATCCATTTTCTCTCCCTTCATCGCTAGCCACCATTAGCGTGCCGTCAAGCGGTGAGCAAGGTGTTACACAGGCCCTTTATGAAAATGCGATAGGCTGGAAGGATTATTCAATCCAAGAGCTTCCCTATTCGTTTGTCGACAGCGAAGGCTACACTTATCTCAAGAGTTCCTCGACAAGTGTGGCACTCACAGGGCGCAGCATCAATGCTGATGTAGTCGCCGTGCGAAACTCCATCACTGGTTATAACGACGACACCTACTATGTGACCTCTATTGCCGATGAGGCATTTAAGAACTCAACCGTCAAGACCCTTGACACTAGCAACGCTTTCCGCCTTAAATCGATAGGAACTGAGAGTTTTGCTGGCTGTGAGCAATTGACATCGATAACTTTGGTTGAAGGTATTAATCACATGGGAGATAGAGCATTTGCTGGTTGCAAGGCTCTAACAGCGGTGAAACTGCCTTCGACACTTAGCAAGGTGCCTTTTGAAGCTTTTGAAGGCTGCAGCAGTTTGGTCAACCTTGAAATATTGCATGGGGTGCTTGAGATTTCAGCGAGAGCATTTGCTAATTGTTCTAGCCTCGAGTCGTTCACTCTGCCGCGTTCGGTAAATCATGTGGAGACTCACGCTTTCTATCACGACACTTCACTCGAGGAAGTGAATGTCGACCCTCAAAGCTCTTATTATGCTTCACTTGAGGGTGTGCTCTTTGAGCGCAAGTTCGGTGAAGGTTTTGATGAGGGCGAGATAGGCGAGATGGGCCGCTTGATACTCTATCCCATGCGCAAGACCAGTGCGGATTTCTACATCCCTTATTGTGTTACATCAATAGATGCTAGCGCTCTTGAGGGCGCAACCATGCTCAAGTATTTAGGTGTTCCTGAAACAACAAATGACTTTGGCGAAGATTGTTTTAAGAACACAGGAATTGAATATATAAACTACCGCAACAGCGAGCCATCCAACGAGGGTACAACCGGCTTGACAGCGACACTGAAAAGTCATGCCACGCTGCTGGTTCCTATGGGTAGCACAGCCACCTATAACGCACAGTCGCAATGGCAGGGATTTAAGGCTATTGTAGAGCAAGACTACGTCTATCAAGACCAGCATTTCACTTTTGACTGGAATACCACAAATAAAATCACACTGATAAAAGTGAAAGAAGGTGCGGTTGATGCATCAGGAAATCTCACAATTCCTTCAATAGTGGCTATCTCAAGCTATCCCTACCAGATCGCTAAGATTGTCAATACCTCAACCTCACAGGTGGCTAATTTAGTTAAAAAACTTACTATTTCGGCCGATAGCCTTTCGGTGATTGAGGTTACTGATGACATTAACCCAGTTGCACTAATTACCAATCTTAAGTCGATATCGGTAAGTGAAGGAAATCCCTTTTTCTCGGTAATTGGCGGGAACCTCTACAACTACCGAGGTAGCGAGATTTATTGTTACCTTCGTTTTAACACTCAAGAGTCATTCACTATGCCTAGTAGTCTTGAGACGATTCTGCCATGGGCTTTTGCCAACAATCCATATCTGAAGAACATCACTTTCAGTAACCGATTGTTTAGAATGGGACGCAATGCTTTTAATGGGTCTTCTTCGCTAGAAAAAGTATATAACGTCAAGTGGGTTGAAACAATTCCCGACAATGCTTTCGCCAATTGTAGCTCTCTTACCTACCTTGATGGAGGCGAACGAATAAACATTATAGAGAAGGATGCATTCTTAAATTGTTCCAACTTGCGGTTTATGCCTTTCTGCCATGGAGTGATAAAGATGGTGGGCGATAGAGCTTTCAAGGGGTGCTCTTCACTTGAAATGGTTGCATTCTCCAGTAATCTCAATAGCTTAGGAGAGGAGGCTTTTAGGAACTGCTCTTCGCTTAATAAAGTGTTCTTTACTTCTAAATTGGAAAATTTTGGAAACAAAGTGTTCCAAGGATGCGGTTCTTTGTCCCAAATGTGGCTGAGAAACATTTCGGCTCCACAAGCATCTAACGATATCTTCGACAGCCAGTGTTTAAGCGGTTTGACACTCTATGTTCCCGGAGCATCAATAGCTGATTACAGTCTGCAAAGTCCTTGGTCACAAGCTGCTCACTTCAACAGCAGTTCATTCTTAGACAATGGTGTTGATGTTAATAATGATGGTGTTGTTAATGTGCTTGATCTCACCCTCACAATATCAACGATGCTGGGCGAAACAGATGGCGAAATAATTGGAAACTATGATGTGAATCACGATGGAACGGTGACGGCTGCCGATTTGACCCTAATCTATGACTATATCCTTACTGGACAAGGAGTGACTAATTCTTATAAGTTTGTTGACAACGCTCTTTTAGATGTGGCGAATATTATATCTTTAACAGGACCTCATCAAAAAATTAGAGCGTTAAACACAGCTACCAGTCAGTATGTTACAACAGGTCTTTTAGGATATATCGACAACCCTGAGGTTGCTACATTGACTACTGGCACAATAGCTGGAGCTCAATGTCTTGAGATAGTGCCTGTGAGTGCTGGATATTGCACGTTTGTGGCAATAGTGTACGATGGGAACGAGTATTTCTACCGAGCATTCCCGCTTATAATAAGGTAGAGATTTACAGATAGTTTTTTCGGATGAAAGATATATTTTTTAGGTCGTTTGGTCAATCAGGCTAAAACGACCTAAATGCATTAAAGAAGTGCCACATGGTGATGGCGGCCGAGCAGGCAATGTTGAGCGAGTGCTTAGTGCCGAGTTGGGGAATCTCAATGCAGCAGTCGCTGGCATCGACCACAGCTTGGCTTACACCCTTAACCTCATTGCCGAATACGATGGCATATTTCTCTCCCTGCTTGATTGAGAACTGTTCGAGGCTAATGCTGCCGTGCACCTGCTCGATGGAGCAAATCTTGTAGCCCTGCTGTCGCAGCAGTTCAACAGCCTCGAGCGCGTTGCTGTAGTAGCTCCACTCAACACTATCCTCGGCACCGAGGGCGGTCTTGTGAATCTCGTGACTGGGCGGTTTCCCGGTGATGCCACACAAGGCTATACGCTCAATGACAAACGCGTCGGCCGTGCGGAACACACTACCCACATTCATCTCGCTGCGCACGTCATCAAGCACCACAGCAACTGGTATTTTCTCTACTTGCTTGAACTCCTCGGCACTGACGCGATGCAAGTCAAGCATTGATTTCTTCAGCATAATTAGGCTATTAAAAACTAGAATTTCTAGATTGTCTAGATATACTAGATTCTCTAGAAATTCTAGATATGATGGGTTTTGATTACAGGCGCTTGGCCAGTTCGGCGCTTTGGGCTTCGTAGCCGGGCTTGTTGAGGAGGGCGAACATGTTTTTCTTGTAGGCCTCCACGCCGGGCTGGTTGAATGGGTTGACACCGAGCATGTAGCCGCTCATGCCGCAGGCTTTCTCGAAGAAATAGATGAGCTGTCCCAGATACTTCTCGGTAAGGGCAGGCAGTGTGATGAGCATGCAGGGCACGCCACCGTCAACGTGAGCTAGACGGGTGCCGAGCTCTGCCATCTTGTTCACCTCGTCAACACGCTTGCCAGCGATGTAGTTGAGGCCGTCGAGGTCGGCATCGTCGGTGGGGATAACCACCTCGTTGCGCTGCTTCTCAACAGTGATGACGGTCTCGAAGATGGTGCGCTCGCCATCCTGAATCCACTGACCCATTGAGTGCAGGTCGGTAGTGAAGTCAACGCTGGCAGGGAAGATGCCCTTGCCGTCCTTACCCTCGCTCTCGCCGTAGAGCTGTTTCCACCACTCGGCGAGGAAGTGCAAGTTGGGGTTGTAGTTCACCAGAATCTCAATCTTCTTGCCAGCCTGATACAAGGCGTTGCGGGTGGCGGCATAGTTGACCATCATGTCGGCAGGAGCCTTCTCCATCTCAACGGCACCAGCTACCAGGGCGTTGATGTCGAAGCCAGCAATAGCAACTGGGAGCAGACCAACTGGAGTGAGCACCGAGAAGCGGCCGCCCACGTTGTCGGCGATAACATAGGTCTTGTAGCCCTCTTGAGTAGCGAGGCTGCGCAGAGCACCACGCTTAGCATCGGTGATTGCCACGATGCGCTTGGCTGCCACGTCCTTGCCAACCTGCTTCTCGAGCATATTCTTCAAGAGACGGAAGGCGATAGCTGGCTCGGTAGTAGTTCCCGATTTTGAGATTACCACGATGCCGAAGCGCTTGCCCTCGAGCAGACGCATGAGGTCACTTAGGTAATCCTCGCCGATGTTGTTGCCGGCAAACACCACCTTGGCGCCCTCGCTCTGCTTATAGGCAGCGAAGTTGTCGCTCAGTGCCTCAATCACGGCTTTAGCACCCAGATAACTGCCGCCAATGCCAATCACTACCACGTATTCGCACTCTTGGCGTAGCTGCTGTGCTGTGGCGTTGATGTCGTCGAGCTCGGCAGCGGTTATCTCACTAGGCAGGTGAAGCCATCCCAGGAAATCGTTGCCTGCACCGTCGCCCTTCTCAAGGGTCTCGGCAGCAGCAAGTGCCTGTGGTTTCAACGCTTCAATGTCTTTCTCACTAACAGTCCCAAGGACCGACTTGTTGCAAATGCTAATCATTATATTATAGTTCTTAGTTTATAGTTTTTAGTTCTTAGTTACTTAGTTACTTGAGAGGGGAGTTAATAGTTCATAGTTGAGAGTTCATAGTTCATAGTGGGGAGAGTTGAGAGGGGCTTAATCAATGCACAATTCTCTTCCCTCTCCACTAAATTGGCATTGTGTAGGCGCGGCGGCGCTTGTTGAGCGTGGTATCGAAGTATTGCCACTGTTTTTGCACCATCTCGTTGTGCTCTAGTTCGTGGCTACTCTCGGCCCATTTATAACCTAACTTGAAGAAGCAAGGGAGAAGGTCGGTGAAGAGCAATGAGTTCACGCCCTTGCTCTGATATTCAGGCTTCACTGCCACGAGCAGCAGGTCGACCACATCGTTCTTCTTGAACGCCTTGAGCATGTGATACCATCCAAATGGGAAGAGACGGCCACGGTTCTTGATTAAGGCCTTTGAGAGCGATGGTATTGCAATGCCCACACCTATCAGCTCTCGAGTGTCGTTCTTGATGATGAGCGACAGGTCGTCGAGTGGCAGATAGGGCAAGTACATCTTGATGTAGTGCTCAATTTGTTTCTCGCTCAGTTGCGAGTAGCCGAAGAGGTTCTCAAAGGCCTCGTTGATGAGCTTGAAAATCGCCTGGCCATAGTCGGCAACGAGCTGCTTGCGGTTGGTGTACTTGATATTGTCAACGTTGAAGCGTTTCTTCACGATGTCGCTGATGCGCTGCATCTTCTCAGGTATCTCATCGGGTACCTTGATGTGGAATTCCACCCAGTCAACGTCCTTGACAAAGCCCATGCGCTCGAGCTGCTTGGGATAGTAGTCATAGTTGTAGATAGTGGCATTGGTGCCCACCTCGTCAAATCCCATTACCAAGCAGCCTTCGGGATCCATATCGGTAAAACCAAGAGGACCAGTGAATTCGGTCATGCCTTTCTCTTTGTTCCATTGCTTTGCTGCATCGAAGAGAGCGTCGACCACCTCGTCATCGTCGATAAAGTCGACCCAGCCAAATCGGCCTTCTTTCTTGTTGTGGCTCTCGTTGAAGCGGTGGTTGATGATGGCGGCAATGCGACCCACGGGCTTGCCATCGCGATAGGCCATGAAATAAGCGCTCTCGCAGAATTCAAATGCAGGGTTCTTGTCGGGCATGAGAGTGCCAATCTCGTCGCTGATTAGCGCAGGAACATAGCACTTGCTATCGCGGTATAGGTCATCGATTGGAAACTTCACATATTTGGTCAGCTCCTTCTTGGTAGGTTCTATTTTTCTGATTTCTACTGCCATAATCTTTTCGTTTTATTTCTTATTGACTGCAAAGATACAGTTTTTATAATAAGTATTCAAATTATGGCAAAAAAATCCCGCCACAGGACATTATGAACCTGGGCGGGATTGTAGTTTAGGGGGGATAATCTCTAATCACTAATCAATAATCCCTAATCCCTAATCTCTAATCTCTAATCAGCGCTAATCGCTTAATAGTTCTCGGCCTTGATTTGGAAGTAAGACTGTGGATGGTTGCACACTGGGCACATCTCGGGAGCCTTCTTGCCAACAACGATGTGGCCGCAGTTGCTGCAGTGCCAAATTACATCGCCGTCGCGTGAGAACACCACTTCATCCTCGATGTTCTTCAACAGCTTGCGATAGCGCTCCTCGTGCTCCTTCTCGATGGCTGCCACGCCGCGCATGCGCTCGGCAATCTCGATGAAGCCTTCTTCCTCGGCCTCGCGTGCCATGCGGTCATACATGTCGGTCCACTCAAAGTTCTCGCCAGCAGCTGCAGCTGCCAAATTCTCGGTAGTAGCCTTGATAGCTCCACCCTCAAGATACTTGAACCACAGCTTAGCGTGCTCTTTCTCGTTCTTGGCAGTCTCCTCAAAGATAGCGGCAATCTGTACATAGCCGTCCTTCTTGGCCTTGCTTGCGAAGTAGTCGTACTTGTTGCGAGCCATCGACTCACCGGCAAATGCTTCGAGCAGGTTTTTCTCAGTTTTTGTGCCTTTTAAATCTTTCATCTTGTTTTAAAATTTTAAAGTGAATATTATTTATTTTTTATTGTGAATTCGTGCTATGCTGCTACGGTGTTGCAAATTTCGTCAAAAAACTTGACGTGGACAAATCTATTGGCAATTAAGATTTGGTTTATTCAACCCCAAGCAGGATGTTGTAGATTGCAGTAATGTCGGACGAGGTGATTGCGCCGTCGTTGTTTACATCGCTTGTTTCATAGAACGTCATGTCGCCGTTGAGAAGGTAGTTGTAAAGTGCTGTAATATCTGAGGCACTTAAACTGCCGTCGCCGTTCACGTCACCCGCTACCGCTACATCTTGCTTGTTGGGATACAAGCCAACGTACATTGCCTGCCAGTCATCGTAGGTGTAGAGCCCTGGATCGAGCACAGCAATGTCAAAAAATCCATTCTCCTGTCCGTGCCATCCCCAGTTGACATGCACCAATCCGTTTTCATCATATCCGTCAATGATGAAATTGTGTCCCCCAAAGATGCCCAGCTCGATGTTGATGTCGCGTGCCGAGTAGAAAATTGGGCGACGGTTGCTAATCTCGGTGTAGACCATTTCCATCCACTCAGGCTCGGTGTAACGAGACCTGATAATGTAATGAGCAGTGTCGTTATAGTTGAAATGGTTGATAAAAGCGTTGATGCATTTAGTGTCGCTGGAGCCAGTGCCAAATTGATCGTAGGTTGATTGCGCTGCCACACTGCAGTAGTAACATAACTGCGCTGCTGCTTGCGCTTGCTCGAGGGTGTACTCGCCGTTGTAATCGTCAATCATGTTGTCCCAATCAAAAGGAGTCTGCTCGAAGTCGACCTTGAAAGTCACATTCCGCGTGGTGCTTGTGCCAGGAATTTCATACTTTACCGTTACCGAGTCTTGACCAAAGCCGTGAGCAGGGAACTTGTAATAATTCATAAACTGAGCCATAGCAACACCCACGCATCCAACCACATAATGATTGTCGCTGGGAAAATACTCACCACCTAGCGGTTGTCCGTCAACCCACGTTTTGAGTGGCTCCATGTAGTTGAAGGGCTCATGTTGCCCCCACAATGTGGTGATGAGCGAATCTACTCTTGCGGGAAACCGTGCTGGGTCGGGGGGAGTGGTGGGATAAACGTTTGGAGCGTTTTTCACGGCATTCATCCACCAGTTAAAACCTGGATTCTTGTCGTTGAGGTCGAGTCGAGAGCTCTCGGAATAGGCGATTACTTGATTGCGAGTGCCATCATTTTTCACGACTGCGAAGCCACCACCGTCTTTCTCAAACAGAGCCAGCTTGTCATTACCAGCCACTTGCTTAACAGTAGCAGGGAAACCTTTGCCAATCTTGGCTTGAGCAACATTAAGCATTGAGCGATGGGCACTATCTTGTGCCTGCGTCGAGAAAACGACAGTCAATGCAGCAAAAAATGTAATAAGTGTTCTCATGTACATTTGGTTTATTATTTTTGTGTTTAGCAATGGCAAAAATATGTAGAAAAGATGATTGATGCAAGTTTTTTAGACAAATAGGTTTAAAGACTGCATAAAACTGTAGTGCCACAGTGCCTATTACCTTTATTCACAGTATTATTTTATTGGGTACAGCGATGAAATCTCACACATGATTATTGCAAACAAAGAAATAAATACCTAATTTTGTTGGCCTAAACACCTCTCCATGTTGGTAGGTTGAGATAAAAATACATAAGTTTTATAATCATAGATTTTAACTAAAATGTTTAAAAGGGCCATCTTCTTACTAGTTGTGATTGCCGCTACAAGTGTGATGCTCAATGCGGAACAAGTGAGCGAGACACAGGCAAGAGCCATTGCCTCGCAGTTCTTTAACACCTCATTGCCAGTGCAGGCACCAGCAATGAAATCCAAAATCAAGGGAAAGAGCGGTGCGACGCCTTACTATGTGTACAACAACCCCGCGCAGCCTGGATGGGTAATCGTTGCTGGCGATGATCGTGCTCGCTCTGTCCTCGCCTACGGCGACGAGTACTACTTCGATGCCGATGAAGTGCCCGACTGCGTGCAAGACTGGCTTGACGACTATGCACAGCAAATTGTCAAAATTGACAACGCCACTTGCTTAACAACGACAGCAGCCACATCGTGAACGGCGACCAAACTGGCGACGGCATCATCACCGCTGCCGATATCACCGCGGTTTATACCATCATGCTAAGCAGCAAAGAATAATAATCAATGCACAATCTAAGCGCCTTTCGGGGCGCTTATTTTTTGCGCTACCTATTTTTGGAAGACAATTAAGGACAAACGATGTTGCAATAGACTCTGTTTTATTAAGGACAATTGCTCCCTCTGCGTTAGATGCTCGAAGGGCGCGCTCCGCGCTTAAAATGGAATGAAAATTTAAAGAAAAAAATACCCCGAGCGACTATGAAATTTTAAATCAAATTTTAAATAAATTTTAAGCGAAGCGCCCATCCTGCATCAAGGGGGGGATAAACCGAAACGTAGGGGAAAACTGCAACACTGCTTTTATGTATTGATTAAAAGGAAAAAATGCGGTCGTTATTGGTGGAAGCGAAAAAATATACTAACTTTGCAAATTGCAATAATTTCATCTAAATTGTTTCAGAAACTAAGAGTTACACTATAAATCACAATACAATGGTGAAAAAGGTTGTTTCAGCATTATTAAAATATGGAATCCCCATTGCCATCAGTGTGGGACTGGCATGGTTCTTGTCAAAAAATGTGGACTGGGGGGCTATCAAGCAGAGCTTAAGTAACGATGTCAACTATTGGTGGTTTGTGCCTGTGATAGTGGTGAGCATCTTTAGCCATATCTTCAGGGCGTTGCGCTGGCGACTGCAGCTCAATGCCATAGGCATCAAGCCCTCGCTCAGTGCGCTCATAAACTCAATTTTTGGCACCTACTTTGTGAACTTGCTGTTTCCTCGCTTGGGCGAGGTGTGGCGCTCGGGCTACATCGCTCAGCGCGAGAAGGCGTCGTTCACCCAGGTGCTGGGCTCGATGGTGGGCGACCGCTTGAGCGATACAGTGACAGTGGGACTGCTAACCGTTTTCACCTTTTTCATCGCGCAGGATGCCTTCATCAAGTTCTTTGACCAGCGTGGCGACGGTGGGGGCTCAATCTACACCTCATGGGTGTTTTGGCTGCTGGTAGTGCTAGGCGTCTTGGGTGTGCTAGCTCTTGTGTGGATATTCCGCAGCAAGAGCAAGAACAAGGTCATTGCCAAGATTAGATTGATGCTTCGCAACTTGTGGGACGGCTTTGCTGCCATCGGCAAGATGGACGGCAAGTGGATGTTCGTGCTTTACACCATCCTGATTTGGGGCTGTTACTTTATGCAATTATATCTTGCCTCGTTTGCCTTCTCATGCACCAAGGATTTAGGCGTAGTGGCCATCCTTGTCCTCTTCGTCCTAAGCAGCATTGGCATGGCAGTGCCTAGCAACGGCGGCCTTGGCCCATGGCAGTTTGCCATTATTTTTGGTCTTACTCTCTATGGTGTGGGAGCTTTCCCTCCCAGCACTCCTTACGATCCTCAGGCCTCGGCCTTTGCATGGGTGGTGTGGGGCGTGCAAACGTGCCTTCTCATTGTGCTTGGCGTCTACGCATTCATCAGCATGGCTATCGACCGCAAGCGCATCGCTCAGGGAAAGACAGTGATAAAAACCGAGAGCACTGGTGACGGCATGAGCATTTAATCAACTCATAACTCATAACTGAATACTCACAACTGATAACTGATAACTCTGAACTAATATGAAACTCATTGACGACAACTTTGACGACTATTTTGAGAGCGGTGCACCCAAGAAGAACAATGTTCCCCACGAGGAAACCGAAGAAGAGCGTGAAGAACGCGAGCTAATCGAGACTACCATTGAGCGTCGCAGCAACAAGAAGCGCATATTGCTTGCGCTGGGCTCGCTTGTGGTGATTCTGTTGCTGGTTTTCATCATCCGTGACCAGTTCTTCAGTGTCTATCAGGAAAAAGATGTGAAAGGGCGCATTCTGGACATTGCCCTGCGCGGCACAATCTTCAACACCTACGAGGCACAGATGCTGTGCTACGATGTTGTCGCACCAGGCAATGTGCTCAAGAGCGAGTTCAATTTCTCGGTGTCAAACGACTCGATTGTTAAGAAACTGGGAGAATTAAAGCAGACTCCGCTTGCCGTGCAAGTGCATTTCAAGGAATATAAGCACAGTGTGCCATGGCGTGGCGAGACAAAATATGTGGTTACTGCAATCGACACTGTCACCATCAGTTCCTATGTTGACAATGTAAAGGATATCCCACTGCCACCCAAGCCTCAAGAGCCCGAAAAAAAGAAATGAGTTAACTCCTAATATAATTGTAAGTCTTTAGATTTCATACCATTACACCTATCATGAGTAAAAAAATAATAGCTTTACTGATAATAGCCCTTGCAGCATTTGATGCTGTGAATGCTGCGATAGTGACCGAGTCACAAGCCCGCACTATTGCTGGGCGCTTCTTCAACGTTGACATGCCCGCGCGGCCAGCTGCGATGAAGGCCAAAGGCAAGAGAGGCAATGCAGCCCCATTCTATGTGTTTAACAACCCCGAGCAGCCAGGATGGGTGATAGTGGCCGGCGACGACCGAGCACGCACCATTCTTGCCTATGGCGATGAGGATTATTTCGACGAGGGCGAGGTGCCCGAGTGCGTTCAAGACTGGCTCAGCGGTTATGTGGAACAAATCGAGGCTATCGACAAAGTCGAGGCCGAGCCACAGGTAGTCACCGAAGCAAGTGTGATAGGTGCAACGAAAACGAAAATAGCTCCGCTTCTATGCACCAAGTGGGCACAAGGCTTGCCTTTCAACCAAGGGTGCCCTAGCTACTCTACAACCGATGGCACTAGCTACTGCCCGGCAGGTTGTGTTGCAATTGCTATGGCTCAAATCATGTATTATTACAAGTCGAGTTATGGCTGCAATGCCATTCCTGCTTATACCTCAAATTACGACGGTTTCATCAACGAGCGCCCAGCACTTCCTAAAACCACCTTCAACTGGGCAATCATGAATCCTTGGTATCACAATCAAGCCAGCTCCTCTACTAGTGCTAAGGAGGTTCAGAAGCTTGTGAAATACTGTGGTCAGGCAGTGCAAATGGACTATGGAAAGAAAACGTCGAGCGCCACTAGCCAACGCAATGCTTTTACCTACTACTTTGGCTATGACAAACTTAGCCAGCAAATCAAGCGCGAGGATGTGAACGCCACTACGTGGGAAAACGTCATCTACACCGAGATTGCATCGGGGCGTCCTGTCTACTTCAGCGCGCGCAAGCTCAATGGTGGGCACGCATTCATTTGCGACGGATATGATGGGAATGGACTATACCACATCAACTGGGGATGGCGGGGTAGCAACAATGGCTTCTTCGCTCTCAATGCATTGAGCGACGGCAATAGCGGTGGCACTGGTGCCGCCAGCGGTGAGGAAGGTTACACTATGAGTCTTCAGGTCATTATCGGTCTTGAGCCAAGCAAATCTAATTCGACAAGCACTGACTACAACACTGTGGCACTATATAGAAACGATGACGATAATATTGTTCCTGTTCAGGTCCCCACCACTAGCTACAGCCGTTCGGGCACGTCGTCTTCGTTTACCGATGTGAAACTTATTGCCAACTACTGGAACAACTCTAGCCAGACCTACACCTACGACTTGGGTTGGGCGCTCTACGACAGCAACGGTAATGTCAAGAGCGTACACACTGTGGTAAGCGGTAAGAGCATCCAGCCTGGTTACTACACCTATCCCACTAGCAGCATTGCAATTGGCAGTGGTCTATCGTCGGGCACCTATTATCTTAAGCCCATTTGCCGCCTCAGTGGTCAAAACACATGGTACTTGGTTCGTGGAGCCCAAATGAACTATGTGAAAGCTAAAATCACCTCAACCAGTCTCACTCTTGAAGTGTTTGACGATTTGAAAATGCAGAACCTGAAAATCAATTCAGTGACATTTGGCTCGGTGAAGAAGGTTGGCAGCCCACTGGAAATAAAGTTGGGAGTTTCTAATCAAGGCCAAACCGATTACAGTTACATCTACATGTGGGTCAACAACACTCTCGTGAGCGCCACTACAACCGACGTGGCAGCAGGTGGTAGCGGCATTGTGACAATGTACCACACTCCATCGCAGGTGGGCACCAACAGCTTTAAATTCACTGCCGATCGTCAAGGGACCAAGACCCTTTACACCACCAGCGTGAACATTGGCGCTGCAACTGCTGCATCGTTCACCGCAAGCAACTCGTCCACCATGTCGGGCACTACAATAACTGTAAAGAGCGTGCTCAAGAACACTGGTTCGGCAACCTACAACGACTACATTGTGGCCAAGATGTGGAAACACTGGCCCACATCGGGCAACACAGGCTATAGCGACAATTCAATAGCTCAACCACTTTACCTCAATAGTGGTGGCTCAACAACCTTGAACTTCAAGTTCACTGGTCTTGAGCATGGCACTAAGTACCATTTCTCGATTTTCTATTATAGCAACGGTGAACTTGTGAAGGCAGGTGAGAGCACTTACAACATGACTCCCAGCATCTACGACATCAATGAGGACGGCGCTGTGACCGCTGCCGACATAACAGCCATTTACGATGCTATGCTTAATGGAGACTTGAGATACCTGGGTTACAGCGACCTTAATGGCGACGGCGTAGTAACCGCTGCCGATATCACCATGCTTTATACTTATATTTTACAGCAATAACCTGTTTTTTTCAGTTAAATAACGATGCTAATACCATGAGAAAGATATCTTTTTGGATATTGGTGACAATCGCTGCGTTTCTAAACGTAGTGAGTGCCACCACGGTTACCGAGAGCCAGGCCCGCGCCATTGCTGGCAGGTTTTTCAATGTGGACATGCCACAACGGCCAGCGGCATTGAAGGGCAAAGGTGCTGCGGCAGCCTATTATGTGTTCAACAATCCCGAGCAGCCTGGGTGGGTGATAGTCGCTGGCGACGACCGGGCGCTCACCATTCTTGCCTATGGCAACGAGGGTTATTTCGACGACACCGAAGTGCCCGAGTGCGTTCAGGACTGGCTCAATGACTATGCCGAGCAGCTGGAGCATCTCGACACCGCACAAAATCTCTCCCCTCTCGACTCTCCCCTCTCAACTGTTTCAGCAGGCAACAAAATGCGCGTCGCTCCGTTGCTTAGCTGCAACTGGGCGCAGGGGCTGCCCTTCAACCAGCAATGCCCCACCTACACCACATCTTCGGGGGCTACAAGTTACTGCCCAGCAGGCTGTGTGGCCACAGCAATGGCGCAGATTCTGTACTACTACAAGTCGGGCACTCCCACTGCTGTCCTTCCTGCCTACACCTCGAGCACTCTCGATAATTACTTGGAAGAACTGCCTGCCACCACGTTCAACTACAGCATTATGAACGATTGGTATGACAAAGCCGAGAACACCAGCGCCAGCGCTCAAGAAGCAGCGCGCCTGGTGCGCTACTGCGCGCAATCGGTAAAGATGAAGTTTGGCAAGTCGTCATCGAGCGCAACTAGCCAGCGCAACGCTTTTGTCTATTACTTTGGTTTTGATAAAGACGCACAACAGCTGGCACGCACCGACTACACCGCTGCCGAGTGGGAGGACATCGTGTATAACGAGCTTGCCAACGGACGACCAGTTTTCATTAGCGCCCACAAGTCGAGTGGCGGCCATGCTTTCGTGTGCGATGGCTACACCGATGGCCTTTACCACATCAATTGGGGGTGGCGCGGGCACCAGAACGGATATTTCGCCCTTAATGCCCTCAACGACGATAATGCCGGTGGCACAGGAGCAGCAAGCGGCGAGGAAGGTTACACCATCAACGTGCAAATCATGACTGGCTTGCAGCCCGACCTGGGCTCGGGCACCAGCACCAATGGCAACATCGTGGGCTTGTACCTGCCATGTGAGGCGGGAGCCACAAGCTACACTCGCAGCAACAGCTCGGAGAACTTCACCGGCGTGTCGCTCACTGCCTACTATTGGAACTACTCCTCTCAAAACTATGTCTACGACCTGGGATGGGGACTCTATGACAGTGACGGGAACCTTGTGAGCACTCACAACGTGGCATCGGGACGCTCGCTGAGCGGAGGTTACTACACCACCATCACTAAGTCGATAAGTTTTGGTAAAGACCTCACTGGCACTTACTATCTCAAACCAGTGTGCCGCCTCAATGGCAGCAGCACCTATTATCCCTGTCGTGGCTCGGGTGTGAATCACATTAAGGCGACTATCACAGCAACTAAAGTCATTTTGAAGGCATATGATGAGCAGGAAATGCAGAAATTGAAAATCAACTCGGTGACTGCAGGTCCTATCAAGAAAGTGGGTAGCCCATTGAAGCTCACGCTCAATGTCACCAACCAGGGCCTCACCGACTACAGCAGCATCTACATGTGGGTAGATGATAATATGGTTAGTGGCACCTATACCGACATCGCCCCAGGCGAGACAGGCGACGTGGTGATGAACTACACCCCATCACAAGCCGGGACCCTAACGTTTGAGTTCACCTCCGACAAGGATGGAACCAAGACTCTCAAGACGCAAAATATCACCATCAGTTCGGCAACGGCAGCCACCATCACTGGCAGCACTACATCGTCGGTGACTGGCACAACATTCAACGCTAAGATTGCAGCCAAGAACACCAATACCAACACTTACAACGACTACATCGTTGCCAAGCTCTACAAGAAAGAGAACAACGCTGGCTCCAGTGGTTATTACTGCTCAGCACAGTCACAAATTGTGAATCTTGCGTCAGGCAACACTCAAAATGTGGAGTTTGCCTTTACCAACCTTGACTACAACGAGACCTATTTCGTGATTTTCTACTATTATAATAACGGTGAACTGGTGCGCATCAACGCCACAGCATCTAGGAAAGTGGAATCACCCTACGATGTGCTCGACGTGAATCAAGACGGAGCAGTAACTTCCAGCGACATCACCGCAATCTACGATGTGCTCCTAGGTAATGGAAACCGTTATCGCCCATATAGCGACGTGAATGGCGACGGCTCGGTTACCGCAGCCGACATCACCACCATCTACAACTACATCCTCGGCAACTAACCAGGGATAAATATTTAGTAATGAGAAAAAACTAAGGAAATCATCGAAAGATGATATCCTTTATTACTGGCTTGCCCACGAGGTTGTTGAGCTGGGCGATAAGATTTGAGCGCGAGAGCATGAGGTCGTTGCGCAGCGAGGCCGACGCTATTTTTACCGTTATCACACCGTCGTCGACATATCGCTCGGTTGTCAAGCGATTGATGCCTTGTCCCACCACTTGTGGCCACAATCGCAGCGCCTTTTGTTCGAGCACAGCAGTCTCAATGTCCTCTTGCTGCATGAAGTCGCCGATAATCTCGGCTATTGATTTAGCATTGGTGCGTTTCATAGTTTTGCCTCCTCCCGTCGGCTGGCGATTGGGTTTATGGCACCGTTCTCTACTATCATCATTGAGTAGTCGCCACTCATCATCGAGACAATCTCGTCGAGGTGGGTGCGGTTAGTGTCGGTGATGAAAATCTGCCCGAAGTCCTGGCTGTTGCTCACCACATTGATGATGCTCACCACTCGCCGCTCGTCGAGCTTGTCGAAGATGTCGTCGAGGAGCAGGATGGGCGTTGTGCCGGTATATTTTTTCAAGAATTCAAACTGTGCCATGCGCAGAGCTATAGTATAGGTCTTGCACTGGCCTTGCGACCCCGTTTTGCGCATTGAGTGATTGCCGAGCCACAGGTCGATATCGTCGCGGTGCACGCCGCGTGTGGTGTAGCCCATTATCATGTCGCGGTCGCGGTTGGCGTTGAGCAATTGCTGCATCGAGAGCTCGGTTAAGTGGCTCTTATAGCTCAGTCGCACCTGTTCGGCATCGCCCGAGATGGCGCTGTAGTAGCGCATGAAGATGGGGGTGAACTCCTCGAGCCATTGCTTGCGCGACTCGTGAAGCGTTGCAGCAGTACTATCCATTACGTTTTCCACGCTCTCATAGAGCAATGGGTCGCGGTAGTCGTTCTTTATCATCGAGTTGCGCTGTTCCAAGGCTTTGTTATAGCGGATGAGGGCATCAAGATACTTGCGGTTGCCTTGTGAGATAATCTGGTCCATGAGCCGGCGGCGCTCGTCGCCACCACCGCGAATCAGGTCCCAATCCAGTGGCGATATCATCACTAGCGGGAGTAGCCCAACGTGCTCGCTCAGTCGCTTGTAGTCCTTGCCATTGCGCTTCACCGTCTTGCGCTTACCTCGCTGCACACTGAGCGAAATCTCCTCGGTCGAGCCTTTGCGGCTATAACGACCTTGGAGCATCAAGAAGTTGGCATCATGGTTGATTGCTGCGCTGTGCTCGTTGTTGCTTGTGAAACTCTTGCAGTAGCTCAGGTAATAGATAGCGTCGAGCACATTGGTCTTGCCCATGCCATTATTGCCTATCAGGCAGTTGACTTTGGGCGAGAACTGCAATTGCGCCTCGGCGATATTCTTATAGTTCAATATTGTGAGCTGCTCAAGTGTCATAGCACTGCAAAGTTAATAAAAAGTTTTTAGTTATCAGTAATCAGTTATCAGTAATCAGTTTTCAGTAATCAGTTTTCAGCAATCAGTTTTTAGTTCTTAGTTCTCTAATCCCTAATCCCTCATCTCTCATCCCTCATCCCTCATCCCTCATCCCTCATCTCTCATCCCTAATCATTAATTTAGAACAGGAAGAAAAGCGACACGCCAGTCACCGAAATCAATGCACCTAGCACACTCTTGGCGGTTATGGGCTGCTTGAAGAGCCACCATGCCGGCAGGATGATAATGATGGGTGTCAATGCCATAAGGGTGCTGGCGATGCCGGCACTAGTATATTGCACGGCGAGCAACGAGCATCCCACTCCCACAAAGGGGCCAAAGATTGTTGTCAATGTGGCAACTGTCATGCTTGTGCGGTCGGTCACGTTCTTGCGCAGCGAGGTGAAACCTTCGCGGAAAGCGAGCAAGAGGAAGAAGCCTGTGATACCCGCCAGACAGCGGAAAACGTTGGCATAGAAAGGCAATATCCATGGCTCGCAAGGTGCTGCCAGCGAGGCTTCGTAGTGATCCATACCTATTTTGCTCAGCACAAGACCCACGCCTTGGCACACGGCGGCACCTATGGCAAAGAGCACTCCGTTGAGAGGCAACTTGAGCGAGAGACGATGGCTGCCATCGCCACGGCCAAGCACCGTGATGGCGATACCCGTGAGTGTTACCACCATGGCTACAATGCCCATGGGCCTTATCTCCTGTCCTAGTGTGAACCACGCCATGATGGCGGCGGTAATGGGCGCCAGTGTCATGAACAGTTGGCCGAACTTCGATCCAATGATGATGTAGCATTGAAAGAGGCAGAAGTCGCCTATCACATAGCCCACAAGTCCTGAGAGCATCATCCACATGTAGGCCTCGCCACTAGCCTTGGCAGGCAACGGGCTGCCCGTCACCACCCAAAACAAGATAGCCGAGAACACTAAAGTGATGGCCATGCGCACAAAGTTGAGCGTCACGTTGCCCATGCGCTTGCTGCCCATTTCACTGAGCAGTGCTGTCGCGGTCCACGAGAATGCCACGCCAATTGATATCAGTTCGCCTAAATATTGCATTTGCTACTATTTAAATCATCTTGTTCTCGTTCCCGAATTATTGCTACCGACGCAACCGCCCCTGTGAGCTTTATTGTCTTGAAAATAGCGTTAGGCGACAATTCCGACAAGGGCATCACTTCGCCATCGCTTGTAATATCAAACGATGGGAACTCATGAGTCAATCCACGGCCTGTAGCCTTGGCATAGCACTCCTTGAGAGTCCACAGCTGGGTGAAAAACAACTCCTGCTCATCAATGCTTGCCATTGCATCAAGACGTGCAATCTCGGCTTCGCTCATCGTGTATTCCACAAGGCCACGGCGGAGCTTGACAATAGTTTGCACATCAACTCCTACAGGCCCATCGCCTAGCGCACATGCAACTAGAGTGCCACTGTGCGACAGGCTGAAGTGGAGTTCGGGATGGTTGAGCAGCAAGGGCTTGCCATGTTCGCCCGAGGCATATTCCATGTCGCGCTCACGCAGCCCATGCTCCATGAGCATGTTGTCGAGCAGCAGCCCGGCACCGGCACTGAGCCACTTGCCGCGTTCAAAGCGGTAAGGAGCCACCTTCTCGCGACGGTAGCGCGACAATTGGCGCAATGCGTCGTCAAGAGCCCCAGGAGCTCCCAGTGGTTCCACATTGGCAATCTTTACCACGCAGTTGCGCAATGTGAATTGTCTCAATATCTCAATGCCTTGCATCATTGTTTTTCGTGCAAAAGTATTATAAATCTCGCATATGACCAACAAGTTGCCTCTTTATGCAAGTAGTGTGCCCGTGGCAATTACTGAGATGTTGCCTCCAGCCCAAATGGTGCCGTCGTCGAGCAATGATGTCTCAACTACCGAAGGGCGTCCCATAACCTCGCCTTGAAGGAAACGGCACTCGGCCAAACCATTAATGATGCCGTTGTGGTGCAGATAGTGGGTCAAGGCGGCATTTGCAGTGCCTGTGGCGCTCTCCTCGGGAATGCCATAGAGTGGTCCGAAGTTGCGCACGTGGGCGGTATACTCATCGTCCTCAATGGCAAAGGCATGCACGCCAGTAACGCCCAGCTCCTTGCTCAACTGTGCCAGTGCGTCCATGTCGGGACGCAGAGCATTGAGCTCATCAACGCTTGCCACTGGCATCATTATGTCGGGGAGGCCAGTACTCACCACCATCACGGGGAGATTTTCAGGCGCTCTCTCAACACCCATAATGCTGTGCAAACGTTCCACATCGACCTTGGCGGGCAACACCTGTGGCGATGCCATCTCCATCATTACCTTACCGCCAACTTTAACCTTTAGGTCGCCAGCCAGAGTGTGGTTGAGGCACATCGTCCCAACAGGAACTGCGCCCGATTGGCCAAGCGCCCCAAAGGTGGCGACGGTGGCATGACCGCACAGGTCCACCTCGCCGCAACCAGTGAAGTAGCGCACCGTGAATTCGGCCTCGCCGTGGCGTTTCACAAACGCCGTCTCCGAATACCGGAACTCAGCAGCCACCTGCTGCATGAATTCATCGCTAGGGAACTCTTTCCCATCCTCAATCAGCACCACCCCAGCAGTATTCCCACCAAAAGGTTTCTCAGTAAACGCGTCAACAATATAGTACCTCATAAATATTCTAGTTTAAGGTTACAAAGGTAGATAAAAAGATTGTTAGTGTGTCTACGTTAACAATAAAATGTTTACCTTTGTGGGAGTTTTTGAAAAAAGAGAACAAAGAAATTTGTCCTTAATTGTTTTAAAAAAGTGATAACTAATGGTTGAGATTGGTGATATTTTCCAGCGCACTGAGATGTTGCTTGGCAAGGAGGCGGTGGCTGCGCTTGCCGAGTGCCGTGTAGCGGTGTTTGGCGTGGGCGGCGTGGGCGGCTATGCCGTCGAGGTGCTGGCGCGCAGTGGGGTAGGGGCGATTGACCTCTATGACAACGATGTGGTGGCTCCATCCAATATCAACCGTCAGATTATCGCTACCACTAGCACCATTGGCCGTCACAAGGTGGATGTGGCGGTAGAGCGGGTGCGCGACATCAACCCCGCTTGCAAGGTGCAGGGCTTCAAGATGTTTTACGTTGTGGCCAATGCCGATGAGGTGGACCTCTCGCAATATGACTATGTTGTCGACTGCATTGACACTGTGAGTGCCAAGATGGAACTCGTGCGTCGTTGCACGCGGTTGGGTGTGCCCATCATTTGCAGCATGGGAGCAGCCAATAAGTTAGATGCCAGCGCATTCCGCGTAGCCGACATCAGCGACACCGATGTGGATCCACTCGCACGCATCATGCGCAAAAAGCTGCGCAAGGAAGGCATCGAGCACTTCAAGTGCGTTTTCAGCAAGGAGCAGCCCCGTGAGCCATTAACTACTCAAGAGTCACAAGAAGGTTCACGGCCCATCCCCGCCAGCAACGCCTGGGTGCCGGCAGCAGCAGGCCTCATCCTGGGTGGAGAAGTTGTCCTTGACCTTATTCGCTAATTTCCAAATTTTGCATCAATAGCTTAGCGAGACGCTGGGCAGTGTCGTTGATTTCCTCTTCGTTCTCGAGATAGGTAGAGTCAAACTGCAACTGTGCTTTCTTGTAGAACTTGTTCCTTGCTTTCAATCCTTTTTTTACCGATTCCTTTATCTCCTCGTCGCTCATGTTGTTGAGCAACGGACGCTTGCTGCGCTGCTCAGGAAGCACCAGGCGCGAAGTGATGCGCTCAACGCTCGTACGCAGCCACACCGTGACGCCCACGCGGTTCATCAGCTCCATGTTGCCTGGTTGCAGCGGAGTGCCACCGCCACACGCCACAATCGCGTTACCACCAGTGCCAGCAACCTCCTCAAGAGCCTCACGCTCCAATTGGCGGAAATGAGCCTCGCCATGCGTCATGAAGACCTCCTTCGCCGTCATCCCGCACTTCTCCTCAATAAAAACGTCAAGGTCGACAAACCGCCAGCCAAGCAACCGCGCCAGCGGCTCCCCAAGCGTCGTCTTCCCGCACCCCATATATCCTATCAAAAACACAGCCTTCATCGCCCACAAAAATACACATTTTCTCCCTCACCACAAAATCAAAACAAATTTTTGCTGCGAAAGCAATCATTCAGAGTTCAGAATTGCCTCGTAAATAAAAATCAAAAACTTTGTCTTTGATTTTGCATTTATCTCGTCTTGCACTATCTTTGCGAGGAAAAAGAAAAAGACTATGTCGAGCAATAAGAGAAAATGGTATGTGGTGTGGGTAGGTACCGAGCAAGGTATCTGCGACACGTGGACCGAGTGCCAGCTGCGCACCAAGGGCTATCCTGGGGCTCGCTACAAGAGCTTCGACAACCAGGAGGATGCTATTGAGGCGTGGCGCAATGGATATGAGGAGGAGGCACGCAATGTGCTGCGAGCCATCGCCAACGCACCTCGTCGCAAGGACGAGGTAGACTACACTCTCATTCCCGAAATCATCCCCGGCAGCTGGGCAGTGGATGCCGCCTGCAGCAAGAATCCAGGCGCGTTGGAATATCGCGGCGTGGATGTCTACACTGGCGCACAAATCTTCCATAAGGGCCCCTTCCTGCAGGGAACCAACAACATTGGCGAGTTCCTCGCTATCGTGCATGCCCTAGCGTTGCTCTACAACCGCGGCGACTCGACCACTGCCATCTACAGCGACAGCCGCACGGCACAAATTTGGGTAAAAAAACGCAAATGCGGTACCAAACTCGAACGTACGCCACAAAACTCGCAACTGCTCGACATCGTGGCTCGCGCCGAGCAATGGCTGCAGACACACTCCACCAGCAATCCCATCTACAAGTGGCAAACCGATAAATGGGGCGAAATCCCCGCCGACTTTGGCCGAAAATAACACCAAGCAAAATAGAAGAAGCCCTAGACAAATCATCTAGGGCTTAAATCTTTCTACTGAAAACTGATTACTGAGAACTGAAAGCTCTGCGTTCTTAGTCAAGTAGTATGTTATAGATGGCTGTAATATCACCCGATGTGATGTTGCCGTCGCCATTAACATCGCTCGTAGAGAGATAAGTTTCGTCGCTATTGAGCAGGTAGTTGTAGAGTGCGGTGATGTCGGCCGCAGTTACGTTGCCGTCGCCGTTCACATCGCCAGGCTCTGCCGCAGCCACTGCATCGGGATGCAGGTCGATGGCGCCACACACCTCGGTAGAGGTCTCGCCAAGCCAACCGCATTGCTGAAGCACTGCACAATACACCTTAACAAAGTCAATCTTCTTGAGCTCTTTGGGGGTTCCGTCATCATTCACAGCCCAGTCAAGCTTGAAGCCTTTGTTGGCTGTTTCATAGCCAGCAGGGTCATCATAGGTATAGCCATAAGACCAGTCGGTGCGGTTGTCAACATATCCCCAGTCATAGAATCGCTGAACCCAGTATTCTGTGTTGCCTGTGCCCTCGTTTGCGGCATTACATGGCAACTTGGTGCCCTCGAAGGTCAAGGTCTCACCCTCTACCCATTGTGGCCAATAGCTTTGACGATGGAAAGAGTTCTTTGAAACATATCCTTCCTGCAGGCTGTCAACACTGTTGCAAGTCCAACGGATGTACTCGGCATCGATAATTGATCCTGTTCCAGGAACTGGAACCTTGTCTTCATCGGGCTTGTAATAAGTGATTGTGAAATGATGCTGCGTGCGTGGATTGTAATATTCGCTGCCGGCAAGCTCATACCAGGGGTCATCGGGAATGCCGTTGCCGTTCACATCACGGCTCACCATCACGATGCCTGGCTCGCTGCTGCCACCCGCTGTTGAAGACCCTTGGGCCTGGAAACCATTGCCGAAAATCTGCAAGTCATACTCGCCCTCGACATTCACAACTGGGTGGTCGAAGCCAAACACAACATATCCGCCAAATGAGCCCAGACTTATCATGCCTGGCTTCACGTTGTGGGTAGTGTCGTTAACAACGACAATAGAGCCGTCGGGCATCTCCACTTCCTCGCTTGTGATAGTTGTCTTGCCGCAAATAGCCTTCTCGGCACGGGCAATAACACTGTCGCGAGGTTCACCTTGAACATAGTTATACGTAGGAAGTGTGTTGATAAACTGTCCTGGCGCTGGCACTAGGTCAAAAACCTTAGTGATGTAAGGCTTGTTCTGCGCTTGCACCATCAGTGCAATAAATACTAACGATAAAAGTAATGTACGTTTCATTTATGTTTCGTTTTTTAATTTATTTCTCGTTTATGTTGTCTCCCAGGAACACGAAGTGGGCGGGTATGTCGCCAGTGCGCACGTCCCATTGTTTCACGCCCTCGGGGCTGAAGCAGTAGAGTCGCCCGGGCGAGATATAGTCCTTGGCGTCGGTGACATAAATTTCCTTGGTGATGGGATTGACAGCCACACTATAGGGCATCGTGATTTCCTTCTCGGTGCCATCGGTAATGAAATGGTCCGACACTAGCTCTAAAGTTGAGGTATTGATAAGAGCATAGGAAATCTCGTTCTGCATTGTCACATAACTGAACTGCACGCCAATGACATAGAGCGAGTCACCATCGAGCCACATGCTGCTCACCTCGGTGTCAAAGGTCTTGAGCAACCGCTCGTGGCGCGTGTCGTAGACAAACAGACGGCTTGGATTGTCGTAGTAGTCACCACGCGACGAAATCCACAGGTTACCATGCTTGTCGGCACGGCAGCATTGCAGGTTGATGTCAATCTCTATTCTCTTCTCTTCAGTGAAAGTGTTGATGTCGATTACCGACACGGTGTTCTCATAGTTTGGCACCATATAGCCACCCGAATTGGCAACATAAATCTTGTCGTTGATGATATCGAGTTCATCGGGTTGGAAACCCACGAGGCATGTGGCAACCACCTGCAATGTAGTAGTATCGACCTTTGCCACATAACCGCGCTGCTTGTAATCGGGATTGATTTCAACTGGTCCTGCATAGCTGGTGACGTAGGCATATCCGCCATAGAACTTGATGAATCGGCAATTAGGGATATCAATCTGCCCAATCTTCTTGACCGTGTTCTTGTCCATCACGTCAATCTTGTTGGAGCAGTTTATCACGGCATAAAGCTTGCTGCCATAGATGCCTAGGTCGTTACCCACATCGCCCATCTCCTTGGGGACATTGGGATTGGCAAAGCCAAAGATGTTGCGGGTGTAGCGGCCAGTGCGGAAGTTGTAGTAGTCGAGTGTGGCCTTGTTGCTACCCATGTTGCCCTCGTTGAGCAGGTAAAAGCCTTGCACCGATGTGTACTGCGGTGCAGTAATTTCCACCTCCTCGGGGATGAATATCACCTGTTCCTCGCGGCACGATGCCAGCAGCATCAAGATTGCCGCCAAGGCAACTAAGCAGGTATTTATATGTTTGAAGTTAAAGTTCATTACAAGTCAAACTTTAGAATTAAACGATAGTTGCGCCCTGGCATGGGATAGTTCTGTATCACGTCATACTGCTGGTTGAAGAGGTTATTGACCTCGGCAGTGACCTTGAGCGACGTCTTGCCCATCTTAAACTGGTAGCTTGCACTCAAGTCGTGGGTGTACCAGGGCTCCTCGTGGTTGGCGAGGATGTTGGCACTGTTGTGGTAACGCTCTCCCACATATATGCAGCTGTAGTTCAGGTCAAGGTTCTTCCATGCCGCATGAAGTGTCGCACTACCACTGTGCCATGGGATATAAGCAATCTGGCCCTTGTAGGTGCCGCCGTCGAGGGTATCGGCAGGATTGGAGTAATCTTGCGCCTTTTGATAGGTATAGTTGAGTCCTCCCTCAAGCACAATATCGTGAGGCAAGCGAAATGCCAGGCGTGCAGTAAAATCGATACCGCGAATCTTTACCTTGCCAATGTTCATCATCATCCAGCGATATTGTCCAGTGCCTTTGGGCACTGCAATAATCTTGTCGTTGACAATGTTGTAATAGGCGTCGGCGCTCAACTTCAGGCCACGGAACCAGCCTTGTTCATAATAACGCTGGTAAAGCGCTCCCACATTCCACTGAGTGGCATACTCGGGCCGCAATCCGGCATTGCCAATGTCGGTGTAATACAGGTCGTTGAAGGTGGGCATGCGGAATATCCTCTTAAAGAACGCTCTGAAGTTCAAGTCGTGCTCTTGCCAGGGTTGGTAGCTCATGAACACTGCTGGAGTGAGCTTGTTGAGATGCTTGTTGTGCTTCTCAATCACCGTGCCTCCCGAGCGCGAAGTGTAACGGTCGTTGACGTGGGTGTAGAGCACACTGGCCTGAATCTTGAACCCACGCCAAGTGCGCGCTGTTGATAATGCAGCTAGCAAGGTGTGGCGAGTGGGGTAGGCGAAGTTCACAAGATTGGAGTTGAGATAGTTCCACTTGTAGTCGACGCTCAAGTTCGCGTCCCAATCTTGCATGATGGTGTATTTATTGGCGCTTGAGAAGTAAATCTCGTCTTGCCAGAACTTGTTGTCGAGATACATCAACGTGGTGTCAGGGTTGAGATAGCGCATGTAGTCGCGAGCGTACTTTGCATTGAGCATCATCTCATAGCGCTCGCCCATGCGCTTTTGCCAGCTACCCTGAGCAAAGAAGTTGCGGTCCCATTGGCGCTGAGCAGTCTTCCACACATTGTTGACAATGGCGCCTGGAATACCGCGCTCACTGTCATAGTAGTAGGCTTTGGCATTCCACTTGCCATCGGTGATGGTGCCGAATATTGCACCTTCCAGCCTCAACGACCATATGTCGCCGTTCTTGCGCACAGCAGTAGTGTCCCAAGCCACCACTCCGTCGCTAAACATCTTGCGGTAGCGGAAGTGATACTGGCCTGTGGCATAGGTATATTCGGCGTTGAGCGACATGGTGAGATTACGGTTGAATCGGTGCTCCCAGCGCACGCTCGGGTTGGCAAGGCCAAATGAGCCCATGCGCATTGTAACATTGAGGTTGTTGTTCTTGTCACCGCTGAATTTAGGACGCTTAGTGCGAAGATATATACTACCTGCTGAGCCATAGTCGCGTGCTGGCTGGAAAATCTCACTCTTTTGGCCGTTGTAGAGCGATATCTCCTCGACATTATCGAGCGAGAAACGGCCTAGGTCAATCTGACCGTTCTGTGCATTTCCAAGCTGAATGCCGTCGTAGAACACGCCCATGTGATTAGTTCCCATCGAGCGCATGTCAACGGTCTTGATACCGCCTACACCTCCATAATCTTTTAACTGTACACCAGCAAAATATCTCACAGCGTCGGCGACTGAATGACTATTCAGTCGCTCCAGCTGCTTGCCTTTGAGCATCTGCGAGGGAATTACATTGCCATATGGACGGTTGCCATAGACCACCACATTCTGCAGATATTGTATGGTATCAATATCATTGACGTTGTCTTTCTTCAGCTCCCCATCTAGGATAGAGGGGGCTGGAGGGAGTATGACACCATTATCTTGTGGCACAGAGTTAGCTTCCTGAGCTTTTAAGCCCAAGCAGCATGCAACAATAGCCAACAATGTGATAGAAAAGTGTTTTAACATAACTCTTTTACCCCGTTAGTTTGTTAAATATCAATGCACAGTGGCAGGTTTTCTGACTTATCCCGTTGCAGCACCGCCTTCCCATCATAACTGACAGTGACGATAGCAGAGTGTGTGCTGCAACTTGGCGTGGGAAACACAGCAGCGTGGTCTGTCCAGGATTCTCACCCGGTTCCCTTTTAACTGCAGGGCACAATTGCCCGCACAGCACCAAAATGCGCTGCAAAGGTACTAAATAGTTTTTAGTTTTTAGTAATTAATTGTTGTTTTTTAGTTTCATGAGGGCAAGATAACAAAAGAATAGTGTGGCTCTCCTTTTTCGCAAAAACAAAGCCACACCTTTTATATCTCAATGACAATAGAGCTTAAATCTTGCCACGGCCACGACGAAGACCGTGATTCTCCATAATATTGCCCATTCTATCAGTTACTGCCCATCCACTGCCTCCGCATCTGGTACAGCCGTCAATATTACCTACACCGCCCATTTCACGCCAGATTTCTCCTGAACCTTTACATTTAGGACAAGTTCTGTTACCTTTTTTGCTTTTTGCCACGCGTGTGGTACGAGCTTTGCTGCGTTTAGCTCTCTTAGCCTGTGCGTCAAAACTGCTGAATGAAGCAACACACAGCACCATAATCAAAATTGCAAATAATTTCTTCATAATTAGTTTATGTTTAGAAGTAAATAAAAAAGTTTTCGCAAAATTACACATTATATTTTTAATTTGCAATAAAGCACTACATGTCCATTTCGAGAAAGAAAAAGAGGCAATGGAGAGGGCTTAAAATAGTGACTGAATTAAACCTAACGATGATTTTTGTGTCTTATTAATGCCAAATAATCCACTTAATTAGGCTTTTTAGACGCATTTATTACTTGTTTGTCTATTTAATTTGGCACATATTTTGTTTATTAGTAATTTAGCGGTCGAAAATTAAAATTTAAAACATTAAATAAGATTATTATGAAAAAGACAATTATCGCAGCCATGAGTGCTGTTTTGATATTGATGAGTGGCTGCCAGTCGGCAAGTCAGTTCTATGGCGTGGCAACAGGCGCATCGGTGGGCGGCATGTTTGGCTCGGCAATTGGTGCTATCTCGGGTGGATGGCGCGGCAGCAACGTGGGTCGTCTTGCCGGTATGGCGATTGGTGGCGTAGTGGGAGCAGCTGCTACAGCACCTAAGACTACCAAGGAGAGCCGCACTAGCGACTATTACAATGGTTATGACTATAACGACTATCACCAGAACAACAGCTACAGCCCTTATAGCGACATCACCATCGAGAACATTCGACTGGTTGAGAGCCTCAATAACAATAGCATTGATGCTGGTGAGCATGCCAAGTTAATTTTCGACATTCGCAACATTGGCAATGACTACGTTTATGACATCGCACCAGTAATCACTGTGTCGGGCACCAAGCAGATTTATCTCTCACCAACAGCTATCGTGAGCGAGCTTGGACCTGGACGAGCAGTGCGCTATCAAGCCGAAGTAGTGGCTACCAACAAGCTAAAAGACGGAGTAGCCGACTTCAACATCAGCTTCTCTAATGGTGACCAGCTCTACACCGTGAGCTCGTTCCAAATTGCTACTCGCCGTCGTTAAGAAACGATATATATTAAACAACACAGCCATTAGCATATATGCTGGTGGCTGTGTTGCTTTAGTGTGCTTAGTAGAGCGGTTAACTACTACAATGGTGGGCGTGCTGGGCTTGGACCGTTATACTGAATGCCAGCGTTCACGAGGTCCTGGCGAGTAACACGTTGGAACACCACGTCGCTGGGCTCGTTTCGGTCAACCACGACGGCGGTATATGGCCTCATGGTGTAACTTGTGGCGTGTCCCTCCTCAATGATATAAGAGTAATAGAGGCGGTCGCCCACGCGATTGAGCATCGCAGTCTCGATAGTCGTTTGGCGGTTGGTCTCAGGGAGTATAATTGCGATAACGAACTGGCGGGCGAAGTTTATTGCCGTGGGGTGTCCGTCGCGACCCATCACTGCTCCTGCGCCAAACACGGCGTCAAAGTCTTGCTGGTTGTGGATTACAAGCTTGTGGGTACCATTGTCAATGTGGTTGTTCACATAGTAGTTGTTCATGCGATAATAGTTTGCCGCAACACCGCCCAGATTTACTGCGCATGACGACAATAATAGCGCTACAACTGCCAAAGAGAGGAATAGTGCTTTTTTCATAATAAAAGTATTGATTAGTGATGAGTGGTTAGTGATTATTGATGAGTGATTATTGATGAGTGGTTATTGTTGTATTTTTTTTTGCCTTGCTGGCTCGCAAGCCGCTAACCATACGAGAAGTATTATGGATTATGGGTTTGATTGTTTCAAACTCTTCATTAGTGATATAGCCAAGGTCTACAGCAATTTGTAGTTGACAATATACTTCCAAAATAGAGCCATAAGCAATTTCAAGAAAATGAATCTGTTCTTTAATGGATATGCGACCATTTCCTTCTGCTATGTTAGATGGAATGGAGATTGCAGCTCTGCGCATTTGAGTGCACAAAGCAAAACGCTCTTCGGCAGGGAACTTTTTTAGAAGTTGATAAACTGCTACTACTAACTTCCTGGATTCGTTCCAACAGTCTAGTTTGTGTAGTTGATATTCCATTATTTCCCTAATCTCTAATCCCTAATCCTTAATCTTAATTTTGTCGTAGTAGAAATTGAGGACATCGGTCGCTGCCACAAACGACGATTGTTGGTTGTGGAGCACCATGTCCTGCTTGAGCTCGAGCAGGCGCTCAACCTCGGGATCGTTGTAGAATCGAGCCTTGAGTTGCTCGTTGATGGTCTCATACATCCAGTATTTTTCCTGTTGGCTGCGCTTGCGGTTGAAGTAGCCGTTGCGGTTCACGTGGTCGAAGTATCGGTTAATCATGTCCCACACCTCGGCTATACCAATTTCGTAGTAACCTGAGTAGCAGAGCACCTCGGGCGTCCACTTGCTGGGTGGCAAGGGGAACAGGTGCAACGCGTTGCGGAACTGTGCCGCAGCAAGATTGGCGCGTTCGATGTTGTCGCCGTCGGCTTTGTTGATAACGATGCCGTCGGCCATCTCCATGATGCCGCGCTTGATGCCTTGCAACTCGTCGCCAGTGCCTGCAAGCTGGATGAGCAGGAAGAAGTCGACCATCGAGTGAACAGCCGTCTCGCTCTGGCCCACGCCCACAGTCTCAACAAAGATGTTGTTGTAGCCAGCAGCCTCACACAGCACGATTGTCTCACGCGTCTTGCGGGCAACGCCGCCCAGCGAACCAGCCGAGGGGGAAGGGCGAATGAAAGCACGAGGATGAACCGAGAGTTTTTCCATCCTTGTCTTGTCGCCCAAGATGGAGCCGTTGCTGCGCTCACTGCTAGGGTCGATGGCGAGTACTGCGAGTTTGGCGTTCTCGTCTTGCAGCACGTGGAGGCCAAACACATCGATCGATGTGCTCTTGCCAGCACCTGGCACACCTGTGATGCCTATGCGTCGCGACTTGCCGGTGTGAGGTAAGCACTTCTCAATCACTTCCTGGGCTATTATCTGATGGTCGGGGTTAAGGCTCTCGACCAGTGTCACTGCTTGTCCCAGCACTGTGGTGTTGCCCTTGAGGATGCCTTCAACATAGTCGTTGACAGTGAGCTTGGGTTTACGCTTGCGTCGCTTCATGTAGGGGTTCACGATGGGCATTTGTTCTATGCCCGCATTCACCTGCAACCCGGTGTATTGCTCATCGTTCTCAGGATGGTCAATGTCAGGGGTTTCCACATTGTGATGCTTGGCGATTTCTTCTTGCTCCTGTTGAGTGAAAAAACGCTTGTCGCCCTCGCTTACAGTGTGTTGTGTTATCTTGTTGTTAGCCATTTGTCTTGTAAAGTTTTTTTTATTTTTGGATGATCCTCCCCACAATAGGAATTGTGATGCGAGGATTGTAGGGGTCGTTACTGATAATGGTGAGCTGACTGTTGATAAGGTCGCCTTGCACATTCTTGGGGTAGATGCCAACACTGATTTGGGCCTTCTCGCCTGGCTTGACAAGGGTCTTGTCGGTTTTGGCGACAACCGCTTTATCGGTCGACATGGCGCGCCTTATTATCAGGTTGCTCTTGCCGGTGTTCTCAACTAATACTGTCTCGCTCGATGACTCACCTCGTCCCATGTCGGCAATCAACAATTTTTGGACATTGACGCTGCACACGGGGGAATTGGCACGTTGCTTGTCGGTGAGCTTAGAGAAGTCCTCGATGACGTTGACGATGATATTGGCATCGATGCGCCAGGGGGCCTTGCCACTGTGAAGTGGGGTGGCGATGATAGTGATGTGGTCGTCGTTGATGCCCCACACGGGAGTCTTGTCGCTATCAAAGAAAAAAGATATAGTGCTGATTTTTCCAGGAGCTATAGTGTCGCCAACGGCGATGGTTGTGATGTGGCTCGTGTTGTTGTCAAATTTCAACACTATGGTGTCGTTGCTGGTGTTGTAGGCAGTGGTGGAGAATGATTGAGAATGGCCTTTCTTGGTCTCTCCCAAAGCCATGACGAGGGTGGTGAACTGAAGGTCGCCTGCATCAACCGGGTAGTACTTCTTTACGCTCTCGGTGCTGCCTATCACCGAGCCCTCGATCGAGAGGCGAGTTCTGTTGGGCTTTGTGTTTGTGTAAACCCACACGCCTTTCTCAAACGGGCCTGGACGGCCAGTAGGGGAGTAGGTCACGTCGATGGTGGCACTCTCGCCAGGGAGTATGGCGTCGGTGGGATGCTTGGCGATGGTGCAACCGCAAGTGGATTGCACACGCAACACAACGAGCGCCGAGTCGCCAGTGTTAGTCATAACAAACTTGCACGATTGGTCGCCCGCGCTCTCCTGAAATATACCGAAGTCATGGCGAGTCTCGTTCCACTCGACTGCAGCCTGAGCATTTGCCATTATCACAGGTGCAACAGCGAGCACAACGGCCCATGCAATGCGGCACAAAGCTCTCATGGCACGCTATTCCTTGGGTTTGGGTATGATCGAGCCAGTAATTACTAACGACGATACCTTTTCGGCGGTGTTGGTTCTAACCTTGATTGTCTTGCGGAATGTGCCTGCACGTCCAGCGGGGTTGAAAGTAACTTCCACTTTTCCCTTCTTACCGGGCTTGATGGGCTGGGCGGTGTAGGTTGGTCTGGTGCAGCCGCATGATGCCACAGCATCAATGATTAATAGGGGTTTGTCGCCAGTGTTGACAACCTCAAAGGTGTGTTTTACTGGGCCTTTCGATTCTTTTATGGTGCCAAAATCGTAGGTTGCTTCTTTGAAGGTGGCCTGTTGGGCCATTACTGCCACTTGACATGCAATTACTGCAAGCAGCAACACTAAATAACGTCTCATAATCTTTAGTTTTTATTTATTTTTGGCAAAAATACAAAGAAAACATATTATCACCGCTATCACAACATTTAATTTTTTTTAAAATTGATGTTTACCCTTGAAATAATGGGGCTAACGCCGCCCCCAAAACTAATGAAAACATGTTAAATGTGCTCTTGATGTTGTCTTTTTTAATACATTTCGTTATCTTTGCACCTGATTATCTAAAATCTTAGTGAAAATGCGAGTATATGTTTTAGGGTTTTTTGTCTTATTTTTATCGCTGGTGTCTTTTGCCGACGACGACGATCATGAGGTGAGAGTTGTGGGCGACAAGAACTACACCAATAATGCAACCCTGGTCTATGATGGCATCGATGTCTCTAATTATCAGAAGGATATAAATTGGGAAGCTACAGCCAAAGACCCAAACATTAAATATGTCTATATCAAAGCAACCGAAGGAGCTACTCACCGTCAGCACCGTTATCGCCAGAATCTGGAAAATGCACGCAAGCATGGGGTGAAGGTGGGAAGCTACCACTTCTTGCGCACATCAACCCCCATTCAACGGCAATTTGAGAATTTTATCAGCGTTGTTAGGCCCGAGGAACAAGACCTTGTGCCTCTGCTCGATGTCGAGACTCGTGAGGGGTGGACGATTAAGCAGCTGCAGGACAGTGTGATGTTTTTTGCTCAACTGCTTGAGAAACACTACGGATGCAAGCCCATGATTTATACCAACAGTAGTTATTTCAACAACTATCTGGGCTCACAGTTTGCACAGTATCCATTGTTCATTGCACGCTATGCCAAGAGCGAGCCACAGCTCAACTTTGGAGCGAGATGGATATTGTGGCAATTCAGCGACCGTGGTCGCATCGACGGCATCGACGCCATGGTCGACCTGAGCCGTTTCAACAAGGGTTGTGGCATCAAGGATATTGCTTACAAAAATTCATTGCGAAATAATAACTCCAATAAAAAGCACGACAGGAAAAATGTGCCTCGTCCCAAAGTGAAACAAGAGGACCGAAAGCCCGACGTGCCCTATCCTAAAGTTACCAACAAACCTCGACCCATGACTAAGGAGGAGCAAGAAATCCAAAAGAGGGGAGAGGAAGCCGAGCGCAAGAGGATGGCTATGGAAGAAAAACGCAAAGCCGAAGAGCGAAAGGCTCTTGAGAAACAGCGCAAGGAGGAAGAGCAGCAGCGCAAAGAAATCGAGAAGCGCCAAAGGGAGATAGAAAAGAGGCGCGCCGAGGAAGCCAAGAAGCGCGAGAAGGAAGAGCGCAAGCGGCTTGAGGAGGAAAAGAAAAAGCGCGAGCAGGAAGAACGCAAGCGACTCGAGGAGGAAAAGAGAAGGCAGAAAGAAATGTCGCTTCAGCAGGCTCAAGACCGCATGAGGGCCGAGAAGGATCGTCGTGCTCAAAACTCGCAGCAAGAACAAACGCAAGACAAGAAGAACCGACAGGCCGACTTGGAGCAAGCTAAGCAGGAGAGACGCCAAAAGGAGAAGCAAAACCAAATTAATTCACAGTCTACAGCACAGCAAGCGGCTTCTTCCGACAACGAGGACAAAACTAAAGGAACTTCCTCAAAGAAGGGAAAATACACCCCAAAGGGTAATAACCAAAGCTCGGCCGACAACGACGCTATTCACTATAACAAGAAGAAAAAGAACGTTTGGTAAGCTGCATTGTTGTTGTTTTCATCGGCTTTGCCGCTAGTGCCTTGTGGCTGGATGGTCGCTGCGCATAAAATTATTTGAAAATTAAATAAAAAATTATTTGGCCCGAGCGGCTGTGAAATTTTAAATCAAATTTTAATTAAATTTTAAGCACGAAGTGCGCCCTTCGGGCGGGCATGACTAAGAATTTATTAAGGGAGCAATCCCAAGAAATAATAATATATATGAAGCGATATTTATTCACTGCTATTTGCATTATGGTTGCTACGACCGCGCTCGTGGCACAAGGACGAAAAACACTGCGTGAGTGGGGCTTCCCCACTGGTATTTTTGAGACAGGAAGGTTTAACGCCATCACCGACGTGCCAGGCGTGACAGTAGGTCATGTCACTTGCTTCGAAGGCGATAGCATTCGCACTGGTGTGACGGCTATTGTGCCGCATCAGGGAAACATCTTCCGTCAAAAGGTGCCAGCTGCTATCTACGTGGGCAATGGATTTGGCAAAATTGCCGGAATGACACAGGTGCAAGAACTCGGAAACATCGAGACCCCCGTTATCCTGACCAACACGCTGAGCGTGGCGGCAGGCATTGAGGGTGCTGTGCGCTACACATTGATGCAGCCAGGCTGCGAGTATGAGAACTCGGTCAACGCCGTGGTGGGCGAGACCAACGATGGACGCCTGAACAAGATTCGCCAAATGTATATCACTCCCGAAATGGTGATTGACGCCATCAAGAATGCTCACGGCGGACCTGTTGAGCAAGGAAATGTGGGAGCTGGAACGGGAACAATTTGCTTTGGGTTCAAGGGTGGCATTGGAACCTCATCGCGAGTGCTGCCTGAATCGCTGGGTGGATACACCATAGGAGTGCTCGTGCAGACCAACTATGGCGGTGTGCTTGAAATCGACGGAGTGCAGGTGGGGCAACAACTCGAGAAATATGACTTCATCGACCATTTGCGTCGCACCGAGAACGTGGACGGCTCATGCATGATGGTGGTGATTACCAATGCACCTCTCGATTCCCGCAACCTTGAGCGAGTGGCTAAACGAGCCATGATGGGACTGGCTAAGACTGGTGGCATCGCCAGCAACGGCAGTGGCGACTATGTGATAGCCCTTTCGGTAGCTCCCGAGAATCTCATTGATAGCAAAGCCAATAAATACACCTCTTCGGTGCTCGCCAACGGCATGATGTCGCCCATCTTCGCTGCGACCATCGAGGCTACTGCCGAAGCTCTTTGGAACTCCCTGTTCATGGCCGAGACCATGACAGGACGCAACGGGAACCGCGTGGAAGCTCTCCCTGTGCAAAAAGTTCTGGAGATGCTCCGCAACCGCTAAAAAGACGCTATAAACCTTCCCAGTGAAGGGTGATAATCCTGAAATAATCAACGCTTGAGCTTGATGACGTCTCCCTTGTGGAGTGGTGCGTCGGGCTTGAGATTGTTGATTTTTGCCAAATCCTTGAGGCGTATGCCAAACATCTGTGAGATGTGCCACAATGTCTCGGCATCGTCGTTGACGCGGTATTGATCGTGCGTGCCTTGTGCCTCGTTGTGCTTCTTGTTCACATAGATGATGTCGCCCACCTCGGGCTGCTGATTGGCATTTTTAAGGTCGTTATAATCAAGGAGCTTGTTAAGTTTCAGGTCAAATTCACTGGCGATGTCTTGATAGGTGTCGCCCAGCACCGCCATGATAAAGTTGATGCCGTGGCGCCGTTTCACGGGATGACGCAAAACGGGGTGTTTCCAGTGTTCCGACTTGTTCTCTTCATGTGGCTTGTCGACTTTTGATGGTTTATCGGTCACGAGTTTGTCAAGTCCGTAAGTCTCTATCATGTTTATGAGCTTCTCGGCATAGAGTGGGTCGGTGGCATAGCCGCAGCGTTTCAGGCCATGAGCCCAGCCGGCATAGTCGGTGATTGATAACGTGAAGAGCTCTTGGTAACGCTTGCCTTTCAAGAAGCGGGAGTGGTCGAGGTAGGAGTCGTGCACCGTGCGGTATTTGCGGTAGCAGGTGGTCCCAATGTGGGTGCTGTCGCCCTTGTAGCTGCGGTGGCATTTCACCCCAAAGTGGTTGTTGCCCTCGCGTGCCAGGCGGCTGGTGCCGGCTGCACTCTCGAGCAATCCCTGTGCCAGCGTGATGCTTGCCGGTATGCCATTATTGTGCTGCTCGATGAGGGCTGCGTTCTTATATTTGTCGATGTAGTTGTACACCTCTTCGCGCGTCACCGACATGGCGAAAAGGTTAAAAAACAATGAAAAAATAATGCAAAATGCGGTTTTTTTATTGATATTTAAAAAATTATCAATATATTTGCGATTGCTATTATAAATCTTAAACATCATGACCGAAAAGAATTTTGTCACAAAGATACAAATTTACTCTTATAACGAACTAAACGACGAGGACAAAAAACTCGTCGACTTGGCTAAAGAGGCAACAAAGGCTAGCTATGCGCCCTACAGCAATTTCCATGTGGGGTCGGCTCTCTTGCTTAATAACGGGGTCATTATAAAAGGAGCAAACCAGGAAAACGCGGCTTTTGCGGGAATTTGTGGCGAGAGAAGTGCTTGTTATCATGCTGGCGCCTACTATCCCGGTGAGCCTATCAAGAAAATTGCTATCACAGCTTTCACCAAAGGCAGCTTTGTGAGTTCTCCCACTGCGCCTTGCGGCATGTGCCGTCAAGCGTTACTGGAGTTTGAAACTCAAGCAGGTCAGCCCATTGAGGTTCTTCTTGCGGGCAATGACAAAGTGTATAAACTCGATAGTATCAAGTCGTTACTCCCACTAGCCTTCACCGAGTTCTAAAATCCAATGATGAGACACATTATTGTTCCTATACTGACTGTTGTTTTGGCAATAGCCTCTATTGCTACATCTCATGCTCAGCGGCCTGCCATGCACGAGATGGAGGCTTTGAACGACAGCGTTGTCAACGAGGGACACACACTATATCTGCACGACAAGTTGCAATGGGTGTTGAGCGACGCCTACAAGCAGCTGTGCTCATCCAAGACAGCTTCGCTCTCGGTTGTGGGCAACCTCAACGACACGCTAATGAGCGGCATCATGATCGACGTGGACCAGCTGAAATGCGTGTTTGAATGTCGACTCAACCTCAACACTGGCGACATAGAGCCTTTTAACCTCGTGAGAGGACTCACACCTAAGGAGTTAGAAAGGGCCGAGCGGCAAGTGGATTTGCTCGAAAAAATTGGCGATCTTGACGGAATTTACAATATCAAAGAGGCGGGAAACCTAAACATAGATATAGTGGAAATCTCGCCTAACCTAACGCGAGTTTATATGCTGCAGGGCACCAACAAGTCGAAGCTCATACCCTTTGGCAACGACTACTCTTTTGACTTCGATGCCAGCAACAACCTCATCTCACGTCGCAAGTATCACGACTCGTTTATTCCTATTGACTTTAGCGCAAAGGAGGGAAACATTCGCAAGTGCACGCATTCCCACCTTGATGACAATCCTTATATCACTCCCACCGACATTGCCACTTTCCTCCTTTACGGCCACGACCTTTACGGCATGAAGACCTTCTCGGTCTATAGCAAAGCCCTGGGTTGCTACTTCACCTACAATGCCGACACCTCGACCATCATCCTCGTCGACGACAACGACGACATGAAACCAGAATAAAAAAATGAAGTGGGAAATGCAAGACAAAGCTCAGCATTTCCCACTTCCCATTTATTCCTTGTTCCT
>CADAZN010000015.1 GCA_902792435.1 uncultured Bacteroidales bacterium
TCCCACCTCTTCCCATTCCGAACAGAGAAGTTAAGCCTCACCACGCCGATGGTACTGCGAAAGTGGGAGAGTAGGTAATCGCCCCCTAAGGAGACTCAGGAACCAGTTCCTGGGTCTCTTTTTTTGTATACAAATGAGAGGACTCGGGGAGAAATCCAATAGTCCTCTCTTTTTCTTTCTGAATGCGCTCCAGCTCAGTGATTTCGTAACTCAGTCAAAATAAGATTGCCTTTCTCACGTTTTATTATTATCTTTGCACTTTATTTCTGCACTTAACATGAACTTACGCAACATATACGACTCTCGACGCATCTGGAAAATGGTGCTGCTGGCAGTGTCGCTGATACTGGTCGCGGTTTTCATTTATTTCTCCAATACTCTTGTTAAGGACCTAGCAAAGCAGGAACGAGAGCGCATGGAGATTTGGGCCGATGCCACGCGTGAGCTCACCACATCTACCGAGACCGATGTCGACTTCTTGTTCCGTATTATTCACGGCAACCGCAACATTCCTGTGTTGCTGGTTGACGAGGGCGACAATATAATTGAGCAACGCAACTTCAAGCTTCCCGAGCCTGCCGATACAGCCAAGATGATTGATGAGTACTCGGCAGTAAATAAGACTTTTCTTACTAAGAAACTTGACAAGCTACGCAATTCAACTAATAAAATCGAGATTAAAATTGATGATAGCACAAGCCAGATGCTATACTATGAGGATAGCGACGTGCTACGACGACTGGCTTATTATCCCTACATACAGCTTGCCGTAATGCTGCTGTTTCTTGGAATAGCCTATTTTGCGCTTATTAGCGTTAAAAAAGCCGAGCAAAACCGCGTGTGGGTTGGTCTCTCTAAGGAGACGGCACATCAGCTGGGCACGCCCATTTCATCGCTCATGGCTTGGACGCAAATGCTGGAATCGATGGGTGTCGACAAGGAAATCATTACCGACATGGACACCGATGTTCATCGCCTATCGGTAATCGCCGACCGTTTCTCTAAAATTGGCTCTATGCCCGACAAGGAGCTCACGTTCATTAATGAAGCTGTCGAGAGCAGCCTTGCTTACATGCGCACACGCATTCCCAAGCACGTCACGCTCACAGTGCACACCGAGGATGACAAGAACTGTGGTGTGATGCTTTGTCAGCCACTATTTGAGTGGGTGATGGAGAATCTCACCAAGAATGCTGTAGATGCCATGAGCGGCCAGGGACGCATCGACATTGTGGTAACTAGCGATGCCCAGCATGCACACCTCTATGTCAAAGACACGGGCAAGGGCATACCCCGCAAGAACTTCAAGAATGTGTTCAATCCTGGTTTTACTACCAAGAAACGTGGTTGGGGATTGGGGCTAACGCTCGTTAAGCGCATCATCGAGGAATATCACGGTGGCAAAATCTTTGTCAAAGAAAGCGAAGTGGGTAAGGGTACCACTTTCTCGATTGAAATTCCTAAAGTGAAGTAAATCGTTATTCTATACTTTGAATTTACTTTGGCTACATCGCAATACATAAAGATGCTTGGTACTGGTAGTGCAATGTGCACTCGATGCTACAACACTTGCTTCTTTCTCAAGTCGCAGGCGGGGCAACTTATGGTGGATGCTGGAGGTGGAAACGGCATCTTTCGCCAACTATACCGTGCTGGCATTGATTACACGCAGATTCGCCACCTATTTGTCACTCATGTCCACACCGATCACATAATGGGTGTTATTTGGCTCATACGCAAAATATCGCCTCTGCAATACAAGGGTAAGTACCAAGGCAACTTCACTATCTACTGTCACCGTGAGGTGAAGCAGGCTCTCGAGGCCATGTGCAACATCATGATTCCAGCAAAGATAATGTCTGCAGTGGGCAAGACCATAATATTGCGTGAGGTGAACGATGGTGAGATTCTTGACATTGACGACATGCGCGTTACTTTCTTTGACATAGGCTCCGACAAGACATTGCAGTATGGATTCAGCGCTCTTATGCCCGATGGGCAGCGTGTCGTGTGCCTAGGAGATGAGCCTTATAAACCCACTAGTGAGCAGTATGTCAAGCACTGCGACTGGTTGTTGTGCGAGGCGTTCTGCATGTATCGTGACCGCGAGCAATTCCGTCCCTATGAAAAACATCACAGTACAGTTATCGATGCTGGAAAGCTCGCTCAAGAGCTGCAAGTGAAGAACTTACTCCTTTATCACACCGAGGACACTCGTCTCATGGCACGCCGCGATAACTACACCGCCGAAGCTCGCACTGTATTCTCAGGAAACATACACGTCCCAACCGACCTTGAAACCATCTATCTTGCCAAGTAATAAACGGCCATATTCTGGGTCAAATAATTACTATCAAGAACAATCAATTTTTTTTGGTTTTTAGGTGGGCTTTGAGTAACTTTGCACAAATTGTAGACAATCCTCCTTAAAAAACGAAATATTAATAATAAATTCATATAATAATGAGAAAAATCTTTTTTGCAGCTTTAACTGCCTTGATTGCTACTGCAGCCATGGCCGAGACGCCATTGTGGTTGCGATATGCTAAAATCTCGCCCGATGGCAAGCAAATTGCATTCTGCTATAAGGGCGACATCTACAAGGTGGCAGCCAGTGGTGGTCAGGCAATACAGCTCACCACCAAGTCGAGTTACGAGATGAATCCAGTGTGGAGCGCCGACGGCCGATACATTGCCTTTGCCAGCGACCGTAAGGGCAACTTCGACGTCTACGTCATGCCTTCGGAAGGTGGTGCGCCCACTCAGCTTACCACCAACTCAGCCAGCGAGCTGCCATGGGCGTTCAGTCCCGACGGCAAGTACATCTACTTCTCGGCAGCGATTCAAGACCCTGCCAGCAGTGCGCTCTTCCCAAGTTCACGCCTCACCGAGGTGTACAAGGTGCCTGTGGCCGGTGGCCGCACTACCCAGGTGCTGGGTACACCAGCCGAGGAGATTACATTTAACAAAAACGGTAAATTCTTTGTGTACCAAGACCAGAAGGGCATGGAAGATGCCTGGCGCAAGCATCACACCTCGAGTGTGACTCGCGATGTATGGCTCTACGACACCACCAATGGCAAGCATGTGAATCTTACCAATCATGCTGGCGAGGATCGCAGCCCTGTGCTTAGTGCCGACGGCAGCACCGTTTACATCCTGAGCGAGCGCGATGGTGGGTCGTTCAACGTTTACTCCTTCCCCATCAATGAGCCTAAGAATATCAAGTCTTTGACTTCGTTCAAGAAAAATCCCGTGCGTTTCCTCTCCATTGCCGACAACGGCACGCTGTGCTACACCTACGACGGCGAGATTTACACACAAGCCCCCTCGGGCAAGCCCACCAAGGTAAAAGTCGCCCTCTTCCACGACGACTCAGATGACGTGTTGCGCACCTCAATGACTCGAGGCGCGACCGCCGCAGTTGCCTCGCCCGACGGCAAGCAAGTGGCCTTCATAGCCCGTGGCGAAGTGTTTGTCACTTCGGTAGAGTATGCCACCACCAAGCGCATCACTACCACTCCCGAGGCCGAGGCTGGACTGTCGTGGGGCAGTGACAACCGCACACTCTACTACGCCACCGAGCGCAGTGGAAACTGGCAGCTAGTAAAGGCCACCATTGAGCGCAAAGAAGACCCCAACTTCCCCAACGCCACCACCATTAAAGAAGAAATTCTGTTGCCATCGAGCACCGTTGAGCGTGCTGCCCCCGATGTTAGTCCCAATGGTAAGAAATTAGCCTTCATCGAGGATCGCAACCGCCTCATGGTCATGGATATAGAAAGCGGCAAGGTGCATCAAGTGACTGATGGCTCCACATGGTATGAGACCAACGGCGGCTTTGACTACTCATGGTCGCCCGACAGCAAGTGGTTCACCCTCACCTACATCGCCAACCAACGCGACCCCTACACCGACGTTGGTATTGTGAGTGCCGACGGAGGCAAAATCACCAACATCACAGGTAGTGGCTACTTCAGCGAGTCGCCCAAGTGGGTGATGGAAGGCAATGCAATCCTCTTCACCAGCAACCGCTATGGCATGAGAGCCCACGGTTCGTGGGGTTCGCAGGACGACGTGCTGTTGGCATTTGTCAACCAGGACGCCTATGACAAGTATCGCATGAGCAAGGAGGACTACGAGCTCGTGAAGGAAGCCGAGAAGGAAGCCAAGAAAGAGGCCGATAAGAAAAAGGCCGAAGAGGAAAAAAATAATAAAAAGAAAGATGACAAGGCTGCAGGTGAGAAGAAAGACGAGGTGAAGGACATCGTAGTTGAGCTCGACGGCATCGAGGACCGTGTGGTGCGCCTCACCCCCAACTCAAGCAGCATAGCTAGCGCCATGGTTACCAACAACGGTGACAACCTGTATTACTTGTCGAAGTTTGAGAGCGGCTATGACCTGTGGAAGCTTGACATGCGCAAGCACTCCACCAAGCTCGTGAACAAGATGAACTCTGGCTGGGCCAACATACAAATGGGCAAGGACGGCAAGGAAATGTTTGTACTAGGATCGGCAATGAACAAGCTGACAGTGGCTAGCGACAAGATCACTCCCATCACTTACAAAGCCGAGGTTAAGATGGACCTCGCTGCCGAGCGAGAGTACATGTACAACCACGTGCAACATCAGGTCAACAAGCGATTCTTCCGCACCGACCTCAATGGCTGCAAGTGGGACATGATGTGTGACACTTATCGCAAGTTCCTGCCACACATCAACAACAACTATGACTATGCTAACTTGCTGAGTGAGCTGCTAGGAGAGCTCAACGTGTCGCACTCAGGTGGTCGCTACTATCCTAGCAATAGCAGTGAGGCAACAGCCAATATGGGATTGCTCTTTGACTGGACCTACACCGGTAAGGGACTCAAGATAGATGAGGTGGTAGAGAAAGGTCCGTTTGCCCGCTCTACTAGCAAGGTGCGTCCAGGCATGATTGTAGAGAAAATCAACGGCATTGAAATCGATGATGAGAACGACTACACTCAGCTGCTCAACGGCTTGGCAGGCAAGAAGACCCTGGTGACCCTGCGCGACAAGGGAGGTAACACATTTGAAGAAGTAATCCTTCCCATCACCAACGGAGCTATGAACAACCTGCTCTACAAGCGCTGGGTAAAGCGTAATGCACACCTGGTCGACAGCCTGTCGGGAGGACGCCTGGGTTATGTTCACATCCAGTCGATGAACGACGAGAGCTACCGCGAGGTCTACAGCCAGGTAATGGGTAAGTACTACAAGAAGGATGGCATCGTCATCGACATTCGCTTCAACGGTGGTGGCCGCCTGCACGAGGACATCGAGGTGCTCTTCAGCGGCAAGAAATACTTCACACAGGTGATTCGTGGCCGCGAGGCATGCGACATGCCCAGCCGCCGCTGGAACAAACCCAGCATCATGGTGCAGTGTGAGGCATGCTACAGCAACGCTCACGGCACCCCCTGGGTGTATAAGCACACCGGCATAGGCAAGCTAGTGGGTGCACCAGTGCCAGGCACCATGAGCAGTGTGTCGTGGGAGACACTTCAAGACTCATCGCTCATATATGGAATGCCCATCATAGGCTATCGCCTGCCCGACGGCTCCTATCTTGAGAACACCCAGCTTGAGCCCGACATCAAGGTTCTTAACGATCCTGCCGAGGTGGTTAATGGAGTTGACACCCAGCTCATCACCGCTACCAAGGAACTCATGAAACAAATAAAGTAATATCAACGAGGAGTGGTGGTTTCGGAATTCCAAAACCACCCTCACTTGCCACTTGATACTTATTACTTGATATTTGTTACTTGTTACTTATTACTTATTACTTATTACTTACTACTTACTACTTACTACTTACTACTTAATACTTAACCATCATGTTACTTTTAAAGAGTTTTTTTGACCCAACAGGGACTTTCTTCTGGATTTGTGGTATCGTTGCTTCATTAGGTTTAGTTCTAGGATATGTGCCTCAAGCTATCCAAACCATCAGAACTCGTAAAACCGATGACATTGCTTTGCCCACATTCCTTATGATTGGTATTGGAGGCATCGCATTCATGTTACAAGGTGGCATGCTCGGCATCTTTGGTGAGGGATTCGCCATCTTCTGGACCAATCTCATTACCACGATATGTAGCGTTATCATCTTCGGAATCAAGATGTATAACGACTATTTCAAGAAAGACAAGGACAAGAAATAAAACTTACCGACTTTGTTTTCGGCATCACTTCAGTACCTCTTGAGATGTGAGGAGGTACTGGAGTTTTTTGCGCGAAAAAAGGCATATAGTATTAAAAAAAGTGTTACCTTTGCAGCCGCAAAGTGATAAGCACGGGGTGTAGCACAGTTGGCTAGCGCGCCACGTTCGGGACGTGGAGGTCGGAAGTTCGAGTCTTCTCACCCCGACTATCGGCAATGAGCGGCAAGCGTGAAATTTAGCGCCTTCCGCTCATTTTGTGAAGTGTAGAGCAGTGTCGAAATAGGGATTTTTGCCTAAAAAAAGTAAAAAAGGTGGCAAAATCGTTGATTATTAACGAGAATGTTCTTAACTTTGCGCCGATTTTAACGAGAAATAGTTGGAAAAAGTGGCTGAAATGAAGTTATCCATTTCGTCTTTACCGTTTGGCAAACAGGAATTTAACTACCATGTCGACGGTGAGTTTTTCAACGAAATCGAAGCCTCCGAAGTTCGCTCCGGAAGTGTTGATGTCGCCCTAACCGTGACTCACACTCAGGAGGGAATCTACGAGCTCGACTTCGTGTGCAATGGCGTTATATCAATTCCATGTGACCGTTGCCTCGACGATATGGACCATCAAGTTGACGACACCTACCACTTGACCGTTAAAATGGGCGACGCTCTCGACGACAGCCAAGATGGCGTCCTTGTGATACCGTCGTCATGGAGGACACTCGACCTCGCGCCTATTGTTCGCGATACTGTGCTGCTCACTATTCCTATGATGCATGTTCACGCCCCAGGTGAGTGCAACGAGGAGATGCTTGGCCGGCTTGAGGAGCATGCTGCTAGCGGTTACAATAGCGACGAGGACTTCGAGACGCCACCAAGCGACAATATGGAAAATGCTGAAGGCGATATCGACCCACGATGGGAAGCCCTAAAGCAGTTAGTAGATAATAAAAACAATAAAAAATAAATTTAAAAATGGCACATCCTAAACGTAGACAATCAAAGACTCGCACAGCCAAGAGAAGAACTCACGACAAGGCTGTTGCTCCAACTATCGCTCGCTGCAGCAACTGCGGCGCATGGCATGTTTATCACACTGTTTGCCCCGAGTGTGGATACTATCGTGGCAAGAAGGTGTTTGACGATGAGGCTGCCGTATAACACCTTTTAAGTCTCATTATCGTTTAAATGACTACTCAATCCTAAATATCAGCTTCCTGTTATTTCCACCGAAACAACAGCGCATCGAGGCACATATTTAGGATTGATTTTCATGCCTAATAACAAGAACCATAGATTAAAGAAATATAACGCTTTATGCTTAACGCAAAGATAACAGGCATAGCATCGTATGTTCCCGACGACGTGCTCGACAACGAAGAGCTTTCTCGCATTGTCGACACTAGCGACGAGTGGATTACCACCCGTGTGGGAATCAAGGAAAGACGTGTCCTCAAGAACGGAAAGGGCTCTTCTTTCCTGGGCACACAGGCAGTACAAAAGCTGCTTGCCGAGACTGGCACCAACCCCGACGATGTGGACCTTCTCATTTGTGTAACTTCTAACCCCGACTACCGTTTCCCATCAACTGCTTCGGTTATTATGCATAATTGTGGGCTGGATGGTGCAAACAAGAAATGCTACGGCTTCGACATTCAGGCTGCATGTGCTGGATTTGTAGTGGGCACCTACACTGCTAACGCCTACATCAAATCGGGTCTTTACAAAAAGGTTATTTTAGTGATCGCCGAGAAGATGACAAGTATGACCGACTATCAAGATCGCGCCACATGTCCGCTATTTGGCGATGCGGGAGCTGCTGTGCTCATTGAACCTACCGAGAACACCGAGGAAGGCATCATCGATGGCATCTACCATATCGACGGCAGCGGTCTGGAGCACCTGGTTTACAAGGCTGGTGGCTCGGCTAAACCCGCGTCGATTGAGACCGTTCAGGCTCGCGAGCACTTTGTGTATCAAGAGGGCCGTGCGGTTTACCGTCACGCTGTTGTCGACATGCTTACTTCCACACGCGATGTGATGAAGCGCAACAACCTCACCAACGAGAATATCGATTGGTTTGTGCCTCATCAGGCCAACCTGCGCATCATCGAGGCTGTAGGCGACCGTCTGGGAATTGCCGAGGAGAAGATCTTGGTCAACATCCAGCATCGTGGCAACACGAGCGCTGCTTCTATCCCCTTGTGCCTTGATGAGAACAAGCACCTTCTCAAGAAGGGCGACAAGATTGTTCTCACCGCTTTTGGTGCAGGCTTTACTTGGGGTGCAGCTTATATTGTCTGGGCCATCTAAAGCTTTGCCTAATCATAAATGCGTCTAACCACTAAAGGCATTATTATGCCTAGTGGTGGCGCATTTTTTAATGCAACAACTTAACACTTAACACTTGTTACTTGTTACTTATTACTTTTTCACTTAACACTTAATTTTTTTCTATCGTGCATCGAGCAGGTTTTGTAAATATTGTGGGAAATCCCAATGTGGGAAAGTCAACTCTTAGCAACCTGCTGGTGGGAGAGAAACTCTCTATTATCACTAGCAAGTCGCAAACCACACGTCACCGCATCATGGGAATCGTCAATGGCGATGACTATCAGATTGTGTTCAGCGACACTCCAGGTGTGCTCAAGCCCAAGTTCAAGTTGCAGGAGTCGATGCTCGACTTCTCACGTGGAGCGCTCATCGATGCCGATGTGCTGCTCTATGTGACCGACGTTGTTGAGACTCCCACCAAGAACCAGGACTTCCTCGACAAGGTAGCTAAGGAGAAAATACCTGTGCTGCTTGTTATCAACAAAATTGACTTGCTCACGGGTGGTCAGCAAGAACTTGAGAATATTGTGGCACAGTGGAAAGAGCTGCTTCCACAGGCCGAGGTTTATCCCACTAGCGCGCTGCACAATTTCAATGTCGACAACATTATGAAGCGCATCGTGGAGTTGTTGCCCGAGAGCCCGCCTTACTTTGGCAAGGACGCCCTCACCGACCGCAACTCACGCTTCTTTGTCACCGAAATCGTGCGCGAGAAGATACTGCTCACCTACGACAAGGAGGTGCCATATGCCACTCAGGTCATTGTTGAGAAGTTTGACGAGGACGACAAGTCGATTCACATCATGGCGGTAATCTATGTGGAGCGCGACAGCCAGAAGGGCATTATCATTGGCCACCAGGGCAAGAAACTCAAGCATGTTGGTATCGAGGCCCGCAAGGACATCGAGAAATTCTTTGAGAAGCGCGTCTTCCTTGAACTCTTTGTTAAGGTCGAAAAAGACTGGCGCAACCAGGAAAACAAGCTCCGCCAATTCGGATACATCGAATAGGAGAGGCCAAGAGTAGCTGTGAAAAACTATGAACTTTGAACTATAAACTCTGAACTATAACTATATGGGACGATTAGTAGCAATAGTAGGACGCCCTAACGTGGGCAAGTCCACACTTTTTAACCGCTTGACCAAGACACGTGCGGCTATCGTTAACGACACTAGCGGCACCACTCGCGACCGTCAGTACGGTCTCATGGAGTGGAATGGAATGGAGATGAGCGTGGTCGACACAGGTGGCTGGGTCGAAGGTAGCGACGACATCTTCGAGAGCGAAATCAACAAGCAGGTTTACCTTGCAATCGAGGAAGCCGACGTAATTCTCTTTATGGTCGACATAAAGACTGGTATCACCGACCTCGACGACCATGTTGCCGAGATTCTGCGCCGTGGCAAGAAACCCGTTGTTGTAGTGGTCAACAAGGACGACAATAACCAGGGTTATTACGGCGAGAGCGAGTTCTATGCCCTTGGACTGGGACAGCCCTTTGCCATCTCGGCAATCAATGGCACCGGCACTGGCGACCTCCTTGACGAGGTTTATCGTCTCATGCCTAAGAAGAGCAATGATAAACCCGAGGAAGACCTTCCTCGATTTGCCATCGTGGGACGCCCCAACGCTGGTAAGTCATCGCTCGTGAACTCTCTCATGGACGAGGAGCGCAACATCGTGACCGACATAGCTGGTACCACACGCGACAGCATTTACTCACGTTTCAACAAGTTCGGTTTCGACTTCTACTTGGTCGACACCGCAGGAATTCGCAAGAAAAACAAGGTGAACGAGGACATTGAGTACTACTCGGTGCTCCGTAGCATTCGCGCCATTGAGAACAGTGACGTGTGCATTCTTCTAATCGATGCCACTCGCGGCATTGAGTCACAGGACGTGAACATCTTCTCTATCATCGAGAAGAACCGCAAGGGACTCGTGGTGCTTGTCAACAAGTGGGATGTAGCTCAGCAAAAGTCACAGCAGGCCATCACCTATATGGAGAACACCATTCGCGAGCGTTTTGCTCCTTTCACCGACTTCCCTATCATCTTTGGTTCAGCTATCACCAAGCAACGCATTCTGCGTGTGCTCGAGGAGGCTATTGCTGTTCACAACAAGCGCAAGACCATCATCCCTACCTCGCAGGTCAACAACGTGCTACAAGAGGCAATCGCCGCTGTGCCACCCCCTGCCACCAAGGGCAAGTACATCAAGATTAAGTACATCACCATGCTCAAGGAGGCACGAGTGCCATCGTTTGTCTTCTTCTGTAACCTGCCACAGTGGATTAAGGATCCTTACAAGCGCTATCTTGAGAACAAGATTCGCGAGAAATGGGATTTCTGTGGCACACCTATCAACCTTTACTTCCGCCAGAAGTAAATATTGTTGAGCGACAACAAGCACAAAGGCGAGCATCACATCGATGTTCGCCTTTTATTTTTTTGCTTTTTAGTCGGTTAATTCAAACCAATGGAACGGGCCACAGAACCGTCGGTGTCAAAGTTTGAGAGGTAGAGGATAAAGAGGAATACTCCAATCAGGATGACGATGATAATGTAGCATATTGCTCTTGTGAGCGGTGAGCCCATTACCTCACGCTTGGAGCGCAGACGGGGCAACGGCCTTATCAGGGGCAAACGCGACATGATGTCGTGGGCATCGTCTTCCACAACCACTTGATCCTCATTAGATGTCAAGCTACTGTCCCCAATAGCCTGTGTGCTTGCTTCGGCAGTTGTTGCCACAGGCTTGTCGACAGTCGAAGCAGCAGGCTTAGCAAGGTTTTGCGATGCGCCGCAGTAGGGGCAGAACTTGAGCCCTGCCACAGGTAGCGACTCTCCACAGCTATGGCAATAGAGTTGACGGCTGGCTCTTGTTGTTGCCACATTGGTGCGCAGCATCGATGCCGGTATGTCCACACCTTGTGCCAAAAATTCATTGAGGCACTGGGGGCACACCACAACCTTCTTGCTCAAGGCGAGTTCCTCGAGCGTCATGTCAATTACCTTGCCACATTGTGGACATTCAAAAAGCATATCTTTATCTTAGTTTGCCTTACCTATTGTGTCGCGCTATGGCGCAATCATCTCTCAAAACTGTTGCAATAGCGGTGCAAATATAGTCATTTTTTTTGTTTTAGGCAGATATCGGCATTAATATTTAAACGAGATGGTTGAAAAAGTATGCGAAAATCCTCTCTGCCTCGAAGTTAGACTTCGTCTCTGAAAAATACAAATAAATTTGGTTTTTCGCTCGGCTTGCACTAACTTTGCATACCAAAATGACCGATAACCTACATATTTTTGTAAAAAGATGAGAAAAATCATTGCCATAGGAGAATCAATTCTTGACACCGTTTATTGTAACGGTAAGCCCCTGCGGACCTTTGTTGGTGGACGAGTGAGCAATGCAGCGGCTTCTCTCGGAGACCTGGGCATACCAGTGTCGATGGTGAGCGAGTGCTGTACCGACAAGGTGGGTGACTGGGTTGTCAACTTTTTTGAGCAACACAATGTCGACACCAAGTCCATCGACCGCTACACCGATGGCTCCACACCGCTTGCCGCCATTTTCAAGCAAGATGGTGAAGACGATGCCATTGTCAACTATGGTGAGTATCCAGCCAACCGTTTCAACGTGATTTGGCCACGCATCGATGAGGAGGACATCATCCTCTTCGGCTCCTATTATGCCATCGATGAGCCTCAGCGTGAGCGCCTCTTCGACTTGTTGAGCTATGCCAGCGAGCGCAAGGCAATTCTCATCTATCTGCCAGGATTCCAGCATGGAACGCAATTCAACCTCACCAAGGTCATGCCCAACATCCTCGAGAACTTTGAGGTGTCGACTCTCGTTATCGACCACGACAAGGACATCAACAACATGTTCCCTAATCAGGATAGCGAGAAGGTCTATAACAACCACATCAAGTTCTACGGTCCCACCTACATTCACATCACCCCAGGCGAGAATGCTACTATCTATAAGGGGAGTGAAAAGACCGTGTGCGACTTCAAGGGCGACACTACTAACCATCTGGGATGGCAGTCAGGGTTTATCGCTGGTCTAATCTATGGAATTTTCTCGATGGACCTTAAGCTCAACGATTTGTCCATTCTCACACAGGAGAAGTGGAACCAGCTGATGGCACATGCTTTTGAGTTTGCACAGTGCTGTGCCGAGAGCGACAACAACTGCATCACCAGCGATTTTGCACAGGCCAAGTCGCGCATGCTGCCAGGCGAGTAACCCCATCACATCATTACGTCACAAGTGAAAATAAATGAAGCCATTACTCATTGAAGCATCTTTTCCAAAGCTCAAGAGCGACATAACGCTCCACATGGAGCACATCAAAGCCACTGGCACCCTTCCGCAGCTTCACGACCAGTCGCGTGAGGTGGTGCTTGATGTGAGGCTGTGGCACGTGCTGCACCTCATCATGAGTGGGCACAGCGATGATGCTGCCCCCATAATCGACACTCTGGTCTTTGACGAGAGCTATGGCGACATGCCCGCGCTTCATGTTAGCTGGCTGTGGCTTGCTCGCATGTCAATCTTCATTGCCAACGAGGACTACATGCTTGCCCTGGGAGCTGCCGAGAACGCACTTGTGAAGATGGTCGACATCACCAGCAAGAAGGACGACTTCCTCGCAATATTGGCTTCGTTGCTCTATAACCTTGCTGCGGTGCACAACAGTTTGGGCGATAATGCTAGAGCTAAGAAGGAGCTCACCAAGAGCCAGAAACTCTTTGAGCGACTCGTCAAGAAAAACGAGCGACGCTTCTCGCCAATGCTCCTTTATGCCGTTGAGGCCTCGACGAGCATCATCACATCCAAGGCTCAGCTCATGGAGGTGCTCAAGCACTATGACGACGAGGTGAAGCTCTACACAGGAATGCTCAACAATGGCGACAGCAAGAAGACGCGTGAGGCGCTCGTCAATCTTGTCAACTCCCTCAAGAAAGAGGGCGACATTTTGCTCGAGATGGGAAATGGACGCAACGCAGCCAAGTACTATACCAAGGCTCTGCGCTACCAAAAGAAGGTGAGCACCCACATGGGCCACAAGGAACTGGTGCTATCGATAGGGCTTGCCAAGGCTCTTAACAAGGTCGCCAACCGCCGCGAGAGTGCCGATCAGCTGCTGCAGTCGCTTCAGCCACTGGCAAAGCGCCTGAATGCTACCAACGAGCAGATTGAGATTGAGAACCTGCTTAACAACAAGAGCAAGAACACTAACATCATGACTCTTCTAAAAAGCATCTTCTGACAACTCTCACCCAAAAACTAACAACTAAAAAACTCTGAACTAACAAATAATGTCGACCGAATTACAGGAAAATATATCAATAAATCTGCCTTGGCTTGATGGCTTGAAGGTGGGAATAGTGGCAGCTCGATGGAACAGTAAAATCACCGAGCCTTTGCTCAATGGGGCCATAGAGCGAATCGTTGAGGCTGGATATAGCCGCGATGCCGTCACCGTGCAGCGCGTGCCGGGAACGGTTGAGCTCACTTTTGCCGCAGCGCAGATGGCCAAGAGCGGTAACTACGACGCCATCATCATGATAGGCTGCGTGATACGCGGTGGCACGCCTCACTTCGACTATGTGTGCGACAATGCCACCCAGGGCTGCGCCATCCTCAACGCCACCCAGGATGTGCCCATCATCTTCTGCGTGCTCACCACCGACAATGAGCAGCAGGCGCTCGACCGAGCTGGGGGAGCCCTTTGCAACAAGGGAACCGAAGCAGCCGAGGCCGCTATCGAGATGGCTGCCATAGCACGGGCCAGCAAGACTAACTGATAAAGAATATTCACTAAAACACATAATAAATCAATGAATTTTGTAGAAGAACTAACTTGGAGAGGTATGATTAACAATATCATGCCTGGCACTGAAGAACAGCTAAACAAAGAAATGACTTCGGCCTACGTGGGCATTGACCCAACTGCCGATTCGCTTCACATAGGTCACCTTGTGAGCATCATGATGCTCAAGCACTTTCAGCGTGCAGGACACCGTCCCATCGCCCTCATTGGCGGTGCCACAGGTATGATTGGCGACCCATCGATGAAGTCGCAGGAGCGCAAGCTCATCGACGAGGAAACACTGCGTCACAACCAGGAGGCTATCAAGGCTCAGCTCTCACACTTCCTCGATTTCGATAGCGATGCCCCCAACCACGCCATCCTTGTCAACAACTACGACTGGATGAAGGAATTCTCGTTCCTGAACTTCATCCGCGACATTGGCAAGCACATCACTGTCAACTACATGATGGCTAAGGATAGCGTCAAGAAGCGCTTGGCTGCCAACGCCGACCATGGCATGTCGTTCACCGAGTTCAGCTATCAGCTCCTCCAGGGCTACGACTTCCTCTACCTCTATGAGCACGAGGGATGCCGCTTGCAGATGGGTGGTAGCGACCAGTGGGGCAACATCACCACGGGCACCGAGCTCATTCGCCGCATCGCTGGTGGCGAGGCCTATGCTATCACTTGTCCGCTCATCACCAAGGCCGACGGTGGCAAGTTTGGAAAGACTGAGAGCGGTAACGTGTGGCTCGATCCAAAGCGCACCTCTCCCTACAAGTTCTATCAGTTCTGGCTCAACGTGAGCGACGCCGACGCTGCCAAGTACATCAAGATTTTCACCGACCTGCCACAAGAGGAAATCGCTGCCCTCGAGCAGGAGCAGGAGCGTGATCCAGGTCTGCGTCCGTTGCAAAAGCGCCTGGCCAAGGAAATCACCACTATGGTACACTCGGCACAGGACTACGAGATGGCAGTCGAGGCTTCGCAAATCCTCTTCAGCAACAAAGCTAAAGACGTCCTCCACAAAATTGACGAGGACACCCTCCTCTCAGTATTCGAGGGAGTGCCACAGTTTGAGGTAAGTCGCGACGCGCTCGCTGCTGGAGTGCCAGCAATCAACCTACTCACCGACGATGCCGCAGTATTCCCAAGCAAGGGTGAGATGCGCAAGATGACACAAGGTGGTGGCGTGAGCATCAACAAGGAGAAAATTGCCGATCCCAACATGACAATCGACAACTCATTCCTCCTCAACGACAAGTACATCCTCGCCCAGCGCGGCAAGAAAAACTACTTCCTCCTCATCGCCAAGTAAGGTGAGAGGGAAGAGGATAGAGGAAAAAGAAAAAAGAAAAAGAAAAGAGGAAAGAGAAAAAAGAGGGCCCACGCCCTCTTTTTTTATCTAGAACCTCTAGCCCCGCTAGCCCCTCTAGATAATCTAGCCCTGCTAGAACCTCTAGCCCCCTCTAGCCCTTCTAGCCCTCTATAAAATCCACCACTCCCTCTAAAAAATAACCGCCCCCCTTTGTGATTTACCTCCAAATTAGTATCTTTGTAGGTTAAACTAAAAAGACCACCCATGATAACTGGCGAAATCAAAAACCGTATTGACAGCATTTGGGATACCTTTTGGACTGGCGGTATCACCAACTCCATAACAATCCTCGAGCAGATGACCTATCTGTTCTTCATGAAAATGCTTGACGATGCCCAACGCACTCGTGAGGCTAATGCCAATGCCTTTGGTGTTGCTGTGAGTGAACCCACTTTCAAGTATGGCTCGTGGCACAATCCCGAGACCGACCGTGATGTGCCCTTCAACGATTTGCGCTGGAGTGTGTTCAAGAACAAGGACCCCGAGACAATGTTCCGTCTCGTGAGCAAAGACGTGTTTGTCTATATCAAGACACTCAACGAGGGCAAGGAGAGTGCCTACAGCCGTTTTATGGAAAATGCCACCTTCCTTATCCAAAGCCCTCGCACGCTCACCAAGATTGTCGAGGGCATCGACCACCTCGACATGAACAATCGTGACACTATGGGCGACGTCTATGAGTATGTGCTTGGCAAGATGGCTGCCTCGGGCAACAACGGCCAGTTCCGCACACCTCGTCACATTATCCGCATGATGGTTGAGTTGATGCAGCCCACACTGAAAGACACCATTTGCGACCCCGCTATGGGTAGCGCAGGATTCATTGTCGAGAGTGCCAAGTATGTGCAAGAGCATTACAAGAGCGAACTGCTCAAGCGAGAGAATGCCGACCACTACAAGAACCACATGCTCCACGGTTTCGACACCGATTTCACAATGCTCCGTATCGGTGCTATGAACTTGATGCTGCACGGAGTTGACAACCCTGACATTCAATATCGTGACAGCCTCTCAACCGACAACTCCGACGAGAGCCGCTACACTTTGTGTCTTGCCAACCCACCATTCACAGGGAGCCTCGACAATGAGGCAGTTAGCAAATCGCTACTTGCTATCACCAAGACCAAGAAAACCGAGTTGCTGTTCGTGAGCCTGTTCATCCGTATGCTGCAAATGGGTGGTCGCTGTGCTTCCATTGTCCCCGACGGTGTGCTGTTCGGCAACAGTACTGCCCACAAAGCATTGCGCAAGGAATTGGTCGATAACCAACGCCTGCAAGCCGTAATCTCAATGCCAAGTGGAGTGTTCCAACCCTATTCGGGAGTATCAACCGCTATCTTGATTTTCACCAAGACCAACGCTGGCGGAACCGATAAGGTGTGGTTCTATGATATGAAAGCCGATGGCTACACCCTCGACCAAAAGCGCACCGAGTGTGCCGAGAACGACATCCCCGACGTGATTGCTCGTTTCAAGAACTTGGAAGGCGAGGAATCAAGGACACGCAAAGACCAATCATTCCTCGTTCCCGTCAAGGACATACAAGACAACGACTACGACCTCAGCATCAACAAGTACAAAGAAGTTGAGCGAGTAAAAGTGGAATACGAAGCCCCCGACGTCATTTATAACAAAATCGTCTCACTGCAAGAAGAAATAAACAACGCAATGGCCGACTTCAAACAAAAATACCTATGAAAGAGGGATGGACATATAAGAAATTAGGAGAGGTGGCTACATTATATGATAGCCAAAGAAAACCTGTTACAAAAAAGGATAGAAAAAATGGCATTTATCCTTATTATGGGGCATCAGGTATACAAGATTATGTAGATAATTACATTTTTGATGGTCGTTATCTTTTAGTTGGTGAAGATGGAGCAAAATGGGGAGCTAACGATAAAACTGCGTTTATTGTTGAAGGAAAGATATGGGTTAATAATCATGCTCACATAATGACTTTTGATGATTCTGTAAAAGACAGATTTGTTGAATATTACTTGGTTGGAAAAGATTTAAATGAATATATAACAGGTGCTGTTGTTCCAAAACTTACCCAAGCAAGTTTATCTAAAATCACAATTCCCATTCCCCCTCTTGCTGAGCAGGAGCGGATAGTTGCGGAATTGGACTTGTTGAGCAGCATTATCGACAAGAAAAAGGCACAACTCAAAGAACTTAACCAGCTCGCTCAATCCATCTTCTACACCATGTTCGGCGACCCCATCACCAACGAAAAAGCCTGGAAAGTAAAGAAATTAGGAGAGGTAGCAAAAGAAAAACTATCCTATGGCTCAGGAGCTTCAGCCATTCAATATAATGGGGAGATGAGATATATAAGAATAACAGATATTAAAGATGACGGAGAACTGAATCATGATATAGTATCACCAAGCATTTATGATGATAAATATCTTTTAAATGATGGGGATATACTTTTTGCTCGAAGTGGAGCAACTGTCGGTAAAACTTTTCAGTATAAAAGTAAATATGGAAAATGCATTTATGCAGGTTATTTAATTCGTTTAATACCTAATAAAGAAATTATTTTACCATCCTATATATTTGGTTATACTAAATCACCTTTTTATCGCAGTTTTGTTTTAAAAGCTCAAAATGCAGTTGCACAACCTAATATTAATGCAAAACAATATAGTGAATTGCCCATCCCTCTTCCCCCTCTCCCCCTCCAACAGGAGTTTGCCTCAAAGGTTGAGGCAATAGAGCGACAAAAGTCGCTCATTCAGCAATCCATTGTCGAAACGCAGACGCTTTTCGACAGCCGCATGGACCACTGGTTTGGCTAGGAAATCTAGAACTTCTAGAAACATTAGAGCTTCTAGAAAAACTAGAGCTTCTAGAAACATTAGAGCTTCTAGAAAAACTAGAACTTCTAGAATCATTAGATAAACTAGAAAAATAAAAAATAAAATGGACAATAAAGACAATAAAGATAAGAAAGATAAAAAATATAAAATCCTTCGCAAGCAGGTCAACTGGAACAACTTGTGGTTTTACCGCAAGGCATTGACGGTGTTTCAGCTCACGACGGTTTTCACCAAGCGTTTCTTGCCTCTGCATGGCGACCGCACAGTCGATCAGATGGTGCAAGCAGCACGCTCGGGAAAGCAGAACATCGTTGAGGGTTCCGCCGACGGCGTAACCTCTGCCGAGATGGAAATTAGGCTTATCAACGTTGCACGCGCCAGTATTCAGGAGCTTCAGGAAGACTACAGCGACTATCTTCTCAGCCACAAACTCCCACTATGGGATTCAAGACACAACCGCTTCGATGGCATGCTGGAGTTTTGCCGTGAGCACAACGATGTTGAAGATTATGAGCCCTATTTCGACTCCTGGAGCGATGAGGAAATGGCAAATATCGGTTACACACTGTGCCGCATGACCGACAAGATGATGATGACCTATATCACAAACCTTGAAAGCGACTTCATCACCGAGGGCGGCATCAAGGAACGAATGACAGCGGCAAGACTTGGATACCGCGCCGACAAAAAAGAAGAACTTGCCGCCGCCAACAAAGAAATAGCCTCTCTAAAAGCCGAGATACAAAGGCTCAACACTATAATCGCTCAACTAAAACAAGAATTATCTAGTAAATCTAGCTAGAGAATCTAGCAAATCTAGAACCTCTAGCAAGCCTAGAAAAAAAGAAACACTATGCGCAACTTCGACTATCTACAAGAATTAGGGCTTAACGACCTTTACAAGTTCTGCTCCACAGCCGAGGAGCTGCAAGTTAGCAATCCCGAGCTCAGTGCCGTGAGTGCGAGAAAGGCATTGGAGTATATTGTTAGTGCGCTCTACCTAATGAAGAACGTGGAGATTCCCGAGAGGGCATCGCTCTTTGAACTTGTAGATGGTGAAACGTTCCGTGAGTTTATCGGTGATGAGCGTGTGATGATGTCAGTCCACTATGTGCGCAAGGTGGGTAATAACGCTGCTCACAACACGCCAGTGACCAAGCGTGAGTCTTTCTTCTGTCTCCTCAACATCTATAATGTCGTTGCTGCAATCTTGCTCAAGTTGAGAGTCATCAGCTCAATAGCACCATTCAACGACACCTTAATCCCCAGGAGTCCACAAGCCCCAATCGTTACGGCACCTAAGGTCGTTGAGGTGACTGCTGAGGCTGCTGTCGTCAAGGCTGCCAGCAAAGAGGCTGTCGAGGACAACACTCCTGTGCAAGAGCTTCCGCTTGATATCAGCGAGGCCGAGACTCGCCGTCTCTATATCGACCTAATGCTCAAAGAAGCAGGCTGGGAAGTGCTCGATACCGAAGGGGCAATACAGCCATCAAAGGCTTGCGTTGAAGTCGAGGTTGAAGGTATGCCCAATAATGAGGGTATCGGCTACTGCGACTATGTGCTGTTTGGCAGCAACGGTTTGCCTCTCGCCGTAGTTGAAGCAAAGCGCACAAGCGTGTCACCCATCAAGGGCAAGCACCAAGCCGAACTCTATGCCGACTGTCTCGAAAAGCGGTATGGCATTAGGCCTGTAATATATTATACTAATGGCTTCGAGACCTATATTATCGACGGACTGGGTTATCCATCTCGTCGGCTCTATGCGTTCCACACCGAGAGCGACCTGGAACTGCTCATCCAGCAACGTCAGCGACACGACATAACCGACTTCAGCGTCAAGGACAATATCACCGACCGTCATTATCAGAAGATGGCGATTAAGAGCGTGTGTGAGCATTTCAACTCGAAGCACCGTCGTGGGCTGCTTGTGATGGCGACAGGAACAGGAAAGACGAGGGTTTCAATCTCGCTGGTCGATGTGCTTGCAAGAAATGGATGGGTGAAGAACGTGCTGTTCCTTGCCGATCGCATCCCGTTGGTAGGCCAAGCCCACAAGAACTTTGTGAAGCTGTTGCCTCACATGACGACATCGGTGCTGAGTGAGGATAAAGACCCCGACACCACCGCAAGAATAACGTTCTCGACCTATCAAACGATGATTAACTACATTGACCGTGACGAGAAAGCGTTCTCGGTTGGTAGGTTCGACTTGATTATCATTGACGAGGCTCACCGTTCAATCTTCGGCAAATACACGGCAATAATCAACTACTTTGATGCTCTGCTCGTGGGCTTGACAGCGACACCCAGGGATGAAGTTGACCGCAGCACCTACGAGACATTCCAGATGGAACAGGGTGTGCCAAATTATGCCTATGAGTTGGAAGATGCCGTGTCCGAGGGCTACCTCGTGAACTATCGTGGCTTCAAGCGTGGCTCACTAATCTTGAAAGATGGTATTAAGTACAAAGACCTCAGCCCAAAGGAACAGGAGCAGCTTGAGAAGGTGTGGGAATATGAGCAAGCGAAAAAGGCTATTGATGGTGAAGATTACCGTCGTGATATCCGCAGCGACGAGATTTTCAAGTATATCTTCAATCTCGACACCATCGACCATGTTCTGCAAGACCTGATGGAGAACGGCTTGAAGGTGCAGAGTGGAGAGCGCTTTGGCAAGACCATTATCTTTGCCTATAACCATCGCCATGCCGAGATGATTGTCGAGCGTTTCTATGCACTATATCCTGAGTATGCAAGCGAGAGCAGCGAATTCTGCGCCCTTATCGACAACTATGTCACCTACAGCAAAGACCTCATCGACAAGTTCGAGATTCGTGACGGTAATCCACAGATAGCCGTCAGTGTGGATATGCTCGACACTGGCATCGATGTTCCCGACGTGCTGAATCTGGTGTTCTTCAAGATTGTGAAGAGCAAAATCAAGTTTATGCAGATGATTGGTCGAGGCACACGACTATCAAAGGATGTATTCGGACCAGGACACGACAAAGAATTCTTCTATATCTTCGATTGGTGTCGCAACTTTGAGTATTTCGACAAGAATCCCGATGGCAACAAGGCTAAGACAGTTCAGTCGCTGACCGAGAAAATATTCTCACTTCGTGCAAGGATAGCATTCCAATTGCAGCACCAAAAGTGGCAAGAGGATGAGTTTGCCCGTGAGCTGCACGACGAGACTAAGGCTGTGTTGAAAGAACAAGTGGCAGCACTCAGCGACAGCCATATCTCCGTTAGAGAACGTTGGGAACAAGTAAGTCATTTCAAGAATGATGATAATTGGGTTTATATCTCAGAGGTTGACGTAAACACCCTCAGCAATGAGATAGCACCATTGCTGCCCAAGAACACTCTCGACGAGAGTGCCAAGAAGTTTGACGTGTTGACAATGCTAATCGAGTTGTCGTTGCTCGACGGTGAGACCAACTGTGTCAAGGCTGTTCAAAACGTGCAGACCATCGCCGAGAAACTGCAAGAGAAAGCCACGCTGCCACAAGTGCAAGCCAAGATGGCAACCATCAAAGAGGTGTTGAGTGAAGTGGCTTGGCAGAATGTCTCGCTCAAATGGCTCGAAAAGGTGAGGAAAGATCTCCGTGACTTGGTAAAGTTCTTGATGGGTGGCGACAATAAATGGTTCTCGGTTGACATTGAGGACACAATCAGCGACGAGGGAACTATCGATGGCATCACACCTCGTGTAACCTACAAGCAGAGTGTGCTCGACTTCCTATCTCAGAACCGCAACCTTCCTGTGCTGCAAAAGATTTACGACATGGAGCAACTCACTGTGGCTGATGTTAAAGAACTTGAACGCATCCTGTGGCAAGAACTTGGTAGCAAAGAGGATTACAACAAGTTCACTAGCGGCATGCAATGCGGTAGCAATGTGGCAATCTTCATTCGCTCGATTTTAGGCATCGACCGCAAGAACGCCGTGCGCATGTTCTCTGAGTTCATATCAGGAAACGAGTTGAACGCCGACCAAGAGGACTTCTTAATGACAATTATCTCCTACGTCTGCGAGAACGGCGACATAACCAAAGAAATCGTTGTGAACGAAGCACCATTCGACGAGAGGCTGGCGGTATTCACCCCCTACATGCTGCCCCTCGCCAAGTACATCGACACAATCCACACCGTCATCATCCCCCACACCGCCTAAAAACACCAGCTCAAGGTGTGTCATAATGCTGAATCTAATGAAAACTCCCCCTCTAAGATAGAGGGGGATACAGGGGGAGTATGAAAAAACTGAAAACTCCTAATCAATTGTCTATAATACTCAAAAGCCGAATGGCTAAGAAAACAACACTTAATGAAAAAATATCTTGTCCTTAATTGTCGTAAAAAAAACCGACAACTCTTGTTTTCCGCAATGGGAGACGCCAAAATGAAACCATAGCTGCGTGAGCATCGAAGATGCTGGGCGGGTCGAAGACCCGACTTCATTAGTAAGACCATGCAAGACCATCGTAGATGGTTCAAAGGACTATGTGCATCGAAGATGAACTTCAACTTGTCAATCTGTATTGCGAGCCATTGGCTCGTAAATCAATCTCACAATACATCCCGGCAATTTGTCCTTAATAAAAAGGAAACAAAGAATCCTCAAGGCCAGCTCCCCCTCTAAGATAGAGGGGGTAGGGGGGAGTATGATAAAACTGAAAACTGACTACTGAGAACTGACAACTATTTTAATGTTGTTTTCCCTGCTCCCTTCCTCTACTTTTGCCTAAAAAACTAAATTTTTATGGCAACAAGAAACCAAAAAAACACAATCACCAACGTCTTCCGTTTACGCTCACTCGAAGAAGAAGAGAACTATAGCGACTTCTATAATGACAAAGAGCTAGGAAGAGTATTCATTTCTAAAACTGTCGCCGACATCGTCAGCGACACACAGCCTCCAGTCGACCTTTGGCACGGATTGTGGCATCAGGGTGAAATGGCTTGCCTCTTTGGCGAACCTAACGTAGGCAAGACAATCTTAACAATGAAAATCGCTACCGACATCATCAAGAGAAAAGAAAGAGTGCTCTATTTCGACTTCGAGAACGCTGAGCACCAGCTCCTGCCTAGATACAAAGGAACCTACGGCGAGAACCCATTAGTCGAAATTCTGTCGCTTAACTATGCCAACAAAAACATCAAGAAAGGCAACCGAAGCATGTTAAGCTACATCAAGCGACAAATCATCAAGTGCCAGGCACACATCATTATTATTGACGATATAACACACCTCTTCGGAAAAGGAGACCAAGCCGATGTGCGATACGTTCTCAACGAACTCCGTTCATGGACCAAGTATCTGCGTGTTTCAATTCTCGTCCTTGCTCACTCCAAGAAAAAAGGCTTCAACCAACTAGCCAACATCGAGCAACTCGCTGGGTCTTTCGAGTGTGCCTATTCCTTCGACTCCATCTTCTCTCTCAATAAAGCTAACCACTATAACAACAAGCAGCGTGGCATTTCTCACTACATCAAGCAGCACAAAACACGCATGGGAGAAATCCGATACGGCGACGAGAACGTTATCACTCTAAAAATGAGATTCGACAACGACACCAAGTCTCTCTCCATGTGCGACCTCTGCGAGAATGGTAACGAGAGACAACTCATTCGTGACTTCGGGTACTACACCAACGAAGAAATACTTGCTGCTATCATAAACTACAAGGAGAAATGCTACACAACTCGTGAAATAGCCGAGAGAGTAGGGGTGTCTAAATCACATGTACAGCGATTACTCAAGGAACATTACAATCCTCACAAGCCTCAGGATTACGATAACCAGCTCAAGCCGCTGCCACCAGTCTCCGAAGAAGAGCTCAACCCCTATGCCATCAGTTCAAGAACTTTCCTTGACGAAGGAGAAGAAGCTCTTCTCTACGACGATGATGAACCCGTTAGCTACATCCCTTATTATCCACCAGAATCTCCAACTGCCCCATTTGCCCCATCTGCCCCATTTGCCCCATCTGCCCCAACAGCCCCAATAGCCCCAACCGATTCTTCCGCCCCCTCCAAATTATCTGTTCCTTCCGGATTATCCGTTCCTTCCGGTGATTAACATAAAAAAGTCCTCAAGCGTTGAAACACCTCAAGGACCTAGCTCTCCCTCTGTAGGGACAAGGCGTGCCTTGTCCGCAAAGGGGGTAAGGATGAGTATGATAAAACTGAAAACCGACTACTGAAAACTGAGAAGTCCGAGTCAATTGTCTATAATACTCAAAAGCCGAATGGCTAAGAAAACAACACTTAATGAAAAAATATCTTGTCCTTAATTGTCGTAAAAAACTGACAACTGACCAACCAGCTCCCCCTCTAAGATAGAGGGGGTAAGGGGGAGTATGATAAAACTGAAAACTGACTACTGAGAACTGAGAACTGGTTTAGAAGCGGATGCCTGCTAGTGCTGAGAACTCGAGCAGGGAGCTCACGAGGTGGCTGTCGTGCTTCTTGTAGCGGTGGTGGTCGCCATAGGCCTGGAAGCCCATGAAGAAATTTTTGTGGTTGTAGACTGCACCGATGCGCGCCCTTATGTTGAGCGAGAAGTCGCTTTGCCTCTCACCGGGCTGTGGCTTGATGTTGTAACGATAACCCAGATAAGGGGTCAAGGTGAAATTCAACAACCACTTGGGACTCAACACCCAGTTGTAGCCGTAGCCCACAAGCACGCAGTAGTCGTTATAAAGGATGCGTGGCAGCTCGGCCTGCATGGGGATATAATCGTAGGCCTCTTCGGGCATTTTCTCGGGATCAAACTTCACGTCAAAATGCTGCATGCTGATTCCTGCCAAGAAGGAGCCGGCACTGCGCTTTTGATACTTTGAGAAGCAGTAGGCTGCAGCTTGTGCATATCGCCTGTTGTTGAAGAAATAATAGGCGGTGAGACCCATCGCCTTGCGGCTGACTCCGGACTGCCTGATTTTGTGCCGCTCGTTGTCGGCGTTCTTGTCAACATAGTAGACGTTGATATCGTTCTGGTTCTCCCAGTAGTAGGCATCGGCGGTAAACCGAGCGCAAGTGAAGGAGAAGTCGACCTTGTTTGACACTTTGCCACCATGAATGAGATTGCTGATGCTTACCGAGTAGCCCAAGCTCACAGCCATGAACGATAGCGTCACACCAATGTTTGACACCAAATGGCTGTTCATTATCACCTTCATGTCTTTGAAGGGCGTGCCAATGTAGGAATCGAACCAGTTGTTGCTCTTGAGAAATAGTTTCCAGTTCTTGCCAGTGTGTTTCACATAGGCACTGTCGTAGCTGTTGAAAGCTCGGTCGCCCCACATATAAGTGTTGTAGCAAAACATGACAAACTTGGGATATCCCATAGTGCTGTCCTTGAAGTTGATTTTGCCATGCTTCATGGCTCGCCACCAGTATCGCTTGTCGCGCGTGGTGTCGTAGGGCTCGTTGAGCTTATCGTTGATGCGCTGAGTGATATTCTGCTTCAACTGCTGGAACTTGCTCAACTTAGGCACGGTGTCTTGCTGCACGGTGTCTTGCTGCTCGGGCACAACAGGTTGCTCCGCAGTCTGTCCCCACGAGAGGGCAGTCATGCAAAGCATGAGCATTAATATCAAGTAGAAGCGTTTCATCAACTGCAATCTTTAGAAGTCACTGAAGAACGATGGACGGATGAGCAGTCCCAAGCGCAAGCGGCAGTGGTACTTGTTGTAGTCGAGCATGTTCTCGCCGTAGCCGTCATAGAAGTGCAGCATGAGGAACTGGTTGTCCTTCTCGCGGATGCGGAAGCCCACGTTGATGATGGTGTTGAAGCTGAAGTTCCAGCCCTGACGCTTAACGAAGGTCACGTCGGCTACCCAGCGCTTGTTGTTAGATAAGAATTGAGCACCAGTCTGGAAAATACCGCTGTACTTGAGGATGTCTTTGTTCTGCTGACCGTCGATGATGGGAATCCACACCTTGCCATGCACCATCAAGTTGCGATTGATAAATGCAGAACCACCAAACGAGATTTTGTTCCAGCTGCGCGATGCCTCACCGTCACGACCATTAGACTCATGCTCAACCATGATAAGGGTACTTCCCATTAAGCGACCCTTAGCGAAAATAGGCGTTATAATACCAATCCCTGGGTTGAAGTTCAGGTCGTGGAATGGCAGCGACTCCTCAAAGATGTTCCACATCGCCTTTTGCGAATAGCTCAAGAAAAGGTGGCTGTGGAGTGGAAGTACCGACTTTGTCAGCGAAATAGTTGTCCTTGTAGATTCCAAAGAATGGGCGGTTGTCAAAATCGTGAATGAGGCTATCGACATTGAATTGTTGTTGCTCTTTGCCCAACATCTTTGTAACAATTTGTGCCTGAGAAGGATAAGCAATACCTGCAAGAACCAATACTATTATAATTCTAAAAAGTTTCATTTCGTTTATCGTTTATCGTTTATCGTTTGTCGTTTATCGTGAACGGGAGGGAAGAGCTATTCTACTGCTCCACTATTTTACTATTATGCTATACTACAGTGAAATTCACAATATCAATGTGATTGTACTTGGCGATTATCCTGTCGTTCATCCAAATAAAAATGTCTAAACTTGTATCAGTCTCGCCATTTGGTAATTTATACTCGTAACACTCAAAACTGAGCATATACAAATCATCGCCATAGGCCATCAGCTCCTCGGCAAAGGAGAAAAGAACTTTTTCTTGACGTCCTGAATGAATGTGTTGTGGAACACCGTCAACCCACAGCACAGCTCGCATATTGTGATCCTCATCATCCTCATAGCCGCAAGCATAGATGTGTCCATTGAGATAAGTGGTCGAGGTCACGTGTCCAAGAGGAAGGTCGTATTCATAAGGTTGTGGGTTAAGTGTGCGAGGTAGAACTTGCAGCTCCTTGTCAACCCAAATGCAGGGCTCGGTGCCCACATGGCCACCCACGATGGTGTGGTCGGTGTCGTAAGCATAGATATTGGTTGCATGACCACTCACGTCTGGACTGGGTTTTGGGAGGATGGCCTTGGCATAACGGCCCTTGTACTCATAGTAGAGCACGGCATCGTTAGGCTCGCCATGGTGGTATTCCATTCCTGCGAGATAGCACTTGCCGTTACTCACTGCAATGCACTGTCCCGAAGTGTTGAAGTCCTCACAGTCCTCGATAGGGAAAATGCCACTGTTTTTCAAGATGTAGGGATAGTCGAAGAGGTAGATGTAATAGTCCCACTTGGCGATACCTTGCGTCTCGTGGCTCACGTTATCGATGAAATCGATGTGCAGTGTGCTCCACTTTCCGTTTTTCCAATATCCCACCTTGTCCTTGGAGTTCTTTCCCGAGACAAAATAGTCATCACCATCGCTAATTATCTCACTGGCATACTCGCAGTCGGGGAGCTCCATGATTCTGTCGCCCATCAGGTCATAGATGTGACCTTCGGAAGTGAGCACATATATTTGTCGCTCGCCACGGCGCTTGACTTTAATCTCATCTTTATCGCAAGAGGAGAGAAGCACCAAAAAACAAATTGTTATTAATAAATAAATATTTCTCTTTTGCATATTATGAAAAATTATGGCGCAAAGATACAAAAAAAATTACTTAAACAACAAATATCTACTCTTTCACCTAAATTTTAAAAGAGTAGATATTCTGTTGTTATATATTTAAATATTATCGAGTTGCTCCGCCCAGGGCTATGTAAAGGGCAATGACAGCCCTTGCTGCATCATACATATTGGTTGCCTCGTTAAGCTGGGCGTTGAGCAGAGTTTCCTGTGCCGTGAGCACTTCGAGATAGCTTGCCTTGCCGCTGTTCATGAGCTCGTGAGTGCCATTGTAAGCATCGTGGAGCACCTCAACCTGGCGGTGATAATAGCCATGTTTCTCGCTTGCTGCCTGGCAATCAGCTATTGCCTCGTTCACCTGATTTCCTGCCTCGATAACGGTTTGCACATAACGTTGTGCAACGTCTTCTTGCTGTAACTTCGCAATCTCGAGGTTGCCCTTGAGCTTGCCGCGCGCAAAGAGTGGTTGAGCGATAGATCCTATTATATTGGTCAATATCTTACCAGGATTGACAACACCCCCTCCAGCGCTGTTGGTCCAGCCCAGCGCTCCCGACAGCGAAATGCTTGGGAAGAACGCCGAGCGTGCGGCTTGCATGTTGTAGAAAGCCTCTTCCATAACATAGTCGGCAAGGCGAATGTCGGGGCGATATTGCAGCATTTGTGCTGAAATACTCTCAAACACCATTTGAGGCATTACGTAGCCTCCCCAACGGCTTCGCTCAATGTGCTGAGGTGGAATGGCAAGAATGCGGCAAATGGCATTTTCGGTGCTGCGAATGCTTCGGCGCACGTCCACAAGCTGTGTTTTCACACTCAGGTAAGATGACTCCATCTGGTTGACAGCAGTGGAATAGACCTTGCCAAACTCCCAGAGGATTTTTTCGGTTTCGAGCGACTTGTTCCAAAGGCTGTCGGTCATCGTGAGAATCTCGAGCTGGCGGTCAAGAACCTGCAGCAGACAATACTGCTGGGCCACGGTCGAAATGAGGTTGGCGCGTGTTGCCTCTTCACGAGCTTGAGATTGCAGGAGCACGGCATTGGCAGCACGTTTCTTGTTAGTGATCGAGCCTATGGGGCCATACTCCCAGCTGGCCTGCAAGGGTACATTATAGGTTTGTGAAGTGTTGCTGCCGAAACTGGAGAATGAAGTCTGTGGTGAGAAATTCAGCGATGGCAGAATTGCCTTTTTTGCCATTTGTAGCGAAACCTCACTTTTCTCGACGGCAATGCGTGCCGAGTTGAGGTCGGTGTTGCGCACGAGAGCCGAGTCGATAAGCTGCTGCAACAGTGGGTCGAGGAAGAAATCTCGCCACGACAACTGTGCAGGTGGGCTAGCTACAAGCGAGTCGACAGTGTTGATGCCAAACACATCATTAGGTATCTGGGCTTTTGACTCATATTTGTCGTAAATGCCCTTAAACGAGCCACAACTATTGACCACGAAGCACACGAGGGCAAAACTCAATATATAGGATAATTTTTTCATTTTATTCATCTGTTGTTTTCACGTCTTCAATGTTAAGTTCCTCATCTTTGCCATCAAGAGGCTGGACGATGTCTTCAACTATTAGTTGCTCGTTGGGGATAACGGCAATCTCGTCTTCACTGGTGTTGCTGTTCTCAACTTCGCTGGTTTCGGTCACCTCCTTACCCTGGAATCTCTCATGTAGCTTCTGGAACACGATGAAGAAGGCGGGAACCACAAATAGCAGGGCAAGAGTGCCCACAGCCATACCTGCCGTGACACCAAGCGCAAGCACGCGGTTGCCATTGGCTCCAGCACCTCCAGCGATGATGAGTGGAATCATGCCCGCAATCATCGTGACGACTGTCATAAGGATTGGTCGCAGGCGCTCCTCACATGCAGCAAACGCCGCATCGCGAATGCTCATGCCCTGAGCGCGTCGCTCGGCTGCAAACTCGGTGATAAGAATAGCAGTCTTTGCCAGCAAACCAATGAGCATGATGACGCCCGTCTGCAGGTAGATGTTATTATCCATGCCCGGCAAGTGAAGTAGTGATACAAGCCATGTTACACCAAATGAGCCCATCAGTCCGAATGGCACACTGAGCAGCACGGCCCATGGCGTGAACCACGAGTTGTAGAGTGAAGCCAGGATTAGGTAGATGAGGATAACGCAAATCACGTAGATTAGTGCCGTGGCATTGGAGCCCGAAGCCTCTTCAACCTCGCGCGACATGCCGCCATACTCGTAGCTATATCCCTTGGGCATCTCGGCCTCAAAGACCTCGGCAATCGCTTTGTGTGCATCGCCTTCGGAGTAACCGTTGGCAGTCATCACACCACAGGTTATGCTCTGGAACAGGTTGAAGTGATCAACCGATGCCGATCCCACGATTTCTTTCAGAGTCACGAACTCCGAGATAGGAGCCATTTTGCCACCTTGCACTCGCACGAAGATGTTGTTGAGTGACGATGGGTCGAGACGGTACTCGGGCGCTGCGTTGGCCATGATGCGATACACCTTTCCAAACTGGTTGAAGTTGCCCACGTAAGAACCACCACAGTAAGCACCAAGCGTGCGAAGCACTGCTGCTGGTGTCACCCCGGCACGGTCGCATTGGGTGGGGTCGATGTCAACTTGATATTTAGGGAATCGCTCGGAATAGGTCGACATTGCCATCATGATTTCGGGCCGTTCATTAAGCTTGGTCAAGAACTTGGTGGCGTCGGTATTGAAATCGGTCATCGAGCGGTCCTGCATATCCTGCAGCACAAGGTTCACGCAGCTGTTGGAACCATAGCCTGGCACCTGCGGCATTTGGAATGGAATAACCTTGGCGTTCTTGATTTCCTTGCAGTCGAAGGCAAAGCGGCCGTAGACGAGCATGATGTTATGGTTCATTCCTGGGCGGTCGTCCCAGTTCTTGAGGCGAATAATGAGAGTGGCGTAGCAACTACCTGAGCGTCCGGCCATCATGCCGTATCCACTGATAACAGCATAGCTCTCGAGTTCAGGAATCTTCTTAACCTTTGCCTCAACTTTCTTGACTATCTCCTGTGTTTCATGCAGGGTGCAGCCCTCGGGAGCACGCACCTCGGCAAAGAACACTCCCTGGTCCTCTTGAGGAACAAGGCCCGATGGCAATGAGCGCATGAAGAAGATGAGTAGTATCGCTGCACCGGCTAGCAAGGCTCCCGAAATCCATGGGCGCTTGATGAAACGACCCACGCTCTTCTTATATTTCTTTAGGATTGCGTTGTAACTAGCAGTGTAGGCCTTGGTGACATAGTAGTTCAGATTTTTCTTCTCCTTGCCGTCCTTAGAATAGCGCATCATGATGGCGCACAGGGCGGGACACAGTGTCAAAGCCGACACGCACGAAAGGCCCACGGCCGATGCCAGTGTGACACCAAACTGCGTGAAGAACGAGCCCGACGTGCCAGGCATGAATGCCACTGGAATGAACACTGCCATAAACACCAAGGTACACGAGATTACAGCTATCGACACGTCGCTCATGGCTTGGCGTGTAGCCTCTCGGGCATCGGTAATGCCGCTTTCCATCTTCGCCATCACCGCCTCGACCACCACAATGGCATCATCCACCACAGTACCAATGGCCAGCACTAGTGCGAATAGCGTTAGGATATTTAATGAGAATCCCGCTAGCGACACAATTGCAAATGTTCCAAACAATGACACGATGATGGAAATAGACGGGATGACCGTGGCCTTGAAGCTCTGCAGGAAGAAGTACACCACAAGCACCACCAGGATGATTGCGATGACAAGCGTTTCGACCACGTTGTGGATGGCTGCAAACAGGAAGTCGTCGCTGGTCTCTAGAATCTCAAACTCGAGCCCTGCGGGCATTGTGGGTTTCAGTTCCTCATAGAGCTTGCTGATGCGGGCGTTCACTTCGGTAGCATTGGCGCCAGGAGCTTGGAACACCATGTAGATGGTGCCCGGCTTGCCGTCGATGTTAGATGTGAAGTTGTAGCTAACGGCTCCAATCTCCACCTCGGCCACATCGCTCAGGTGCAGCAAGTGACCACCTTCGTCGGTGCGAAGCACGATTTCGTTAAATTCCTCAACCGTCTTCAATGTGCCCTTGTATTCCATCGAATACTGGTAGGCGTTCTCCGACTGCTCACCTAGCGAACCAGTGGCAGCAACAAAGCTCTGCCCACCAATTGCTGCAAAAACGTCGTTAGGCTCTAGTCCATACTGTGCCATCACATCGGGCTTGAGCCAAATGCGCAAGGCATAGGTGTTACCCAGAGCCAACACGTCGCCCACACCGGTGATGCGCATGAGTCGGGGGCGAACGTTGATATCAATGTAGTTGGCGATAAAGTCGGCATCATACTTGCCGTCAACACTCTTCAGAGCTCCAATGTGCAGGATGTTGCTCTGTTGCTTCATCACTTGCACGCCCACCTTTGTCACCTCCGATGGCAGCAGTGCTGTGGCACGGCTCACACGGTTCTGCACGTTGACTGCGGCAAGGTCGGGGTCGGTTCCCTGTTCAAAAAAAACCTGAATCGACACATCGCCCGAGGCCGAAGCCGAGCTGGTGATATAGGTCATGCCAGGCACACCGTTGATGTTCTCCTCGAGTGGCTGCACAACACTCTTCATGATAGTGTTGGCATCGGCGCCAGTGTAGGAGGTCGACACTCGCACGGTGGGCGGCGCAATATTAGGATATTGCTCGATGGGAAGTGTGCTCATGCATATGATTCCCACCAGAGTGATGACAATCGCTATGGCGCATGCCATCACATATCGGTTGATGAAAATGTTATTCTTCATCGGTTAGTCTTCTTTTTTGGCTACTGCAGGGAATAGCACGCGTTGTCCTTCTTCCAGATTATTGGCTCCAACTGTCACGATGCGATCGCCCACTTTTAGTCCTTGTGTCACAATCACGTCCTTGCCATTGCCGGCATCGGTGGTGGTCACAGTCACTGCGGTAGCTGTGCTGTCGGCCTTCACTTTATACACCAGCGACTTATCTTGCAATCGCACCACGGCGTTTTGAGGCACCACCATCACATTCTTCTCACTGAACGGTATCACCACAGTGCCTTGAATGCCCGAATAAAGAAGGCCTTCGGGGTTGGGGAACACGGCTTTGCACGACAGCGTTCCGGTTGTTGCATTCACCATGCCGGTTACGCTTGTGATGCGTCCCTTGTGTTGATATTCAGTGCCATTCTTCATGACGAAAATCACGTCGGGAAGGTTTGCGATGTTCTTAGCTTTGTCGCTTTGAGTGTAGCCCTCGCTCACTCCAGCTTCGAGAACCGACTCGTTGACCGCAAACTCTGCTTCCATCTGCTGGTTGCCACTCACAATAGTGAGCTGAGTTGCAGGAGAAACCTGGTCGCCAGCGCGCACCGTGATTTCGCCTACAATGCCACTCACTGGCGAAGTGATGGTGCAGAATCCTAAGTTCACCTTGGCGCTGTTGACGGCCGACCGTGCCTGGTTCACCGAGGCTCGCGACTGCTCGGCGTTGGCTCGCGCTTGTTGCATCGAGGCTTGGGCTTGCGCCACCGAGGCCCGGGCTTGCTCGACGGCAGCTTTGGCTTGTGCCACGGCCGCTTGTGCCTGCCGGTAGTCGTTGAGCGAGTTCTCAAGGGTGTAGTCGCTCACGATTTTCTTCTCGTGGAGCTTCTTGTTGCTGTCATATTCCAGCTTGGCGCTATTAGCACGGGCTTGTGCCGCTTGCAGGTTGGCTTGTGCACTCTGCACGTTGGCTTGCATCGATGTCACGTTGGCGCGCGACGATTCGATGGTCGCGCTCGACGATTCGGTGCTGGCTTGCGAGGCTGCGAGCGAGGCTTGCGCCTTCTCCACCTCGTGCTGCGCGTTGCGTGAGTCCACCACAAACAGCACCTGGCCCTTGGTCACCTGCTGACCCTCGGTCACGCAAATTTTCATCAACTGGCCACTCACCTGGGGCGTTATCGCCACGTCGGCCTGGCCTTTCATCCTGGCACTGTACTTGATGGGAATCTCGATGTCGCTCGTTTTGACTGTCATTGTTTCAAACGACGATTGGGTCTCCTTGGGCATGTCGATGGCGCATGAGGCCACGAGAAGACAAGAAGTCAAGAAGACAAGAAAACGAGAGGACAGGATAGCATAATTTGAAGGTAACATAGTGGTATGTGTGATTTGAATATGAAATCTAACTTTGTAACACTAAATAAAAATAAAGGTTTTCAATAAATATATTCACAATTAAAGTGCAAATATATAATTTTTTTTCAAGACCACTGGCAATGGTCACTATTATTTTTTTTACAAAAAAACGAACCCACGGAAACACCGCGAGTTCGCATTTCTTATATTATAGCCCCTTGTGAGGCATTTCTAATATTACTCCCTGAAGCTGCTGCCTCCCAGGAACTCCCTGATGAGGCTGGTGCTGGGAATGGTGTTGTCGCTGATGGACTTGAAGTAACGCAAGAAGCGCAGCAGTCGGCTTGCCTCGGCAAACTCGGGCACGTTGGTTGGCACTTGTCGCAGCACTGTCTCGGCCTGCTCCTTGATGACAGCGAGCTCAAAGAGGAGCGACGAGTTGAGCATGGCGTCGGCATTCTCCTGATAAGGGAAAATCCATTTCTCTTCGCCTCGGCGCACACTGGGCCATCGCGCGATGCTCGACCGGGCGTCTACGCTGCGGTACTTGTAGTCGCGCACGATGCGGCGCAGCAGGCGGTTGTCGCTAGTTGATACCCAGTTGTGATCGTCGATGCTCAGAGTGGTGAGCGCGCTCACATACACGCGGTATTTCATCTCCTCGGGAATCTCCTTGGTGAGCTCGGGGTTAAGGCCGTGAATGCCCTCCATGAGCAGGATGTTGTTGTCCTTGAGCTGGAGAGTGTCGCCACGATATTCGCGCTCACCGGTGTGGAAATTATAGGTGGGCATTTTCACCTCTTCGCCTGCGATGAGTGCCTTTAGGTCGTGGTTGAACAGCTCCAGGTCGAGTGCATAGAGCGACTCGTAGTCATACTCGCCTCGCTCATCGCTTGGCGTGTGGGCACGGTCGACAAAGTAGTTGTCGAGCGAGATGACGCGGGGCACGATGTAGTTGGTGAGCAGCTGAATGGCTAGGCGCTTGCTCGACGTGGTCTTACCACTTGATGAGGGGCCTGCGATGAGCACCACGCGTGCTCCGCCGTTGTGATAGCGCTCGGTGATGTCGTCGGCGATGCGCGAGAACATCTTCTCGTGCAGGGCCTCGGCAACGTTGATGATGTCGGGCGCCCAGCCACTGTCGATGCCCTTGTTGAGAGTGCCCACGTCGTCGAGACCCACAATGTCGTTAAACTTCACATAGCGGGTGAACGCCTTGAACATTTTCTCCATGGGATAGGACTTGCGAGGCAGTTCAGGGTTGTCCTTGTCGGGGCCCAGCAGCAGCATGCCGTCTTTGTAGGGCTCAAGGTTGAACACCTTGATGTATCCTGTGGAGGGCGCCAGTGGCTCATAGTAGCTGTCGATAACGTTGTCGAGCTTGTAGAACACAGTGTAAAGGTCGCTGCTTGACTCCAGTAGTCGCACCTTGTCGTTGAGGCCTTGCTTGCGGAACATCTCCACGACGTCGGTTGTGAGACGCTCACGGCGCACAAACTTGATGTCCTGGTCGATAATCTCCTGCATTCGAGCTTTGAGGCGCTCGATATTTTCGGGTGTGAGGAGCTTCTCATCATGCTTGATGGTGCAGTAGAACCCGCCCGAGATGCTGTGCTCGATGCGCAATCGCTTGCCCGGGAAGAGGTCGACAATGGCCTTGTAGAGAATCATACATAACGAGTGGATATAGACCCTGATGCCTTGTGGCGATACGGGCTCTATGTACTCAACCATCTTGGGCCCGAACACTGGATAGTTGAGAGCTTCGAGCTTGTTGTTTACCAGAGCGCAAATGGGCTTGAACGGGATGCGCTTTTCGATGGTTTCATATATCTGTTGCAAGGTGTCGCCACCGTCGATGTCGATATACTCTTGTGTGTTTTTGCAAAAAATCTTTAAGTCGTTAGTCATTGTTTAGTTATGAGTATTGAGTTATGAGTATTGAGTCTATGAACTGTGAACTGTGAACTATGAACTACAAAGCTGCAACGGCAAAGATTGCAGCATAGCTGAGCCACAGGAGGATGAGCAGGATCCACATTATCTCGGGTCGCTCGTTGCGGCAGAACCATGCCATGAGCACCGACCCGAGCGCATAGAACGGGAAAACCACCATAAGCATTCGCTTGGCGTTGTTGAAGAGGTAGGCACTATCGTGCAAAATGGATACTGGCCACCACAGCAGTGGCAGCAGCGAAAGCCAAATCATCAGTTTCTTCCAGCGTGGAGTCTTCTCGTGGTTCATTCTAATATTATTCTTTTGGTTTGTACTCGCCATTGAGCCAGCGAGTTTTGTATTCATTTATGATGTTCAAGAACTTAGGATTGTCGCGCACGTTATCGAAATCATAGTCGAGAATGGTGTAGCCATAGTTGAGCGCGTCATCACTGTTGCCCTCGAAGTGCTTCTTTAGGAAACTAATGGCCTGGTCGATGTCGCCATGAAGAGCATAGGCGCATGCGAGGTTGTAGTTCGACATTGTCTCGGGTAGCGGCCCGAGGGCTACTAAGTCATCATAGGTCATCTCGATTAATTGCGTGGTGTTAGCCGAGAGTCGGTCAAGAATAGCCTTCGACTCGTCGGTTCGTCCAAGATAATAGAGGGCGCACATCTTAGTCTCTTCATTGTAGTTGAAATCATGTGTGGCGAGGAGTTCGTTAAGTATCTCTTGTCCCTCGTTCACCTTCCCCGACAGGACTAGTGCTCGTGCTTTGTAATAGGTTGGCATGATGTTATCCTCTTCGCTCTTGGCCCATTGTTCGTAGCAATCGATGGCGTTTTTCCAGTCGCCTTTGGCGCTCAGGGCCCATCCCAGAGTGCTGTAGCAGAAACTCATCAAGTTGCTACCAAGATAGCTCTGCACCTTGGCATCGTTAACGACTTGGTCGGCCAGTCCGCAGTTCATCGCTATCTCTATTTTGTGCTTAAAAGCATTGTTATTGTCATCGTCTTTAACAGCAGCAACGTCAAGGATATAGAGCGCCTTATTCACATCGCCAAGCTTGTAATAGAGGTCGGCTAAATAGGTGAGAGTAGTGACGTCGTTGGTGACTTTGATAGCCTTTTTAGCACATTCTAGTGCTTTGTTGTAGTCGTGACTGACTTTTTCGTGCATCATAGCCTCTACTAACGGCCAGTTGATGGGCAGCTCGTCGGAGAACTGGTGTTGTTCCTGCTTTTTGATGGTGTCGAGCAACTTGCTCAGGTTTTCATCGCTAATGGTAGCAATCGCTGCCAGAGGGGTGTAGGCATCGTCGATAGCACCACCGTTGGCTAGTGTCACAATATCGTCGACAGCTTCGTCATATCGTTTTGCGTGAGAGAGAGTTGAGGCTCTCATCTTAACCAATTCGGCGTTATCAGGATCAATAGAAATGAGCTGGTTGATGATTTCTAGTGCTTTGTCATAGTTCTCGCGTTTCACTTCGCAAGAAGCTAAATAAAGTTGCACTATTTCATTGTCAGGAAGGTAGGTTTGTGCCTTCTGGGCACACTTTTCCACCATTTCATTGTTCTCGTTATCACTATAGAAATTTAAGAGCTTGAGGTAGCTATTGTCGCAAGGATGAACATTTGTCGCTTCGATGAGGCAAGCCTCCTGAAGGTTTTCGTCTAAGTCGTTCTCCTTGAGGATGTCGTTCTTTGCCAGCAGGGCCTTGCAGCGCGACTCTTTGTCGGCTGCTGGGAGCATTGCGATTCCCTCGTCAAGCAACTTCAAGGCATTAGTGATGGCAGTTTCCTTTTCTTTCAATTTCTCTTGGTAGAATGCGTCGATTAGTGCCATTCTTTCCTCGTCGGTGGCGCCATTTGGAATCTTTACGACCTGTAGGCCGCTGAAAATATCTACCAGCAACATGTTGAGGCTGATGGTCGCGATATGGCACTCGCACAACGCGATGTTGCATTTTGCATAGGCATTGCGTGGGTGCTGCTTGAGTTCTTTATTGAAGAAGGTGATGGCACTCTTGTAGGGGGCAGTTTCATCGACATCGGCATCGGCATCGGCATCGTCAGTTGCAACAGCATCTATTTCTTGTGTCATTGACTTCACACCAAGCTCGAAATTCTTGCTGCTGGTCCACTTGTTGTATTGCTTGCTGTCGATAACCTCGGCCAGCGTTTCGTCATTGTCGGGCACGGTCTCGTCGTTGACATAATCAATCATCTTGAGCCCATGCTGTTGCTGCCAGCATCGCAAAGAGGGTTACCGCTAATAGTCTGAACTTATTCATTGTGGTAATGAGTTACTTGTTGTTTTTCCATTGATAGTAATACTTGTCGATGAGTTGCTGGAACTCGGGTAGCTTCTTGATGGCGTCGAAACGGCGGTCAAGGGCCATATAGCCGAAGTTGTAGGGCAACTCGTCGTTCTCGAAGTGCTTAGCGGTCCACTCGCAGGCTTTGGCATTATCGCCAATTGAAGCATAGACTGCTGCGATGTCGTAGCAAGTCACATCGCTGCCGTCAAGAGTCCTGTTCTCATCGGAGATAAAGAGAGGATTGGGGTGCCAAGCCTTCTCGAGCGATTCAAGAATAGTGCGCGCCTCGTTGGTGCGGCCAAGCATGGCACACGCTTGGGCCTTGATGGCTTGGTTGGTAGTTGATGAATCTTCAGTAACCAAGTCAATGATTTCCTCTAGTGGCTTAGTGGCCTCAGCACTACAGCCTAAATCGGTAAGTGCCATGGCGTAGTAGAGATTGGCCTGTAGTGAATGAGGGGTGCTTGACACTGCTTTACTAAGTGGTTCCAAGGCTTGCTCAGGGCATTTCTTGAGCACATAGTACTTGCCCAGGTTCACATAGTCGTCGGTCTCTATCGTGAATACGTCGCTGAGTGTGAGTTTGGTAGTAAGATTGTTGATGAGCTGGTCAATCATTCCTTGATTCTCTTGCAATTGTTGTAGGTTGCCAGTAACGCACAAGTTGGTGGCTGCTTGCGCGTGAAGCAAGGCGTTGGGGATATCACCAGCCATGTAATAGCTGTAACCTATGCATTGATTCCACAAGCGGGGTTCATTGTCGCTTTTTGCTTTCAGAAAACTTTCGGTTGCTGCTTTGTAATCGTGCTTGTCGAAGCAGTAAATCAAGCCACGAAGCATGGTCCACACCACAGGATTTCCTTCTTCGGCAAACTCGCGTTGGCCAATCTTGGAGAGTACCATATTTGGGTTAGCACCAATTCGCTTTAGGCTGTTATAAAGAAATTGATAATCAGCGCCTCCTGAAAGGAGAAAATCGGTAGCGTCGGCGGTGTTTCCTTTCTGTGCTAAAGCGTTAGCATAGGCCATCACCACCTCAGAGTCAATTTCGCCATCTTGTTGCCTTGCCAACTCGATGTATCGGCCGGCATAGTTGATAACTCCATCATGGTCTTCTTTTTGTGCAGCTATGCTGGCCATCAATAACAAGAATTCACTCTTCTCAGGGAACTTTTCAATGGCTTTGAGCGCATATTTCTCACTCTTGCTAGTATCGTCTTCATCCCATGAAAGCTCAATCAGCACCCTGTAAATGTCGGCATTGGGCCTGTACTCAGTCGATTTTTCCAAACAAGACACCATCTGCAACGAGTCGAATGGCTCACAACTCTTGTGGAAGTAGGCCATCCATAGCCATGCGTTGGCGTGCATAATCGAGTCGGCAGCAGGGATGAGTTGGCGACCTTGATCCATAAGACCTAGTGCTTGATGCATGCCTTTGTTTACGAATTCCTTACCCATTGCAATCGAGTCGGGGGCTTCAGTATCCATGAAATCATAGCTTTGAAACATGGTTTGCATTGCCATAATCATTGACTTGTTGCAAAGGGCATAACCGTTGAGTGGATGTTGCTTTAACTCTTTATCAAAGTAGGAAATTGCATTGTCGATATCATCCTGTTTTCCTTCTTTAATAATCTTCATTCCGTTGACAAAGTTCGTACTGGTTGTCCATTGGTTGTACTGGTCGCTGTCGAACCACAAAATCAGTTCGTCGGCGCGGCCTATAATAACTGTTGCCAAAAATAATGTAAGGAAGATTAGTCTTGTCTTCATGTTTTATTGTGGGATGTGATACTATTAACCCCCAAAGATAGATATTATTTAGAAGATAAAAAACATTAACATGCGAAAAAAGCAAAAATATGACTGTTTTTAGCTGCCGTGTTGCTTATTATTAGTAATTTTGTGACCAAGAAATCACATTACAATTATGCCTACATTATTAATTGTTATTATAGCGTTTGTGCTGCTAGAGTTTGCGGTGAGCAGTGTGCTCTCATGGCTCAATGGCAAGTGGATGACGAATCCAGTCCCTAAGGTGCTTGAGGGACTTTATGATGAAGATAAATATCGCAAGCAGCAAGAATACACACGCACCAATCGCCGTCTTGGCTGGATAGAGCGCTGCGTGACACTCGTTATCACGTTGGTAATTCTTCTCACTGGCCTTTTGGGCTGGCTCGATGATTTGACGGCCAAGTGGAGCCACGGGTTGCTCATTCAATTGCTCATCTTCTTTGGCATCTATGCTGTGGTTTCGGCTATCATCAGCCTGCCGTTTAGTTATTACGATACCTTCGTGATTGAGGAGAAGTTTGGCTTTAACAAGACCACTCGCAAGACGTTCTGGCTCGACACACTCAAAAGCTTAGTGCTGATGCTTTTGCTAGGTGGCGTGCTGCTTAGTGTGGTGTATTTGCTTTACAGCTATCTAGGCTCTTCATTCTGGCTATGGGCAACACTGGTGTGTGCTGCATTTATAATCTTTTTCTCGCTATTCTACAGCAACTTGATAGTGCCACTGTTTAATAAGCAAAAGCCTCTGGAGCAGGGCGAGCTGCGCACTGCCATTGAGGAGGCTGCCAGCCAAATGGGTTTCTCAATAAAGAATATCTATGTTATGGACGGTTCCAAGCACAGCACCAAGGCCAATGCCTATTTCACAGGCTTTGGAATGAAAAAGAGGGTAGTGCTCTTCGACACCCTTATTGAGCAACTCACCACCGATGAGATTGTAGCGGTGCTCACGCACGAACTAGGGCACTACAAGCATCGCGACACAATCAAAAACACCATCATGAGCATTGTGATGGTGGCAGTGAACTTGTGGGTGTTCTCGCTACTTGTTGACAATCCCGAACTTTCACATGCTTTGGGTGGAAGCCGCAACCACTCGTTTGCCTTGTCGCTCATCGCCTTCTCGTTGCTGTTCTCACCCATTGACTTGATTCTCGACCCAATTATCAATGGAATATCCAGGCGCTGCGAGTACCGTGCCGATGCCTATGCCGCGCATTATGGTCATGGCGAGGCGCTGATTTCGGGCCTGAAGAAACTGAGTGCCAACACTCTTAGCAATCTAACTCCTCACCCTGCTGTGGTTTGGATGGATTATAGCCATCCCACGCTCGCCCAGCGCATCGAAGCGATAATGAGTGAGAGGGAAGAGTGAGAGGTGAGAATGCTGATTCTTGAAACGAATTATAAACTATATAAGAAACAATGAAATATTCAACAATAGTAATAGGTGACGAGCTGCTCATAGGGCAGGTTACCGATACCAACTCGGGATGGATAGCACGCCACATGGCACCCCTGGGATGGGAGTCGCAAAGTGTGCGAGTTATTGCCGACGACGCTAGTGAAATAAAACGTGCCATCGAGGATGCTTTTGCCCTCACCGACTTGGTGCTGATGACTGGAGGCTTAGGTCCCACTAAGGATGATATAACCAAGGCTACGTTATGCGATTATTTCGGTGGTGAAATGGTACTCAACGAGGATGTGAAGCGAAACGTTGACGATATGTTTGCCCGCCGTGGCATACCGATGAATCGCCTCACGGCATCGCAGGCAATGGTGCCTTCATCATGTCAAGTGATACAGAATGAGGTGGGCACTGCGCCCATTATGTGGTTTGAACGTAATGGAAAGGTGCTGGTGTCGATGCCGGGTGTCCCAGTTGAGACGCAGACCATGATGGAGCGTGCCGTGATTCCACGTCTGGTGAAGCACTTCCACAGCGATGTCGACATCGAGTATCGCACGTTTGTGGTGATCGACTATGCCGAAAGTGCTCTCGCTGAGAAGCTCGAGCAGTTTGAGCAGGATATGCCCAGCTATATCCACTTGGCTTATCTGCCAGCGCAAGGTGTTATAAGGTTGAGGCTCACTGGCACGCATGGCGACCGTGAGAAATTGAATGATGACATGGACAGGTTGTCGAGTAAGCTGCACAAACTCTTGGGCAAGAGCATTATTGCCGATGCCGACAAACCATTGTCGCAGATAGTGGGGGAGAGGTTGCGAGAGCTTGGACTCACACTATCGACTGCCGAGAGTTGCACTGGCGGCAACATCGCCCATGTGATTACCGAGATTGCAGGTAGCAGCGACTATTTTATGGGCAGTGTAGTGAGCTATAGCAACGATGTGAAGCACCGAGTACTGGGAGTTGACGACACGGTTCTCGACACATGTGGAGCGGTGAGCCAGCCCGTGGTGGAGCAAATGGTTAACGGTGCTTGCGCAGTGTGCCACACCCATTGTGCTGTGGCGACAAGCGGCGTGGCAGGACCTGGCGGCGGAACGCCCGAAAAACCTGTGGGTACTGTGTGGATGGCAGCCAAAGTGGGTGATATCGTCACAAGCAAGTGCCTGCACTTCACCGGTAGTCGCGCCCAAATCATTGACCGCGCAACCACCCACGCCTTGATAATGCTCCTCAAGCTCCTGAAATAAAATCGTTCTCTACAATCGCTTATCGCGATAACCTTTTTTTAGTCGAAGAGGGAGAGCTGGCCCACTAGGTTGAAGCTCTTGCGGTGGTAGGGGCTGATGCCGTGTGCCACGATGGCGGCGCGGTGGTCTTTAGTGGGATAGCCTTTGTTCTTTGCCCAGTTGTAGTGTGGGAATTCCTCTGCAATTTTTCTCATATATTCGTCACGGTGAGTCTTGGCGAGGACGCTCGCTGCAGCAATGCTCATCATCTTGCCGTCGCCCTTGACTACTGTAGTGAAAGGGATGTCGCCATAGGGATAGAAGCGGTTGCCGTCGACGAGGATGTGCTCGGGCCTGATTGATAGTTGGTTTAAGGCGCGATGCATAGCTGTAATCGACGCCTTGAGGATGTTGATTCGGTCAATCTCCTGAGGCGATACCATTGCCACAGCCCACGCTATAGCTTCATGCTCGATGATTGGGCGCAGCAAGTCGCGCTGGTGCTCAGTGAGCTGCTTACTGTCGTTGAGCAGTTCGTTTTCAAAATCGGGTGGCAAAATAACCGCGGCGGCCGTCACAGGTCCAGCCAAGCACCCACGCCCAGCCTCATCACACCCCGCCTCTACGCGTCCTTCTTGCAAGTATCGTTGTAGCATATTACAAATCAATTTATTAATCTATTATTGATATCTTCTTCACAATTTCATGAGGAAAAGTTTTTTCCTTTTGCCACTCAACATGCAAAGATACAGTTTTTTTCTTTCTTTTTAAAAAAAGATTATTATTGTATGATTTTTATTGAAATGATTTCTTCTGCAAAAAGAAAATTGCTGACAATCAACAATTTGGCGCCCTTTAGGATTTGGTCTGCAAATAAAAACACTATCCATAGAATGGGATATACGTCAAGAAATAATTCCTGCATGCATTGTATCTTTATTAAACCTTTTATTGTATCTTCGTGTTATTTACATCTTACCCAATAACTTTTTCGGGTTATCCACTAACTCAGATTTTTACACGGCCTTTTTTTGCAGGCATCTGCTGAATCACTTCACCCATCAGCAACTTGCCATTGGCATGCTTGTTGCGCTTAATTCCGTCGCTGCCCCATGTGCCCCATTGTTTGAAGAAAAATGCTGCTCCTTGTTGCTCTACTTGTTGTTTGATGTTCACCACCCAATCTAACAACATTGGGCGAGCCTTAGGGCCGCTCTCTCCGCCAACGATTACCCAGTCAATGCCCATAAGATTTAAATCATCCAAGTCCTCTATCAGCGGTTCACAGGAGAGAAACTTGATGCTGGCATTCAATTTTCGAAGATGGTCTATACGATTTCTGGTAGCCTTGCACTCTACTGTCACGCCAAGCCAAACATTCTGAGGGATGATTCTTGTATCAAAGTATTCTGCCATCCGCTCTGCTCGTTTTGTCAGAATCTGATAGCGGTGCTGAGGGGTCTTCCTAATAGTGTTCATTATCTTGTCGATGAACTCGAAAGGCACCTCTTCATGGAAAATATCGCTCATGGAACAAACAAAGATATTATGAGGTTTTTTCCATTGCAACGGTTCATCAAGATCATCCTCATGAAGTGCCAGCAGGAAACCGTTTTTATATTTATCCAATCGCATGGCTCTCAACCGCCGTGCCATCACTTCAGCATAGCAATGCGCACAGCCTGCTGACTTCTTCGTGCAACCTGTTATTGGGTTCCACGTCTTATCAGTCCATTCTATTTTTGTGGTTTTCATATTATTTTCCAAGTAGATAGTTAATAATACGATGGTTCTTAAATATTTGGTCATAGGTAACAAGAGGAGAAGGTCCCTCGTACATTAGGAGTCCCTCCTTCTTTAGTTGCTTCAATAAATTGGCAGCATGTGAGGGAATGTGACCTTGGTCTAAAGTAAAAAGGTAGACATCCTCGTTTGTAACCAATTCCTTGTTCAGCAGTTTGTTTCTTAATAAGTTTGTGAATGCTTCTTTTTTCGTTGGCTTCTTTTCGTCAAACAAGGAAAGCTGGGCTTTGGCAGCATCGTCATCTATGTCAAAATTAGCTTCACCATTCACTATATTTCGTTTCCATGCTGTAGTAAGGAATTTCTCAACTGCTAAAGGATGGCTGGCCCCAAAGATGATGCCATAGACATTTCTTCCTTTCTTGATAGAGAATGGGTATAGCTTTACATTTGAGTCAGTGGGAATCTTCTCTCTAAGTTGTTCTAATAGGCTACGATGTATGAACTTATACGGATTCTCTTTGGCACGTTGCATGTCAATTTGCACGTTCATTAAGAACTCTGGTCTTTCACCAAAGCGGAAAAAATAGGATGAAGACACGAAATACAGGAAATCAACAGTAGATGTTGATACAAGCTCTTGGAAGTACTGGTCAGACAAATATTTAATTCCATTCTGGTCAAGGAAGACAAGAGAAGGGAAACGTTTGATAATTCCCAATATTTGTGGGAATAATACTGCAAAGTCAAGTTCTGTATATTTTATCTTCACAATCTCTCTATCAGTCGCAGCTTTTAACTGGGGATGCTCACTTATAAAACCCTGACAGGAATTTACAAGCAGTTCATATTTGGGGTGGTCATATTCGTTCAGCCAAAGATAAATATGCTTTCCACGATTATCTATATTTGACAACATACCATTTATCTGCTGAAGTATTCGAATTGGACTACCTGCCACACCATTTTGATCTCGCCCTGTACCTGCGAAGAGGTCGAAGATACAAATATGTTGATAGGGACTCATTACAAAAACAGGAAGCCACTCTTTTGTATAAGCCTCAAAAATCTCTAGTTTTGTTATTGTTCCTTCGTCAAAAGGATGTCTATGTAAATCCATATTTTTATAAATAGCAACTAAATATTTATTCTTCTCTCAACAGGTCTTCAGCTTACCCCCTTATTTTCATAAATCTGAAGAAGTGTTTCAAGGTTTGGCAGGCAAACATTGGTTCGCCATTCTGAAACTGTAGTAATGGCAACTCCTATTTGTTCTGCCAACCATTTATTGGATCTCTTTTTCTGCTAATACTACTTTTAGCCGATTGACATCTCTGTCCATATTGTATAATCCTTCTGTTTGGCACAAAGATACAAAGTTTTTAGCGGAAACACGCATATCTCTCCAATATTTAACAAAATATTCACTAATATTTCCTTATTCTCATTTTTTGCATACTTTTTGTTCTATTGCCAATACCTCCAAATGGCAAAACTCGTTACATAAGCGGTACTTGATGTTACTCAAAGGTGCCCCCAGGCTGAAGTCACTCCATGAAAAGTAAGCCCCATTTATAAATCTTTTTTTATCTTAATATCAACAATTAATGAACCTTGTTTTTTTTTTAGTGTACACTTATGATAAATTGCGAAATTTTTCGTTACGAATATTTTCGCAATGCAGTGAATTGGCATAATTGAACATTTAGAAAATGGAGCTAATTATGCATTATGCATTAAAGAGAGCATTTGGTCGATGGTGGTGCGGTTGTTGTTGAGGCGGGGGATTTTGCGCTGGCCGCCGAGTTTGCCGGTTGAGCCTAACCACTGGTCGAAGAGGCCTCGGCGTGCGACTACTATCTGAGGGGCATCGAGGAAGATGCTCTGGTAGCGCTTTGCCTGATAATCGCCATTGTCCTCCTGGAGGTATTTGTCGAGCAGGGCGGCAAACTCGTCAAGACTCGCAGGTTCCTTTTCAAATTCAATGAGCCACTGATGGCGGCCCTTGCTCTTGTCGCCAGCATAGACGGGTGCAGCTGTGTAGTTGAGAACCTGTGCTCCAGTCTCTTGCGAGGCGCGGGTGATAGCCTTGTCGGCATTGTGCACCATCAGCTCCTCGCCAAAGGCATTGATGAAGCTCTTGGTGCGCCCTGCTATGTTGATTTTCACGGGATTAAGTTGCTCGATGTGCACTGTGTCGCCTATTCGGTAGCGCCACAGGCCGTTGCAGGCAGTGATGATGAGTTCGTAGGTTTTGCCAGCTTCTATCTCCCAAATGGGGAGCACGTCGGGGTGGTCGCTGTTGACCTCGCTCAGCGGGATGAACTCGTAGAACACGCCAACGTCGAGCAACAGCAGCATTGCTGTGGTGCTCCAGTCGCTCTGTGTGGCGAAGAAGCCCTCGCTGGCATTGTAGGTGTTGAGGAAGTGCATCTTGCTCATGTCGCACAGGCGCTCATACTGCTCACGATAAGGCTCGAAAGCGATTCCGCCGTGGAAGAACACCTCCAGGTTGGGCCACACATCGTGGATGCAGTCTTTGCCAGTAGCTTTGAGCACCTCCTTGATGACAGTGAGGAACCACGATGGCACACCGCTTAGGTTGGTGATGTCCTCGCCCTTGCTTGCCTCGACCAGTGCAGGGAGTTTTTCGGCCCAGTCTTCGAGTAGAGCGATGCGTTTTGATGGCACACGCACCAGGTTGGCAATTGGGTTGATGTTGTTGATGAGCGTTGCCGAGAGGTCGCCTACACGGGTGCCTCGGGGTAGATTCAATTCATTGGCAAACGAGCCTCCCAAGATTAGCGCCTTGCCCGAGAACAAGCGGCTCTCGGGATTGAGGTTGAGGTAGTGCGACACCACATCGCTTGAGCCGCGGTAATGGTTCCATCGAAGCGACTCGGGGGTGATGGGGATGTACTTGTGGTTGCCATCGCTGGTACCCGAAGATTGCGCAAAGTTGGAGCAACGCCCTGGCCACAACACGTCTTTCTCGCCGCGCACCATGCGCATGATTTGCGGCTGCAGATCCTCATAGCGATAGAGAGGAACACGCGTGGCAAACTCCTTGTAGGTGCGAATTGTCGAGAAGTCATATTTGCGCCCAAACCATGTTAGTGCGGCACGCTCTTTCAGGCGCATGAACTGCTCCTGCTGCACACTATCGGCATGCTCAATGTAGCGTGCGTGCTGTTTCAAGCGTGAAGTCAGGTAACCTCGCAATATGGGAGTGAAGTTCAACATATATTCGTTTATCGTTTATGGTTTATCGTTTATCGTGATTGTGATCGTGAACGTGATCGGGGTATCTCTTCCCTCGTTTATCGTTTATGGTTTATTGTTTGGAAGATATTGCATAGCTACAAAAATAGTGTTTTTACCGTGTGATGGCAAATTTTAGCTACAAAAAGTTTTTCAGTATCGTTGTTCTATGCGGAATGATGACGACCTTTTGAAGACTATGTTCGCCAAAATCAATTATAATCAACTGATGCGGCGTTGAATCCAAAGTTTAAAGACAGGGTCAGTAATATTAAGAGTGCCCTTGACTTGCATTTCAATAAGATCCTTCTTTATTAATGAAGACTTGAGCCGAGTTATATTTGATGGGCTTCCCAAATTGTATTCTTCTCTAATTTCCATTTCGCCGAATCCACGATTATGGCCATCGGCAATTGCTCTGAGGAAATTCAACTGATAGGCCGACAATGGTTCTATCTGTTGCATAAACAAAGCCTCGTTGGCATTCAGCAAATCGTTAACTGCGTGATTGAGTTTTCCCATGGTAGCTGTTTCTCCTTCATTTAGCAACGAGAATAGCAACCAAGCTAATTGCTGAACATAGGAGGAGTAATTTTCAACAATTTCGCATAATTGCTGAGCAAGCTCACGTGATATATCTCTTTTGCGATCCTGAAAATGCTCTACTATATAATCTACCCACTGTTCGGTAGGAATTTTATCTAAGAAAATCATATCACCGAACTGATAGAATGGCATGTTGCGGCGCTGGAAAATATTGCTCATAAGATGCTTTTTGCTGCCAAACAAGCAGTAAGAAGTCAATTGTTGATGCTGCCAGACCGAGCGCAGACGTTTCTGAACGGTTAAAGAGTCGGGTAACTCGCCTATCTGCTGAAACTCGTCGATGCACACTACGATGCGCTTGCTGCGCTTGCGTGCGATTTCTTCGACCAATCCAAGTATTTGCTCAGGGGTATGTGTTTTAGCTGTTATGCCCAAAGAAATTGAGAAGTCGCTATTGGCTTCGGGTGAAAAAGAAATTTTTGGAGTGAGCCTAACTATAAAGTCTTTGGCATATTCCATCCATTTCTCGGCATGAGAGGCCGTCTGCTTGAGCACAGCAGCCGACAACGCATTATAGAATTCATATTCAGTCTTGCAGGCAAACATGTCGAGGTATACAACAATCACATCCTCGTGCGATTCAAGCAACTGCTTGACCTTCTTCACAAGCGAGGTCTTGCCTATGCGACGTGGAGATATAAGGATTGTATTGATGCCTTCGGTGAAATTAGCCATCAATCTTTTTATCTCTGCTTCTCGCCCAATAAAATTGTAACCACCAACAGCAGTGCCGAATAAGAAACTTTTGTTTTCCATAACTTTTCAATTTTTATAGCGCAAATATAAGGACTTTTTATTTAATACACAATATTGTGTAAGATTTTTTATACAACATTGTGTTGCACAAGGTTGTGTAATACAATTCTGTATAATGATTAATATTCTTATGCTAAGCATATTAATTGTGTGTTAGTCCTTAAAATAACATCCTAAAATTTTGGCTTATTTGGGGGCTGATATACCAGTTGGAAATAAAAAAAGTGCCTCGAGGCTGCTCTTCAGTCTCGAGGCACAAGTGTAAAGAAATTTGGGTTTATTTAGGCTATTTCTTTACTGTGCAGTGAATGAGGTGAACGATGTTGTTCCAGTTGCTGTGCTGCCCAGATATACTCCGTGCCATGCTGTGGTGGCATTGGTTGGAGCTGTGGTGCTGTACTTCACGGTGTAGCTCTGACCCTTGGTCATGCCCTTAGCAGTGAAGAGTGACAGTGAACTTGATACGCCAGCCTCAAAGCTGTAGGTCATGAGGTTAGTGCCGCTGCTGTTGGCAATGGTGTAGTAGCGACCTGCAGTGTAGCTGAGCGAGCTAGTGCTCAGGTAGTAGCCTTGCACTGCGCTGCCGAGGCCACTTGTGCCTCCCCAGCCGCCGCCACCGCCTTGGCTGCCGCCAGCGCTGATGGCATAGCCTGTACCAGTGATGCTGATGTAGCTGTTGTTATCGCAGTCGAGACCTTCCTCAGGACCACCTGCGCTAGTGTAGGCAACAATACATCCGTTGCCAATCTCAATAGCGCCAGCGCGACCGTAGTTGCTGTCGACAGCGTCGTTACCGTTGGAGTAAACTACTGTCACGCCACCAGCAAACTTGATTGGGCCAGCGCAGTTCATACCGTCGTCGTAAGCTTTGTAGTAGTGGTTACCGCCATTGACGGTGATGCTGGTCTTTGACTCGATACCCTCAGCACCGTTAGTAGCTGTAGTAACCTCGCTCTGGCCGCCATTGAGGGTGATAGTGCCGAGCACCTTGATGGCCTTAGCGCTACCCGAGCCGCTGGTTTGTCCGCCACCTGGCCAGCCGCCACCACCGCTGCTGCCACCTGCTGAGCTACCAGTGGTCTGCACGGTGAGAGTTGGGCCTTCGCCACCGCTCACGCCTTGAACGTAGTTGCCGTTAACCTTGATGCCCTTGCCGCCAGTGCCAGTCATCTTGATGTGGATGGTGCCACCCAGCAGGTTCAGGTTGCCATCGGTCTTGAAGCCCTTGGCAGTGTAGTAGTCGCTCGATGCGGCCGACTGAGAAGAGCCTGTGTTGTTGATGGTGATAGAACCGCCGTTGGTGGTGATGTTGGTTGTAGAAACACCCTTGCCGGCCACGCCGCTTGAGTTTATCTTGAGCACGCCGCCATTCATCACGAAGTCAACAGCCTTGATGCCGCTGCTGTAGCTTGCATCGCTATTGATAACCTGCATAGCACCGCTAGGAGTGAGAGTGATGTCACCGCCATTGATGGTAACGGTGGCCTTGCTCTTGATGCTCTTACTCATCGAGCCATTGTTGGCGATGGTGAAGGTGCCTGCATTGATGGTGATATTGCCATCGGCCTTGATGCCTGCAGCGTTGTAGCTTGTGCCAGTATCCTCGCTGATGTCGCTAGTGCCGCCGTAGGTGGAGGTAACGTTGTTGAGGGTGTAGGTGCGTGTATAAACGCCACCAGTAGTACTACTAGTGTAGCCGCCTATTTGATAGTAGATATCAGAGCCACTAGTTGGGCCGCTGAAATTGTTGGTTAGGATTACATAAGAACGCCCCATGCTTGAGTAGTTGTCGCTCTTGAAGTAGTAGGTGCCACTGTCGGCCGAACCGAAGTCGTAGTAGTAGAAAGTGAGAGTTGAGTAACCCGAGGTTTTTTGAACGGTGTTGTTGGTGATGTTTGCCACCATTGTGCCGTCGCTCTTATAGAGATACATGTTGGTCCATGCATTGCCGCCACTGCCTCCACCAGGATAGCCACCGCTACTTGAGGGCTTAGCAACATAAATCCTGTAAGATTGTGGAGTCTCGCCGCCGCCACTTGAGCTTCCAGCCTCGGCTGTGCCGCCCTGGCCGTTGGCCTTGATGTTGATGGTTGTTGTGGCGTTAGCCTCGTCGATGGTGATTGTGCCGTCGGCGTTCAGACCCTTGCCACCTTGTGCGGTGTTGGTGAGGTCAACGTTACCACCATGAATCAGGATGTCGCCACCAGCCTTGACGCAGGTGCCATAGTCGATGTCGCCATCGCCAGCCACGAGGTTGCCGCTCTGAACCATCTTGAGTGTGCCCTTGAGCATGATAAAGTTGGAAGCAGCCTTGATTCCCTTGCCGCCAGCGCTTGTCATAGTCATGTCGAGAGTACCGTCTTTGAGGGTTACCTCGCCAGTGTTCTCCTCTTCTTCAACGATTAGGTCGTTGTCGTCGGTCTCGTAGCTAACCTGAATGCCGTCGTCGGCAACATTCTTGACAGTCACCTTGCCGCCATTCTGCAGGTAGTACTGGTTAATGTTGAAACCGTCGCCCTTAGAGCCCAGGATGTTGATCTCGCCCACGGTCTTCTTAACCTCAACATACTCCTTGCCCCAAAATGCGTGGCTAGAGTTACCGGTGATGTTAAGAATACCAGCGCCCTTGAACTCAGTGTGTCCCTTCACGGCGAAGCAGCCCTTCTGTGAGCCGCCGGTGCCGTCGGTGAGGGTATTGGTAGTTCCCTCTACGAGTTCCACAGCGATGCGCTTGCCGTCGCGAATGTTGATGGCAGCACTGTCGGGGTTGTTAAGAGTAAGGCCGTTGAGTTGCACTGTAGCTTTAAATTCGCCGTCCTGATAGAACGAACCGTTGGTAGAGCTACCTGTGAGGGTATAGGTGATTTCCTCGGCAACGCTGGCATCTTGCATAGCCACAACGTGAGCGCCGTTAACGCTGGCAGTCATGTTCTTGGCAATGTTACCAGCCACAATCACCTTGGCGGTGTTGCCTGTGTAGGTCACCTTCACAGTGTTGTCAGGCACAGGTGTGTTGTCAACATATATTTGGTCAACATCAGCAACATTGAAGGTTTTGCCCTGAGCAGTGAACGAGGTGCCGTTGTTGTAGGGCATAGCCTCGAGTTGAGAGGTGGTGAAAGCCCAGCTCACATCGCCGGTTACGACCCACATAGTTTGGTCGCCGTCGGTAATTTCGCCAGCTTTGCTACCCAGGAGGATGTTGTAAACAAATGTCACGTCACCCGAAGTGATAGCACCATCGCTGTTTTGGTCTCCGTTAACAATTGCGCTGTTATCATTGTTAAGTAACCAGTTGTAGAGTGCAGTGATGTCGGCGCTAGTTACCTCGCCGTCACCGTTAACATCGCCAGCAACACTTACTGGGCCCTCAGAGCCCAAGCCAAACACCATGTTCAGGATGTCGGGCAAGTTGTTGGTGCCAGCTTGAGTGCCAGAATTGCTAGCTACAAGTTTGTTGTTCTCAAATTTCAACGTCAAATCAGTTGTGGGATAAGACGTTACTGAACCAGAGTTCATTGTTACATTTAGGTAAGGATATATAGTCGCTGTCGCAACCAATACACCTACCGAGATTAGAATAGTTAAGATTGCTTTTCTCATAAGCATTAATTTATGTTTTTAGTTATGAATTATTCAGAAAACCCACAAAATTATTGATACTCAAGTTAAAAAACAATTTTTTTCAACAAAAGCCCTCTATTTTTAAACAAACATAGATTTTCACATCTCCTTTTTTGCACTAGCGACACTGGGGCTGAGCTCACTGAAAAAGAGACATATTGAGCAATCTTAAGGGTTCAAGCTCTTGATGTAGTTGTGGAGCTTGCGGTAGAAGGGGTGTCGAGTCATGGTGGTGCTGTCGCCGAGGATGAAGAGCTTCATGCGTGCGCGGGTGATTGCGACGTTCATTCGCCGCAAGTCGCGCAGGAAACCTATTTGCCCCTCATCGTTGGCACGGACCAGGCTGATAACGATGATGTCGCGCTCCTGGCCTTGGAAACCATCAACGGTGTTTACCGAGATAAGCTGCTTGAGTGGCTTGAAATAGGCACTCTTGCGCAGCATGCGTCGCAGCAGCTGCACTTGGGCACGATAGGGCGAGATGATGCCCACGTCGAGGCGTTCGTCAATCACCCGCTGTCGTCCTAGCCGCTCGAAATACTGCTGTAGTGTGTCGATGGTGAGGTGGGCCTCGGCGCGGTTGATGCGTCCGTAGGTTTCTCCCACGAGTTCCTCGTGAGCCTCAATATCGAGTTGTGCAGTGTCGATCCATGTCATTGGGGTGTCGAGATCGAGGATGCTGCGGTATTTCACTTCGGGAGCGCTCTCGACCTCGCCGTGATAGAACCATTCGCTCGAGAAGCGCATGATGTCGTCGTTCATGCGGTATTGCACCTTGAGCAGCGTCACCACCTGCGGGTTGCTCTGCACGATGCGTTCCATGAGGGTGCGTGCGAGGCCACCTTTTATCGCCTCGAGACATTTCACGGTGGGAGGCAGCTGGCAGTGGTCACCAGCAAATATCACACGATTAGCCTTGCGGATGGCTATCCAGCACGCCGCTTCGAGTGCTTGAGCCGCTTCGTCGATGAACAGCGTGGCAAATTTCATCCCCTCAAGCACCCGGCTAGCACTGCCTGCGAGGGTGCATGAAATCACGCGTGCGCTGTTGAAGATATGGTTGTTGATGCGCAGCTCAAGTTCCGTTTCACGGCTTTTCAGCCTATCGAGTTTTTGATGGTAGCTGTCGGAGCCTCGCCGCTTGGCGCTGCGCAATTCACGAATCGCTTTGCGAATTGCCCACAGCTGAGGATAGTCGGGGTGTGCCTCAAATCGTCGCTCGTAGGTGAATCCCAGCATCTTATCATTCACTTTGGTAGGGTTGCCAATGCGCAGCACTTCCACCCCTCGGTCGACAAGGCGCTCGCTAATCCAGTCGACCGCCATGTTGCTTTGTGCACACACCAGCACCTGATTCTCGCGCCTGAGCGTCTCATAGATGGCCTCGACCAGCGTTGTGGTTTTTCCAGTGCCGGGCGGGCCATGAACGATGGCAACATCCTTGGCGAGCAGCACCTCGTTGACGGCATGTTCCTGAGTGGGATTGAGCCATGGGAAACGGATGGGAGCAAAGGTGAATTTCTCGGTCTTGCTGCGGTTGTAGAAGAGGTCGCGCAGTTGTGCGAGGCGATTGCCTTTGGCCTTTGCGACTTTGTCGATAGCTTGGAGCATAAGTTGATAGGTGTGCTCATCCATCGAGAGTTGCACTCCCACTCGCTCGCGGCCTTGCAGCTCGGCCACGGCGTTGCCGTCGGGCACCACTATCACCATGCGGCTTTCTTGAGCATAGCTAACAGTTGCTGCAAACTTGAAATAGGAGATGTTGTCGCTGGAGTCGACATGGAAGAACATAACCTGGCGACCATACTCAAAATTGTGCTCGATGTCGGTATCCTCTTTGCGGCTCACCTCAACAACGAGCTGATTGAGCGAATTGTAGTAGCTGCGCCCCACCTTCAAGGGCCACCAGCAATCGCCCCGCTTCACCTTGCGACCTAGTCCCACGGTTTCGGTCTGATGCTGGAACTCGCTGCGCTCGGCGTCACGCTCAGCTACCAGCAACGCCCGCTGCTTTTGCAACTCTAATATGGGAGATACCGCCTGCATGGTTGAGGTGACAATGACATCTAAAGCCCAATGAAGTACTTGCTATAGGGCAATTTTGACAGCAAGTGAACGATGGTGTAGCACACCACTACCTCGAGAGAAATCATTAGCGGATAGACTATAGCATAATGCATTTCGAATGATTCAGGCATAAGTGGCAATACCACAAACGACATTATCAACTTGTGAACCAGGTAAATGCCAAAGGTGTGCTGAGCAAAGTTGTAGACAATGAGTTTCATGCGGTTGCCAAGCTTGATGTTCTTGATGACAATAAAGTATACACAAGTCAACAACACCACATTTATTGCTAATCGGTCTTGGAACATTACAGCTGGCACTTTAAACAGGAAATGGCTTACTGGCCAGATCACGAGCAATAGGGTAAAAGCTACATGCCACCACTGCAATCGTGTGATGTTGACATAACGCCGCAAGTAATAGCCCATCACAGCAAGCCACAGATAGCCATTGAAGTAATAGAGCCAACCTTTAGAGATGCTTACAACTGGAGCTATGCCCTCGTCTATTAAATTCAGATAGGGAACAGCAAGCGCCAAGGCGCCAATGGCAAGAATGGCCCGCAGTTCGTTTCGCGAGCATTTGTTAAGCCACAGCGACAAGATGGGTGCAACAAGATATATGCCAAACACCACGTAGATGAACCAAAACGTGCCATACTGCGGAGCAAATGGTATTAATGCTATCTTGCCCGGTAATTCCTTCCATGGCATCATGCCAGTGCAGCAGCCTATAACAAGCGCAATGATTGTCCATATTGCCATGGGCAAGGCAACGCGCAAGAGTCGTTGCTTGATGAAAGGGAAAAACGGCTTGGGCTTATAAAGCACCAAAGCTCCTGATATCATGAAGAACAAAACCGATGCGCCTGCTACAGCAAAATAGTTGATGCCTCCCACCAGGCGTGCGCCATTAGTGCCTCCAGGCACGTAGGCATGAACTGTGAGCACACACAGACAAGCTAGCGACCTCACGGCATCAATCCAATAGATTCTGTTGTCATCAGGCTGTTTCATGAATAAATACTGGTTGTGATTGAAAAATAGAAATTCTAGATATTCAAGATGACCAAGAAAATCCAGAATTTCATATTAATTGCCATTTTAATGGTTTATCCTACTTGGACGCCGGGGCGCACTTCGCCATGAGGGCCAATGACCACGAGGCGGCCGTCGGCATCCTCGGCGCTGAGAATCATGCCCTGTGACTCAATGCCCTTGAGGGTTCGTGGCGCGAGGTTGGCGATAAAGCACAGCTCCTTGCCAACGAGTTCCTCGGGGTTATAGAACTTGGCGATGCCCGACACGATAGTGCGACCGCCCATACCGTCGTCGATGGTGAACTTGAGGAGCTTGTCGGCCTTCTTCACCTTCTCGCACTGGAGCACCTTGCCCACGCGAATGTCGAGCTTCTGGAAGTCGTCGAAGGCGATTGTTGGTGCAATAGGCTTAGGCGTGAAGTTGTTGAGAATGTTCTCCTGCTTGATGCGCTCGAGTCGGTCGGTTTGAATTTTGATAGTCTCATCCTCGATTTTCTCGAAGAGCAGCACTGGTTTCTCAACTCGGTCGCCAGCCTTTAGGATGTCGATAGAGCCCAGCTTGTTCCAGTCGGCGCATTGCATGTTGAGCATCTTGCGCAGCTTCTCGGCGCTGAAGGGCAGGAATGGCTCAAAAGCGATGGCGAGATTTGCAGTGATTTGCAATGCCACGTTCATGATAGTCTCAACGCGTGTCATGTCGCTCTTGGCAAGCTTCCAAGGCTCGGTGTCGGCGAGGTATTTGTTGCCGATGCGGGCCAGCTTCATTGCCTCGGCTAGCGCAGCACGGAAGTGGAATGTGTCGAGAGCTTTGCCCAATTCGTCTTTCACGCCCATGAATTCCTCGATAGTGGCGCGATCATAATCGTTAAGCTCATGAGCCTCGGGGATTACGCCATCGAAGTACTTGTTGGTAAGAACAATGGCGCGGTTCACGAAGTTGCCCAAGATGGCTACTAGCTCGTTGTTGTTTCTATCTTGGAAATCTTTCCAAGTGAAATCGTTATCTTTGGTCTCGGGTGCGTTGGCAGTGAGCACATAGCGCAGCACGTCTTGCTTGCCAGGGAAATCTTTCAGATATTCATGCAGCCACACTGCCCAGTTCTTGCTTGTTGAAATTTTGTCGCCCTCAAGATTTAGGAACTCGTTGGCAGGCACGTTGTCGGGCATGATGTAGTCGCCGTGAGCGTGCATCATTGTTGGGAAGATGATGCAGTGGAACACGATGTTGTCCTTGCCAATGAAGTGAATCAGGCGAGTGCTGTCGTCTTGCCACCACTGTTGCCAAGATCCGAATTGCTCGGGGTGGGCATCACACAATTCCTTGGTGTTGCTGATGTAGCCGATAGGAGCATCAAACCACACGTAGAGCACCTTGCCTTCGGCACCTTCCACTGGCACTGGGATTCCCCAATCAAGGTCGCGTGTCATAGCACGTGGCTCCAAGTCCATGTCGAGCCACGACTTGCATTGGCCATAAACGTTGGTGCGCCATTCTTTATGTCCGTCGAGAATCCATTGCTTGAGCCATTGCTGATACTCGTTGAGTGGCAGATACCAGTTGGTGGAGTCGCGCAGCACGGGCACCGCGCCACTCTCCTTGGCATGTGGATTGATGAGCTGTGTTGGCTCCAAGCTGCGCTGGCAGCCCTCTTCACATTGGTTGCCATAGGCTTTGGGATGATGGCAATAGGGGCATTCTCCCACCACATCACGATCGGTGAGGAACCTGTGCTCTTTTTCGTCATAGAATTGCTTTGTGGTCTTTTCCACTAGTTTGCCCTCGTCATAAAGCTTGCGGAAAAATTCGGCGGCAAACTTGTGATGAATCTTTGACGTGGTGCGGCTATATATATCATAGGAGATGCCAAATTCTTGGAATGAGTCCTTGATGAGCTCATGATATCGATCAACGACCTGCTGTGGGGTGATGCCTTCTTTGCGGGCTCGCTGGGTCACTGGAACGCCATGCTCGTCGCTGCCGCCAACCATCATCACCTGCTCGCCCTTCAGGCGCAGATAGCGCACATAGATGTCGGCAGGAACATAAACTCCAGCCAGGTGACCAATGTGTACTGGCCCGTTGGCATAGGGTAAGGCTGTTGTCACGAGCGTGCGTGCATATTTCTTTTTCTCTTCCATATTATTGATATAAAAAAATGTGTGTGTTTTTTGAAATTTTTTGCAAAGTTAGGAAAAAGTTTTCAGTTATCGGTTATCGGTTGCCAGTTTTTGGTTTTTGGTTTGGTGTTAATCGTTTTATGAAAAAGAGCAGAGAAAAAAATATGGTTTGGTTTTGTCAATTTGTGGGTTTGATGTACATTTGCAAGTTTTTTAGAGTAAATGGAGAAGAATTACCTAAATAGAGTGGCGTGGATAGTGCCGGCAGTAGTGCTGTCGCTCTTGGTGTTATATTGGCTTCCTGCGCCCTCGATAGGAGGTTGGCAGATGCGCAAGATTGACTTGCTCAGCGACATCCGTAACGACTCGGTAGTTCTTGCCAGCACCACCACCAGTGATTACTCTGGGGGACAAGAGCTTGACACCTTGGTAAAAAGGGGCAGCGTCGATGAGATGGAAGTGCCTGTTCTCGAGGGCTCCCGTCTCACCCGCGGCAAAGATGGTAAGCTTGTCACTCTGGAGGATTCAATCATTGAAGCCGAAGCGTTGAAAGTTGAGAAGAAGGTTGGCGTGACGAGCATAGTTGACCTGAGCGAAGGTGCAGCCGGCGGAATGAACTCTTTTTATCAGGCACTTGACATGGCGGGCTCACGACCTGTGCGCATTGCCGTGCTTGGCGACTCGTTCATTGAGGGCGACATCATGACAGCGATGCTTCGTGAACTGTTGCAAAAGAGGTTTGGTGGCAAGGGCTGTGGCTACCTTCCCATAACAAGCATCACGGCTAGCAACCGGGTTACGGTGAAGCAATCGTTTGAGGGGTGGACCACCCACAAGTGTGTTGATCGCGCAGGCTTTGTCGACACCTACAACAATCTCACGGGATATTACTTCAATGCCTCTCAAGGCGCTTGGGTTAACATGGAGTGCCGTGGTAATGCCTACCCGCACTCGGCGTCATGCACTAGCTCGTCGCTCTACTACCTGGGCGGTGGAGGCACTGGCTCGGCGTCGGTGACAATTAACGGCACCACCAACCGGTTCTTCACGCTTGAGGACTATGAGAGTGTTGGCAAAGTGACCATCACTGGCGATATCACCAGCGCCAAGTGGGTGATAGACAATCCATCGGGAATAGTTTTCCTTGGCGCATCAATGGATTGCGACAACGGTATGATAGTCGACAACATGTCGATGCGTTCGTCGTCGGGCCGTCACCTTTACAGGATTAACGACCGCATTCTCAGCGGTTTCAACAACGTGAGACCTTATGATTTGGTGATAATCATGTATGGCCTCAATGTTGCTGGGCGAGTGGCCAGCGAGTTCACCGAGTATAGCAGAATGATGCAGCAGGGTGTTGAGAACATCAAGCGATGCATGCCAGGCACCAGTGTGTTGCTGGTGAGCTGCAGCGACCGCGAGGAGCGTGGCAGCAATGGTTTCAAGACAATGAAAGGCGTGCTTGGCTTGATACAGGCCCAAAAGCGTGCGGCAATTAACACTAGAGTGTCGTTCTGGAACCTTTATGACGCAATGGGTGGCGAGGGCAGCATCGTCGAAATGGTCAAGAAAGGCGAGGCAGCTCGCGACTACACCCATCTAACTGGTCGTGGCGGTGATCGCATAGCGCGTCTTCTCTATGACGCACTGATGCTGGGTTATGATAATCGATAATTGAGATGCAATGGAGGCAACGTGGCACAACATATTGAATTTTGTGAACTCCCAGTTTGGCACACTAGACTGGGGGCTGCTGCTCAAGCAACTCACCTACGACGAGAACTCTCCGCTCATTTTCTCGAGTGGCATGTTCCTGTGCATGTTCTCGGTTTTCATTGTCATCTACACGCTGCTTAGCAAGAGGTCGATGCTGCGCACCATTTTTGTGCTCGCGTTCAGTTACTATTTCTACTACAAGAGCAGTGGCATTTATTTCTTCCTGCTTGCTGTGGTGACATGTTCCGACTATTTGATAGCCGACATCATCTACACCACAAGGTCGAAGCTGGGGCGCAAGTGCCTGGTGGCATTGAGCCTGTTGATTGACTTGGGCCTGCTGGCTTATTTCAAGTACACCAATTTCTTTGGTCAGCTGTGGAGCGACATTAGTGGCGCGCCGTGGCACAATTTTGAGATTTTCCTTCCTGTGGGCATCTCGTTCTTCACCTTCCAGTCGCTTAGCTACACTATCGATGTTTATCGCCGCAAGATAGAGCCTGTTGACAACTTGCTCGACTATGCGTTCTTTGTCTCGTTCTTCCCGCAGCTAGTAGCTGGCCCCATCGTTCGTGCCAGCGACTTCATCCCTCAAATGTATAAGCCCTTGCGTGTCACTCGTGAGATGCTGGGCTTGGGATTTTGGTTTGTGGTGATAGGTTTGTTTAAGAAAGCTGTGATAAGCGACTACATCAGCATCAACTTTGTGGAGCGCGTGTTTGAGAATCCCATTCAGTTCAGTGGCATTGAGAACCTGCTTGGCGCCTATGGTTATGGCTTGCAAATTTACTGCGACTTCTCGGGCTATAGCGATATGGCGATAGGCCTTGCGTTGCTCTTGGGATTCCGCTTCAACATCAACTTCAACAACCCCTATAAGGCGGTGTCGGTTACCGACTTCTGGCGTCGCTGGCACATCTCGCTAAGCTCTTGGCTCAAGGACTATCTTTACATATCGCTTGGCGGTAACCGCAAGGGAAAATTCCGTCAGTATCTCAACCTGCTCATTACAATGCTGCTGGGCGGCTTGTGGCACGGGGCATCGATTAATTTCATCTTCTGGGGAGCGTTGCATGGCGTTGCGCTGGTGATTCACAAGATGTGGATGAGCCTCACCCGTGGGTGGAAGCTCGTTAACAGCAAAGTGTGGAATGTGCTCATGGTGATAGTGACCTTCCACTTCGTGATTTTTGCGTGGATGATTTTCCGCAATGCCGACATCACTTGGAAAGGACTCTTCCAAAACGGCGAGTGGGGTAACTTGGGTGTTATGCTGTCGCAAATCTTCACCAGTTTCCATCCCGAGCTCTTGACCGACGTGGTCACTAGCTACTGGCACGTGTTTGCCCTCATAGTTTTGGGATATTGCCTGCACTTTGTCCCCGACTCGGTTTCGCAGGCTTGCAAGCGCGCCTTTGTTAAAATGCCTGCTGTGCTTTATGTGCTGGTGCTCGTGATTCTCATTGTGATTATCATGCAGGTTAAAACTAGCGAGATACAACCGTTTATCTACTTCCAGTTCTAAAAAAAGAGAGTGGGCTGGAGCAGCGATAAAGAAAAATGAGCCAAACGACCGTTTAGCTCATTTTTCTTTTTTGTATTATGCATTGATTGAGTTATTCGTAGAGGTTGAAGCTGTAGGCATACAGGAAGAAGCATGCCACAACATAGGATATCACATTAGCCAGCACTGTGGCACTCATAACCCTCTTGAAGCCACGAGACTTCATCATCATCGAGTTGAGAATAACCTCAATAATAACTGTGAAAATAAATGCGCCTACCAGCGTTGTGATAAAGGTGATGAACGATTCGCTATTGTTGATATCAATGTCAACCGAGCTAACCCAGGGGAACCAAACCACGAGCATCCACCCGTTGTTCACAACCTTGGAGAGCAAGGCGCCTGCAACAGCGCTAACAATGTTGCTCACGCAACAGGGGAACATAATGCGGGCTTCAAACTTCTTGTTTTCAAGGAACTGTGACATAATAATTCCCTCGGCAATTATAACTAATAAAAAAACGCTCCAACCTAATGGGTGAGACGCATATTTTCCAAACGACGCTGTGTAAAGTAACATAGCAATATCAATAATTAAATACTTTTAGATAAATTAGGCTGCGCCTTGGAAGTAAAAATGAAAAACTTTGTCTTTCTTTTTGTATTTCGCTCGGCTTGCACTAATTTTTTCAAAATTAGTTAAAGAGCTGCAAAATTAGGTATATTTTTTTATTTGTAAGGTCTTTTGCTAAATAAAAACGCCGTGACACTATTATTTAGGGTGAAAATTGGTAACTTTGCACGTTCAAAATAAACCCAGCCAATGATTTCGACTACACACATCATGGGCGTTGTGCTCACAGTGGCAGTGTTGCTGCTGGTGAGCTGGCTCTCGTCGCGCAATGTTAAAGATGAGCGCAGTTTCACGACAGGTGGCACCGCTGGCAGTTGGATGGTGTGTGGCGCGTTCCTCACCACGCTGGCGGGTGGCCAGTCGACGGTGGGCACTGCACAATTAGCCTTCTGCTATGGCATTTCGGCCTGGTGGTTCACACTGGGCGCTGCGCTTGGTGGTGTGATGCTTGCGGTGTTCTATGCCGGGCCACTTCGTCGCAGTGGTTGCAGCACGTTGCTCGAGCTAGTGGGCCGCGAATATGGCCACAAGGTGGAAGCCTTGGGTTCAATCCTGTTCTTGATAGGCATCTTTATCAGCATAGTGGCCCAAGTGCTCACATCGGGAGCGATGATTGGCAGCTTGTTTAACGTGAACACATTGTGGTCGCTCATCATTGGCGCAGTGCTAATAATGCTGTTTGTCATCTTTGGTGGCATAAAGAGTGCCGGAGCTGGTGGAATAGTGAAACTGATACTCCTGTACTTTGGGTCGGTTGCTACAGGCATTATTGTGTATCGCATGGCAGGAGGTTTCGACGGTTTTGCACAAGGCATCGACGACATTTACAAGTCTTCCACCATAGCATCATTCAATGGTCTGGACGGCATTGAAGCAATTCATCATCGCTATGGCAGCATGCTTGCCCGTGGTGCATTAAAGGACCTGGGTGGATGCCTATCGCTGGTGCTTGGAGTGGTGTCGACGCAAACTTATGCGCAATGCATTTGGTCGGGAGCCACTACTGCCAAGGCGCGTCGTGGCGCATTGTTGTGTGCTTTCTTCATTCCTGTGATTGGCGCAGCTTGCACACTGGTGGGGCTCTACATGCGAGGCCATTATGTGACAGCTGCCGAACTCGAGGCCCTCAAGCAAGCTGGCGAGACTCTTCCTGACGGAATTGGTGTTATAGCCAACTCGGCTCAGGCGTTCCCGTCGTTCATCTTGCAGCACCTGCCTGCATGGTTTGGAGGCTTGATGCTAGGAGCGTTGCTCATCAACATTCTGGGCTGTGGCAGTGGGCTGATGCTTGGTGCGTCAACAATTCTTGTGCGCGACGTTGTTGCTAACGTGCAGCGCAAGTTCTCAAAGCTGCAAATGGGAATGTCGCAGTTGTTGCAGACTCGCCTTGCAATTGTGGTGTTGCTTGCGATTGCGGTTGCTGTTGCCAACACTTTTGAGGGAAGTTTTATCAACGATTTGGGGTTCCTTTCATTGGGCCTGAGGGCTGTGGCGATCATTTTCCCGCTGAGCTTCGCCTTGTGGTTGCCTGGGCGCTTTTCGCCTCGTGGCGTGATGCTGGCAATGGTTGCTGGCACAGCGGCTATGTTGCTCGCAGGCTGGGCGAACTTGCCGGGAGACGCAGTGTACTATGGCCTCGCCACATCACTTTTAGTTATTAGTTTTTAGTTTTTCTAGATGTTCTAGAATGTCTAGAGGTTCTAGATTGTGCATTGTGCATTATGCTTTATGCATTATTTAAAGCCAACCAGCGCTCTTGTACCACTCGATGGCCTCGTGCACGCCTTGCTTGAGGTCGTATTGCGCCTTGAAGCCGAAGTCGCGCTCGGCATCGGTGGTGTCGCACAGCCAGTTGCGCTGCTTGAGGATGCGGAACTTGTCGGGGTTGAGAGTGCTTGGCTTGCCAGTGACTTTGCCCCAGAACTCTGCCACATGGCACACTATCTTCACAATCCATAGCGGGCAGGTGATGGGAATCACCACTTTCTTGCCCAGCTCGTCGAGGACAATCTGGCGGAACTCCTGCTGGGTGTAGCTGCGTGCCTCGCTCATGAAGTAGGCACGGCGTTTGGGCCCAGCCTCGAGAGCATCCATCACGCCTCGAGCCAGGTCTTTCACGTAGATGAAGGTTAGCATCTGCTTCTTGAAACCCACGCTGAAGTCAAATCCTCGCTTTATACTCTTTATCATCAAGAAATAGTCGCGCTCGTGAGGGCCATAGACGCCTGTGCAGCGGAAGATGGTGTAAGGAAAATCGGCTTGCATCTGCAAGTAGGTTTCTCCCTTGAGTTTTGATGTGCCGTAACGGGTGTTGGGTGCAGGCACGTCGGTGCTCTTGAACGCTGTGTAGTTCACCTCGTCGCCAGGGCCCATCACGCTCAGGCTGCTCATCATCAGGAACACCAGGGGCACGGCATCAAGCTCTCGGAGCTCGTCAACAAGGCTCTTGAGATAGCCATAGTTCACTGTCTCGAAGTCGAGATAGTTGGTGGCCTTGGTCAATCCCAGGTTGTGCACCACATAGTCCCACTTGCCATTTTGCTCGATGTGGCTCTTGAGAGTGTTGTGCAACGCCTCGCTGTCGCTGAAGTCGAGCTCGAGGAAGTGGATGCGCTCGTCGGTGAGGAACTCACGGCTGGTGGTGCGTCGCACTGCCGCCCACGTCTCGTAGCCGCGGCTCAAGGCTTCTTCCACAAGATATCCACCAATGAAGCCTCCGGCTCCTGTAATGAGAATTTTCTTAGTCATCGTTCAAGAACTTTTTTCACTTTTTCGAGTATTAATTCGGGGCTAATGCCGCGCATGCAGTGATAGTCGCCATAACGACATTTTTTATTGCCAAAAACAGAGCATGGGCGACAATCAAGCTCAAGCTGCACTGTGTCTCTCACAGCCTGGTGCCAGCCCAAGAAGCCACAAGCAGGATGTGTTGCGCCCCACACGCTCACTGCTGGCAGCCCTACCAGCGACGCCAGGTGCATGTTGGCAGAGTCCATGGTGAGCATCACGTCGCAATGGGAGAGCAGCACTAGCTCGTCGGCCATTGAGTGCTTGATGTGCGGTAGCGACAGCACATTGCTGTAGCGTCGCATTATGGGGTCGAGGAGGTCGCGCTCTTTCTTGCCAGCACCCATCAGGAAGATGTGGCAATTATCCCAACGCGACATTTCACTAATCACGAGTTGCATTTGCTCTAGAGGATACTCCTTGCCGCGGTGCGCCGAGAAGGGAGCAACGGCTATCCAGCGTTCGCCGTCTTCCTTGGCAGGAACAATGGGGCTGCGAGGAGCCTCGCCTTGTGAGAAGATGCTGTTAAACTCCTCACCTAGATTGAGTCCTAGTTGGCGAAACACCGCTTTGTAGCGAGCATGGGTTGAAAGCACTGGTTGTTTTGTCTTGCCATGGGTGAGCTTCCGCTTTTCTTTGCGTCCCTTGTCGATAGTGGCAATTGTCACACCCTTGCACCTCAGGGCAAAGGTCATGAGCTTGGTGCGAAGCACATCATGAAGGTCGGCAACAGCGTCAAAATTATAGCGGTGCTGCAGGTTGAGGGCGAGCTTCATGGGCCCGCTCATTCCTTTGTATTGATCTAAATCTATTCCAAGTACAATGAGATTGGCTGGTCGATTGACGAACATCCCCTCGGCCATCTTGCGTGTAGCCAGCACGAAATTGACCTTGGGGTTGGCTTCACACACAGGGTAGACGATGGGGATTGTCATCGCCACATCGCCCAGGGCCGAGAAGCGGGTGATGAGCACCCGGCGCAGCACTTTATTCTCACTATCTCTTGCCATAGAGTACGGGGTTGGTTGAAGGGTCGTTATACATCTTCATCTGCCTGTACACTTTCATGTATTTACGGCCAGTGGTGTAGTCGGCAAGCAACTGGTCGATGGCAGTGATTAAATCGGCGCGTTGCTCAAGCAGCACTTCAAGTTTTGCTTGGCAGGCAGCGTGATGCTCAGGCGTAGCTTCGGCACGCTCCACTTGCTCTCGCATGTGATAAATCTTGAGTGCGAGAATCGACAGGCGGTCGATGGCCCAAGCTGGGCTCTCGGTGTTGATAGTGGCATCGCTTCTCACTTCAACGCCATCATACAGGTTGTGGAAAAAACTGTCGATTTCCTCGACTAAATCGGTGCGCTCTTGGTTGCTGCGGTCGATGCGGCGCTTGAGGGCGAGCGCCTTGACTGGGTCGATTTCGGGGTCGCGAATTATGTCCTCGAGGTGCCACTGCACGGTGTCGATCCAGCACTTGATAAAGAGTGCGTTCTCAAATGAACCCTCGGCGTAGGGTGACGCAACTTGAGCGTCTACATCGTCGGTAACGTGATATAGTTTGATAGTTTTGTCAAAAATGACATTAGCGCTTTCAGCAAAATCCATTTGTTATTTGATATTTATACTAGTGTCTGCAAATGTAATAAGAAAAAACGAATTATTAACTAAAATCTAAATGTTTTGACCAGAAGCTGCGGTTGCGACGCCTGTAAAAGGCGTGAGTACCCATTGGAAACTCGCCGCCAGTGAGTTTCATGGCCATCTCGGGGTGACCTTCAATGGCAAAATGTGCTGCAGTCGAGGCATTGGGAATACGCACGCTGCCAGGCCAAAGCTCGTTGACGCGCACGCTCCACACCACGTCCTCAAAGTTTGCGATTTGTGTTGAGTTTTTAGCCATAGCAGACATCTCAGTAGGATGTTGGTCAAGCACGCGAAGCATTGTCTCGACACGCCTCAACGAGAATCCTCCATTGCCCACCTTCCACTTGAGTTGCATAGGATTGAATCCACCTCGCAGCCGTGCCCAGCCACGTCTTATCTTGTAGGCGACGCGTTTTGCCACATTCCAGCCCTCTACCTCGCTTCGTGCCGGTAGCCACGGTGCGCCAATGTAGTCGTAGTCTAGCGAGCACCAGTAGTCGAGCTTGTCATGAAACAGTGCAACATCGGTCTGGCATATGAGAACAAATTGTGATTTCATGAAGCGGGAATAAAGTTCACGGCTGAGCATGAACTGGTTGTATCCATGTCGTCCCTTAAAGAATTCAGAACTGAAACGCTCCACACGACATCGGCCTGAACTGATGCCTAGTAGCTCATCAAGTGGCAACAGGTCAAGACCTTCGGGGCACACCACAGCGATATCGCGCTCGGGCGACAATATCCTAAGGTTACGCTTTACCGCCCATCGTTCGATGTCGCTCAAGTTGTTGCGGTAGATTGGAATGATTACTGTCACCAATTGTGAATGGTTTTGGTTACTTGGCATATCTGATTATTTGTACTTAACGATTTTAAGTGCTGTGCGTCGCACAGTGCGTCGCAGTTGCCAAGTGCTGCACTGCTTGACGGCGGCAACAGCTTTGAGCGTTTCGCCGATGCTGCCGCTAGGCTCGTCATCGGTTTCCACGAGCAAGTGGTCGAGTGGGGTGGCTGCGAGGGCCTTTTCGTTGAACTTTGCCCCATAACTCAAGTAAAAGCCGGCATTCAACAACTCACGTGCCACATTCTCGTTGCCACGGTAGCCATGAATCACCCATGCCACGTTGTGAGCATGAGGGTTGTCGCGCCATAGCTTGAGCACTTGCTGAGAGGTGCGCACGCAGTGGATTATTAACGGCCGGCCTGCTGCAGCGGCAATGTTGATGTGTGCCTGCATCACTTGCTCCTGCACTTCAAGCGACGGCCCCTTGAGCGAGTCGAGGCCCGTCTCGCCAATAGCCACCACTAGCGGGTGCTGTGCCACTTTTTTAAGCCTCTCCATTTTCTCTTGCCAGTCGTCGTCGATGCGCCACGGGTGAAGCCCCACCGAGTATACTTTGCCCTGCTCGGGATTGAACTCGTCGACATCGACACTAATGAGGGCCTGCTCGGCGCAGGTGTCGTGGCTGTGGAAGTTGTTAATCACTGGTGGCACTGGGTCATAGCCGTGACCTCCCCAGGGATTGCAGCTGATGATTCGCTTTATGCCCATCCATGTGCCAACAATGGGGCCATAGCTCATGATGGCATCAACGGCATAGTTGCTGCATGTGGGAGTGTAGCGGCACACAGGCGGCGTGAGCGGCGATATGAACCGCTGGTAGAACCTGATGGGTAGGATGAAAATCTGCTTGACTATTTTGCCTGGGCTAAGTTTCATGGCTCTGACTCTTGAGTGACGGCAGCGGCTATCTTGCCGAGCAATTCTTGCATGCTGCGCTCAATGGTGGTGTAGTTGTAATTGTGGTTGGCAAGCCAGTTGAAGCCAATGAGCACGGTGGTGCCATTTTGTTTCACGGCATCGAGCAGCTGGCGGTTGAGGCGGTAGGCCTCTCGAGTGCGACGGCGCAGCAGCACGCGGTCCACGGCATGGCGCACTCGTTTCTTGGGAATGGAAATGAGGAAGCGGGCGGCAACGCGGTGCCTGCCTTCGCCCGATGGCATGGCAAGCCACACCGCGCGCAGCGGATAGGCGATAATCGAAGTACCGTGAGCATAGAGATCATCTATCTCGGTCTTGCTACACAGCTTCTCGCTCTTATATAGTCTCATGCGTTTCATCGTTCAAGTGTGCGAAGTTACAAAAAAACTCACTACTACAGCCTAAAATGATGAAAAAAACTCATTTCCCCGCTTCTTTTTGAAATATCTGACTTTTTGCTTAATTTTGCAGACAAATTATTAACAGAATCATTTTAAAAGCTTTTATACCAATGAAACTGAACATTATAGCTGCAATAGCATTGGCGTTGACCCTCATGCCAGCGATGGCGCAGGTAGACGAATCGACCGATGCGGGTCGCAAGCGCATGTCATGCACTAGCATCATGGTGGGCAAGAATGCCAGCACCGACGGCTCGGTAATGACCTCCCACACCTGCGACTCGTGGTATCGCACGTGGATGACTATGACACCAGCCCGCGACTATGAGCGCGACACAGTGACTGCTATCTATAAAGGCCGCATGCACACTCAGAGTGCTAGCGATAGCACCAAGCTCTATGTAAAGGGCTATATCCCTCAGGTGCGACACACCTACCGCTATCTCGACACCGCCTATCCTTGCATGAACGAGAAGCAGGTTGCGATGGGTGAGACCACCATTGGTGGTCGTGACACCTTGCGCAACAAGGCTGGAATGTTCTATATCGAGGAACTTGAGCGCATAGCGCTGGAACGTTGCTCCACCGCCCGCGAGGCGATAGCGTTGATGGGCAGCCTTGCCGAGCAGTATGGTTACTGCGACAGTGGGGAGTGCCTCACCGTGGCCGACCCTAACGAGGTGTGGATTTTCGAGATTTTTGGTGCTGGCCCCAAGAAGATAGGCGCCGTGTGGGCTGCCGTTCGCATCCCTGATGACGAGATTGCCGTCTCGGCCAACATTTCCCGCATAGGAACCCTCAATCTCAATGACAAAGACCATTATATGGCATCTAAGAACGTTAAAGACGTTGCCAAGCAACTCAAGCTGTGGGATGGCAAAGAAGAGTTCAACTTCTTCAAGGCTTATAGCGGCAAGAATTACTTCAAGGAGAAGAAGAACTATAGCGTGCGCGAGCATTACATCATGAATGCTCTGGCACCGTCACTCAACTTGAGCGACACAGTGTCGTGGCTCCCATTGAGCGTGAAGCCCGATGCCAAGGTGAGCCCCGAGCAGGTGATGCAGCTGCTGGGTAGCTACTATGAAGGTACCGACAAGAACTTGAGCGGTCGTCACAAGATTCCTAACCCCAAGCGCAAAGACAAGCAAGGAAACCTCGTGGAGAATGAACCCGACAGCATCGTCTCTCCATTCAGCAACCCATGGATGCGCCCCGATGAGATAAACATGTATTACGCCATGGGCGATTCCACGATGAAAAACATTCGCACCGTGAGCGTGTCGTGGTGCGCCTATAGCACTGTTATCCAGTTGCGTTCGTGGCTCCCTAACGAAGTGGGAGGCGTGGCATGGGTGGCTCTTGACAACCCTGGCGAGAGTCCACGATTCCCAATTTTTGCGGGGACAACCGAGCTTCCCAATTTGTTGCAGGTGTGCGGCCAGCACAGCGACCGTGACGATGCCGCCCTGTGGCACTATCGCAAGGCTAACCGACTCGCGACGGTAAGATGGGGCAAATATCGCACCTTGCTTGAGCCACTACGCGATTACTATGTTGCCAAAGGTCAGCGCGAGCTGCCCTATGTGGCTCAGATGTGGCAGGACCTGATCGCCACCGACGCGAAACAAGCTCAGACAATGCTTAATGGCTATGTCGCCGACTTCTTTGGTGGCACTATCTTGCGCTGGGACGAGCTGGCCCGCACCATTTGGCGTCAATCCTGGACAGGCTTCTGATGCATAATGCTTAATGCTTAATGCTTAATGCATAATTCATAATTCATAATGCACAATGCACAATGCACAATGCACAATGCTTCTCAGTTCTCACTCTCCCCTCAACTATGAACTGTGAACTATGAACTATGAACTCTAAACTCTCCACTCTCCACTCTGTGAGGTTTCTTGTTAAAAAATATTATATTTTATTGGTGATGATAAAGCGGTTTGATTGATTATACTACTTTTGCAGATTATTTGACTATTGTATAATAATACACATTTATTTGCCTATCGATATTAAGAATGATGAGCATAATGATGATCAATTCTTTTTTTAAACCCAATCGCCTGTGGCTTGGGCGATGCCAGCGTGTCGTGATAAGACTGTCGCTGGCGATGGTGGCGTGCTTTATCGCGTTCAGCACTGTGCAAGCGCAATCAACGGTGACCTTTAAAGGTGGCGGCCAAATGTATTATGAAGATACAGGCGGTGACTGCGAGGTGGTACTTTTCCTTCATGGCCACACCCTCGACCGCCGCATGTGGGACGGCCAGGTGGAGCTCTTGAAAGACCGATACCGCGTTGTGGTGCCCGATTTGCGTGGCTATGGCAAGTCGGCCGATCCCGAGGAGGGATATCAGTTCACTCATGCCGACGACGCCATTGCACTCATGGACTCACTGGGAATAGAGAAAGCCCATGTGGTTGGGCTCTCGATGGGAGCCTATGTTGCTGGCGACATGGTGGCATTGTTCCCCGAGCGACTCATCACATGCGTGATGGTGTCGGGCGAGACAGCCGCCTTCACCCCTCCAGGCACTCCTCGTTCGGCCAAAGAGATTGCCAACCGCAAGAGCAGTATTGCCAAAGTGAAAGCCGACGTCGAAGGTTTCAAGCGCCGCCGTGTGGAGGGTTTGCTTGGTGCATGCCATCCCTCTAATCGCGCAAAGCTGCGTGCCGAGCTCACCCGCGAGATTATGGACTGGGGTGCATGGCAAAATCTTCATGTTACGGGCCGAGTTTATTATGGCGCTCAAGCCTGGAATCGCCTCAAGAAGAACAAGAGCACCGTTCCATCGCTCATCATCTATGGTGAGAGCGAGCGGGTATCGAAGGGCTATTCATTACCCTATCTCCCCAATGGCAAGCTCAACGTGTTCAAGCAGTGTGGTCACATGGTGAACCTGGAGCAACCCGAGAAATTTAATGCCACTCTCTTGAAGTGGCTTGAAGACCATCCCGAGAACAAATAAAAAAGAGTAATCAAAACCAATAACCCCTTATAACTTTGAAATCAAAAACACCCTATAAACTGGGAGCGATAACAGCTTCGGCTTTTGTGATAGCCAACATGATTGGCACTGGAGTGTTCACTTCGCTGGGATTCCAACTTGTTTCAACCACTAATGCCACATCGATAGCTTTGATATGGCTCATAGGCGGTGTCACAGCATTGTGCGGTGCCATTGTCTATAGTGAGTTGGGAGCTGTGATGCCACGCTCGGGAGGCGAATACCATTTCTTATCGAGAATCTACCATCCCTCGCTGGGCTTCCTTGCCGGATGGGTGTCGCTGGTGGTGGGCTTTGCCGCTCCAGTAGCTCTGGCGTGCATGGCATTGAGCTCTTATGTGTGCCGCATTTTCCCGATTATCTCGCCCGAGTGGCTGGCAGTGGGAGTCCTCACCATTATCACTCTGGTTCATTTCTATAGCGTGAACATGGGCGCGATAATGCAGAACGTTCTCACCCTCGCCAAGATTTTGATAATTGTTGTGTTCATTATTGCCGGATTGATTTGCCCTGCCGATGGTGCTGCCAATTTTGGCCCCGGCAATGGTTTTGAGATAGACGACATCCTGTCGGTGGGCTTTGGTGTTTCGCTTATTTGGGTTTACTATGCCTACTCGGGCTGGAATGCCGCTGCCTACATCGTGGGCGACATCAAGAATCCGCAGCGCAACGTGCCGTTGGCGTTGTTGATAAGCACGGCCTTTGTGGTAGTGCTCTACTTGGCGCTCAACATGATTTTCTTGCGCACCTCTCCCGTGAGCGAGCTCAGCGGACAGGTTGAAGTGGGCCTCATCAGTGCATTGCACATTTTTGGCTCTAATGGTGGCCGAATCATGGGATTGCTCATCGCTTTGATGCTCGCATCGTCGATTAGCTCGATGGTCTATGTGGGTCCACGCGTGAGCAAGACAATGGGCGAGGACTATCGCATGTTCAGCTTCCTGAAGATACAAAACAAGCGCAACTGTCCTTCGGTGGCTGTTGCACTGCAATGGGCCATCAGCTTGTTTATGATTCTAACGGGTTCATTCCAGGGCGTTACCGAGTACACCGGAATTGTGCTCTCGTTCTGCTCGATGCTCACCGTGGCGGGAGTCTTTGTGCACCGTTATCGCTTCCCCGAAGCCAATCGTCCCTATAAAACATTTGGTTATCCTATAACACCAATAATTTTCTGCCTCGTTATATTATGCTCTATAGCTTATCTTGTATATCAAGATTTCACCAACACCTTTGTTGACCATTCACAGGTTGCTCCCTGGAAAACCATTGCCAGCCTTGGAACGCTGCTCGTGGGATGGCTACTGTGGTTTGTGGCTCAACGCATCAACGACAGGCACAAATATGCGGAACCCATAGAACAAAACTAAATTAAAAACAAATAATAACCAAAAAAGTAATGAAACAATCAAAACTCGTTGTTGCACTCCTAGCAGTGCTCTTCACATCTTCGGTCATCACATCATGTAGGCAGGGAGGAGCCGGAACCTCTGCAGGTAACGATTCTACAAAGGTGGAAGTTGACAGTGCATCGCTCCCCGAACTTAAGGGCGACGCCAGCATCAACAAGGCAACAAAATTCTATGCCGGTATCTCAAAAGAGGGTATCAACATGAGCGCAACCGACGCCGAGTCGTGGGACAAGTACAGCAAGGAAATCAACCGACTCTTGACCATCAGCAAAACGACTCGCGTGCTGGTCGACTCGCTCGTTAAGACCGATTTCGCCGATTTCCGCGACAAAATCGACATGGTGTTCTACCCATTCAGCGGTGCCGACTTCTTGTATCCCATCACCATCTTCCCTAATGCCGACACCTATGTTCTGTGTGGCCTAGAGAAGATTGGAACTCCCATCAACACCGACATCAAGACCAACTCAGCGCACTATCAGTCTTATCGCAAGGCTCTGTCCACTTTCTTGAACATCAGCTATTTCATCACCAAGGACATGGTCAACGACATGAACAACAACGAGCTCGACGGCACTTGCCCCGTCATCTCAATGCTCATGGCAACCGATGGTTATGAAATCATCTCTATCAAGAACAAGAAGGTTGCCGACGGCGGACAGCTCGTTGACGCCGAGGGCATGGGCAATGTGATGGAATACAAGTTCTTCCGCAAGGGTTCTAAGCATGAGCAGACTCTCTACTACGTGTCGGCCGATTTGGAAGACAAGCGCAAAGACGAGAACGTTTACAAGTTCTTTGCCAACAACTTTAAAAACCACACTGTGGCTTCTTATCTCAAGGCTGCATCTTACCTGATGACTCAGAGCAACTTCTCAATCATCTGCGAGACTATCGTCAACAACTCGCAATATATCGTCGAGGACGATTCGGGTGTGCCTTACAAATACTTGACCGACAAGTTTGACGTAACACTCTACGGCATGTACAAGCGACCTCTGCCAGTGTTCACCAGCTCGTGCATCCAGCCTGAGCTCGATCAAGCCTACAAGGACAATGCCGACAAGGTTAAGCCACTGCCCTTCCGCATTGGCTACAACAACCCATCCAATTGGCAGTGCGCTCGTCGCAAGAGCGGCAAGTAACACAACTGAAGAACTTATAAGTTTATTATATCAAAACGCTATCAGCACCCTATGGGCTGTTGATGGCGTTTTGTTCTAAAATGCACTATAAATCGTTTTTTTTGGTAGAATTGTGGGGTTAAAAGCTTTTTTATTAAGGAAAAAGTGTTACCTTTGCAGCCAAAATTAAAAGGACACAATTATTTATTAACTAATAAGTGGAACAATTTGGCTGCTTGCAACCACTCAAAAAAATGCTAAAACTGCGAATTATCCCTCAAATCTTTCACAGCACATTTAGCATTTTTCCACTTTAACCAAAATGGAAAAATGAACTATCTATTTACTAGTGAATCAGTGTCGGAAGGACATCCCGACAAAGTGGCTGACCAAATCAGCGACGCATTGCTCGACCATTTTCTTGCCTACGACCCCAACAGCCGCGTGGCTTGCGAGACCTTGGTTACAACCGGCCAGGTGGTAATCGCGGGCGAGGTGACCAGCAAGGCCTATATCGACTTGATGGAAGTGACGCGTGATGTTATTAACGAGATTGGCTACACCAAGAGCGAGTACAAGTTTGACGGCGACTCCTGCGGCGTGTTCTCGGCGCTTCATGAGCAGAGCGGCGACATAGGTCGCGGTGTCGACCGTGCCAAGGCCGAGGCTCAGGGTGCTGGCGACCAGGGAATGATGTTTGGTTACGCCTGCAACGAGACCCCCAATTTCATGCCCCTCACCTTGGATCTTGCCCATTTCCTGCTCCAGGAGCTGTCGGCAATTCGCAAGGAGGGTGTGATTCCTTATTTGCGTCCCGACGCCAAGAGCCAGGTAACAGTGGAGTATGACGACAAGACCCATCGCCCCGTGCGCATCAACACCATCGTGATAAGCACTCAGCACGACGACTTCATCAAGCCCGAGGGCATCTCTCAAGAGGAGGCCGACAAGCTCATGGTGCAAAAGATAAAGGAAGACGTGGAGAGCATACTGCTGCCACGCGTCAAGGCGAAGCTTCCCGAGCACGTTCGTCAGCTCTTTGACGAGAACCTCACTCTCCATGTCAACCCCACTGGCAAGTTTGTGATTGGTGGCCCTCATGGCGACACTGGCCTGACAGGCCGCAAGATTATCGTCGACACCTATGGTGGGCGAGGAGCACATGGTGGTGGAGCCTTCAGCGGCAAGGACCCCAGCAAGGTGGATCGCAGCGCAGCCTATGCAGCGCGTCACATCGCCAAGAATGCTGTTGCAGCAGGCATCGCCGACGAGATGCTGGTGCAGGTGGCTTATGCCATTGGCGTTGCCGAGCCTATGAACCTCTATGTCAACACCTATGGCACCAGCCATGTTGACATGAGCGACACCGAGATAGCAACACGGCTCAAGGGCATTTTCAAGATGACGCCCTATGAAATCGAGAAGCGCTTGAAGCTGCGCAACCCCATCTACAAGGAGACTGCCGCCTATGGTCACATGGGACGCACACCTCAGGTGGTGAAGAAGGAGTTCAAGTCTATCTCCGAAGGCGACCGCACCGTTGAGGTAGAGCTCTTCACTTGGGAGAAGCTTGACTACGTTGACGAGCTGCGCAACAAATTTGGCATCTAAGCCCACAAAGATTCCCACAAAACACCATCAAGAAAATGGGTTCCAAAAGCTGTAAACTTTTGGAACCCATTCTTTTAAATCTCTAATCCCTAATTCCCCCTGTTAAAGCGTTAGCCTAATTGTGCATTGTGCATTGATTAAAGTTCTTTCAGGGCGGTTTTAGCCTCTTCAACGCCTTGTTCGGCGGCTTTCTGTAGCCACTCTTTAGCTTTCTTTTTGTCCTTCTTCACGCCCTCGCCCTCGGCATATGAGAGCCCCAGGTTAAACTGCGCCACAGCATCACCCTGAATAGCCGCTTTCTCATACCATTCGTTGGCGATAGCATGATCCTGGCTCACACCTTTGCCCTCCTCGTAGCAAATTCCCAGGCATCGTTGCCCAATGGCATTGCCTTGCATGGCAGCCTTGCGATACCAATAGGCAGCCTGGTTGTAATCCACTCCCACTCCATTGCCGTTGAAGTAGCAGCTTCCCAGGTTGCACTGAGCCATGTCGTCGCCCTGGTCGGCAGCCTTGCGGTACCATTGAGCCGCCTTGACCATGTCGCGAGCAACGCCCTCTCCAGTGTCATACATCTCGGCAACGTTGAACTGTGCGATAGGGTGACCTTTATCGGCAGCCTTTTTGTACCAATAAAAAGCCTTGGCGAGGTCTTTAGGCGCTCCTTCTCCCTCTTGATAGTAATGTCCCAGCTCGAGCTGAGCACCTGGGTCGCCCTTCAATGCGGCGTTGTAGCACTCCCTTGCTGCGCCAGTGAGGTCGGCGGGAATCTTATTGGTGGCCTTCTTTTTTGCCTCGACATTGGCTGCCATTAAGAGCGACAAAACCACTATAGCCATCACGGGCTTAAATGCTATTCTTTTCATAGTTGACTGAAAATTTTGCTCCCACTCACACACTACCTGTGTGGTCGGGAATGGTTAAACTTTTTGTTCTCTAGCAGGCAAAGATAATTAAAATTTTTAGCTTTGACTAAAAAAATGAAAAAAACTTTTTTTGGAAGATTGGACTATTATCACTACCTTTGAGGCAAACTTAAGAAGTAGGAAGTAATAAGTAACAAGTAGCAAGTAATAAGTAATAAAGTAATAAGAAATAAAATAAATAATATGAAACGACTACTCATTATCGCCGCATTGCTCGTTGCTGCACTGAGCTCGACGGCTCAGGTGGAGCGCCCCAAGCTGGTGGTGGGCATTGTTGTCGACCAGATGCGCTGGGACTATCTGTACTATTACAGTGAGGACTATGGTGAGGGCGGTATCAAGCGCTTGCTAAGCGAGGGCTACAGCTGCGAGAACACGATGATAAACTACGTTCCCACGGTCACCGCCATTGGCCACACGAGCCTCTACACTGGCTCGGTGCCGTTTTTCCACGGCATTGCCGGTAATGGTTTCATGATCGACGGCAAACCCGTGTCGAGCACCGACGACGACAGCGTGGTGGGAGTGGGCACCGACAGCAACGCGGGTAAGAATTCGCCCCGAAACCTGAGGGCGACCACCATTGGCGATGAGCTCAAGCAGGCTCTCGACTTTGAGTGCAAAGTCTTTGGCGTGGCTATCAAGCCCCGTGCCGCAATCTTGCCAGCAGGCCACAGCGCCGATGCCGCCTACTGGTGGGACAGCAACGTGGGCCATTTTGTCACCAGCACTTATTATATGGACCGGCTGCCCAACTGGGTGGAGAAATTCAACCGCAAGTATAGCACCGAGCCCAAGTTTGACCTCAACACCAGCAACCAGGGAGTTACCTACACCTTCCGCATGGCCGAGGCAATTCTTGAGAACGAAAAGCTGGGCCGAGGAAAATATACCGACATGCTCGCTGTGAGCGTGTCGTCGACCGATGCCATTGGCCACACCTACAGCACTCGTGGCCGTGAGAACTATGAGGTGTATATGCAACTCGACAAGGAGCTGGCTCATTTCTTCAAGGAGCTCGACAAGCAAGTGGGACGTGGCAACTACCTGCTATTCCTGAGTGCCGACCATGGCGCAGCGCATAACCCAAATTTCATGCAGGAGCACAACCAGCCTGCCGGGGGATGGGACGCGAAAGCTGCACGCAAGGCAATGAACCAGGAGATTTATAACCAGTGCGGCGTTCCTAACGCAGTAAAGGCGATATATGACTATCGCATCTATCTTGACTATGACAAAATTGACAGTGTGGGAGCCGACATGAGCAAGGTGAAAGAGGCTGCTATCAAAACACTGCGCAAAAATGACGAACTGGTGGCCGTTGTCGACTATGAGAAGATTAGCGAGGCTTCAATCCCCGAAATTCTCAAGCAGCGCCTTATCAATGGTTATCACAAGGGGCGCAGTGGCGACATTGTGGTGATGACTCAAGCAGGATTCTTTCCATTCAAGGTGAAGAGCGACTACAAGGGCACCACTCATGGCTCCTGGAACCCATACGACAGTCACATTCCTCTCGTGTTCATGGGGTGGCATGTGCCACATGGAGCCACAACAAAGCCCACCCGCATCGTTGACCTTGCTCCCACCATTTGCGCTATGCTTCACATCCAGATGCCCAATGCATGCGTGGGCGAGCCCATAACTTTTGAGGACGCAAGGTCTAAGCCATAACATTTCGTTTTAGTCTTTATGCCCGATTTGAAGAAAATATTTTTGCATAGCCTTGTGCTGGTGCTCTGGTTTGTGGGGGCTGTCGCCGCTCTCGCTAGCGACTATGAACCCTATGTGTCAAGAACCGAGATTCCCGATGCGCTAGTCTATCTGCCAGCTCCCCCCGACTCGTCGCAAGTGGCTACCAATGGCGACTTTGCGCGATGGCTGTGGGGCAGGGCACAGCGCAACACACCACGAGGCGAGCAGGCGAGCTGGGAAACAAAGTATGGCATGGTGCGCATGTGCACCATCTATAGCGATGTGTTGGGAATAGACATTACCGAAGACGACACCCCTGCCATCTATCGCCTCATGGCACGAGCAGGAGCCACTGGTGCTATATCGGTCTCGGCAATGAAACATGCTTATTACCGCAGGCGTCCTTATCTGGTTATGAACGACTCGTTGTGGGGGCAATATGACTCTTACAGCGAGTTGAACACAAATAGTTCCTATCCCTCATCGCACACCTCCTTTGGATGGGGCACAGCTCTAGCTCTTGCCGAGATGGCCCCTCACATGCAGGACACCATCCTCAGGCGGGGTTATGAGTATGGCATTAGCCGTGTTATAGTGGGTGCTCACTGGCAGAGTGATGTCGATGCCGCAATGCTGTGTTCCAGCACCGCGATATCACGCGCCAGGTGCACCGATGATTATGCTAGCGACATGGTGGCGGCCCGAGCTGAATATATGAGCCTCAAGGGCTTGACCGACGACGATATCAAAGCAGGATTTCCCGAGATTGTTAAGATAATTGACACTCCGCCATTGGAGTATGACAACCTGTTGATAGGTGACATATGTAAATATTGGGAGACAAAAGCTCTGCGTTACACCCCGCGTGGAGTGCTTGCCAACGAAGACATTTCGACCGACGACAACTACATTATTAATATGTTTGCCGATTGTTCGCCAGTGGTAACTATCTCACCAACCGAGACTCCCGACATTGCGGCGTTCATCAGCATTGTGAAATTGGTTCTCAGCTCACACTGCACTAATCTCAAAAAATGTGTCTATCGCAAGAGACCGTTCTTCCGTTACAATGAAACGCCCCCCCCTGGGAGCGAGTTGTGGGAGCTCTACAGCGAGTCGTCCTATCCGTCAAGGCATGGAATGATAGGGTGGGGTGTGGCTTTGGCTCTCACCGAAGTGATGCCCGACTGTCAGGACTCCATCCTCAAGCGTGGACTTGAATATGGCGACAGCCGCGTGATTATTGGAAGGTGCTATGCTAGCGATGTCCAGGCTGCAAGGGTGATGGCTGCATGCGACTTGGGAAAACTGCACAACGAGAACTTCTTCAATATTTTTTTAGAAAAAGCCCGTCAGGAATATGCTAGAAAGAAAGAAGAGGCAGGGATTGAAACCATTATCACTCAATCGGCACTAAATCCTGATGCTTGGTATAGCATTAGCGGCATAATCCTCCCTGATCAACCCACCACTCCAGGTATCTACATCCATGGTGGAATGAAACTCATGATTGGGAATTAGGGCTTGTCTTAATTCTCAGGTATTCCTTCTTTCAAGAAATTTTCATCCCACGACGACTCGTCGCCCACCGATGCCTCGGTGTCGTAATAGGTGGAATCGTCATCATAGTATAAAGAATCAACATACACTGAGTCGAGAGTGGATGAATCATATTCGCTATAATCACTTCCATCTTGAGAATCGCAATTCTTGACAAAGCCTGCGATAATCGCTATCATGATAGCGATTATAGTGCCCAAGCAAGAGCTTATTGAATTCCCTTTTCCACCAGCCTTTTTGCGTGATTGCTGACCAGTTGTTTGCCCCTGATGAGTGGGTTGTTGATAGGTTGGCTCTTGATAATCTTCCTCTTGTTGGAGACTGTCGTGAAAACTAACATATTCTTCTTGAGGCTCTTGCATGTAGCTTTGACTCTGTGAACTGTAGCCCTGTTGTGTGAGAGCGGGAGGTTGAGGAAGCAGCAAGTCTTCAACCTCAGGCACCTCACTAGCTTTTTTCCAGCTTCTCATGCCTGTGCACCACACAAGGGTATCAGAATTGATGCCCTTGCTCCTGAGTTCATCCTTGCTGTAAGGGCCCTGATACATGTTGTTATCACCTATAATATAAAATTCTATCATAATGCGTGTGGTGTTTTGTTCAAAGGGTCAGTTTCAATATTGATGATATCTTGAACAGTGGTGATTTATTCTTCCTTGTCCCAGTAATAGGTGCGCTTGGGATTGCGCGGGAACCAGCCTTTGTGCACCCTTTCTTGTTGCTGGAACAATTCAAGAATGCTCCAAAAACACGAGAATCCCGTCACACCCAGCAATGCCGACACGAGCACGTTGTCGATTAGCATCGTGAGTGCTATCGCCACAATGCCAGCAAGCATGAAGCCCCACCAGCATTTTGTGCCCAGATGGTACTCGGCCTTGATGACGATGGGGTGGAAAATCCCTATTATCAGGAAAGTTCCAAGTCCAATGATCAAGCCCAATAAGTGATAGTTTTGTAAAAAGTCCATGGCAATTACTTGGGAAGGTTGAACTCCATCGTGACTTTGTCCTTGGCAACGTCGAGTGTTACAGGGCAACCCTCGATGAGAGGATAATTCCAGCTCTCGTCATGACCGGCAGGAAAATCGTAGCACACGGGAATATTATAGGGCTTTACATACTCATCGATAAACTCAAACACCGAATTGTAGCCTCGCGATGTTGGGCATCCGTCAAATCGTCCCACAACAAGCGCTTTAATCTTGTCCATGGCCCCACGCAGAATCAAGTGCTGGAACATGCGGTCGATGCGAGAATAGGGCTCCTCAACCTCCTCGATGAAGAGGATGATGTCGCGGTGGTCGATGAATGCGCGGTCAAGGAAGTCAAATTGTGTGTCGGCAATATCGCCATACACGCACATGTTTCCACCAATGAGAATGCCGCTTGCCTTGCCGGGTTTATTGTATTGGTTGCCAGGAATCTCATAGCGTGGCATCTTGCCCATGAGAATGTCGCGCAGATAAATGCTCAGTTGGTCGGTTCCTCCAGTGTTTGCCAGGTAACCACACATGTTGCCGTGGATTCCCATGTTGCCGGCGCGCACCTCGGCGCTAAGGAAACCTGTGATGTCGCTGTAGCCCACAATCCACTTGGGATATTTGCGCAGGCTGTCAAGCGACAATTTAGTCAACACGTTGGCCGAGCCATATCCACCACGAGAGCACACAATAGCCTTAATCGATGGGTCACGAAGAGCCCACATGATGTCGCTCAAGCGCTCTTCGGTGGTGCCAGCATAGGTGTGATAGTTGGAGCGGGCATGTGGACCCTCTACTACTTGGAATCCCCACTTTTTGAGCGCTGCTGCGCCCTTGTCAATTATGCTCAAATCTGTGGGCACGCTCGATGGCGACAATATCGCCACCTTGTCGCCTTTCTTCAAGAACTCGGGAGCTTTGGGTGTGGCTCTCATCTCCATGCGATGACGATTGTGGCCACGGAAGTGATGTCGGCGCTGAGCCATTCCAGCGGTTGCTACACTAAGTATTACTAACAGCAATAATATCTTTTTCATATTAGTCATTTATTAAAAATTTTGGCAAAAATAACAATAAAAACACAAATCACAAACTCACTCCTCGACAAAAGCCACAATAGCTGGATTGGCCCGATTGGAGTTGCGATTCACAATTGAGCAGCTCACATGCGAGTGTCGACGTGGATGATGTTCTGCACAAACATCATGTCGCGAATCTCGTCGCGGTTGATTATCATGTCGTCATAACGCTTGTTCTCGCTGCGCAGAATCACCATTGCAGGGTCATCGTGACGACGTATGTATTTCACCATGCGGTAGTCGTCAAGAATAACGACATAAATCTGGCCCCAGAAGATTTGGCGCAGGTTGCTCAATTCGCGCACGGCGATGTAGTCGCCATTGCGTATCACGGGGCTCATCGAGTCGCCGCTCACGCGCACGATGCGGCATTGGCTGCTCGTCATGTCGGGAAGATCAACAAATCCCACAATTTGGTCATCAGTAAACATGCGTGCTTGTGGCTGGTAGCCTGCTGTAACGTCGATGTCATACACTGGTGTGCCACGCTTTGCAACTACAGCGCTTGGCTGGGTGATGATGTGCGACTCGGGCACAGTGACAAGCTGTTGCGGTTGTTGCTTGGCAAAGGGCAAGTCTTCGCCTGTCTCTAGCCATTGCTTCGAGACACCAAGGTTCACCACTATTTTATTGATAAGCGACTCGCTCATAGCCAAGCGCCCGTTTAGGTACTTCGACAGATTGGAGGTGTCAACATCAATCTTTTGAGCAAAATCCACCTGACGGTAATTCAACTCTTTCATTAAGAACTTAATACGTTCCGCTACTCCATTGTTATCCATAGTAATATAATTATTTGTGGCAAATTTACCACAAAATTGGCAATTTACCAAATTGTTTCCTGTCTTTTTCAGACTATGAAGGACAAAAAGTATTTACGTTTGATACCGTTTTATTAAAGACTACTGAGACAGTAGCCTTTTAAAAACTTATTTAGTGAATTTATGGGTGGCCTTTATTATTTCAGGTTTACAGCCAGGGTAGCCCTCATCGTTGGTGATGGTTGCTGTGCCATCTCCGTTAATGTTGATAGTGAATGTATTGGGCACAATCCAGTTGGTCCAGTATAGTCGTAGTGCTAGGGTATTGTCGCTTGTCCAAGCGTAGTTGCCTGCAGTAGTGTAATCGCCTTGCAGTCCGTCTATTTTCTTGATGTTGACCGCTTGCACAGTATTACTATAGGGTGGGACATGCGTGGTAGTTTGCTTAGCCCATCCATTATACATGAAAGGATGGCTCTCTTCGGCTCCATTGGTGCGCGTGAGGGTCATGGCACACATATCATCATCAAATTTCAGCTGCACAGTCTTGTAATTGCGTGCGTTGGGTCCCAGCGTGAATGTGTACTCACCGCTGCCTTTCTCTCCCTTCAATAGTGGAAGTGAAAGTTTTGCGAGCTTCTCGTCGAGTGATTTTTGTTTTTCCTCTACACCAAGCATTGGCGCATTTTTCACACCGGGAATAAGCTTATTCCAGATGCAGGCGAGCTCCTTGCCAGTGTTGCTTGAAACACCTGTAATAACAACCACGAGGTCGTTCTTTGGCGACATGACAATAAATTGACCATAGGCACCATCGGCTCTGAATGCATCAGGCAATAGGCATCGCCACATTTGGTAGCAGTAGCCTTGGTTGGTGTCGGTTTGCTTTTTGCTTGGTTTGCTGTAGTTAGTGTGCTTAAGCGAGGCCTCATCAATCCACTTGGCGCTCACTAGTTGCTTGCCTTCCCATTTGCCATGGTTCATGATGCACACTCCAGCTTAGGAATTCCAGCAATTTCTTACCTGTTATGCGTTGCACAATTGCCGAGAGCATGAATGTGCACATCGAGTCATACTGAAACTTTCCTAGTTTGGTGACAGGTTGCGCGAGCCATGTGCGAGCCCAGTCCTTACTCTCTTGACGCAGCTCTAGCGACGGCTTAATTCCTGCGCCCATTGTGAGCAGATGCTTCACCGTCATGGCCTTAAGAGCAGCGCTTTTCACCTTTGGAGCCTTGTCGGGCAACAGGTCAATCACCTTGTCGTTTACGCTTAGTTTGCCGTCATCCACAAGCATGCCAATGGCAAGCATGGTGAACGTTTTGCTGCAAGAGTAAAGCGTGTGAACATCATCCTTGTTGAATGGTTCTGGATGTGCCTCGGCAATCACTTTGCCGTGGCGCACTACCATCACATGATGTATGTCGGTCTCAGGCACGGCCATTAATGCATCAACAAATTGACCAATGGCAATAGGGTCAACACCCTCCTGAGCTGGTGTGCTGCGTGGTAACACAGTGTTCTTAACGGGCTTCTCGCCTTCAGATTTTGATTGTTGACTCGATGCTACGCAACTCACACTAGCTGCGACAAGCATTATTATCAGTAATGTACTTTTTATTATCTTCATCTTTAAGGTGTATTATTCAATTGTTGTTATAGATAACGGATTCTCAAGGGCTTTAATTGCGCATTGCTTGGCAATTACACGGTTTTCCTCACTCATACCTACGGGCAAACCGTTGATTTCTTGGATGTTGTTGAAATGTAGCCATTGTTGATTAATCCATGTGGTATCGGTCCACACACGGTCGCTCAAGCCGTAGCGGGCGAGCAAGGCGGCAGTGGCGGCGTAGGCTTCGATTAAGCATGGAATACCATCTTGCAAATGGAGGTAGTCAAATAGATGCCCAAAGTCACCCAGTGAGTCGAGCGGTGTAGTGCGCGCATTCTGTATGGCAGTTCCGCAAGGCAGTAACAATTCTATTCCTGTGTCGTTCTGCACGTTGCGCACACATTCAAGAATGCGTTCATACATTTGCACACTAGTAGTGTCGGGTGCGAGTCGAGGCAGATTGTCGGGATAGGACGGGGTGATAAGCCAGGCGTATTGGTGCTCCCAGGTAACTTTCTCGTCGAGCCAGTCGATGATTTGACTGAGATAGGGTTGGTAGGTGCTATAGTCGCGCGATGCGTTGGATTGTTGCTGCAGCACTATAACATCCCAGGGATGGCTATCTATGACACTTGTCATTGGCACGTCGCGACGTGCATCCCATGGTTTTGCACCATGCGACCAGTAGTGGATAAAGTTTGTTGGTGTCCCCTCGTCTACAGGTGCCCAAGTCGTGGAGTCGAGGGCATTATAAAATTCATTCAGGCTGCCACCGCCAATGTACATAATATCGAGTTTGAGATAAATTTGTGGCGCCACCGAATTCATGATAAAAGGTACATAGCTCAAAGCATCGAGTGAGAAACTGTTTCCTATTGATAGCACACGCAGGGTGTCGGTTACCGTATGTTGCGCTACTTTAATCTCCACCTCTTTATAATATATAGTGTCAGTGGGTGTCGAGAAATACATTACTGCATGAGCGGTGCCTCCTGTGTTATAGTGCTTGTTGCTGAATGAAATGGCGTGGACACCGTTGCTGAGCTCAATCTCCTCGGTTTCGGGCAAAGTACCTTTCATTATATTAAACCCCGATGTTATAGGGCCTGGCTTCTCGTTATCATGGGCCACAATGCATATTTCGCCTCCTACTGCTAGGCGTATCGACTCTACAACCCGAGTTTCCAATAAACAACTTGTCTTGTTGATGGTGACGAAGCAGTATCCTTGATCGCCAACGCCACTTGTGTTGCCTTCGAGCAAATCGTCGTAGATTGCTGTGATGTCTGCCGAAGTGACAATGCCGTCGCCATTGGCGTCTCCGTTGGTCGCTGCGTACCCCAAGAGGTAGTCATAGACTTGCGTTATGTCGCTAGCGGTAATAGCACCATCATGGTTTACATCACACAAGTTGGCACTGCGTGGGTTGTCATCTACATTTACCAAAGTGTAGAGAGGACCACTGTGTTGCGAATAATTGTTGATATAGTCACCGTCAACTGCAAGTAATGCACCAGCGGGAATATGAGGTAACACCACCGATGCATCAGGTACATGCGAGAAAATGGTGTTGATTCCTTGACAAGAGTTGAAAGCACCATCTTCTACCTGCTTGAGGGTGCTGGGTAGCGATAGCTTGGAGATTGAGTAATTGCCGCTAAACGCTTGTTGTTCAATAGATACAACCTTATAAGAGGTTCCTTCGTGATGCAACGTTGCGGGTATCACAAGGCTTTTGACGTCGTCACATGCCACAAGGCTCACAGCCGAGTCTCCGTCCAACACTCGATAACGAGCGCCGTCGCTCACAATCGTGTCGCCTTCATGCGCATGGCTTAGGTTGAATGCCAGCAAGCAAGGTATAAGAACTAATATTTTGAAAAAGAAACCTTTCATCGGTTGTGGATTCGATTTTTATCCACCGCAAAATTCCGCAAAAAAAATGAGAAATACAACAGGATGTGCCATAAAAAAACCTACGCCCGCTTTTCAAACAAAGCAGACGCAGACAACTAAAAAGGAATGTATTAATTACGATGGTTATATAATGATGAATGTTTTTCTCTTATTTTCATTGCAAATATAGTATCATTTTGTTTCTAAAAAAAATAAATGAGTGCATTTGCGTGGTTATTTAAGGTTTATTAACGTAATATTAGCTTATTTTGCTGAAAGTTCGTGAAAATTGTTCCAAATTGGTTCAATTTAACTCAATGTAAAACTAAAACCATAGGAAATAGTGCTGAAGGTTGAGTTTCTTGTTTGCCACAATCACTGCAGTTTTTTCGTTGGTGAACGATTGACCATGTTTCATGCTGGCTTTAAGTTGAAGCCATAATTGCTTCATTTCTTTGGCACGATGCAGGTTACGCAGTATTATAATGCAATCTCCCTGAATAATTTTGTCGAGAGCCCGTGTTAAAGATTCAATGTCACCATTGGATGCAACAGAATTGATTGCTAAAAATGGTGGTTTGTTTTGGTCCATTTCTTTGAGGTATTCATCAATTGCCACATCCAGCTCGTAATAGCATTTAATGTTCTCGAGATAGGGTAGGAGCACATTTGCAGTCACTTGATAGTTATTGATGTGTGGGTCATAAAGCCACAATCGGCTCGACGGTGCGACACTTAACATGCTCGCCTCGCTAAGTCCATAGCATGATCCCACCTGGAAGATGCATGAAGGATTGAAATGGTTGGTGATGCGAAATATCATCTTCATGCCCTTGAGCGATATCACTCTGGGATGATTCTTGACTTCTCGCATCGATTCAATGACAGCTTGCCTCTTGGCAACCAACTCTGGGTAGCAGTAATATGGCAACTTCTCGCGCAAGACAAATCGCACAAAGTTGAAAGCAAAGGGCGAATGAATGCCATGCCCTTTGCTACGGTGATGACGGCTCAAAGCCGTTCGGTATCTCTTTATGCGACCCAATTATTAGTGAGTTATTCGTTGTCCTTTGTGAGTTCTTTTTCTTCTTCTTCTTTTTGGTCTTTCTTATTGCGGCGTTGAGCGCTTACTATTGTCCAGGCTATAGCTAAGACTAAGAGCAAGAGGATAATGTAGACCGATGTCTTGGCAATACCCTCGGTTTTGTGCACCTCCTGCGGGTCGTAGGTGAAGACAATGGTGTGGTCGCCGGCAGGTAGCTGCAATGCGCGAAGCACATAGTTAACACGACCAATCTTAGCCTCTTTTCCGTCGACTGTAGCAGTCCATCCCCATGGGAAGTAGATCTCGCTAAACACTGCTAAGCCACCTTGTGCGCTGTGTGCATGATAGGTGAGCTTGTTGGGCTCATAAGTGGTCTCAAAAATTGTGTCACCAGGCTGTGTGGGTTTAGCCTCGCCCAGCACGCCTTTGAATTGTGCATCGGCGACAGCGGCAGTAGCAGGATTGAAGTTGTCGAGGAATTTCATCTCATCATCGGCAGTCTTGACATAGGTGAGAGAATCAACAAACCATGCGTTGCCCAGTGCGTCGGGGTTCTGTTGCGCTTGTTGGTCATCCATGATAAACCACTTGGCATTGAGCATGTTCAGAACTGCCATATTGTTTTTGGCGATTTGTCGCTCAATCAGGTCGTTGTAGCGAGTGAGCTTAGCGGCATGATATCCACCAATGGTTTTATGGAAGTAGCTCGAGCGTGGTTGCATGAAACCTTGCAAATCCATCACGCGGTAGTTTTGAGTTGTGTCGGCGAGAATTTGATTGTCGGCGGCAGTCTTCTCAAAAGTGGTCTCGGGAATGTCGTCACGGCTCACGAAACGCTCTTCGTTGAGGTAACGCTTGTTGACCATAAACATGTCGACCAGCACAATGAAAGCAACAATGAGTCCTGTTGCCATCTCATTGAGTTTGTTAAATCTATAGGCAAGAATTGTGGCAAAACCCATTACAATTATCGCCAGACTGCGCCAAGCATCACTGCTGACGAGGCTGTGACGAATTGCCTCAACAGCGGCAGCCACGCCGGGAAGTTGGTCAAATGTGGCTTGCCCTTGAAGTGCCTGATTCAATCTTTCGGCCTCGAGCTCGCTCACTGCACCACCAAAAATGCTGGGTGAAATCGCAAAAATAATGCAAAGCAATGCACAAGCACCAAACACGATGTAGGTCAACTTATCATATTTTTTGAAGAAGTCCTCGCGCGTGAACATTTCTTTAAGAGCTAGTACAGCCATTAATGGAATGGTCAACTCGGCAACGACAAGAATGCTCGACACCGTTCGGAACTTATTATACATGGGGAAGTGGTCGATAAAGAAGTCGGTGAGACCCATGAAGTTGTGACCCCACGAGAGCAGGATTGAGATGATTGTAGCAAAGAGCAACGCCCATTTCACAGGCCCTTTCACAACAAAGATGCTTAAGATGAACAGAGCAAAGATTAGTGCACCTACATAGACAGGACCGCTGGTGAATGGTTGGTCACCAAAATATTGTGGGAAGGCCTTCATTCCCTCTAGTCCAAGTTCGCTTTCGGCTGCGGCATCTTCGGCATTGTCAACATCGGCAAGAGTTTTCATGCTTGTTCCACCTTTCACATTGGGAACCATGAGAGTCCAAGTCTCGTCGATGCCATAGCTCCACTGAGTAATATATTCCTTGCTCAAACCTCCATTGGTGGGTTCACTGCTCACTTGCTGGTCGCCATTTTCGTTGGGCAGTGGAGTTAGCTCGCTGTGGCCACCACGCATTGTCTCTTGAGAGTATTTGTAGGACATATAAAGGTTTGACGCATTGGCTCCTAACGCCAGGGCAGCTGCAACTGCGAGTGAGCAGGTTGCGATGCACCATTGACCAATTTTTTTGTCCTTGATAGCAATTACTAGGAAGGCAATTACTAGTGGAACGATGATGAACATAGAATAATAAGTCATCTGCACATGATTGTTGATGAGCTGCAAAGTGGCAAAAAGTGCTGCCACAGCTGCTCCCAGCAGATATTTGCCTCGATAGGCCCACACAATACCGGCAATGGTTGGTGGTATGTAGCAAAGTACCAGGAGTTTCCAAATGTGTCCTGCATCAATGATGATAAAGAAGTAGGATGAGAAAGCATACCCAATAGCACCCAGCACAGCCAAGTACCATTTCATCTTGAACGAGAGCATGAGAATAAAGAATCCCAGCATGAGCAGGAACACCCAGCTCACTGGCTCGGGAAATCCCAGGCTCAGTAACTTGCCAATGGTGTTAATCATCGAGTTGCTTTTGTAGCTTGGGGCAATTTGGAATGTGGGCATACCTCCAAAGAGGCTGTTGGTCCATCTTGTCACCTCACCGTTGTGGGTCTCGTTGTAGACTTTTGCCTCCTGTCCATTGGCTTTGCCCTGCATAACGTCGTTTTGTTGCAAGACATCACCATTTAAAACGCTAGGAGAGAAATAAATCCACGAAATTGCAGCAAACGCCAAAATCGAGATTACAAAAGTGACAATACTGCGCACCGTCAAGGTGCCTATCAATCGCTTGTCAAGAAAACTGTTTTCCATTATATATCAAATCTTTTTGTTTGCAATTATTATTTGAGCGTGTAAAAGTACAAAAAAATAACAAACCACAAGCAATATAAGATAGATTTTTATTAAGTAAGAGGTGAGAGGGGAGAGTGGGGAGAAGTGAAGAAGTAGGAAGTAAGAAGTGGGGTGAAAGGAATGGCCACAAACAAAAAAAAATAAAAAAGTACACATTATATTATAGAAAATGTGTTTTTTTTGTCTAATTTTGCACCCGATTTTACACTTCAAGATTATTGTGATAGCACGTGTGCATCACATATCTTATTGACAATTAAGCTATAAGCAAGAAAAGATTAATAGAAATGGCAGAAAATCTGGTTATCGTGGAGTCTCCCGCTAAGGCGAAGACCATCCAGAAGTTTTTAGGTAAAGACTACAAAGTAATGTCGAGCTACGGTCACATCCGCGACTTGGAGAAGAAAGACTTCAGCATCGATGTTAATAACGACTTTGAACCTATGTATGTTATCCCCGAGGATAAAGAGTCGCTTGTTGCCGAGCTCAAGAAGGCCTCGTCAAAAGCCTCTATCGTGTGGCTCGCAAGTGATGAGGACCGCGAGGGAGAGGCTATAGCATGGCATTTGAGCAAAGTGCTCGACCTGAAAAAGGAGAACACACGCCGAATTGTGTTCCACGAGATTACCAAGCCCGCCATTTTGGCCGCCATCGAGAATCCTCGTGATATAGACGAGAACCTGGTTGACGCCCAGCAGGCTCGCCGCGTGCTCGACCGCATTGTAGGTTTTGAGCTCTCACCAGTGCTTTGGAAGAAGATTAAGCCAGCCTTGAGTGCCGGCCGTGTCCAAAGCGTTGCTGTGCGCCTCATTGCTGAGCGCGAGAAGGAGATTCGTGAGTTCAAGAGCGAGCAGTATTACCGTGTTGGCAGCGAGATGACCGACAGCCAGGAGAATGCTGTTAGTTGTGAGCTCAACAAGCGTTATAGCAGCCGTGAAGCAGCCTTGGAGCTGCTGGAGCACTGCAAGCAAGCCACTTTCACTGTTGCCGATGTTCAGGTTCGCCCTATGAAGAAGAGCCCTGCTCCTCCTTTCACAACGTCGACATTGCAGCAGGAGGCCTCGCGCAAGCTCGGTTTCTCGGTTGCTCAAACTATGCGCGTTGCGCAGTCGTTGTATGAGAGCGGTCACATCACCTATATGCGTACCGACTCGGTTAACCTGTCGAGCTTGGCAATTGGTACTATAAGCCAGGAGATTAAAGAATCGCTTGGCGAGAAATATCTCAAGGTTCGCAAGTATCAAACTTCATCTAAGGGGGCTCAGGAGGCCCACGAGGCTATTCGTCCCACCTTCATCAGCAACCATGAGATAAGCGGAACAGCCCAGGAGAAGAAGCTTTACAACTTAATTTGGAAGCGCACCATCGCCTCACAGATGGCCGATGCACAGCTCGAGAAGACTCAGGTCGACATCAGCATCAGCGGTCGTAGCGAAATCCTCGTTGCAAGTGGTGAGGCAGTGAAGTTTGACGGTTTCTTAAAGGTTTATTTCGAGGGTATCGATGAAGAAGATGGCGCTCGAAACAATAATAATCCAACTGCCGACTTCCACCTGTTGCCAGCCATGAAAGTGGGTGACAAGTTGAATCTCAAAGAAATGGTTGCTACACAGCGCTTCACTCAGCAGCCCAACCGCTACAGCGAGGCTATGCTCGTTAAGCGACTTGAGGAGCTTGGCATTGGTCGTCCTTCGACCTACGCTCCCACCATTTCCACCATTCAAGCTCGCGACTATGTTGTCAAGGGTGAGAGCAAGGGCGTGAAGCGCGCTTTCGAGCAAATCACCCTCAAGGGCGATAAAATCACTACCAAGAGCAAGAATGAGCTCGTTGGCAACGAGAAGGGCAAGCTCATCCCCACTGATGTGGGCATGGTGGTCAACGATTTCCTGACACAATATTTCCCTCAGATTCTCGACTACAATTTCACAGCTAAGGTGGAGAATGAGTTCGACGACATTGCCGAGGGTAAGCGCAAGTGGAACGACGAGATTAAAGACTTCTACAAGTGGTTCCACAAGAGCATCGAGGATGTTTCGTCACTCCGTCTTGAGCACAAGGTGGGTGAGAGGCAACTTGGCATTGACCCAGCAACAGGCAAGCCCGTGTCGGTAAAGATTGGCCGCTACGGACCTCTCGTGCAGCTTGGAAGCACCGACGATGCCGACAAGCCCCGCTTTGCATCGCTGCAGAAGGATCAAAGCGTTGCCACCATCACCCTCGAGGAGGCTGTCAAGTTATTTGACATGCCACGCACATTGGGCGATTTCGAGGGCCACGAGATTCAGGTTGCTATAGGCCGATTTGGCCCTTATGTTAAGCACAACGGCAAGTTTGTGTCAATCCCCAACGAGATGTCGCCTTACAGCATTACTCTTGCCGAGGCTATTCAGCTCATTCTCGACAAGCGCGCCAGCGAGGCAAAGAAGGTGCTCAAGACGTTTGATGAAGACCCTGAGCTCCAGATTCTCAATGGCCGTTTTGGTGCTTACATCAGCTATCAAAAGAAGAACTACAAGATTCCCAAGAAAATGAATGCCGAGAGCCTCACTCTCGACGATTGCCGTGCTATTGTGGCCGACGAAGCCAACGCCAGCAAGGGCTCGAATGGCCGCCGCGCTGCTCGTCACGCCTCCAGGAACAAAAAAGCATAAAATTAAAACTCACCACACTATAAGACAATGAAAAAAGGTAATATTTTATTAGCGTTGATGTTATTGATGGCGATTGTCATCATGCCTAGCTGCTCGTCGGGCAATGGCGACAGTGAAAAGGTTATGTCACAACTCAAAACCTATAATTCTAAATTGCCCATCACCTTCGACAACGACGACATGCTCGACAGTGTTTACTACGACGGCGGAGGTCATAAGGCTGTGTTTAACTACATTGTCAACACCAGCGAGACCTCGGTTGAGGAGCTGGCTACCAACAGCAAAGCTGCCCGCGAACTCGTTGTCAGCAACATCTGCTCAAGTGCCGAGGCAATGGCGATGTTCAAGGAAATGGCCGAGAATGAAGTTGAGGTGAGGACTGTGCTCCTCAATCCACGTAGCCATTCCAGCGTGCCCATCGATTTCGGTATCGAAGAGATTAAGGCTTTTCACGCTCAGCAGGCAACGGCTCAGGCTAAGCCACAGGCCGAGATGACCGCTAGAGATTCACTCGATGTCATGGTCGACTCCATCAACTCGCAATGCCCCGACTCGATCGACAGCCGCACCGAGCTCACCAACGTTCGCGTCGAGAACAACTACTTGGTTTACAACTACGTGCTGGACGAGAGCAAAGCGGCAACCATCGACAAGCTTGCTGGCGACGTCAAGAGGAAAAAACAAATCTTCGACAGCAAGTATCGAAAGGCTGAAGCGCAGCTACAACAGCTGTTGCTGCTGTGCATTGACAACGGCTTGGGCATCAAGCACCGCTATGTGGGTCGTTCCACCAAGCAGGCCGAGGGCTTTGCTTTCTCGGCTGTTGAGCTAAGCAAAATCACAAATCACCCATTGCCCGAGGGATATGAGGCAAACAAGGATCGCGTTAAGCCCTTGAAGCTCAAGAAGGCAACAGGCAAGAACGCGCAAGAAGTAGGAATTTTCTAAACTTAGTGCGCACTTCCCCCATCACTGGAGGCGACCATAAATCAACACTGGTCGCCTCCATTTTTTGTTTAAACTATACCAGAGAAAACTCATAAATGTTGCACAAATCAAACTTGTGATTGCTTGTGCAACGCAAGGTGCGGCAACGTGCTTGTGCATTTGTCTTGTTGCTTCTAGCAGTTTCTGTTGCTACAATGTAGCTATAAATAACATCTCAACGTATTTAACATCAGGTGGTTATATCTTAAAGCGACGTGGTAGTGCTCGCACAATAAAAAGGAAGAGTTGCGCCAGTAAATTATCGTAATGCGAACGAAAATTGATTTACAAGTGCAAATATTTTAACAATTTTCAGTTATTACTGATTTTCAGTGTGTTATAAAGTTATCAACAAGGTTGTTGATAACTTTTTTGTTAATAAATGTAATTTTGTTGGTTTATGTTTGTAAATTTCGATTTTTATTTTGTAATTTTGAACCCCAATACTAAAGTGCCGTTCAAAATCAATAACCACCAAAAGCGTAAAAAGAGAAATGACAACCCCTGTGTACCACATACCGGCCCTGCTCCGTGAGAGCATTAACGGTCTGAATATCAAGGAAGATGGCGTCTATGTTGACGTTACCTTTGGTGGTGGTGGTCACAGCCGTGCTATTCTTGAAGAACTTGGTGCAAATGGTCGCTTACTAAGCTTTGATCAGGACCTGGATGCACAAGCTAATAGCCTGAATGACAATAGATTTACATTTGTACACAGCAACTTTGCATTTCTAAAAAATTTTGTCCGCTACTATGGTGTAGATACTGTGGATGGCATAATGGCCGACCTGGGCGTGTCGTTCCATCACTTCGACACTGGCTCCCGCGGCTTCTCGTTCAGACAGGATAGTGCGCTCGACATGCGCATGAACCGCTCGTCGAGCCTCGATGCCCGCACAGTGCTCAGCACCTACAGCGAGGAGGAGCTTGCACGGCTTTTCTACCTCTATGGCGAGCTCAAGCAGTCGCGTCGCTTGGCCGCGGCGATAGTAAAGGCGCGCTCCACAGGTGACATTGCCACTACCGGCCAGCTGCTCGAGATAGTGAGCCCCTTCACAGGCCGCAAGCACGAGAAGAAAGAACTGGCGCAGGTGTTCCAAGCCTTGCGCATTGAGGTGAACAATGAGATAGGAGCCCTCAAGAGTTTGCTCTCACAGTCGCTAGAGGTGCTGCGTCCCGGAGGTCGCTTAGTGGTAATCACCTACCATTCGCTCGAAGACCGCCTAGTCAAGAACTTCATGCGCAGCGGCAATGTTGAGGGAAAGATTGAGAAAGATTTCTACGGAAGGGTGAACACCCCTTGGAAGCTTATCAACAACAAGGTGATCACTGCCAGTGACCAGGAGGTGGAGAGCAACCCCCGCTCACGCAGTGCAAAACTGAGAATCGCCGAGAAACTTTGAGATTAGGGATTAGAGAGAACTGACAACTGAAAAAACTGACAACTTACAACTTATAAACAATGGCTGCTAAAAAGACCAAAAATAATAAGAAAAACGCCGACAGCGAGGACCGACTGAGTTTGCTGGGGATATTGCAAGGTGTGTTTCAGGGACGCATCTTCCTGACCCTGGAATTCTTCAAGCGCTACTGGCTGTATATTATCGCAGCCACAGTGATGATGCTCATGTACATTAGCAACAAGTATGTGTACCAAAGTGACATGGCAAAGCTCAAAGAGCTGAAAACTAGTTTGAACAACGCCCGCACCGACTATGTGGACGCTAGCTCAAACTACAACTCCCGCATTCTGGAGAGTCAGATGAAACAACGTGTTGACTCGATGGGAATAGATTTGAACATATCTAATCAACCTCCTTATGAATTGAAAAGTGAGAATTAAGAAGTGAAGAAGTAAGAAGTAACAAGTAAGAAGTAACAAGTAAAAAGTGAGAAGTAACGAGTAAAAAGTAACAATTAACTAGGAACGAAAAATGAAGAACTCAAACAAACAACACATACTGCTGCGCTATCTTTTTGTCATCGGCATGATACTGCTGCTGGCAGTGATGATCGTGTATAACATGGTGAAACTCTCGATTGTGCATGCGCAAGAGTGGAACAAGAAGGCCGATGCACTTCTCACTAAGACTACTAAGCTTGAGCCCGAGCGTGGAAAATTGCTCTCGGACAACGGCAGTGTGCTCGCCGCCAACTTGAACTTCTACACTGCTCGCATCGACTGGAAGGTGGATGGCTTCAAGGACGAGGAATTCAAGGCTAGCCTTGACGAGCTGTGCGACAGCTTGGCAGCCTTCATGCCCGGCAAGAAGAGTGCGGACGATTGGAAAAAAGATTTAATGAAACAATTTGAACAAAAGAATAGTTCTGTATACCCGTTATTTACCGGTTTAACACATTCACAGTTTGTACGCCTTAAATCTTTCCCATTCCTGAAACTTGCTCAAAATAAAAACGGTTTCTATTCCGACCCTTATGTAAAACGAGTAAAACCTTTTGGGTCGATGGCGGCACGTAGCATTGGCAATATCGGGGATGACACTATCCATGGAGGACAGCATGGCCGCTCGGGCCTTGAGATGGCCCTTGATTCACTGCTTTATGGTGTGCCCGGCTTGAATCGCCGCATCCAGCTTACCAACAAGATTGTTGACTGGGAGAGCACACCAGCGGTGCCCGGCTATGACATTACCACGACAATCAACATCCAGATGCAGGATATCGTGGAAAATGAGCTTTACAAGATTTGCAAGGAGACCAACGCCAAATGGGGCACCTGCGTGCTCATGGAAGTCGCCACTGGCGAGATAAAAGCAATCTCCAATCTGGAACTTAACGAAGCTGGCACCGACTACTTCGAGGGCGTGAACAATGCCGTTCTAGGCTTTGAGCCTGGTTCGGTAATGAAACCCATCTCGATGATGGTGGCACTTGAGGACGGCGTTGTTGGTGACATCAACACTCCTATCCCCACTGGCATGGTGTGGAATGAATATGAGATCAACGATCCACATGGTGCTGCAGCTTTGTCGCCACGTCAAATCATTGAGAGGTCGAGCAACATAGGCATGGCTAGGATTATCATGAAGAAATATAGCAGCAACCCTGGCGGTTTCAGAGAAAGGTTAGAAGAAATGGGGTTCTTCGATGACTTCAAGTCGGGAATCGGTGGAGAGCAAATTCCCTTTGTGAAAAAGAATGGAGTTTCCAGAAAAGACCTCACGCGCATGGCCTATGGCTACACTACACTTATCCCGCCCTTGCATTCCCTTGCCATCTACAACGCCATTGCCAACGACGGCAAATATGTGCGTCCTCACCTGGTCAAGAAGCTGAGCCTTCCCGGCAGCAATGTCGACTCGATAATTCCCATTAACTACATTCGCAAGCAAGTTTGTAGTCCAGAGAACGCCGAGAAACTGCGCATCATGCTCCACGACGTGGTGTGGGGCAACTATGGCACCGCCCGCAAGTATGTTCAGGACAATAATGTGGAGATAGCCGGCAAGACAGGCACGGCCTATACTGTAAATGAGCAGAACCACACCTACACCGAGGAGAAGCGACTTTCCTTCTGCGGATTCTTCCCTTACAAGTCGCCCAAATACAGCTGCATAGTAGTGATGAGAGGTGCCAACCGCGGAGCCGCCGCCAGCAGTGGACTGGTGCTCAAGAATGTGGCAGCCAAGATGTATGCCCGCGGCTTGCTTGGAGCAAACGACAACCTCGACAATTCCAAAACTCCAAAGCGCACTGATGGTGGCTCAACTAAATTTGAGAAGACGCCCACTCTGTATGGAGCTAGCATCTCATCTAGAATTAACAATGTGAAGCAATTTATTAAGAGCCCTTCGGCTAAGGTGTTCTCTAACAAGACCAAAGCTGGAAGCGGAGTTCCCGATGTTCATGGAATGAACATTCGCGACGCGATTTATTGCCTAGAGAGTGTTGGCCTCAACGTTCGCTTTAAAGGCGCTGGACGAGTGGCTGGTCAGAGCCTGAAAGCAGGCACCAGTTTCAACCGCGGTGCAATAATCTCGCTCGTGCTGTCGAGCTAAATAATACAAACAACAAAAAAAACAAAGCAAAGAAACAATGTGTAGCAAGAAATTATCACAATTACTTGATTCAATAGAAGTAAAACAAGTGGTGGGCGATGTGGAGAAAATCATTGCCGACATCACTTGCGACTCACGCACAGTGAAAGAGGGCAGCCTCTTTATTGCTGTGAGAGGCGTGGCGGTCGATGCCCATCAGTTCCTGCCTCAAGTGGCAAGCAATGGTGCAGCGGCTGTGGTGTGTGAGGAACTTCCCTCCGAACCTTCGAGCGAGGTGACCTATGTTGTTGTCGACAACAGCACAATAGCCCTGGCTCACCTTGCCAGCTCATGGTATGACAATCCATCTACTAAGCTCAAGCTGGTGGGTGTTACAGGCACCAACGGAAAGACCACAATTGCCACGTTGCTTTATGAGCTGGCGCAGCTCATGGGTTACAAGGCTGGCCTGTTGTCGACCGTTCAAAACATCGTTGACAAGCGTGTGGAGCCTGCAAAGCAGACTACCCCCGACCACTTGACACTAAACCGTCTTCTTCACGAGATGGTTGAAGCTGGTTGTGACTATGCCTTTATGGAGGTGAGCTCGCATGCGTGTGTTCAGCATCGTGTTGATGGTTTGAAGTTTGCTGGCGGTATCTTTACCAACCTCACTCGTGACCATCTCGATTATCACGGCACTGTCGACAACTACATCAATGCAAAGAAAATGTTCTTTGATTCGCTTGATGCCGACGCTTTTGCTGTGGTAAACATCGACGATAAAGTAGGAAAGGTGATGGTACAGAACACCAAAGCCTCGAAATATAGCTATTCATTGCGCACACTCGCCGACTACAAGTGCCATGTGATAGAGGACCGCATCGACGGCACCTCGCTCCAGATTAACGGCACTAGCCTTGACGTGCTCTTCACAGGCCGATTCAATGCCTACAATCTCACAGCTGTGTATGCTGCCGGAGTGCTGCTTGGCTGGGACAAGGAGCAGGTGCTTGTGAAGATGAGCCAGCTTGTTCCTGTTGCTGGTCGCTTCCAGACTATGCGCTCGCCACGTGGATACACTGCTATTGTTGACTACGCCCACACCCCCGACGCGCTCATCAACGTGCTGGATGCTGCCAACGAGGTGATGAATGGTCGTGGCACACTAATTACCGTGTGTGGCTGCGGCGGTAACCGCGACAGCGGCAAGCGTCCAATCATGGCTCGTGAGGCTGCGCTGCGCAGTGGCCGCTTGATTCTCACCAGCGATAATCCCCGCTTTGAGGATCCCGATGCCATCTTGCGTGACATGGAAGTTGGTATTCCCGATGATAAACGTGCTACCACCCTTATCATTACCGACCGTCGTCAGGCCATCAAGACTGCTTGTCAGCTTGCTCAAGCTGGTGATGTGGTTCTCGTTGCCGGCAAGGGTCATGAGGATTATCAAGAGATACAAGGAGTGAAGCACCACTTTGATGATCGTGAGGAGATAGCCAAAATATTTGAATCAGAGAAATAACCACACATTTTAATATATAGAGTGCAATCAACAATTGAACTGATAACTGACAACTGATAACTATGCTATACTATCTTTTTAGATTTTTAGACCAATACAATATTCCAGGGTCACACATGTGGCAGTATATCTCGTTTCGTGCGCTGCTCACCCTGATATTGTCGCTAGTGCTCTCGGCATGGCTTGGCGAGAAGTTTATTCACTACATGCGCAAGCGCAAGATAGGGGAGACACAGCGCGACGCAAGCATCGACCCCTTCGGCGAGAAGAAGGTGGGCACACCCTCGATGGGCGGTATTGTAATCATCACCGCCATCTTGTTGCCTGTGCTGCTGCTGGGACGCATGCGCAACATCTATCTTATCTTGATGATTATCACCACGGTGTGGCTGGGCTTCCTAGGATTCTGTGACGATTACATCAAGATTTACCGCAAGCACAAAGAGGGCTTGAAAGGTAAATATAAGATTGTTGGCCAGGTGAGTATAGGTCTTATTGTGGGTCTTGTTTTGTGGCTCAGCCCCGACGTGGTGATTCACGAGAATGTGGTTAAAGTGAAAACTACTGCAGCCCAAGAGTCGGTGACAGCTCCCAACAAAATAGAAAACGACACCATTCAAGAGACTATTGTTGTGCACAAAGACAAGGCTGAAAAGTCGTTGAAGACCACTATCCCCTTTGTCAAGAACCACAACCTTGACTATGGCGTTCTCACCAGCTGGATGGGAAGTTGGAGCGGTGCTGCCGGATGGGCCCTGTTTGTGCTGATGACCATTTTGGTTGTTACTGCAGTGAGCAATGGTGCCAATCTTAATGACGGTATGGACGGCATGTGCGCTGGAAACTCGGCAATCATAGGTGTGGCATTAGGCATACTCGCCTATGTAAGTTCCAATTTCGAGTATGCCTCCTATCTAAATATAATGTATATCCCCGACAGTCAGGAACTTGTGGTGTTTATGTGCGCCTTCATCGGTGCCTTGATTGGATTCTTGTGGTACAACGCTTATCCAGCTCAAATGTTTATGGGCGACACTGGTTCGTTGACCATTGGTGGTATCATTGGTGTGTGCGCCGTCATCATCCACAAGGAGCTTCTGGTTCCCATTTTGTGCGGTGTGTTCCTGATGGAGAGCCTCACCGTCATCATTCAAACACAAGTTTTCAAGATTTATAAGCGCAAAGGCAAGAAGGTTCGCGTGTTCCGTTCGACTCCTATCCATGACAACTTCCGCAAGCTCGACAAAGATTTGGACCCCGAATGCAAATACGTGTTCCGCAACTGGCCTCGCAACAGGTTCCATGAATCTAAGATTACCATCCGTTTCTGGATATTCACTATTATCCTGGCGGCATTCACGATTATCACTTTGAAAATAAGATAAAATTATATATAGAAAGTCATCATAGTAAAACGAGTTAAAAAGAAATAAGGAAATGAAACGTTTAGTAGTAATTGGCGGAGGAGAGAGCGGAGTAGGCGCAGCGGTGCTGGGCAAAGTGAAAGGTATGGAAGTGTGGCTTACCGACATGGGAGCCATTGCTCCACGCTACAAGGAAATTCTCGACAAGTGGGAGATCAGCTGGGAAGAAGGTCACCACACCGAGGACAAAGTGCTTAGTGCCGATGAGATAGTCAAGAGCCCTGGTGTGCCCTTGACAGCTCCACTCATTGTCAAAGCAATTGACAAAGGCATCCCTGTTATCTCTGAGATAGAGTTGGCGGGACGCTACACCGACGCCAAAATGGTTTGTATTACCGGCAGTAACGGCAAGACCACCACTACCTTGCTCACCTACCACATCTTCAAGGAGGCGGGCTTGAATGTTGGTCTTGCCGGTAATGTCGGCAAGAGCCTTGCGATGCAGGTTGCTACCGAGCATCACGATGTTTATGTGATAGAGCTCAGTAGCTTCCAGCTCGACAATATGTATGACTTCAAGGCCAACATTGCTGTGATGCTCAACATCACTCCCGACCACCTCGACCGCTATGACCACAAGATGGAGAACTACACCGCTGCCAAGTTCCGCATCATGCAGAACCAGACCAGCGACGACGCCTTCATCTACTGGGAAGATGACCCCATCATCTCGGCTCAACTCAAGAGCATGGCCACCGAGGCTCGTCTTTACCCCTTCAGTGCCCGCGACGACAAGTCGTGCACGGCCTATCTGAGCAATGGACAGTTGTTCTTCAACATTGATGGCGACCAATGGTCGATGCCCCGCAACGAAATGGCGCTGCAAGGCTTGCACAACGTTTACAACTCGATGGCAGCAGGTATCAGTGCGTCGTTGATGCACATCAAGAAAGAGCACATTCGCAAGGCATTAGCTAGCTTTGAGGCGGTGGAGCACCGACTGGAGTTTGTTCGCAGTCTCAATGGCGTTAGATATATCAATGATTCAAAGGCCACCAACGTCAACAGCACCTGGTATGCTCTTGAGAGCATGACCGACCCAGTGGTGCTCATTTTGGGTGGAAAAGATAAAGGTAACGACTATAGCGAGATCGAGAATCTTGTTAAAGAGAAGGTTGTTGCTATCGTGTGCTTGGGTGTTGACAACAGCAAGCTACACGCGTTCTTCGATGGTATGGTTCCCGTGGTGGAAGATGCTCGCAGCATGCAGGAATGTATCGACAAGTGCCATGCGCTGGCTAAAGATGGTCAAACAGTGTTGCTCTCACCTTGCTGCGCAAGCTTCGACTTGTTTAAGAGCTACGAGGACCGTGGTGCACAGTTTAAACAGTGTGTGAATAACCTTTAATATAATTAATTAGGAAGTAGTAAAAAGTGATTGTTTATGAGCGAAAAGGTTTTAAGATATAGAGAGATTTCGCGTCGTTATGGCGACCCATGGATTTGGGGCATTTATCTCACCCTCATCGTGTTCTCGATAGTGGAATCCTATTCTGCGTCGAGCCGCGATGTGGCGAGAATGGGTGTGTATGAGCCTGTTATCCGTCAAGTTGTATTCCTTGCCATAGGCGCATTGTTTGTGGTGGTTTTGAGCCGCATCAACTACAACAACCGTTTGTTGCTGCTAGTTCTTATACCTCTATTGTGGTTTTTCACAGTATTGAGTTTGGTGTATGTGATGTTCTTTGGTGAGGTGATTAATGGTGCTCAACGAGCGTTTACCATACCGGGAATTAATCTTACTGTTCAGCCGGCCGAACTTGCTAAGCTTTCAGCTGTCACGGCGCTGGCTTATATAATGGCTAAGAATCAGCAAGACCGTGACGTGTCGGTTAAGGGCTTAGTACTCTCGACGGTGGTTGTAGCCGTGTTTGGTGGACTAATGTATCAGAGCGGATTGACCAACACCCTCTTGCTAATGTGCATCAGTGGATCAATGTTTCTTATTGGCGGAGCACGTTTCAAGAAACTAATGATTCTTGGAATTGTTTATATCCTTGTCGCCTTAACATTCTACGCGTGGAAAGATTGGAGCGACAAACGCCAGGAGACAATGAAAAAACTCGCTAACACCGAGCAAACGACCAAAGGAGTAAAACGCGAAGTAACACGCGTTAACCGCATGACCAACTGGCATCGTCGTGACTCCTTAATATATGACTCGGTCACTAGTGAGAATTCCCAGGAGATGTTCTCACGCATGGCACAGGCTCATGGTGGTCTAACAGGAGTGGGAATAGGTAACTCTCGCGAGTGTAGCCGCTTGCCACTGGCATTCAGTGACTATATTTTCTCTATTATTGTTGAGGAAGTAGGGCTCATTGGTGGTGTGTTCCTGTTAATTTTGTACTTGTGGCTGCTCTCACGAGCGGCAATGATAGCGCGGCGATGTCACCGTGTGCTACCGGCATTGCTCATCATTGGAATGGCGGCGATGATCACGTTCCAGGCCCTATTCCACATGGCTATCAACACAGGAGTGTTCCCTGTGTCGGGTCAACCGCTACCTCTAATCTCAAAGGGTGGCACGTCAATCTTGGTTACTAGTGTGGCTTTTGGTGTTATGCTCAGTGTGAGCCGCACCATCAGCAATATAACAAATAAAAAGAACAAGGACGAAGGCATCGCTCTGCCCAGTGGTCTCGATGCCGCAAATCCTACTGAAATTCCTGTAAAAAATGAGTGGAAATATCAATCAAATTAAAGTGCTAGTGAGTGGCGGTGGAACAGGAGGTCACATATTTCCTGCACTGTCGATAGCCAACGAGATTAAGCGTCGCATGCCTCAGGCCCAAATCCTCTTTGTTGGTGCCGAAGGTCGCATGGAGATGGAACGAGTTCCAGCTGCTGGATATGAGATTAAAGGTCTGCCAGTAAGGGGATTTGACCGCAAGCATTTGCTTCGCAATGTGAAAGTGCTGATGGACTTGCGCCGCAGTATGAAACTAGCCCGTGAGATTCTCAAGGACTTCCAGCCAAATGTTGCAGTGGGAGTTGGTGGATATGCCAGCGGTCCAATGCTCAAGGAGTGCCAAAAAGCTGGTATTCCCACATTGCTTCAGGAGCAGAACTCTTATGCAGGAGTTACCAATAAACTCCTTGCCAAGAAAGCTCAGTGCATTTGTGTGGCCTATGAAGGCATGGAGCGATTCTTCCCTGCCGACAAGATTGTGATGACTGGAAATCCTGTGCGTCGCAACCTTCTGGAATGTACCGACACCGTAGAAGAGGCTCGTCAAGCTTTTGGATTGGATGCCGAGAAACGCACGATTCTCATCATTGGTGGTAGTCTTGGAGCCCGCACCGTTAACGATAGCATTATTGCAGGCCTTGAGGAGATTGCAGCGCACCCCGACGTACAAGTTATTTGGCAAACGGGAAAAATCTATGACGACCGCTGCCGCGAAGCTCTTGAGGCATCGCAGGCAAGTAATGTGAAGCAAATGGCTTTCATCAGCAATATGGACAAGGCCTATCGTGCAGCCGACCTGGTAATCTCGCGTGCTGGTGCCAGCTCTATCAGTGAAATTCAGCTGCTTGGCAAGGCTTCAATCTTGGTGCCTTCGCCTAATGTCGCTGAAGACCACCAGACCAAGAATGCCATGGCACTCGTTAACCATAACGCGGCATTGATGATTCCCGATGCCGAAGCTGGCAATAAGCTTGTGAACGTGATGCTCAACACCATAGGTGATGTTGCTGTGCTCGATAAACTGAGCGCCAACGTCGAGAAAATGGCTCTGCGCAACTCGGCCGAGATAATCGTCGACAAAGTGCTTCAAATAGCACGTTAACCAATACACAACCGGCAAAACTTACTTGTTAACTCATCTAATAAAAATGAAAGAATACAAATCAATATATTTTGTTGGGGCTGGCGGCATCGGCATGGCAGCTCTGGAGCGCTATTTCCTTGCCAAGGGCAAGAAGGTGGCAGGATATGACCGCACTCCAAGCGAGCTCACAAGCGCGCTGCAACTCGAGGGAGTGGAAATCTCATTTGACGAGAACCCCGACCTTATCCCCGACTACTGCCGTGACAAAGACACTACGTTGGTGGTCTATACGCCAGCCGTACCTGATGACCACAAAGGGTTGTGCTACTTCCGTGACAACGGCTTTGAAGTGGTTAAACGCGCTCGCGTGTTGGGTCTAGTGACCCTCGATAGCAAGGCTTTGTGCTTTGCCGGTACTCATGGTAAGACTACCACTTCGAGCATGGCGGCTCACATCTTGCAGGTGAGTGGCGTGGGCAGCAATGCTTTCCTGGGTGGAGTGTTGCGCAACTACGACAGCAACTTCTTGCTCTCGCTTACTAGTCCATTCTCGGTGATTGAGGCCGATGAGTTCGACCGCTCGTTCCATCACCTCACACCCTACGTTGCCGTTATCACATCGACCGACCCCGACCATCTCGACATCTACGGCACTAAGGAGAATTATCTCGAGAGTTTTGCCCATTTCACCGAGCTCATCAGGCCCGATGGCGCCCTAATTGTGCACACTGGTCTAGAGCTTAAACCTCGTGTTGCCGAGGGGGTGAAAGTCTATACCTACTCAAAGACCGAAGGCGATTTCCACGCCAGCAACATACGCAAAGGCGACGGTGAAATAATTTTTGACTTTGTTACTCCATGGGAAACGGTGAGTGATATAAAACTTGGTGTTCCAGTTGATATCAACATCGAGAATGCCTTGGCAGCTATGGCTGCTTGCCGATTGGTGCAAATTCCAGTCGAAGCTATGAGAGAAGCTATAGGTAGCTTTATGGGCGCCAAACGTCGCTTTGAGTTTTGGCTTAAAGAGCCAGGCGAGAATGGCAAGGTTGTCATCGATGACTATGCACACCATCCCAATGAGATTGCTGCAAGCATCAAGAGCGTGCGTGACCTTTATCCAGGTCGCAAGATCACTGCTGTGTTCCAGCCGCACCTATATACCCGAACTAGGGATTTTGCCGATGAGTTTGCACAATCTTTATCTCATGCCGACGAGGTGATTTTGCTGCCCATCTATCCCGCTCGAGAGCTTCCCATCGAAGGTGTAAGCAGCGAAATCATTTTAAAAAATGTTAAATGCGCAAAAAAAGCTATTTATAGCAAAGAAAATTTTATCAATTCAATTCCTTTGCTTAACTTTGATATCTTATTGACGATAGGGGCTGGTGACATCGTGAATTTGCTGCCTCAAATATGTGAACAGGTTAAAAAGCAAGCACGTTGAAACTAGCTAGATACATATTACTCATAGCTCTCACCTCTCTCATGATATTGGGAATATTTTGGGCGAGAGAAAAGGGTCGTGACGAGGTGTGCACCGAGGTCGTTATTGAGATTCTCAACAGCGATAGCACACAGTTTGTTACGCCCCTGGGTGTGATAGAGGAGTTGGAGAAGAAGCACATCATTGTCAAAGACAGGCCTGTGTGGCAAATCAATGTTGAGGACATTGAGAGGCAACTCGAAGAGTCGCCATATATCGAGATGGCTCAGTGTGTGTTTGAGAATGGTGGTCGGCTGAAAATCCAGGTACAGCAAATAGTACCGGTGATGCGCGTTTTTGAAGGTGACAAATCCTACTATGTCAACAAAGACGGCAAGCGCATGAATGCAAGTGCAACTTTCCACGCCGATGTACCCATTGTCATGGGTAAGTTCACACAAGCTTACGGCCCGTTAAGGCTGTGGCCCATGATAAAATATGTGGAGCAAGACTCTGCTTTGAAATCGCTGGTAACGATGTACAGCATGCGCGACAGCAACAACATCTTCATCGTGCCTTCTATTCATGGCCATGTGGTGAATATGGGTAACTGCGACGACTATGAGGGCAAGTTCAAGAAACTGAAGCTTTTCTATGAGAAAGTGATGCCCGTGAAAGGATGGATGTACTACGACACCATCTCGGTAAAATGGAACCATCAAGTGGTCGCTACCAGGCGTGACAAGATTGTTGAAGTGGTTGAAGAATATGATCCTGAGTTTGACGAGCAGGCCGATGATATCCAAACAATGCAAGTGAGCGGTGATAGCAAGGCCCCGGTAAACAAGATGGTAAAGCAAGGCAAGATATCGCAACCCGCAAAATCGGCTCCTGCCACCAAGGGCCCAGAGCCCAAGGCTGCTGCAGCAAAGCAAAACCAACCGCCCGCTGCTGAGCCTAAGAAAGAGCCGGCAGCTCCCAAGAAAGAGCCCGCTGCTCCAAAGAAAACAACAGGGTAGGGCGGCATGCAATAAAAAGATTTAAAACTTACTTATATATTTATTACTCATTTATGACCAAGACACAATATATTGTAGCATTAGAGATTGGCAGTTCGAAGATTGTTGGCGCTATTGCCGAGAAGAATCTCTCGGGCTATGTGCAAGTCAACCATCTCGAGGTGGAGAAACTCATCAATAGCGTAAGGTATGGATGCGTTCAGAATGTGGAAAACACAAAAGGAGCTATCAACACTATACTCAAGAAACTGGAGAATAGAGTTAACGGAACTATAGAGTCGGTGTATGTAGGCCTCAGCGGTCGCTCTTTGCACAGCGAGCCCACCGAGGTAAATCACAACCTCGATGCCACAGTGCCCATCACCAACGATGTTCTGGAGAGGATTGTGAACGATGCAGGAAAAGATCCAATCAAGAATTACGAGACAATAGAGGTGGTTCCACGCACCTACTATGTTGACAAAAACGAGACTAAGAGCCCTAGCGGTCAGTTTGGCTCTAACATCAACATCAAGCTCAACCTCATTGTGGCTAAGCCCAACTTGAAGCTCAACCTCGACAGGGTGATGACTGGAGGAGCAAGAGTCAAGGACTACATGGTCACTCCTTTGGTGGTGGCCGACGAGATTCTGGAGCCTTCAGAGAAATCGCTGGGATGCATGCTCGTCGACATTGGTGCCGAGACAACCACAGTCTCCATCTATAAAGATGGCGCCCTCGTTTACCTTACAACACTGCCACTGGGAGGACGCAACATCACTCGTGACATCACAATAGGTCTCAATGTCTTGGAAGATACAGCCGAGAGGGTTAAGAAGAATATCAACAATCCTCTTGACAAGAATGTTGACCGCATCTCAATCGAGGGGGTTAACTCGATGGATGCAGCTAACTATATAGTGGCAAGAACAGGAGAAATTATTGCCAACATTAAGCAACAGATACAATATGCCGGAGTGATGGCTGTCGACCTTCACAACATCGTGCTCATTGGTGGCGGTGCTCAGCTTCCTGGCATTGCACGTCGCATCGAGGACGAAATCAAGCTGCGCGTGAGATTGGGCTCTTTCCCACAGGGCATCAATATCCTTGACCACAACATCAACAGGGCTGAGTACATCCAGCTATTCTCGTTGCTCTCAAAGGCTGCCAGCAATATGCCTGCCAACCAGTCGTGTGTAAGGCCTAACGATTACAATGTTGCTGATGATGAATTTGTTCCTTCTTACCGCGATACCCATGAGAACGATGACCAATATGGCTATGATAGCTTCCGTGAAGATGAGCCCAAGCCCAACAAGGCTGTGACATCCCCATCGGGAGAAAGCCGTTCTTCTCAAACCAAGCGTGAGAAGAAAACTTGGTTCGACAAATATCGCGAGAAAATCAATAGGCTAATGGCGGAGCCCGAAGATGAGGGACAGGACTTCTAATGCACCCCAGTTTATTAACAAGAAAAACATCATTAATACTATATGGCAAATATTGACGAACTCAACGGCATGACCGACGCCACAGCAATGGACAACATAAAGATTGAGCAGAAGGACATCTTCGACAACATTGAAGAAAACCCCGGGTTCCAAAAGAAAGAAGAGCCTTCTAACCTCCCTTGCCTGATTAAAGTGATAGGTATTGGTGGAGGTGGTAACAACGCCATCAACCACATGTATGAACAGAAAATCAACGGAGTGTCGTTTGTAGTGATGAACACCGACCGGCAAGCGTTGAACAACTCGTCTGTTCCTAATCGTGTGCTCATTGGGCCCAACACCACCTATGGACTGGGTGCAGGCAACAAGCCTGAGCTGGCTAAGGAGGCAGCCGAGGAGAGCCAGGAAGAAATCGCGGCACTCTTCGACGATGAGACCAAGATGGTGTTTATCACCGCTGGTATGGGTGGTGGCACCGGTACTGGTGCTGCTCCTGTTGTGGCGCGCATAGCACGCGAAAAAGGTGTGCTCACCATTGGCATCGTCACCATCCCCTTCCTCTTTGAGGGAAAGAAGAAAATCATCAAGGCTCTTGCCGGTGCCGACGAGATGCAGAAGTATGTCGACGCACTCTTGATTATCAACAATGAGCGATTGAGCGAGATTTATCCCGACCTCAACTTCATGAACGCCTTTGGCAAGGCCGACGACACGCTGTCGGTAGCAGCTCGCAGCATCAGCGACCTGATTAATGTTGATGGCTACATCAACCTCGACTTCAACGACGTGAACACCACTCTGCGCGAGGGTGGCGTCGCAATCATCAGTTCGGGTTATGGCGAGGGTGAGAACCGCGTGAGCAAGGCCATTCAGGATGCTCTCAACTCACCACTGCTCAAGAACCGCGACATCTATGGCTCGCAGCGCATCTTGATGAACATCTACTATTCTCGCAATGCTAAGAACGAGTTCAAGATGAGCGAGATCGACGAGATGAAGAGCTTCATGGCTCAGTTCACGCTCGACCACGACATGATTTGGGGTGTGGCCTACGACGACACCCTCGGCGAGAAAATTAAAATCACCATGCTCGCATCAGGCTTCAATGTGTCGCTCGATGCCGAGACAACCATGGAAGAGGGCGAGAAGAAGGGCGAGTCTAAAGCCGCTTCCGATGCCAGCCGCATCGAGATGGAGTACGGACCCAAGATTAACGAGCTCGACTTCGACCGTGCCAAGGCACAATACATCGTGCTACGTCCCGAGGATATCGACAACGACGAGATTGTCGACCTGCTCGACAAGAATCCCGCCTTCAAGCGCGATCAGCAGGTTAAAAACGTGTTCCGCGAGTTGCAGAATGCTCCCGTCAAGACAACGCCGAGCCGACCTGCTACACCGCTCAACAAGAAGAGGGGCACCACTGCCGGCACTATCTCGTTTGACAACAATTAAACTCTAACAATACATTTCTAAAAGAAATATTAGTAACAAACAATAATGCTAACACTACAATTCATCAACGAGAACCCTGAACATGTGATTGAGCGACTGGCAGTCAAGAATTTCGACGCCCGTGAGCCAATCATGCGAGTGGTAGAACTTGACAAGCAGCGCCGAGCTGCACAAAAGGAGCGTGACGACAACGCGTCGCAGCTCAACAAAATGGCGTCGCAAATTGGCGCCCTCATGAAGCAGGGCAAGCGCGACGAGGCCGAGCAGGCCAAGGCCGCTGTCGCCGCTCTCAAAACCACCAACAAGGAAATCGACGACCGCATGACTGCCGCCGCCAACGAAATCACCGAGATCCTGCTCTCAATTCCCAATGTGCCCTACGAGGGCGTGCCTAAAGGACTCACTGCCGACGACAATGTGGTGGAAAAGACCGGCGGTCCCGAGCCACACCTCGCCGACGACGCTCTGCCACACTGGGAACTCGCCAAGAAATACAACCTCATCGACTTTGACCTGGGCGTGAAAATCACTGGCGCAGGCTTCCCCGTCTATGTGGGCAAGGGAGCCAAGCTGCAGCGCGCCCTCATCCAGTTCTTCCTCGACGAGGCTGGCAAGGCTGGATACCTCGAGATAGAGCCACCGCTGGTAGTTAACGAGGCTTCAGGACTTGGCACAGGCCAATTGCCCGACAAGGAAGGACAGATGTATCACTGCCAAGTCGACAACTTCTACCTCATCCCCACTGCCGAGGTGCCTGTAACCAACATATATCGCGATGTCATCATCAACCAGGAAGACCTGCCCAAGAAGAACTGTGCCTATAGCGCTTGCTTCCGTCGTGAGGCTGGGTCCTACGGCAAGGACGTGCGAGGCTTGAACCGCCTCCATCAGTTCGACAAAGTGGAAATCGTGCGCATCGAGCGCCCCGAGGACAGCTATGCCGCTCTCGAGGAAATGAAAGACCACGTGCAAGGACTTCTCGAGAAGCTTGAGCTGCCTTGGCACATCCTGCGCCTGTGTGGTGGCGACATGAGCTTCACAAGCGCCATCACCTTCGACTTCGAGGTGTGGAGCGCAGCTCAAAAGCGTTGGCTCGAGGTGAGCTCAGTTTCCAACTTCGAGACCTATCAGGCCAACCGCCTCAAGTGCCGCTATCGTGGCGACGACAAGAAGACACACCTGTGCCACACCCTCAACGGCTCGGCTTTGGCACTGCCACGCATCGTGGCCGCTCTGCTCGAGAACAACCAGACCCCCGAGGGCATACGCATCCCCAAGGCGTTGCAGCCCTACACAGGCTTCGACATCATCGACTAAACGATTTTATTCAATCTCTCTTATAAACATTGAGCACCGCGCTGTTGAGATATCAGCACGGTGCTCATTCCTTTATAATGCACAGTTCACAGTTGAGAGTGATGAGTGATGAGTGATGAGGGATGAGGGATGAGTGGAGAGAGGAGAGTGAGAGAGGAGAGCTGACAACTGATAACTGACAACTTTTATAATCTTAGCCCGAAGGGCAAAAATTTTTAGCGCGCAGCGCGGCCCCCAAACAGTTGAGAGGGGAGAGCTGAGAACTGAAAACTGACTACTGAAAACTAATTAATTGTTTTTAATTGTTTGATAAATAACTGAATCGGAGACCTATATAAACAAAGAAAGAGCGAATAGTGCCGAAGCACATCTTCGCTCTTCTCCTCTCTCCACTTGCGGTGCGTACAGGACTCGAACCAGCGACCTCCTGCGTGACAGGCAGGCATTCTAACCAACTGAACTAACGCACCATTTGGAAATTGCGGTGCAAAATTACACACAATTTTTGAACTGACAAAATTTTTCGGCATTTTTTTTCAAAAAAAATACTTTTTCTTCGCCTTTTTGGGTTGCTATTACAATTTATAGGCTAAAAATAGTAGTTGAATTTTTCATTTGGTATAGAAATACAAAAAACTATCCATTTTTTGCTACTAAAAGGGGTAGTTTTGCCGAAAATGTGAGAAAAAGAGTCCTAATTATTTGGAAATTATACAATTGTGTTTTTATTTTGCGTTTACTTTAAAGAAATTCTTAACAAATTATTATCGTATGACAAACACCAGTAGAGATTTAACGGTGCGAGAGCGAGAAGTACTTAAATATCTTGTCCAAGGATTGAGCAGTCGAGAGATCGCTGAGAAGCTGTATATATCTATTAATACAGTGCAATATCACCGCAAGCAATTATTGCACAAGACTGATTCACGCAATGTCGCAGAACTTATAGGTAAAACTTATAAACTAAATTTGATAGATTTAGATTGATAATTTGTTACCATGAGGTACATCACTAAGCCATCTCACTTGCTGAGGTGGCTTTTTTATCAGTTGAGAGGGGAGTGATGAGTGATGAGTGATGAGTGATGAGAGATGAGTGATGAGGGATAAGGGATGAGTGATGAGGGATAAGGGATGAGTGATGAGAGATGAGGGACAACTGAGAACTGAAAACTGAGAACTGAAAACTGAGAACTGAAAACTCATAACTCATAACTTTTTACTATCTTTGCACAATTGAGTTTCATTAATAAGACCTACACATGAAGAAATTATTGATATTGATAGCGGCAGTGGCTTTGTGCTTGCCGCACAGTGAGGCTTGCACAAGCATACTTGTGGGCAAGAATGCCAGTGTCGACGGTTCGGTGATGTGCACCTATAACATCGACTCGTGGGGCGCGATGCACAAGATGTACCGCCATGAGGCGGGCACCCATCCTGCCGGCACCATGCGCAAGATTTATGACCGCGACACGCGCGTCTATCATGGGCAGATTCCCGAGGCTCCTGTCACCTATCTGGTGAACGGCAACATCAACGAGTGGCAGGTGGCGATAGGCGAGAGCACCTTCGACGGCCGCGAGGAGCTCACCGACAGCACCGGCATCATCGACTACGGGTCGCTCATGGACCTGGGCCTGCAGCGCGCCCGCACGGCACGCGAGGCCATCGATGTGATGACGAGCCTGGTCGAGAAATACGGCTTTGAGAGCACTGGCGAGTCGTTCACCGTGTGCGACCCCAACGAGGCGTGGATTCTCGAGATGATAGGCTGCGGCCCCGGCAGCAAGGGCGTGGTGTGGATGGCGGTGCGTGTGCCCGACAACGCTGTGATGGCGCATGCCAACCAGAGCCGCATACGCCAGGTCGACCTCACCGACACTGCCAATGTGAAGATGTCGAAAAACTGCATCTCCTTTGCTCGCAAGCGCGGATATTTCAAGGGCAAGGACAGCGAGTTCAGCTTCTGCGACGCCTACAATCCGCCCACCTTTGGCGGACGTCGCCTGGGCGACAACCGTGTGTGGTCGATTTACCGCCGCCTCACGGGTGGCATGGATCGCTATCTGCCCTATGTCGAGGGAGTGAAACCCATGCGTGAGGTGGAGCCGTTGCCCATGTGGATAATCCCCGACAAGCCGCTGAGCGTCAACACCGTGATAGAATGCCTGCGCGACCATCTCGAGGGCACTCCCTTCACCTTCAACGATCCCGACGACCCGGGAGCGGGGCTCTACGACTCGCCGTTCCGTCCGCAGCCCTTGCGCTACGACGACCAGGGCACCACAATGTTCAACGAGCGTGCCGTGTCGACGGCGCACACTGCGTTCACCTTCGTGTGCCAGCTGCGCAGCTTCATGCCTCGCGAGGTGGGCGGCGTGATTTGGTGGGGCAACGACGACAGCGGCATGGTGGCCTACACCCCCGTCTATTGCTGCGCCAGCCGTGTGCCTCGTTGCTACAACATCCCCGAGGCCGACGCGTTCCACTTCAGCGACCAGAGCGCCTATTGGGTGTGCAACTGGGTGAGCAACATGGTCTATCCGCGGTGGAGCCTCCTCTATCCCGAGCTCGAGCAGGTGCGCGACTCGCTGCAGTCGAGCTATTTCGAGCGTCAGCACGAGGTCGAGAAGCGCGCCCTGGGCATGCTCCGGACCGACCGCGACAGCGCCATCAAGTTCCTGAGCGACTACGGCGACCAGGTGGGCGAACAGATGGTGGCACGATGGCGACAGATGGCCTATCACATGATAGTGAAATATAACGACGGCGTGGTGCGCGAGGAGGACGAGCACGGGCGCTACAAGCGCAACTCCAGCGGCTTCCGTCCGCGACTCTCACGCCCCGGCATCTCGCCCAAGGCTCGCCACCAAATCCACAAGTCCACAGGCACCCGCTTCGAGGTGCCCCCAACCGACAAACTCGACACCTCCTATATGTAAGGAGTTATCAGTTCTCAGGTTATTTGTCAAACAATTAAAAACAATTAATGTTTTTGCATTAGATACCGTATTCTTAGCCATTCGGCTTTTGAGTATTATAGACAATTGACTCGGACTTTTTTTAGTTCTCAGTTTTCAGTAGTCAGTTATCAGATTATTAGTCAAACAATTAAAAACAATTTATTAGTTTTCAGTTTTCAGTTATCAGTTAATAAAATCTTAAAAACTATGGCAGCACCAACCACTAAACAAGAGTTGCTTGCAGCAATGAGCGACAGCTTCTCGAAACTGAATGAGCAGATAGGCAAAATGACGGCAGCCCAACTTGAGGCGCCCTTCCAGTTTGCCAGCGACCCTAAGAAATGCGGCGCACGGTGGATATATGATAAATGTGCCCGCGACCTTCTCATACATCTTTATGAATGGCAGGTGCTGATGCGCGATTTTGTCAACAACATCCGCAACAGCCAGCAGCGCGACTATCTGCCCGACGAGTACCGCAAGAACTACCACGAGATGGACAAAATGCTGGTCGAGAAGCATCAGGGCACCTCGTTCGCCCAGGCGCAACAGCTTCTCAGCCAGACTCATGAGGAGATGCTGCAGCTTGCCTCGAGCTTCACCGACGAGGAACTCTTCGGCAAGGGCGTGTTTAAATGCACCTACACAACCACCATGGCGGCCTACTTCGCCAGCGTGACTACCAGCCCCTACGGCCAGGCCACCAAACTGCTGAAAACCCACCTCAAGTCCCTAAAATAATAGTTCTCAGGTTATTTGTCAAACAATTAAAAACAATTTATTAGTTCTCAGTTGTCAGTAATCAGTTTTTTGGGATGAGAGAGCTGCTCCTCTAAGATAGAAGAGCTGTCACAAAGTGACTGAGGAGTATGACCAAGGCGCAGCCCACATTATAATTATTGATAATTTACAGACAATTCACGGCAATTTGTGTGAAAAATAATCTCACAAAGCGGCACCTATCGGTGTCGAAAAGCCTGCTTACGCAGGAAAAATCAGTTCTCAGTAGTCAGTCGTCAATCTGTATTGCGAGCCAGTGGCTCGTAAAAAACCACAGTTTTTTTATGCAGGTTTAGTATACAAGTCATGTTGCATTGTCAAGAAGAACTCACGCAGTTGCGCTGGGTTCATGTCTAGTTCTTGCTTGGCATCGCTAATTGAATGGTATTTCATGTTCAGCAGCGTCGACAGCTTGTCCATTCCAAGTTCCTTATAACCATTATTGACATACATGTCAAGCACAAATGCCACAAATTCTCGACGTGGCTGCGTGGTCTTCTTCTCAATGTCTTTAAGCAGAATCTCCGCACGGCGCTTTCGTTCGAGCGGTGTTGTGTTATAGGCCAGGTAGCTCAGCACATCAAGCATATCGCAGTTCTCCATTTCCAAGAATCTACGCATTAGGTTCAGCTTCTCTTCTTGGAATCCCGACTGCTCTAGCAAGTCTAGCAGTTGCTGACGTGTCTCTGGTTGAGACCAGCGTTCGCGCAGGTCTTCCTCGCCGTCAAGGAATTTAGGCAATGCGCCGAAAAGACGTTTAATATATTCCTCTATCGATATCAGTTCATCGCCAAACTGCACATGCTCGGTCCAGTCGGTCCTTAATGAAAGGCTGCGCAATGGTGATAGTTTCACCACCACCTTATTCTTCTTTCCACCACCTTTGCCTTCACAGGTGCAAGGCATGTGTCCGCACACTGGGCAAGGCTTTGGTGTGCAATACATCTCTAGTGGCTCTTCAACAACATCTATGCCCTCATCTAGCTTATCAGTTTTTCCGCAGGCACATGGGTAGTAGCCGCAAATCGGGCAGCAAGGATCACCATCCCACTCCTCATCTTGGAAATTCTTCGATGCTCCCACGTAGTCATAAAGCGTGAAGAAGAACTTGCCGTCAAAGAGGCGCGTGCCACGGCCCATAATCTGCTTAAACTCCACCATGTTGTTCACTGGGCGGAACAGCACTATGTTACGCACATTCCGGGCATCAACGCCTGTCGACAATTTCTGCGAGGTGGTGAGAATCGTTGGCCGCAACAAGTCATTGTTTTGGAAAAGCCTTAGCCTTTTCTCGCCTTGGTCGCCATCATCGGCCGTCACACGTTCACAATAGTTTGAGTCGGGCACTTTCTTGTGCTGGTTTATCATCGCAGCTATCTCCAAGGCATGTGCTTGGGTGGCGCAGAACACTATCGTCTTCTCATTAGGGTCTATCTTATTGAGCAACTCCTTAACGCGGTGCTCATCACGCTCACGCATCTTGATGTCTCCACGATAGAAATCCTCCTCAGTGTACACCTTTTCCTCATCTATCTCTCCCTCTACGTCATCATTAGGGTTATAGGTGTAAGTGTCGATATTGCTTGTCGCAACTCTCACTCGGTAAGGTGTTAAGAAACCATCCTCAATGCCTTGTTTCAGCGAGTAGCTGTAAACTGGGTCATTAAAGTATTTATAGGTGTTTGCGTTAACTTTGCGGCGAGGTGTTGCTGTCATACCCAGTTGCACTGCTGGCTCAAACCACTCCATCAGTTTGCGCCATTCGCTCTCGTCATTGGCTCCACCACGGTGGCACTCGTCAATGATGATGAAATCAAAGAAGTCTTTTGGCCACTGTTTGTAGTATTCTTCACCGTCAGCATCTTTTCCCATTATCGTTTGGAAGATTGTGAAGTACAGATGCCTTGCCATCGGCAGCTTGCCGTTAAGTGCATCCTTGCCGCCTGTTTTGTTCAAACGCTCGGCAGTCACGCGCTCCATCGCATCCTCGTCAAACTGCTCAAAGTCGTTTTTTGCTTGGTTTGCCAGTATGTTACGGTCGGCAAGGAACAGGATGCGTGGCTTTTGGTCCTTACCTCGGGTATTCCAGTTGGTTTGGTAGAGTTTCCAGCATATTTGGAATGCTGTGTAGGTTTTTCCCGTTCCTGTCGCCATTGTGAGCAGTATGCGTCTTTGGCCCTTTGCAATAGCCGTCAGCACCGATTCAATAGCTATCTCCTGATAGTAACGAGGCTCACGGCCACCGCCACGATTGAGCGGACACAGATTGAACGTGTCGCGCCACTCGTTTTTCTCGGGATAGGTCATCTGCCACAGCTCTTGTGGAGTAGGGAACCTATCTACAAACTTTTCAGTCGATGGTATTATATAGTTGCCTTGAGCGTCTTGCGCCCCCATGTCTATCTGCCAAATCTCGTCGCCGTTGGTAGCATAGGCAAAACGGATATTCAGCATCTCGGCATATTGCTTTGCTTGAGGTATTCCTTCGGCAAAGCTCTTCTCATCGCTTTTGGCCTCGATAACCGCAAGTTTTTTCTTTTTATATTCCAATATATAGTCCGCCTTCTTTGGGTGACGGTTCTGTGGCAGCGACGACACCTTACCTGGAGCAATCTCATACGCACGCTGCTCCGTCAGTATCTCACTTTGAGGTACCTGCTCCCAACCCACTTCATAAAGTTTCGGGTCTATTTTCTTGCGTCTTGTAGCGGTCTCGTCCATATCTGATTATTCAAATATTTGTCTTAAAATTGACTGTTTAAGAGCATCACACTCAGCTATAACCTTGCGGTTGATTTCTTCCAACTTTTGCATGTTGTCCGACAAAGCATCAAGCTTTTGTACAATTTCTTGTTGCTCAGAGATAGAGATAATAGGAATTTCAACTTTCTTTATTTTTTGCTGCGAAATATTTGGCTGAGCTCCACCTTGTGCTTGTGACGCCAAGTCATTTTCAATATGCTTGAACCAATAATAAACGTATTCTGGCACAAACTCTTTTGATGGCAATATACCACAAACCGCTTGATTGGAGGTCGCTCTGAATTTCAAAATCCCTACTTGGGCTGCCGTAGCACCATACATTGCAACAAGAAGAGTGTTTACGGGGAAATATTTTGCAGAAGAATTCTTTACTCCTTCTTCGGTAATATACATTTCGCATTTTGTGATGTATTTTCTACAGACTTCTCCACTCCTAAGCCAAGGAATTGTTCCTTTTTCATAATAAGACTTTTCTGATTTAATAGGAGTCCCTCCTGAATAGGTTTTAAATAATGCACCTATTGATTTCATTTTCCACCCCTCTTTCGGTTGCATTGCTTCGGTAAGAGCTGCTTGGAAGAGTTTCCGTGCGTCATCAAGTTGCTTTTGCGAATTATCTTTCAGCGTGTCAATATCTTCAAAAGCCTTATCAAGATACTCAACAATCTGTTCCTGCTTATACAGATTAGGATAACAAATTTCTAATGGATAAAGTGTTTGTCTTGTTATTTGTGGCTGTGCAGCACCGGTTATAATTTTACTTTTATCAATATATGATAGAATATAAGTTAAGAATAATTTATTAATAACAGATTCATCCTTAATATGTACAACCATTGCATTTCCATTAATCCAAGACTTTGGAGTTGAGACATTAATGTTGCCACATGTTGCACCACGGCAAGTCATTAATATTTCAGGTAATTCATGATTATATTTATCATATTTCCCAATTATACCATTGGCACCAAAAACATTGTATTCCCCATTAGTTACCATATCTTTTTTTGATATAGTTTGAGGTTGATATAGGTCGCAAACTTCTCCCAATGGTTTATATGTCCACCCCTTCTTCATACGTTTTCTCCTTCTTTAATCAGCTCCTCAAGTTGCTTTAGGATTTGTTGAGCATCGTTGTTCAGTTGTGACAGGTTGCCGAAAATTTCCTTTGGAGTGCGTTCATCCACTACCTCCACTTTGTTAGGGTTCTTAACCGAGAGGTCGCAGTCGTCTCCAAGCGTTGACACATCAAGAGACCATGAGTTCTCGCTATCCTCTTTTGTCTTTTGAAGTTTCAAAAAGTCGGCAAGGTCATCCTCGTTCAAAGCATTAGTCTTACCCAAGTTGCGGCCTGGATTCAACTGGTAGTACCATATCTTCTCTGTTGGTGTCCCTTTGTCGAAGAACAGCACCACGGTCTTTACTCCAGCCCCTTGGAATACTCCACTGGGCAAGTCAAGAATCGTGTGCAGGTTACACTGCTCTAGAAGCAGTTTGCGCAATGCCGCTGCATCGCCATTGCTCAGGAATGTGTTCTTTATCACTATGCCAGCACGTCCGCCAGCTTTAAGCATCTTAATAAAGTGCTGCATGAACATGTAAGCTGTCTCCGATGTCATTATGTCGAAGTTCTGCTTTACCTCGCCACGCTCCGAGCCGCCAAATGGTGGATTCGCAAGAATCACATTCTTGCGGTCTTTCTCCTGTATCTGCGATAAGTTCTCAGCAAGAGTGTTACCACGAATAATATTCGGCGCTTGCAGGCCATGGAAAATCAGGTTCATTGTCGCAATGATATAAGGCAAGGGCTTCTTCTCTTTACCAAAGAAGGTGTCCTCTTGCAAGGTCTTAGCATCCTGGGTGCTCTTTATGCGTTTCTCCATGTAGGTGAACGCTTCACACAAGAAGCCTGCCGAACCGCAAGCAGGGTCGTATACTGTCTCGCCGATTTTCGGGTCTACCACTTTCACAATAGTTCGGATGAGTGGACGAGGAGTATAGTATTCACCGCCATTGCGCCCAGCGTTGCCCATCTTTGCAATCTTCGACTCATAGAGCACCGTCATCTCATGCTTGTCCTCGGCGCTCTGGAAATGAAGCTGGTCTATGTGGTTTATTATCTCACGCAGGTTGTAGCCCGACGTGATTTTATTACGCAATTCCGAGAAAATCTCACCAATCTTATATTCAAGAGACTTCGCGCTGCTTGCGTTGTCTTTAAATTCGGCAAGCTTCACAAACAGCGTCTCGTTCACATACTTTATCAAGTCTGGTCCCGTCATGGCGTTTACCATGTCGAGACTGCCGTCAGCGAGTTTCGGTGCTGCCCACTGGTTCCACCTCATGTAGCCTTTGATAATGGGATTATACACCTTGCCCGACAGTGCTGCCTCATCTTCACGCTCCTTCTCCAGGTCGTCAAGATATTTCAGGAACAGTAGCCATGAAGTCTGCTCAATATAATCAAGTTCAGTCGAGCATCCAGCCTCATTGCGCAAGATATTATCTATAGCATTAAAAGTTGCCTCGTATTGCATTTTATTATATTAGTTGATGGTTTCTTTGTAATTAATTGGGTAAACTATGCTGGCTGACGTCTCTTAAAAGACCGTCTTCAAAAGTAAGGTCCAAATCTGGAACAAGTTTACTGGAAATCTTATAGCCTGACATTTCAAGAGCATGTCCTTGAACGTTGAAGGTCTGAAAGCTATCAGGTTCTCCAAGAATAAGATACACTGAATCACGTGGCATGCCAGTATGTAAAGTCACTGTTCCGTCTTTAGTTTTTATATTATAACTATTATAAGGGACATCAATGGCTTCTAAAGTATTTTGATGATACACGGCCATTATATAAAGAACTCCTAATGTGCATATAACTCCAATTACAAATCCAATGAGTATGTGTAGAAAAGTTTTCATTATAAGTTGTCTTATGGTTATAATCTGCAAATATAGCAAAAACTGAGCAACATTCCCCCAATTAATTAATAATTTGCGGTCCATTCACGGTAATTTGCGTGAAAAACTCCCCATGCGCCCCCTTCCCTCATCAATAATCACTCATCCCTAATCAAAAAAATGGCAACGCCATTTTTTAATATCGCTTTAAAACAAACAATCCCCTACCTTTGCGCGCACACACGTACATTTAATATATATAGCACCATGAATTCACAACTCTCAACTATGAACTATAAATGTCTTTGCCTGAAAAAAGTTGACTGCCCATTTGCCCCATTGCCCCACGCGCCCCACGCGCCCCAAACGAACCAACTGAACCAACTGAACCAGCCGAACCAACTGAACCAACTGATTCCACTGATTCCAGTGATTCCAGTGATTCCAGTGATTCCACTGATTCCACTGATTCCACCGATTCCATGTTCCACCGATTCCACTGATTCCATGTTCCAGCGATTCCATATTCCAAAAATCCAGCATCTGTGCAATTTTTATTAAAATTTTCATTTAATTTTAAGCGAAGCGCCCCTCCGCTCTCAAGGCAAAGTGATTCCATGCACAGCGACATCTTAGCGCGCCAGCGCCCCGAAAACTATAAATTAATTATATGATAATTTGCGGTCAATTAACGGCAATTTGTGTAAAAAACAGTAGAAAGCGACATCTAATGCAAAAACATTAATTGTTTTTAATTGTTTGACAAATATACTGAGGACTGACGGCTCTAACATTTTGTTGGGGATAGTTGGTGATTGTTGAAAAAACTTTGTATATTTGCGGATTGATTATGTGGTAGATGTGGCAGGTGCCATGTGATGAGGATTAAACTATTGGCTATCTGGCTTGTCTACTTATAGACTTGATGAATATACTAACTTTTAAAACTTTTATAATCATGAAGAAATTAGCATTATTAGCAGCAATGATTTTTGCTCTGGGAATCGGTGCCAATGCAGCACCTAAGGATATTGATCAACTCGCCAAGGAGACTAAGGCTAAGACTGAGGCGATGAAGAAGTATAACGACGCTGTGAAGGATGAGGCTAAGGCTGTGAAGGATGTTGACAAGGCACAGAAGAAGGCCCAGGACGCTACCAAGGACATCGACAAGGCTCGCCAGAAGGTGAAAGATGCCGAGAACAAGGTGAAGGACGCCGAGAAGAAGGCCGAGAATGCTCGCAACGACTACGACAAGGCTGTTGACAAGCTGAACAAGGCAAAACAGAAAACCCTTGAAGCTAAGCAGGTGCTTGACCGCATGGAAGGCATCATCGTTAACGACGGCTACAACCGCTGATTAATGCATAATTCATAATGCTTAATGCGCAATTGGGCTCGAAGGGCGCACTTCGTGCTTAAAATTTAATTAAAATTTGATTTAAAATTTCACAGCCGCTCGGGCCAAATAATTTTTTATTTAATTTTCAAATAATAGCAGGATTGGGCATACTCCCCCTTAATCCCCCTCTAAGATTTAGAGGGGGATTTGTTTTTTGTTAAGTTGTTGATTTTTAGAGGAAGGGGTGCTGGTTGATGATGAAGCCCACTTCCTTGAAGCGGTAGTGGTGGAGGGCTTTGTCGAGGGTGTGTCGCATGACGAGGGTGCCGTCGGGCTTGATTTCCTCGATGGTGGCCTGGAAAAGGGTGCCGCTTGGCGTGGTGAAGGTGTGTGGCTTGCCGTCGTAGCGGTAGAGGTGCTCGAGGTAACGCTTGTGCAGGTTGTCGAGCTGCTCCCGTGTGCCGTCGAACTGGCAGTAGCGCTCGAGTGTGGTGCCCAGCTCCTCGGTGATGACGTTCATGTCATGGGCCTTGCCGGTGATTTGGATGAGCGAGACGGGATTGGGGGCGTTGCTGAGGAACACTTGCTGGTTGATGTTGACACCCACACCGGCGATGGTGTAGAGGATGCCCTCGTCGTCAAGCGAGTGCTCAATCAATATTCCTCCAATCTTGCGGTCCTCGTAATAGATGTCGTTGGGCCACTTGATTTTGAAGCCTTGGGCATACTTCTCGAGCACGTCGATAACCGCCAGCGACACCGCCTCGCTCAAGAAGAACTGCTCCTTGACGTCGAGGTTGGGCTTCTTGACGAGTAGCGACAGGGTGGCATTCTTGCCGGGCTCTGCTTCCCAGGAGTTGCCCTTTTGGCCACGCCCGTTGGTTTGCTTGTAGGCTGCTATCACTGTGCCCGATGGCAGAGTGGCAGCATTGCGCTTGATGTAGTCGTTGGTCGACGCGGTTTCCTGCAGCAAAATGATGTGTGACATTGCTATATCGTGCGGGAGAGGTAATGGGTTACTAAATGTGATGTGGTTGCGTTATTGGCTAGAGAGATATCACTCGGGCAGCGTCATCTTGACGAGGCGGCTCTGGGTGTCGTGATCGACGGTGATGTCGACGCGCACGGTGTCGTCGGGCAGGAGTCCCTCGATTCTCTCGGGCCACTCGATGAGGCAAACGGCTCCGCAGTCGAAGTAGTCTTCGGCGCCGATGTCCTGCGCCTCGGCCTCGTTCTCGAGTCGGTAGCAGTCGAAGTGGTAGATTAGCTCGGCAGTGGTGTCGCTGCGATACTCATTGATGATGGCAAAGGAAGGAGAGCTGGTGATGTCGGTCTCCACTCCCAGCAGATGGCACAGCTCGTTGATGAAAGTGGTCTTTCCGGCTCCCATCTCGCCATAGAAGGCGAAGACAGTGTAGTCGCCCATCTCGGTCATAAACTTATAGGCAGCTCCCTCGAGATCGTCGAGCGAGTTCATTTTGAATTCTAATGTTTTCATTATAGGTTGGAATTGAGTAATTGAATAGTGGAAAAAAGTGGCTTGGTGATTAGAGTTTCTCGCCATAGACGAGGTCGCCGGCGTCGCCCAGCCCAGGCACGATGTAGCTGTGCTCGTTGAGCTCATGGTCGATGTCGCACGCCCAGATGGTGAGGTTCTCGTTAGGAATGTTCTTCTCGACAAAGTCGATGGCCTGATCGGTGGCGATGATAGACGCCATGTGCACATGCTTGGGGGTGCCACGGCTCAGGAGAGCCTTGTAGGCGAGAGCCATCGAGAGTCCTGTAGCGAGCATTGGGTCGACGATGCACAGCACCTTGTCGTTGATGGCTGGGCAAGCGAGGTACTCGATTTTCACGTCAAACTTGTTGGGGTCATGGGCGTCATATTTGCGATAGGCGCTCACAAATCCGTTCTCGGCCTTGTCGTAGAAGGTGAGGAATCCCTCGTGCAGTGGCAGTCCGGCACGCAAGATTGTTGCCAGCACCAGTTGGTCGGCAATGACATTGGTCTTGGCCACCGCAAGTGGAGTGACGGTGTCGATGGTCTTGTAGTCGAGGCGTTTCGAGATTTCGTAGGCCATGATTTGTCCCAAGCGGTGTACGTTGGCGCGGAACCTGAGTCGATCCTGCTGAATTTCCTTGTCGCGAATCTCGCTCATGAACTGGCTCACTAGAGAATTGTTCTCACAAAGGTTGATAATTTCCATGATTATTCAATTTATGATTTGTTTGAAATGTATTTGTCAAGAATTTGTTGAGAGAGCTGCTTGTCGTGAGTGAGTTGCTCACGCAGCTGCTCGATGCTACCCAGCTTGAACTCCAGCCTGAGGAATCGCACAAAGTGGAGCGTGATGGGCTTGCCGTAGATGTCGTCGTCGAAATCAAAGATGTTGACCTCGATAGAGATGTTCTCGCCATTGTCGAGGGTTGGCCTCTTGCCAATGTTCACCATGCCCTTGTGCCAAGTGCCGTTGACTTGCACCATGACGGCATAGGCACCATTGTGAGGCAGGATGAGCGATGGGTCCAATTCTCCAATGTTGGCCGTTGGGAAGCCAATTCCACGGCCGTTGTGGAACCCATGAATTACCTTGCCAGCAAGCTCAAAGGGACGGCCCATGCAGTTCATGGCGTCCTCGACGCGTCCGCCAGCGATGAGCTGTCGCACGATGGAGGAGCTCACAGGGGCATACTCGCCCAGATATTCTGGGGCCTTGAGCACCTCGACTCCAACGAGCTTGCCCTGCTCCACATATTTTGGGAACGAGGCGTTGTGGTCATGGCCGAAACGGTGGTTGTAGCCCATGACCAGGCTGTTGACGTTGAACTGGTCGTGAAGCTTTGCCATGAACTCGCGTGAGCTCAAATTGGCAAGCTGCTCGTTGAAGTCGAGCAGTATGAGATAGTCGGGGTTGGTTTCGCTGATGGCCTCGATTTTCTTGTCGAGTGTCATCAGAGCCTTGGGGAAGCCCGTGGGGTTGACAACGCGCTGCGGGTGTCGTGCAAAGGTGATGATGGCACTCTTGTTGCCTCGGACCTTGGCCTCTTGCTTGAGAGCGTTGATGAGTGTGAGGTGGCCCAGGTGCATGCCGTCGAACATGCCTATGGTAGCAGTCAAGCGCTGCTCGTCGTTGGCCGATATGTGATCGCTTGCCCTGAGTGTTTTCATTGCCTCTCGAGTTGGTTGATAATGTCGATAAATTCCTGGCCTGGCTCAACGAGCGCGGTCTTGAAGCCCAATTTGGCTGCAGCGTCGAGATTCTCCTGGCCGTCGTCAAAGAACAGTGTCTCCTCGGGCTTGATGCCCATGGTTGAGACTGCATAGTCGAAAATCTTGCGGTCGGGCTTGTTGCTGCGAGCGATGTAGGACACGGTGACGCCGTCGAAATAGGCGTTCACATCGAGCCCTTCCTGTGCAAATGCACGGGCTATGACCCCCTCAAACATGAGCGGGTTGGTGTTGGACAGGATATAGGTGCGATAGCGCTTGCGAAGCTCTCGCAAGGCTTGGAGCCTGTGAAGAGGAATGCCCACGATGAATGAGCTGAAGGCGTGATCCATCTGCTCGTCGGTGATTCCGGGGGGCATGAGTGGCCGCAGTGCGTCGTGAAACTCGTTGATGGTGATGTCGCCATTCTCAAGTGCGAAGAACGGCCCTTCCTGCTTGTAAAGGCCGATGAGCCGCTCGGGATTCTCCATTCCCAACAGCCTCAACTCATCGAGGCAACGGTCACGCTCAATGTCCACAATTACACCGCCCTGGTCAAAGAGCAGGTTCTTGATGCCATGGATGGTAGTCATAAAAACCTCTTACAAAAGAGTTATAAATAACGCTTTAAAGTGCATTAATTAGTCGGGCATTTCTTTCTTGATGATGCGCATGGTGTCGTTGCACAGCTTGATGAAAACCTCACGGTTCTTGAGCAGGCTGCTAGTTTTCACTTGCCTATCAAGTCCCTTGAAGATGAAGCCTGTGTCGCTCGACTCGAGTGCTCTCATCGCAGCTATTGCGCCGTCCTCGGGGTTGTGGATGAGAGTTTGACCAACACGGTCGCGCACCATGTCGAGCCAGTGGCTCAGGGTGAGCATGCTGGCGTTGATGATGCCAGGGTCGGCGCAGTTGACGGTCACGTGGCGCGTGCGCAGCGTGGTCGACATGTAGATTGAGAAGAGGGTGAGAGCCAGCTTGCTTTGTGCAAAAGTGGTGAGTGGCACAAAGTTGTTGACAGCGGGAAACTCGTAGGGGAGAGAAGTGAGGTTGCGCATGAGCGAGGTAGTCATCACGATGCGACCGCCTTTGTCATGGAACATGGGCACAATGAGCATTGATAGCAGCACGGTGCTCAGGAAGTTGACCTGGATGGTTAACTCATATCCGTCGGCCGAAGTCTTGCGGCGACGTGTGAGCACAGCGGCGTTGTTGATAAGAGCCGCTACCGGGCGTTTCAAGTCGGACAACTCGGCAACAAAAGCCTTGACCCTAGCAAACGAGGTGAGGTCGAGGTGCATAGGAGTGATGTCGTCGTTTTGAGTTTTCTCCTTGAGCTCGCCAGCAAGTTTCACGCCTTTTTCAAAGTCTCGGCAAGCGAGAATCAGCGATTTTCCTTGCAAAGCGAGGCGTTTGGCAATTACTTTGCCCATAGCGCCAGTGGCACCAGTGATGATGTATAGCGGTTTCTCGTTGTTGGGCTGTGAAGTTCCTTGTGCGGTGTTATCTTTTTCCATTCTTTTTATTGCTTATAGTAACATTTGCAAAGTTAAAGAAAAATGTGTAAAAAACGAATTATTTATTCATTAAAATTCGTGAATAGGCCTCATTGAGTTTACCAGGAATGGCATTGCGGTTGAGGAACACGTAGGTGGTGTTGAGTGCAATGAAAGCCTTTGACATGTACCAGGTGCCTTCATAGTCGCCAGCTTTGCCCCACGAGTTCTTTACCATGTAGTATTCACGGCCATTCTGGTCACGGGCAATGCCATATATTACCATAACGTGGTCGTAGGTCGACTCCCAGTTGTCGAAACGCTCCTGGCGCAATTCTTGGGTTGGGACAAGTTCGGGAGTAGTAGCGCCAAGTTTTTTGAGCGACTCGGCCTTTTCCTGCGCACTGAGTTTCAGCCACCTTGCAGCATCGCTGCCGGTCAAGTCGGTGGCATGCTGAATGTCGGCGGCAATGCCCAGTCCAGTGCGTGTGAACCCATCCTCGCTCACGTCGCCGCCCCAGCACACGTTGTAGCCATTGTCGAGAGCCTTGTCGATAATCGCCATGAGTTCATCGAGAGGAACGTTGTAACTCAGGCGAGGACGCCACTTGTAGGGTGCCTCGATGGTGAACCAGGAGTAGAATGGGTGATGGGTGAAGCTTGTAATGCTCACATAGTCGTCCCAATTCAACCCTAGGCTTTGTGCGAAGCTCATGGGGGTGTATTGCTTGCCTTGGTAGGTGAACTGCTCGGGGCACTTGCCCAAGTAGGCATCGAGGATGCCCTGCAGCCCTACTTTCCATTGCGACGAGAGCTTTTTGGAATCGCTCTTGGCTACCGACTCAACATAGGGGGTGAGCAGCTTGAAGAACTCGTTGAAATTGGCTAGTGAGTCACCCACTAGTGTGCCTGGTGCAGGCATGCACTCCTCGGGGCAGATGCCATGGTTTGAGAGCACCCATAGCACATCGTCGGCGCTGCCTCCCTCCGAGAAGCGGCTGCATCCGTGCATGCGCACGTGGTAGATGGCTTGGTCCATGTAGTTCTTGTTGGCGACAAACATCTCGCACAGGTCATAGGTCTTGCCCGTTTTCTTGAGTATTTCCCCCTCAAAATATCCCAGCGTAGCATAGTCCCAGCAAGTGCCGCTGCGGTTCTGGTTCTTGATGGATGTGATGGGGTTTTCCTTTATGGTAGTGAAGACTAATTTAGAGTCATCTTTGCTATTCTCGTTGCCAGCGGCAATGGCAGTCAATGCGCACAATAGTGCAACGAGAGAGAGCATAGTTTTCTTCATAATGGGTTTTTAGTTTATGGTAGTTATTTCTTGCCTTTTTCTTTGGCGTCGGAGAATTCGTTGGGATATTCGAGCTCGAGTCGTGGACGGCGCAGTGCTCGCACGATGAGCCACACTCCTGCGATGACGAATGGGATGCTGAGCAGCTGTCCTTGGTCAAGGCCTATGGTGTCGCGTAGTCCTATTTCCCACTGCTCCTGCACGTTCTTGAGGAACTCGATAAAGAACCTTGTGCCAAAGATTCCAATGAAGAACCATCCCAGGATGAGTCCAGGGCGCTCTTGTGCGTTGCGCTTCCAGTAGAGCCACATGCACAGCGCAAAAACGAGGATGTAGCATATTGCCTCGTAAATCTGGGTGGGGTGACTGGGCTGGGTGAAGATTGGCTCGGCTCCCTGCATATAGGCGTTGATGTTCTCGATGAAACGGAATCCCCAGGGTTGACTTGTGGGACCGCCATAAATCTCGTGGTTCATCAAGTTGCCGATGCGGATGAGTGCTCCCACCAGACCGATGGGAATGCACAGGCGGTCGAGGGTCCAGAGCACGCTCTTCTTGGTGATGTGCCAGCTGAAGATGAAGATGGCGATGATGATGCCAATGGTGCCTCCGTGGCTGGCAAGGCCGCCTTCCCACACCTTGAAGATGTCGGCTGGGTGCTGAGAGTAGTAGGCCCAGTCATAGAAGAAAACATGCCCGAGTCTCGCTCCCAAAATGGTTGCCAAAACAACATAGAAAAACAGAGGGGCGAGCCATTTCTCGGGGGCTCCCTCGTGCTTGAAGATGCGGTAAACTATCTCGTATCCTATCAGGAATCCTATAGCAAACATCAGTCCATACCAGCGCACTGTTACGGGGCTAGTGAGGAGGTTGGGACTAGCTGTCCAAGTGATGAAATTCAGCATATTGAATAGTTGTTTTATTTATAACCTACAAAAGTAAGCATTTTTTATGAAAAATCAACTAAATCATTTTAAATGTGCCAAAAAAACTTGTAGCGCCAGGATTTATAGAACATGTTTAATTGCGTTATCAAAATCTTTGGCTCCGCCAGTCTCTCCAAATAGCTTTTTAAGAAGGCGCACGCGTGTGTTGGTGATAGCCTGAGGCGTTGAAATCGTCAGTGTAGCAATCTCGGTGGGCAGGAAATTGTGGATGGTGAGCAAGCACACCATCTGTTCTTTTGAGTTTAGTGTTGAAAGCAATTCACGCAATTTAGGGTTTTGAGCATAAGAGAGTTGCGCCAGCTCATTGGAATCTTCATCAGTAGCAGGTTGGCCTCTGTTGGCCGACGCATGCAGACGCGAAATAATTTCCTTCATCTGCATTGAGTTCTCGCGTTGCTCGCGTTCTTTCAGTCTCCGCATCTGTGTAAGTTCCGAGCGTGTAAGGTTATATTGCTTCTGGCTCTCGGCAAATCGGGCATTTAGTCTGTCGATACGGCGGCGACTATATAATACCAACAATGCCGTTAGTAGCATTAAGAATATAATGGCTGCAAGCAAGGCAATAACCGTCCTATATTGCCTGCGCTCCTTCACCTGCTCATCAAACTGTGTCATCGTGTCGACAATGCCAGCAGCATCTTTGCGCTCGTACAGGCTACGGTACACCTCGTTGAGTCGTTGGCTATACTCTGCCGCATTCACGGCATCGCCCAGCCTGTTAAGATTATCTATTAACAGCTGATAGGACTGAATGGCGACATCGGGCGAGAGCGAGGACGTAAGCCTGTACCATTGTATAATAGCCGATGCAGTGTCACCTTCCTGCAAATAAATGTCGGCCATCAGTTTCTCCCCTCGGTCGGTTGGAGTTATCTGCATTGATTCGGTCAAGAAACGTTTTGCCTCATCCTTCTTCCCTATCTTTATTAGATAGCTGGCATTATTGACAAGATAATTGGCACGCACATCGCCCTCGGTACTGGCAACAAAAGGCTTGGCTTGTTCTAAATAGTATTTCAGGCTATCCTTTTCACCCAGCACATCAAAAGTAACAGCAATATTGTTAAGCGCTTGGACAGTCCACTGTTTATTCTCAACCTGATGAGCGGCATTCAACGCCTGCTTGTAATAGCGTAATGTAAGAGTGTAGTCGCCCACATTGTCGCTCACGTCGCCCAGCACCGAAAAGAGATACCAATCAAAAGCGGGATTATTCAATCCATCAGCCATTTGCTCGGCATGTTTCATGGCCAGAATTCCCTCGCGGGTCTTTTGCTGTTGATACAGAATAATTCCATGATGTAGCAATGCTCTGGCCAGATGTTTGTCGTCACCATGCCTCTCGAAGTACTCCTTGCTTGCACTTATTAACGAGTCGGCACCGAGAAAGAGCCCGCTACGGTGAATGGCTTCGGTGTATAGAAGGCCAAAGAGAGCACGATCGCCCTCACTCATTGCACTATCGTTCCAGTGTGGAGACAACATTCTCACCACCGAGTCGGGCTGAGTGAACACAATCTGCTCTGCCTTAGTTAATAACTCATTGTGGGACTGCTCATGTGAACAGCCCACAATGATAATAAGGATTATTAAACATAATAAATTTCTCATTTCTTTATGGAGAACACTACAGGCATAGTGAAGTTCACTCTCACAGCTCGCCCTTTCTCCTTTCCAGGTTTCCACTTGGGCATTGCCTTCACAACTCTAACTGCTTCGGCATCAAGCGAGGGAAAGACTTTTCTTGCGACTCTCACATTAGAAAGACTTCCATCGGGTTCTACTACGAACATAACCATAACCCTGCCTCCCACATTTTGCTTAATAGCATCTTTGGGATACTTAATATTGGTTTGAAGAAACTCCATCATGGCTGGCATGCCGCCAGGAAACTCTGGCATCTGTTCTACCGCATCATAGACATTCTGTTTACTCTGCGACACAATTGTCTTCTGTGCGCTCGCTGTCATTAGGCATACTACTGCCATCATAGACATTAGAATCAATTTTTTCATTTTCTTAATTTTTTGAATCGTTCAACAATCGGGTTGTCTGTCCGGACGATGCAAAAGTAGATATTGCCACAAATTGCTGCAAGAAATCTATTACACAATATTACACCCGACGCAAAAATCACATTTTTTGTAATAAAGAGCCCCTTATTTGTTTATTTTTCTTCGAAAAAACATATGCAAATATAGCATGTAACACACCATCTTGCAAATTTCACATGCTATATTGTTGATTGTTCAAGCAATTATTTGTAAAAAACGGCGAGACCGAGGAATTTACCACAAATTCAACTCGGCCTCAATACTATTGCAAATAAAAAGAGTAAATGAAGTTATTCTAAATCAAATCAATATACCTAAACAGAAATACAGTCTTAACAAATCATTATATAACCATCGTATATATGTGTGTGTAGTGTACCAATCTAATTAATTGTTATTTTGAAAAGCTATGGATTGCCTTGTTTTTGCTCTATAAATGCAAAGGATGCCGAAATACTGCATCGACATCCTTGTATTTAACTTCTTTTAACCAGCGACTATTCTTTATGGCCGCAAAAGTGGGTTGAACGGCCGTGGTGGTGAAAAAAAAGTGTCCAGCCGCACTAGATGTGGCTGGACACCGATAAGTTATAGAGGTTGTGATTATTTGCTTTGTGAGAAGTTGGCCTTGCGCATGTCGCCTTCGCGTGCGAGTGCTACATGGAAAGCGAGTGCCATCTCGTTGTTCTGCATCACGTGACCCATCTTGCAAGCCTTGAGATACTCGCGCAGCAATGGGCGATAGATGGGGTGAGCAGCTTTCTCGATAATCTCCTCGGCGCATTGTACGGGATCCTTGAAGCGCAAGTCGGCTACGCCCTGATCGGTAACGATGATGTCGACGCTGTGCACGGTGTGGTCGATGTGAGTACACATGGGCACGATGGTCGAGATGCAGTCGTCCTTCTTGATTGATGGGCACATGAAGATGCTGGTATAGGCGTTGCGGGTGAAGTCGCCGCTACCGCCAATGCCGTTCATCAAGCGTGTGCCACTCACGTGCGATGAGTTGATGTTACCGAAGATGTCGGCCTCGATAGCGGTGTTCATCGAGAGCACGCCAAGGCGACGGATAACCTCGGGGTTGTTAGAGATTTCGCTAGGACGCATGAGCACCTTGTCGTGCAACTTGTCGATGTTGGCAAAGAACTCGTCCATAGTGTCGTGAGCAAGGGTGAGTGAGCAGGTGCTCACAAACTTGCAGTGTCCATGCAGCAACAGTTTCACGAAGGTGTCTTGCATCACCTCGGTGTAAACTTCAAATGGTGGTATCTCATCGCTTTCCTCAAGGCTGTCGAGCACAGCATTAGCAATGTTGCCCACACCGCTCTGCAGTGGCAGGAACGACTTGGGAATGCGGTTGTTCTTCATCTCGTTGATGAGGAATTGTACCACGTTGTGGCCAATCATGCGGGTAGTCTCGTCAACAGGAGTGAACGCGTCGGCCTTGCCGAGTCGGAACGAAGTCTTCACTACGCCCACAACCTTCTTGGGGTCGACATGAGCAGTGGATGAGCCAGCACGGTCGTGAGCAGTGTAGATAGGAATCTCGCGACGGTTAGGAGGATCGAGAGGAATATAGATGTCGTGCAAGCCGCGGATGCTCTCGGGCAGCTGGTCGTTGAGCTCGATGATAACCTTCTCGGCACACATGAGCCATGTTGGGGTGCAACCTACCGATGTTCCGAGAACGATCTCGCCATCGTCGCTGATGCTCTGTGCCTCAACGATGGCAACATCCATCTTGCCGTAGTAGTTATAGCGGAACTCCTGCGAGAGCTCGCTCAAGTGACGGTCGTTGTAGTGGATTGTGTTGTTGTTTATGGCCTTGCGCAGGTCGGGATGCGACTGGTAAGGCGAACGGTAGTTGATAGCCTCGGCGCGGGTAAGCTCGCCATCGATGAAATCGTTAGTCGATGCACCGCTGAAGATGTTGATTTTAAACTCACGTCCTGCCTCATGCTCGCGACGAGCCTTGGCAGCGATGAAAGGTGCTACTGCCTTGGGGCAGCCAGGAGCGGTAAATCCCGATACTCCCACGTTGTCACCATTCTTGACAAACTCGGCAGCCTCTTCGGCTGTAATGATAGGATAAATCATTTTATTTCTTGATTTAGTTTATGTGATGTTGTTTTGTGTATTTCTCAAAAAACCGTGCAAAGTTACATATTATTTTTTAAACGAGTGAAAGGAATTGAAGGAAATAAAGGATTAAAGAAAAATGAAGGAAACAAAAACCTGCATGCAAGTTGTGTCATGCAGGTTTTCTTGTGTTGATAGGGAGTTATATTTCGCTAGTTACTCAGTAGCACATCATAGACAGCAGTGATGTCGGCTGCGGTAATGTTGCCGTCACCATTCTGGTCGCCGTTGACGATGTGGCTGCTGTCGTTGTTTAGCAAGTAGTCATAGAGGGCAGTCACGTCGGCTGCGGTTACCTGTCCGTCGCCGTTCACATCGCCAGGAATGCCACCGCCAGAACCGGAACCAGGGAAGAGGTTGGTGAAAACCTGGGGTTTGCCACTTGCCTCGCTAGGGGTGAGCTTGAGGTAAGCTTTGCCAAGGGTTGAGTTGGTAGCCGTAGTAGGTCTAACAAAGCGCTGGCTGTTAGGACCTGAAGTGGCGGAGAACCAAGCATAACCCACTTCCTCTTCGGAAATATCGACCCAGGTATCAGGAGTTCCCACCAAATAGTTGGTCGACGGAGCCGTAACACTTCCCGAGGGTCGATCGAATCTTTGTCGGCTGTTGGCTTGCAAGTTAGTCAGGAGCACACCTGTTCTGGCAGGTATCTTGCTGACCTGTGTCATTGTCAACTCCTTACCTGTGTTGTTCTTATTGTAGGCGCTGGCATAATAGGCTTTCACCGCAGTTCCCGAGAAATCAACTGGCACCACCGAGCTAAACATCTGTGTGGGAGCATCAGGCATAATCCACACTGCAAGTTTGTCTCCGTAACTCGTGCCCCATGAGTTGGCTTTTGCAAGATATTCGGGAGCACGGTGATTGGGCACATACACACCGTAGTTAATGAACTGGCTCCACACAGATTGCCCCATGTTGGGCATTGGTTTGTCGGGGAATAAAATAGAGTTCAGTGTCGTGGCGCATAAAGAATAACTCTCGAGTGTTGTCACAGTAGTTGGAATTATCAGCTCGCCACCGATCTTGCTCTCGTAGAAGGCGTCATGACCGATGAAAGTCAACCCTTCGGGCAAAAACAGAGGGTTGGCAGCAAATTGGCAATTGCGGAAGGCGCTCTGACCAATGCGTGTTACCCCAGCGGGGAGATAGCCTCCTGTATATTTACTGCCATAGAGCAGCGAGTCGCCAATCTCGGTGATGAGATATTTTCGCAAATCGTTAGGGTCGGTACGGTCTTCTTCACTTATTGAAAATCCATAGTTGCCTCCAGTTGTAGCGTCCTGAATATTAGGATGGTAAACATATTTCGCCTTGCCAGCGTAGGTGGTGTTGTTAAAGGTGACAGGCGTGGTGCTAAGGATGGTCATATACCACTTGCCGGTGCCATAGTTGTTGTAATAGGCAAAATCGTAGGCTCCAGCGTAGATGTAGTTGGCGCGACTACTAAAATTGATGTTCTGCTTATATTGATTGACCACCCCAGTGGGGACTAGAATGCGGCACGTGCTGGGCACATCGGTCAAATTCCAACCACTAAAATTATAGAACGAGCTGCTTTTGAGGTTTAGCACTAGCTCTGTGAGCGTGGAGGTGCCATAGCAAAAGTATCCATTTATTGAGTTAATCGAGCTGGGCACAATGATTCTGCTATACTTGCCGTTGCCAAACGCAAGACTTCCTAACTTCACCAAACCGTATGGCAAGGCAACGGTTCCTGTGAGTCCAGCTCCATAGAAGGCACGGTTCAAAATATTCTTTAAGTTGTGGGTAAAGTGATAGCTGGTGATTGCCTGACCATCAAAAGCATATTCACCTATGGTATCGACATTGACACACCCCTTGACTGAGAAGTTAGTAGTAGTGCGGTTATTAAAGGCATCATCGCCAATTTTGTTGATAACGTATTCTTTACCACTAATCGTGACACTGGGAGGAATGGTTATTGTGGAGGGAGCATCATCATTGCTCGTGATGCCGTTGCACACCAGTCGTGCGCGACCACTGTAGGTTATACCATCGGCACCCGTCACAGTATTGTTGCTAGTCACCGAGTAGCACAAAGTGGAGGTGTTGTTTGGATAGTCATAAGCCTGACGGCCATTAGGGTTGACATCTTTAAAGCCAGTCCATCCTGCACTGGCATAGGTGCTCTCTTTGTTGTAGGGTATATACAGGTTCATATTGCTGTTGTTACCAAAGTAGCCGCTTGCCGTGACGGTAGGCGGATTGTCCATGTTACAGTAAATCCAGTTGTTGCTCTTAGTACCTTGGAACACACGGTCGTTGCTCAAGCTGGTGACCGAGCTTGGAATGCGTACATAGTCCAGCAAAGGGGTATTATAAAAGGCACCAGTGTTAATTGAGGTAACGCCATAAGGCAACATGGCGTGTGTGATTTTTTCACAGTTGCAGTGACTCCAGTTCCATACGGTTTTCAGGCTGGAGGGATAGCTCATCATTCCCACTTTTGCATTGGGCACTTTAATCAAAGTGGTCTTGTTGTAGTTATACAAGCAGCCTTCGTAGATTGAGAATGTTGTGCTTCCTGACGCCAACTTAAATTCTTCAAGCGAATCAAAATGCAAGAATGAAAGGGCACTGTAACCAAAGCTGGATTTTGGCAATATCAGCTCTGTCACATATTGGATTCCCTTGTTTTTATCTTGAGAGTCAAAATACTTGAGATTGGACGCGTTGGTCAAATCGATGCTAGTGAGCGTGCTTTGAGCTTGGAAGGCATTGGCTCCAATGGTGTCAATCGAGAACTTGAGATTGTATGAGGTATAGGTCGCACTAGTAGGTTTATATTGCGTGGCTGTAGAGCTGATATAAAATCCGGTAAGTGTGGCACTGCGCACCGTCGACGGGCCATCATTGTCGGGCCAACCGATGCAGTAAAAACCACCATCACCCATAGAGAAATCATAGGCATATACTGAATTAACAACATTGGTAAAATTTGAGTACTCAGGTCTTGCTTTGTACTCAGCAGGAGTCTTGAGTGACTGATAAGGGATATACAAGCTCATGCTGCTGTTATTAGGGAACGCACTAGTACTGACACTTCCCTGAGGAAAACTGAAACCGGAATAGTAAACATTCCTTAGAGCCGTGCATCCCTTGAAGGCATTGTTCATAATCATCTTAAGCGAACTGGGCAAATTCACTGTAATCAAGCTGGTGCATCCTTCAAATGCATTGGGATTAATGTAAACCACACCATAGTTAATTCTCACAGATACAATGTTGGTCTTGCCCCAAAATGCATAGTCATTGATTCCCACCACTCGATGGAGGGTACCTCCATAGGACACTGCCGACGGGATATATAGATATGGCTGGTTTTCTCCCGTTGAGCTCAAACCGTAAACATAGAGTTTTGTGTCATAGAACCTATATTCAAAGTCACCTGAAGTGAACGATTGTGCCCTGCTGCCCAATGCTGTGAGCACCAAGAGCATGACAGCAAAGATTTTGAGTAATTTTGTCTTCATAATAATGATATTTTTATGTTAGTAATTGATTCTGAATAACTTCAAGCAAACTACATAGCAACCTTGACCATTCTTGACAAGTGAATAAAAAAGGGCTTGTTTACAAATCAACAAGAAAAAGTTTAATCGTGCTACAAATATATTGTTTTTTTACATAAAAAACAAAAGAAATGTTTGTTTTGTTACATGATGTTCATTCAATTAATAACCTCCATAGGTTATAGGTGTGAATAGTAATAGAACAAATTGATCGGCAATTATGAAAAAGAAACCTGCGCGGCTTCATGATAGCCGCGCAGGTTGTTTCGTTATAAGACAAGGTTGAGTTTTAGAAACGATAGCCGATGGCGATTTGAGCGTTGCCATTCTTTTGCTTGTGCCCCACCTTGAAGGCATTAGTTACGCCCAAAGTGTAACGGGCCTGCACAAACACATCACTGGCGATGTTGTAGGTAGCTCCCAGTCCAACCCCAAAGTCAATATCCTTGGCATAGTTGATATCTTGAGCTTTTCCACCTTTGGGTGTGTATTTACTATAAACATTAATTCCGAGTTGCGGCCCTAAATCAATGCTGAATGCCGGAACTACATAGAATTTGAGCATCACTGGGATATTAATGTAATTCACATGAATAGTGTTGTCGCCACTCTTTCCACCTTGTGCCGCAAACACCACCTCTGGAGCAACTGCAAACAGGTCGTTAAACCTATACTCAGCAAAGAGTCCAGCTTGATAACCAAAGGTGACACCATGGTCTACGCCTTCACCCCAGAAGTGAGTGAGGTCAACTCCAATCTTGGGGCCAAATGTAAATTTCTTTTGCGCCATTGCTGCACCTGCAGTCAATAACACGCACATTAATGCAATAACAATTTTTTTCATAACAATTTTCGATTTTATGTTAATAGTCTACAAATATAGGCATTTATGTCGGTATTCAATCAATTAATCACAAAAAAAACATCAAATTAAAGGGATTGACGGGCGATTTGTCCCGAAAATCCCTTTAATGCTTGTTATTTAAGACATCTTATTTAATCCATCGGAGCACTTCCTTGAACGAGCGCTTCTTGCCGTAGAGCAGGATGCCAGTGCGGTAGATGCGCGATGAAATCCAGATGCATCCCAGGGCTGTGGCATAGAGCAGCACGATGCTCAGTAGCAGCTGCCACCAGGGCACGTCGAAGGGCAGGCGCACCATCATAACCACTGGTGAGGTGAACGGGATAATCGAGCACCACACCGCCATTGGGCCGCTGGGGTTCTCGATGCAAGCGATGCCAGCATAGAGGGCCACCATCATGATAATAATAATGGGCAGGGTGAACTGCGAACTGTCGCTTGCCTGATCGACTGCCGAGCCAAAACCAGCAAATAGCGATGCATAAAGCAGATAGCCGCCAATGAAATAGAGCACGAAGTTACCCAAGAGCGACAACCAGTTGATGCTTGCTAGCGCAGTCATAATATCATGCAAAGCACCGCTTGCCATGTCGGTTCCGCCAGACAAGTTCATACCAGCTGTGATGGCCTCAGGATTGGTGGCTGCTATTGTTCCGCCAGCTACCAGGCCGAGCACGATATAGCCAATGCCCAGCAGCACTGCCCAAATGGCGAACTGTGTCAATCCCACGAGTCCCACGCCAATGATTTTTCCCATCATCAGCTCCATGGGCTTGCAACTGCTCACTATCACCTCGACAATGCGATTGGTTTTCTCCTCGACCACGCTGTTCATAATCATAGCGCCATAGGAAAGGACGAAGGTGTAGATAAAGAACGATAGCACCATACCTAGAATTGAAGCAAACTGTGCACTTTGCTCCTGCTCGTCGCCTTTCTCATCCCACTTGATGCTCTTGACCTCGGCATTCACCTGTGACTGCTTGATTTTCGACTCCAAGTCGGGATCGTTGAACGAGGCAATCTTGGCTCGCGCTAAAGTGTCGTTTAAGCACCTGGTTAGCATGCTGATAGTGCCCTGGTCGATTGTGTTCTCACTATAGATGGTGGCTTGCTGGTTGTCGAGCACATCGGCGGGAATAACAATCACCGCATCGATGCTCTCACCGGCATTCTTGTAAAACTCATGGGCATTAAATGCCTTGTCGCCTTGCATAATCATAAAGCGGTAGTTGGGCGAGTTTTTAAATGCGTTGCCATAGTTGCCGCTCTCGTCGATTACTGCGATGCGTGTGACGCTGGTGTCGGCACTGCTGTTGATATAGGCCATCAGCACAGGAATGCTCCCCACAATGAGAATGAGGAACGGGATGAGTAAAGTCATGATAATGAATGACTTCTTGCCCACCATCGTCATGTATTCATGCTGTATTATCAGTTTCAGTTTATTCATTGGTTCGTTTTTTCGTTTATAGTTTATCGTTTATGGAAGAAAGAGATTGACTATTTGCAGAAGAGTTGTACAGAAGTTTCTCCACTTTCCTCTTCCCTCTTAACACTTACCCTGCACTGTATCGATGAAGATTTCGTTCATGCTTGGCAGTTGCTCAGTGATGCCAGTCAGGGTGTAATTCTCGTTAAGCCAAGTGATGGTATCGCGCAGATTTGCGCCAGGGCACAGCTTGATGAGAGAGCCTTCATGCTCTTGACTGGGCACCACTTCAAAGAGCTGCTCGTGCGTCTCAATTTTTTTGCCATTGGCCACGTTCACCACAAAGAGGTTCTTCTTGTGTTGCTGCTTGATGTCGGCAACATTTCCCTCAAGAACAACGCGTGAATGGTTGATAAGAGTTATTTTCTCGCATATCTCTTCGACCGATGCCATGTTGTGGGTCGAGAACAGGATGGTTGAACCCTCGTTGCGCAACTGGATGATTTCGCGCTTGAGCTGCTCGGCGTTCACTGGGTCGAAACCCGAGAACGGCTCGTCGAAAATGAGCAGCTGAGGGCGATGAATCACCGTGGTGATGAACTGCACCTTTTGCTGCATACCTTTCGAGAGCTCTTCCACCTTGCGGTTGCGCCACTCGGTGAGGTCAAATCGCTTGAGCCATTTCTCCATCTCGGTGATAGCCAAAGGTTTGGGCATACCCTTGAGCCGAGCCAAATACACTATTTGATCGGCAACTTTGATTTTCTTATACAGGCCTCGCTCCTCGGGCAGGTAGCCAATGTTGGCAATGTCTTTGTCTTTCAGTGGTTGGCCATTAATCATAACAGTGCCACTGTCGGGGCGGGTGATGCGGTTGATGATGCGAATGAGTGTGGTCTTGCCTGCCCCATTAGGCCCCAGCAAGCCATAGATGCACCCTTGCGGAACATGCAAGTCAACATGATCAAGTGCAAGGTGACCATCATACTGTTTCACCGCTTGGTTAACGTCGATAAAATTCATAATGGTTATTTAATTCAAGTTAGTTCTCTTTTTATTGCTCTTTTGTAGGTTAGACGCACAAATCTCAAAAAAACAACAGAAAAATGGTGAAAAAATAGATTCCAAATGATTTTTTTGATTTGTTTCTAATCCTTAACCTCTAATATTCAAGTCTTAAAGAGATTTCAAAACTTAACTATTTTTGTGACAAAGATAATCAAAATTACACAAAACGAGTAGTGTCAGTTGTTTTTTTAGTAATTTTGGATAAAATAGGCGGCGTTTCGGCATAAAAAAATAAACAATCTGCGTTTTTTATTTTGTTCTGCTCTCAACTTGCACTATTTTTGGATAAAATAGGCGGCGTTTCGGCATAAAAAATAAACAAACTGCGTTTTTTATTTTGTTCTGCTCTCAACTTGCACTATTTTTGCACACAAATGTTCACATTCACGTTCTTCATAGGGCTCATGTCGCAGCTGTGCTATGGTGCTAGGCAGCTGGTGCAGTGGATTATGACCGAGCGGCTCAAGCGTGTGGTCTCGCCCACTGGCTACTGGGCATTCAGCTTGGCTGGTTGCTGCTTCATGCTCACTTATGGCTGGCTGCGTGAGGACATTGTCATCCTCGTGGGGCAGATGCTCTCGTTTTATGTCTACGTCCTAAACCTCGATTATAAAGGAGCTTGGCGTCGCATACCGCTGCCCATAAGAATTGTGCTCTACTGCGTACCTGTTATAGCACTCATAGCCACCGCCATGAATGCTCCGCACCTTGTTGACCGCTTCATCCATAACCCCGACATACCGCTGTGGCTGATGATTTATGGCACATGTGCCCAGCTTGTTTTCCTCTCGCGCTATGCCTATCAAGTTGCCTACTCGGTAAAGCGCCACGAATCGTGCCTGCCGCCAGTGTTCTGGCTCATCAGCATAATTGGTGCATCGCTTACACTTGTCTACGGCATAATCCGTCTAGATCCAATCCTTATGCTCGGCCAAAGCATCTCAATCCTTATCTTTTCTAGAAACCTGTGGGTGGGATGGCGATATTCGAAGAACCAAGATTAACAATATACAAAAAATAATTTTTGAACTTTTTTGGCTTTTCTTACTCATTATTTCAAAATAATGACTACCTTTGCCGTAAATATAAACCGACGCTAACTAAACAATTCATAGTATTTATTAACTTTTTAACTCTCAACTTTTTATGAAGAAAGTATTATCTCTCGTAATGTTGGCTCTGCTCTCAGTTGGCGCATGGGCAAGTGAGATTACTCTCAACACTAACAATGTTGACCTCTCTTGGACAGCAGTTGGCGATGACCAGACTACTACTTCTCAAGGCATTACCATCTATTATGCCAAAGCTGGCTCTAACACCCCAACTTCTCAGGGCTTGACTGCCAATCACATTCGCTTCTACAAGAGCACTACCGTTAAGATTTCGGCTGCTAGCCCAATCACTAGCATTGCCTTTACTCCCGATGGCTCTTATGATGCAACAAACTTCCAACCAAATGTTGGTACTACTACATCTTCTGGCTGGACTGGCAACGCTTCGGAAGTGACCTTCACTATGGGCGCTCAGTATCGTTGCAAGAAGATGGTCATCACACTTGCTGACGGAAGTGTTTCAGCTCCCTACTTTACTCCTGCCGAGGGTACCTTCTATGGCCCCACCGAGGTGAAGATCAACGCTCAAGATGGCGCAACCATCAACTACACTCTTGATGGCAGCAATCCAACTACCAACAGTGCAGTTTACAGCGCTCCTTTCACCGTTTCACAAACTACTACTGTTAAGGCAATCGCTACTGTTGACGGCGTGAGCAGTGCTGTAGCAAGCGCTACTTACACCATCGAGACTGCTCCAACTGTTGCCAACATCGCAGCTTATGCAGCTCTTGCTGACAACTCAAACGCAGCTATCAGCAACCCAGTTGTTGTTACTTATGCTAACGGCCAGAACACCTACGTTAAGGATGCTACTGGTTTCCTCTGCATCTATGGCAATGAGCTTAGTGGTAAGTACAGCCAGGGCGATGTTATCCCTGCTGGCTTTGGTGGCTTGAAGACTACCTACAACAATGGTGCTGAGATGCACTTCCCACTCTTCGGCTTTGTAGATGCAACCGAGACACAGTCTGTACAGCCCGATGAGGTAACTGTAGCAAACTTTGGCAACAGCCAGATGTGGCAGTATGTTGTTCTCAAGGGCGCTCAAATCACTTACCACAATGGCAAGTATCTGGGCTTCCGTGTTGACAACAGCACCGACTCAGTTGCTGGTTACAACCAGTTCAACCTCACATTGCCTGACCTTGATGCCACTTACGACATCTACGGTATCGTTACCAGCTATCAAGGCAACATTCAAATGTATCCAATTGAGTTCGTTGACAACAACCCAACTACCGTTGGTAGCATCGCCGAGCTTCTCGCACTCGAGAGTGGCAAGAACGCAACTTTCACTACACCAGTAACTGCTGTTTACCACAGTGGCAAGCAACTCTACATCAAGGACGTTAATGATGATTTCATGCTTGTTTACGGCTCACTGAGCAACACCTACAACAATGGTGACGTGCTTAATGACATCGCTGGTAACTGGACAATTCACAATGGTTTGACCGAGATTATTCCTGTTGCAGCAACATTTGGAGAGGCAACTCCTGGCACTCCAGTAGAGCCTGAGACTCTCGCTATCGAGGAGATTAGCCAAGACTTGATTCACAGCTATCTGCGCATCGAGAATTGTACAATCACTGCAATTGAGGGTGACACTCGCAACTTCACTCTCGCCGATGAGACTGGCGACATGATTATGCGTCTGAACTTCAGTGAGGTTACTATTGGTGAGGACTTCGACTTCGACGCTGAATACAATGTTGAGGGCTTCCTCGCATTCTATAAGAGCGCTAATGGCGAGACTCAGCAACTCCAGTTCTATCCTAACCTCATTGAGAAGGTTGGTGGCGAGCAAGTACCCGGTGATGTTAACGGTGACGGAACAGTTACCGCAGCCGATGTTACAATGCTCTACAACATCATCCTTAATGACAACTGGACTGGTGCAGTAAATGCTGACCAGAATGGCGACGGCTCAGTTACCGCTGGTGACGTAACAGCTGTTTACAACATCTTGCTCCAATAAGAGCAAATTAAGAGCAACAGTCACAACGACTGAAACCTAAAAAAGAGGCGAGCTTTTAGAGCTTGCCTCTTTTGTGCTATAGGTGCCTTCTGTTTTTTGCAATGTTTTTATTTAAAAAATATTACTTGACAATCAGTTATTTACTTGTGGGGATTTGAAAAAAAGCGAGGCAAAAGCAGAGAAAATGGCTTACCTGTGCAACAATGGGGACTATGAAGTTCCCCTACGGGGCACTTTTTCATTAGATTCTACTTGGACCAAGCTGCGAGGGTCTTCGACCCTCTTGCATGGTCTTACTAATGAAGTCGGGTCTTCGACCCGCCTAGCATCTTCGATGCTCACGCAGCTATGGTTTCGTTTTGGCGTGTTCCATTGCGGAAAACAAGAAAGAGGCGAGCTTTTAGAGCTTGCCTCTTTTGTGCTATAGGTGCTTTGGTTATATGTGCCTCGCGTGTGTGTTTTGCCTATGAGTTCTTGCCTCGTCTTGCTTGTAATGATTAACCATTCAGGCGTGAGATGAAGAAGGAGCGTACGTCTGTCCAATGGTAATAGGGAGCGCAGTCGGTGTCAATAGGCAGGGTGGCTTCGTGCTCGTTGAGCAGGACTTTCACGAGGATGTCATCGCTGCCGGACTTGCGGTAGTACACCATTTGGATGTTGGCTGCCATGGGGAACACTTCGTAGGAACGCCAGTGCTCGGCAAGCGTCTCAAGATTGTCGGTGCTGTAGTCCATTCCGTTCAGGCCCATGAGGCACACCATTGGCAGCACCACGCTCTCGTGGCCAAACCTTAGTGTAGCACTGTTGTGGCCGCTGGCTATTGCCACGTCGGCAGCCTCTACAAAGTTGCGCAACAGGTGTCGATGAGCTTGTGCACCAGTGTAGTTGTTAAGTGGCGTGTTGCCCGAGTAGATGTACCATCGTGCGTTGTTATAGGTCCAGATGTCGGTTGCATCGTCAACGGTGAACACCCCGGTGTAGAGATCGATGTTCTCAAAGTCGTGATGGCTTTGCATGTTGCTCACCACGTCAAAGAGGCGCATCACAAAATTGAAGCTGTCGATGCTGTCGCGCACAAATTTCTTGTCAGTAAAGAGCCTAGAAGTGATTTTGCCAAGCCTTTTCTCGAGTTCCTTCTCAGGAAAAAGCTTGTCTTTGAAGGCTTGAACAACGGGACGTGCCGCCTTTTGCGCCGCAATTGCCGCGGTGTCGCGGTAGTTCATGTAGTACATGTCGTGCTCGCTGGCGTCGGTGATGATGCGAAGCTCGGGGTTTAGCGACTTGAGCATATCGGTCTCGTTGAGCATTGAGAGGATGCAGCGTATCACCACTGTAGAACGGGCATCAACAGTTGCCGCACCTTCCCACACCTCGGGGAAGTTCTCAAACATGCGCCTTGCTATGCGCTGGTGCTGCTCGGCACCGATGTCGCTTAGCTCGCCAAAGCGTTGCGACGAAGCTTTGAGCATGGCACGGCACGCGGCGAGTACCTCCTTACCGCGCTTGGTGAGGCGGCCGTTGCGCTCTCCCTTGGTGAGCTGGTCAACGGGTATGCTATAGTCTTTTGGGTCGATGAGCCATCGGCTGCCGTGCCGCCCATAGTGATTCATGAAGAACGGCTTATAACCCTCGGGTGCTGGGGTGAGCGCTGGAAGGTTGCGGTCGGGATAAGCCTGATAGTTGTTGGCACTGCGGTGGATGTCTTGCTTAAAAGCTTCGTAGGCAACATTCTGTGCTTGAGCACTAGCCACAAGCACCAAAGCTGCTATCAATAAAAAGATTCGTCTCATTGTGGTTATATAAAAGTATATTATAGGAAAAGCAAATAATCGATTATTTCTGTACCAATCAAGACGCAGCCCCATTGTGCATAACTCAAACTGTTGCAGTGATAATCGTGGCATTGCCCTTGAAGTCAAGGCTGCGTACGCATGCCGGGGCTAGGAACGACTCGCCTTGCTTGATGTCGGTGAGTTGACCGTTGCCACAGTCGATAGTCGCGTGTCCCGCGATGCACATCAGGCACAGAAACGCGTCGTGAGGCATTTCAAGATGATGGCTGCCATCGACCATGATGCGGTGCACATCAAAGAAGATGCTGTTGATTAGCGAAGTCTCGCCCTTGTGGTTAGGGTAGTGGCGCAAGCAGTCGCTGCTCACCGTGAAGTCGATGGCTTCGAGCGCCATCTCGGTGTGCAGCTCACGAGGCTTGCCGTTGGTGTCGATGCGGTTGTAGTCGTATACTCGGTAGGTGATGTCGCTTGACTGCTGAATCTCAAGGAGCAAGTTGCCGGCACCTATCGAGTGGATGCGACCCGAGGGCAAGAAGAAGATGTCGCCCTCGTGGGTGAGATGGCGGGCAAGCACGTCGAGCAGGGTGCCTGCCTCCATATGGCTGAGATATTCTCGAGGAGTGATGGTGCGGCTCATGCCTGCAAGGAGCGACGCGCCTGGTTCTGCATCGATGATATACCACATCTCGGTCTTGCCCAGGCACTGGTGTCGTCGCATGGCGAGGGCGTCGTCGGGATGCACCTGCACCGATAGATCTTTGTGAGCGTCGATAAATTTCACAAGTAGTGGGAACTCATTGCCATGCTTGCGATACACTCGCTTGCCCACAAGTTGACCCTTGTATCGCATGATGAGCTGTCGCAGGCTCATGCCATCGTGCTCGCCTCCAGAGACCACGCTTTCGCGGCCTTTCAATCCCGATATTTCCCAGCTCTCGCCCACGTCGTGGCTGTCGAGCGTTACGCCCTTGAAGGTTGAGATTTTATCGCCGCCCCACAGCACATGCTTCAAGTTCAATCCAAACTTGAACAGTTGAGGGCGCAATATGTCAACAGTTTTAGGCATAATTTGTGTGGTTACTAAACTGCAAATTTAAGCACAAAATCTGAAATAACACCACACAATAGACCTAAAACTTCCAAAATAGTTGTTTTTCAGCACCAAAGTGTTTTATCCTTATTTTTATAAATATTTGTAGTTTTTAGACCAACAATAAAAAAAACTTAACAATTCAGCATTTAGTGAGAAATTTCAAATTTAAAGACTAACTTTGCATCGTTTTTTCGGAAACGAGTATTACGATATGGACTGATGACAGACAAAAACAAGAAAATATTATGGTCAATAGCTGGCGCAACTCTCGCTGTGCTCATTGCCTTGTATTGCTTTGTTCCCCCAGTGCACAACTGGGTGAACCATGTCATTGGCCGCAACGAAAAGGAATTGCCTAAGCCCAACGGCAACGGCGAGGAATATGAATATGGCACGCCAGTGGAGCAAATCGAGAAGGAACGCATCGACGTGCCTCGCGACTCACTGCTCGACAGCCTCATCCAAGCCGATACCACTCTCATGGCAGGTGTGGTAAATCCCGTCGAGGGACCACCACCAGCTCACGTGGAGGGTTTTGGCGAGGGCCCACTGCCACCAGCTCCCACCGACGACAATCTGCCTAACAAGAATCCAACTCCTGCCGATGATCCGCAACAGCTGGAGCAAATGGAGCAGATGCAGACCACCGTTGAAGACATTGTGGAGATTGAGCAGCACACTAGCGAAAACCCCGTTATCAACAAAAAGATTGTTGAGTGCCGAACTAGTTTCAACAAACTGCTGACTTTATATCGTGAATATCAGTCGGCACCAACTCCCAAGCTCAAGGCCGACGGCATCAAGCAAAAGGATGCCCTGATTAAGCTGCTCACTCAGCTGATGAAGCTCTCGCAACCCAAGAACGACGAGGCAGGAATGGAAGAAGCTGCCGATTTGCGACGCGAAGTCAACAAAATGGAATTCTGATAGAGAGTTTTCAGTAGTCAGTTTTCAGTAATCAGTTCTCAGTAGTCAGTTCTCCGTAATCAGTTTTCAAGCTCGTTGCGGAGGGGGTAGTTGTTGCGTAGAGATTCGAAGGTTGTGGGGGCGGATTTAAGGTGGGCAGTGTCGATAAGTGGGTTGTAACTGTCGATTATAGTTTGTGGGGTGACATTCTCCGCGCCTTTGAGGGGTGTAGATGCCTGTACAGGGGTGATGTTCCAGCCGAAATGGCGGTTTAGGGCTTCGATAATCATGGAGGTGCCGCGCTGTTTGCCTTGGAGGCTGTAGCCTGCGATGTGTGGAGTAGCGACGAAAGCTTTCTCGAGGAGCTCGCGATTGATATTTGGCTCGCCTTCCCAACAGTCAAGGGCGATATCGCCTTGCCATCGCAGCAGGGCTTCGTTGTCGCACACGGCCCCACGTGAGGCGTTGATGATGAGCCTGCAGCGTTGCAAACTGTTGAGGAAAGCCTCATCACACAGATGCCATGTGGGGTAATCACCATCACGTGTGAGTGGTGTGTGAAAGGTGATGATGTCGCATTTGCGGTGGAGAGTAGAGAGATCTATTAGTTTAGAGTTTAGAGTTAAGAGTTCAGAGTTGGTGTTTGTTATTTGTTCTTCTAAAGGTGGATCGTTGAGGAGGACGCGGTAACCGAGTTGATGAGCCCAGCGAGCTACGATGCTTCCCACATGGCCCACACCCACGATGCCCAGGGTGAGTGGATGGTCGAGTGGAGCGGGTTGCGCTGCAAGCCATTGCAGGATGGTGCTGTGCACCCACTGTGCCACGGCGGGGGCGTTGCAGCCAGGAGCGTTGACCACGGTGATGCTGTTGTGACTGCAGTAGTCGAGGTCGATGTGGTCGGTTCCTATGGTGGCTGTGCCAATGAATTTCACCGCGGTGCCCTGTAGCAGATGACGGTCGCAACGGGTGCGGGTACGGGTAAGAAGCACTTGTGCGTCGCGTAGCACCTCATTGGTGATGTCGCTGCCCGGCACATAGAGCACCTCTTGGGCCACAGGCTCAAGTAGACCTTTTAGAAAGGGAATTTTGCTATCGGCAACTATCTTCATCAGGCGATGACCATTGCTATGATAAATGCGGTGAAGAGTGCTACCAGGAGCCATATTGTCACTGGCTGACGAGTTTCATGCGGCATGATTACATACCAGTGCCCATACTGGATGGCGAAGCACATATTGAGCAGCGGCATGTAGATGAGGAAATCGTTGTAGTCGATGGCCATCATCAGCACAACAAACACTGAAAGTGCTACAAAGAAGTTGTTGTAGGCGCGCACGTGTACGCTGTAGTTGAGCATCGTCTTGAGGTTGCTGATGGTGAGGAGCACTGTGATTGCAACGGTAGATATTGCCACCGTGATGGCCCAGCCTTTAGCACCAAAAGCAGGGGTGCTGTCCCACACCTGAGAAATGTGAGGGGCCTGAAATGCCGATAGCGATTCGAGGCCGGTGCCGAGCATTATCCAATAAGGGGTGACGATGCCAAAGATTGTGGCGAAGACTCCACGAATGTCGAGTACACGCATATAGGCAAAGCCCAGCAGGAACAACGGAATTAGCAGGAAGAATACATAGTGGTAGATGGTAAAGAACGACAGCAGTGCCATCACTAAGAATATGCCCTGTGTGGCTCCGCCGCGCTTGCCATATTGCTCAAACATGAAGAACAGCGACATTACCACCACTAGGCACAGAGCCGTGCCAGCAAAGAAACGCGTGCTCAAGAAAGGATTTATTCCCTGTAGGAGCACAAAAATGGCGGCAAAGACAAAGCAGTTGTAGGTCTTGATGTAGCGGAACATGATGTTGAGCGTGACAAGAAGAATGCCTATCACCATGTTGCACACCACGGCCACAAAGCACGATGTGTCGCTGCTCGAAATCCATGTGGCCAGGTTATGGAAAGTGCCATAACCACGCTGAGGCACCACGAAGTTGCCGCTGGCTATAACTGAAAATATCACCAGCAACAATATCGATAGGCCAAAGAATCCGCGATTGTTGAAATAGTCTACTATGTAACTGCCTTTTTTTGCCATGCTTTTTTAGAAGCACAAGGATTGTGCATTATGCATTCAGGATTTATGCATTGTTGTCGCCCTCGCTGCCGTCGCCAGCCTCGGCGTCGCGGCGTTTCCATCCGTTGCGGCGTCCCTTGAAGATGGGGCGCTCCTTGTCGGCACCCAGTCGTGGTCCATGGAACGAGAAAGTGGAACGGCGATTTCCTTCGCGTCCACCGCCATCCTTGTCGCCAAAGGCGCGCTCGGAGCGGTAAACGCGCATGTTGCCGTCGTCCTGAGGCTTGCGCATTGGGTTAACACCTCGGTCGCCATCTTCGCGACGCCTGTCATGACGTCGCTCACCACGCTCACTTCGTTCGCCTCGGTCACGGCGATCACGACGCTCGTCGCGTTTGAACTCGCGGCGCTTGTCGTTGGGCTTGTCATGTCGAGTGTAAGATGGCTTGTCGCTAGCGCGGAACTCAGTGTTCTTGATGGTGCCACCCTTGCGACGCATGTCGTCGAAGCTGCCGTCGAAGATTACATACTCGCGCAGCTCGCATTCGATGTCGCCATTGAGCAGCGGGTAGTGCAGCGAGGCCTTGAGGCCTAGATTGTCGATGAGTTCCTTGTTCTTGCCCACTATCATCCAGCAGTCATAGCCCACAAACACCTTCTTGAGCTTCTCGCCAAGAGTGGCGTAGAGATTAGGAAGCTCGTCGCTGGTGAGACGCTCGCCGTAGGGTGGGTTGGTGATGAGCACGCCCTTCTCGGGAGCCGTTTCCTGCTCTTCAAGAGGCTTGCGCTCGAGTTCGATATACTTGCTCAAACCGGCATTCTTGACGTTGGCAGTGGCTATGGCAATAGACTTGCCCATGATGTCATAGCCATAAATCTTGTGGTTGAACTCACGTTCGCCACTGTCGTCGTTGTAGATGCTGTCAAAGAGGTCGGCGTCGTAGTCGGGCCACTTTTGGAACGCATATTCCTGGCGGTAGACGCCTGGATTGATGTTGGCTGCTATCAAAGCGGCCTCAATCAAGAATGTGCCAGAGCCGCACATGGGGTCAACAAAGTTGCTCTCTCCATTCCAGCCGCTCAGCTTGATGATGCCGGCTGCCAAGACCTCGTTGATGGGGGCGTCGGTCTGTGCCACACGCCATCCGCGCTTGTAGAGAGGCTCGCCCGAGGAGTCGAGCGACAGAGTGACATCGTTGCCATTGATGTGGACATTGAAATGAATGTCGGCATTGTTGAGGCGGCTTGAAGGTCGCTTGCCACATTTCTCCATGAAGTAGTCGGCAATCGCGTCTTTCACACGATAGACCACAAACTTTGAATGGCGGAATGTGTCACTATAGACCGTGCAGTCGATGGTGAACGTGGTGTCGACGCTGAGGATGCTGTCCCAAGCAAAACTCTTCACCTGATTGTAAAGATCGTCGGCATCGGTAGATGTGAACTTGTAGATGGGTTTCAACACTCGCAATGCTGTGCGAACACAGAAGTTGGCACGATACATAATCTCCTTGTCGCCTGTGAACGACACCATTCTCCTTCCTTGCTGCACATTTTGAGCACCAAGAGCCACCAGCTCATCACTAAGCACACCTTCAAGACCCTGGAAGGTCTTTGCTACCATTTCAAATGTCTCACTCATAATAATGTCAAAAATCTTTTGGTTGTTTCACACTGCGTGAAATTCGACTGCAAAGGTAGTGTTTTTTAGCGACATATGGAAACTGGAAGGCATATTTAAAACGTGTTGCGGAAAAATAATTAACTTTTTTGTTTTCGTTGAGATTTTAATTAAAAAATGCGTTAATTTAATTTTGAATAATTAAGATTTGTTATTATATTTGCACGTTCTTTACAAAAGGATTTATGTGGGCGAAGTTTGCCTGTTCCGCGTAATATAAAAGCGATTGGTTTTTTAGTCATCATGTTTTGAAAAATATCCTCCATATGAAACGCTTATTATTATCAGTTTTTGTTTTTTCTATCCTATCATTGATAGCCTGTAATAGTTGCGAGGCTAAAGGGGTGAAGTCGAAACGAAAATTGGCAAAGCGTGTGAAGGTGGATAGAACTAGAGGTGAGACTGTCGTCAACGATAGCGTTACGGTTGTGGCCGATGACAACATCACTCCAAAAAATATTCCACACGAGGGATTTGTCTACGTTAAGGATTATATTCCCGATATCATCGAGGATTTGCGATATAATACCACCAACAATTTCATGGGTGAGCGCGCCGACGGATATGAGGCCAATCGCGCCATTCTCACAGTTGAGGCGGCAAAGGCGTTGAAGGGTGCAGCCGAGGAGCTTAGGCGCAAGGGATATGTAATCAAGATTTATGACGCCTATCGCCCTCAGCAGGCAGTGGACCACTTTGTGAGATGGTCACAAAGTAGCGACGAGCGCATGAAGGCCGAGTATTATCCCACGTTGACCAAGAAGAGCCTCTTTGGCGGTTACATCGCCCGCAAGTCGGGCCACTCACGGGGTAGCACTATCGACATGACCATCTGCCACCTCGCTACAGGTCAGGAAGTGGATATGGGCGGACATTTCGACTTCTTTGGTACGGCATCGCACCCATCTTTTGTGGGCAATTACCCCCTTGGCACAGTGACTGCCGAGAACAAAAAGATGCGATTGATGCTACAGCATGTGATGCGTAAGCATGGTTTCAACAGCATCAAGAACGAGTGGTGGCACTTCACATTAAGAAATGAGCCTTATCCACGAAAATTCTTCAACTTCCCAGTGAAATGAGGTTTAGATAAAAAGTTGACTATTACTAATCAATATTTATTCATTAACAAAACTAAAGTTTATAGCTTATGAAAACTAAAAGATTTTTTGGTGGTTTGCTGGCCATGATTATGGTTGCTGCCATGGCTTTTGTGGCTGCTCCCTCGGCTTATGCAAGGGTGTCGGGCAGCATGAACGGCACATATTATAAGAATGTGTCAAGTCAGGGAGGAGAGTACCTCTCAATTAATTACAATCCAAGAACTGGCCGCGTTACAGCATCTTATTGCGAGGGTTATTATAATGGCGTTGCTCAATCTTTCCAATTGTCGGGAAGAGCAAGTGGTGGATATCTCGTTGTTTCGGGTAGAGGCTATTCTCGCGGACGTATCACTACAATGAAAGTGAGAATTGCACAGGTTGACTACAATTGTGTGAAAGTAGTTACACAAAATGGTAGATCCTACTATTGGTATAGATGATGACTCTTTCTAGATTATAGATATAAATGTGATGGGAAGCGCTTCGTGATGAGGCGCTTCCCTGTTTTTTTTGTTATTAAAGAGATGGCAAGGGCTTAGGTTGAAATGATAACCTTGGCCCAGTCGCCAGTGTTGTGGTCGATGATTCCGTAGAAATCGGGTTCATCGATTATTTCTGCATTGGAGCATCCCTGAAACTGGACTTCGATTAGAGCCTTCAGGCTCAAGAATTTCTCTTGTGCATCTTTTTCATGGGAGAAGCGATAGTCGTCGCTTCCGTGCTCGTTGTTGCTGTAGTATTGAAAAGATACTGTCATTTGCTAGTAGAATTTTTCTTTTTCATTTTTTCATGATGCCAAATCTCAAGACTGTTGAAGGCATTTTGCCACAGGATGTAGAAGCCTGGCCCCACAGCTGCGAGGGGGTTGAGCCATGCGCTCGATACCCAGATGGCGAAGGCGGTGTTCTTTTGGCCCATAGCCTGGCCCATCTCGGTGGTGGCGTGGAAGAAACGGCCCACATAACGGCCTATGGCAAACTGCACGAAGGTGATGGCGAGGCTGGTGAGTGCTACTATCACAATGAACCACACAGTTGTGCCTGAGTTCATGATGTTGCGCATTGTTGCACCCGAAATCACCAGCAGCAGCACTCCCCACAAGTAGAACGATAGGTCCTTGTTGCTAATGATGAGGCGATGTAAGCGTGGCGTGAGGTGCTTGACCACGTAGGCTAGTGCCATGGGGGCCACAAGAACCGAGCACACGCGCTCGAGCAATGCTAAGAAAGCGTTCCAGAAAGGCATGTCGATGCTCTCATCAACAAGCGGGAACACTACGGGGATTGCCACAGCAGCTACGAAGTTGCTCAGCAGCATGAAGGTCGTCATCTTCTCGAGGTCGCCATCGAGTTTGGCTGTAACAACGGGTGCAGCCGTAGCGCATGGGCATATCACACAGCAAATTATGCACTCCATCAGTATCAGGTCGTTGCCTTTGGCATCGTAGTGCATGATGAGCACCGTGCTTACTATCACGAGCACTAGCTGCAATGCCAGGATGACGAAATGCCACCAACAGGGGCGCATGCGGTGAAAGTCGGCACGACAGAAGGTGACAAAAAGAATCACAAACAGAATCCATGGCAGGATAAAGTCGAAGAAACTGTTGAACATCTGTCCCGCCTCATGCAACGCTGGCGTGAAGTAGAAGATGAAATAGACCAATATGCCAGTTGTCATCGACACCGGCAACGTCCATTCCTTCAAAAACTTAATTAGCTTGTTCATTAATTCACAAGAATAAATTCTTAAATGCGCTACAAAAGTAATCATTCCCACCGATTTTGACAAGACAAATGAAAATATTATGATAAAGTACTACTAATTCAGATAGATAAGGTACAGTAATGTTGTGATAATTTGTTATATGTATTCTTCTTATTATTAGAATTTATATTATTTTTGGCGAAAAATATACTATTTATTATGGTGGTTTGAAAAGATTTTTTAAATTTGCAGTGATGAAAAGAAGCATTTAGATTTAGACATTTAATAGATGACTATTAAGTCACATTAAATAAACTAATTATAAAATAACCATAAAATATAGATGCGTATGAAAAAATTGATTACATTTTTAACACTGCTCACGCTGTTCTTCATAACAGCGTGGGCCGGAACTGTCACGGATGTGCTGACGTATAAAACGACGGGAATTACGGGAAGTTCCTATTCCAGTTTTAGTGGCAAAACAGCCACATCAACTGCTGTTTATGCAGGAAAATGTGCAGGAACGAGCAACACGATTCAGCTAAACAACACCAAACCAAGTGGTGTTGTGACTACCGCTTCAGGCGGAAAGGTGAAAAGTATAACTATTACTTGGGGCACTCAAAATGGCAATGGTCGCACTATTAGAGTGTATGGTAAAAATACTGCTTATACTAGTTCCGATGACTTGTATAGCACTGATGCAAACATAAGAGGTACAACATTAGGAGACTTAGTTAGCGGAACCTCAACAACTATTACAGTTAGTGGAGATTATGAGTACATAGGTTTTAAATGTACATCAAACAATGCAGCATATCTTGCAGCAGTTGATATTGTTTGGGAACTCTCATTAGCTCCTCCCACCATTTCTCTTTCACCGGGTGCTCCGTATTTTGAGGGTGATGAGGTGACTGCTAATATCACTACCACAGAGCAAGGTGCCTCAATTCTCTACAAGCTCAATGATGGTGAGTGGACTGAATATGACAGCAGTAATCCTCCCACTTTCAACTCTACAACAACAATTAAAGCAAAGACTGTTGTAGATAATGATGAAAGTGAGGAAGTTACCGAAACAGCGACATTTGGGCCAAGTGTTTCTACTGCTGCCGAGGTTATTGCTCTTGCCGACAACACAGTATTCAAGTTCAGAGGAAACTTGGTGGTTAGCGGCAAGGGTGGAGAAAGTGGAAAGCATCTCTATGCGCAGGATGCTACTGGAGGCGTGCATCTCTTTGACAATATGCCCGACTACGCTACCGAAGACGTGATTCCACCTGGTTTCATTGCTAAAAAAATCACCTACAATGGTGCTGTGGAGCTAACGGACCTGCAGAACATGAGAGAAGCAACAACCATTGGCAATCTCAATGCTGTGGAACTGACACCGCTTCAAGTTACTCAAAATAATCCGTTCATCTATGCGGTTATCAATAACGCATTAATTGAGCAAACGGGCCAATATCTGAGTATGAATGTCAACGGCGAGACCATCTCTCTGCAAGAGATGTTCCCTGGTGTAGAGACGCCAATCGTTGGAAAGACCTACAACATCTATGGTGTTACTAACTGGAACAACGACGCAAGGTTCATGCCATTAGCTTATGAAGAGGTGCAAGTTGATCCAGGCGACGGTTATTATCTTGTGGGCAATTTCAACATGGAAAGTGATGGAACCACATGGGTGGTTAAGGATTCCCGCTACAAGTTCACCGAGGAGAATGGCACTTACGTTCTCAATGCCAATCTCCCCAACGTCAGTGATGGTGTGTTCTTTAAAATTGTCCATGTCGATGGCAATAACAAAACTTGGTATGGTGGCGAGGCTGGAGATTATTACGGCATCACTGGAACTGTCAACTCTGATATCGAGCTGAAGAGCGGTGACTATGGCAAGAACTTCAAGCTTAATATTGGAGGTCCCACCAACTTCACAATCACTCCCGACAACAACAATCTCTATCTCAGTGTGAGCCGTGACGCCCTGCTTTATTACAAGGGCGACAACAACAGTTGGGCATTGACTCCGATGACAGCGACCGATGACGGCTGGACCACCTCACAGGAAATCGCCGCTAATGGCAAGTTCGGCTTTGCCGATGAATGGGGTGGCCATCACGGCGGTAGTGGATGGTTGATTAAAACAGAGCATTACAACGACGAAATCCCAGTGACTGACAATGGCGACTTCATCATGGAGAATGCTGGCGATTATCTCCTCATTGTTAACAGTGCATTGTCAAGCCTCGTTGTTGAAGCTCCTCACGGCATCACCTGCACCGCAGTTAGCGATGTGCCTAATGGACACAATGAACAAGACGGCTTTAAGCCTGGTGGTACTGTTGTTGCGAAAGTTGATGGCAACACTGCAACTCAGGCATTGCCTGGCGAAGTTGTAACCCTCGACATCACTCCGTGGAATGGATACACATTGCACAGTGTCGTACTCAAATATAATGTTACAGTCGACGATGAGGTTACAGTTGTTGAAAACGAGATAGCACCAGTTAACGGCGTTTACTCGTTTGAGATGCCTAACGCTCCAGTCGAGGTGATAGCCAATTTCTATGCCGGCGGTTATAATATCACGGTAGATAGCCCTCATGGCACTTACAATGGTCCTTACTCAGCCACTGTGGGCGAAACCGTGGAATTCAACATCACCGACATTGAAGAAGGTTATAGGATTATAGGCATTACTGCTACGTTCACCAACAATAATGGAGGCACAACATCTGTTACTGTGAAGAAGGGCGAAAACGGATATTCGTTTGGAATGCCGCCATTCCCTGTGCATATTGAAATTGTTTATAAGCACCATTCTACAGCAGCTGGCATCTGGGACCTCGTTACCGATGCTTCGCAACTTGTTGATGGCAATGAGTACATCATTGTCTATCAAGATGCCGACGCGCCAATGGTGATGAGCACAACTCAAAACAACAACAACCGTGGCGCAACATCCCTTGAAATCAGTCCCGATTTTTCACAAGTCGCAATCACGAGCGATGAGACACAGGTGTTCAAGCTCGAAGGCGATGCTTCGGGATGGTACTTCAAGGCCGATGGCGGTTACATCTATGCAGCTTCCTCTAATAACAACTGGCTGAGGACCGGTGTTCAGAAAAACGATAATGCCAAGGCCGCAATATCTATCACCAATGGGCTTGCCTCTATCGTGTTCCAAGGCACCAACACAAGAAATGACCTGAGATTCAATCCCAACAACGGTTCGCCTTTGTTCTCTTGCTATGCCAGCACAAGCACGCTTCCTAATGTGTCGATTTACACCCGCGGTGAAATCATTAACCCCAATCCACCCGAGTTCTGGCCCGAGCCTGGTGAGCTGATGCCCGAGGACTTCTATGCCGAAGTGTGGAGCGAATATGAAGACCGAGCAATTATCTATTGTTTGGTAGATCCAAGTGCAGCGCCTACCGATCCTTATACAGTGAAAAGCGAAGGCACACGTTGTGACCAAGGCTGGGGATGGGGCGAAATCTTCGTTGCTGGTCCCGGCACTCACACCATCTATGCTGTGGCCGAGGTGTATGGCGCTTTGAGCCCAATCGCAAGTGTCACTTATGAGACTTATGCAATGGGTGACTGGAAACTGGTGACCAATAATAGGGACCTGTTTGTTGACAGGTACGAGTATATCATCGTCAATGATGACTTCGACAAGGTGGTAGGCGCTTATGATGCTACTGGCAAGAACTTCAATGCACTGCCTAGTACGGGCAATGTAACATTCGACCCCACCTTTGAAACCGCTACAGTCAACAGTGATGATGTGAAAATATTCTCACTTGAGTATGTGCAAGGTAGTGGCTCATGGCGTGAGGGTTACCTTTATGATGCCGACGGCACTTATTACCATGCAGTGGGACATGTCTCTAATTGGGATGTAGATCCACCTGCACCAGCCATCGAGAACACCCAAGGCATTGTTTGGGCTTACAATGGCGGACACACAGGGTATGTTTATCTTGAGAGTGATAACTCCAACATATCATACAACACTGTTGGTGATGTCTTCGATTGCCACAACTGGAACTATCCGCTCGATGACCATCACACCAGAGTGCGCTTGTACTATCGCGCTAAGCCGATTTCTCTCGCCGACCTTTGCCAGAGTGGCTCTCTGCGTCAAGAATATACCATCAGCGACGAACTTGTTGCAGTGGCATGTGCCGAGGACAACTGGGGAAATGTTTACCTGTGGTGTAAAGACCAAGCACTTTCGATCAATCCTACCTACAACACCAACGACTACGAGGACTTCATGACTGAAAATGCTGGATTCAATGGCGATTGGGACCAGAGCAACTGGATTGCCCTGAGGTTCTTTAATGGAGGTGTTCGCAGCCAAACTGGAGATTTGTACAGCACTATCAAAGAATATGTTGGCTGGAAAATTAAGGAGCTTACCGTTAAAGGTGTTTATTCCAACAAGTATAATTATGTGCTCGACATGTCAACCACAAGTCTGCAGACCAATGGTCGCTTAGATTACCCTCTGAACTTGTATTGTCCAGCCAACTTCCTGCAAGAGAACCTTGATGGTCAAGCCACGGGCCACACCACCACCACAGCCGACAGGCATTACTTCTTCATGAATCCTAAGATTCAGGAGGTGTGCTCAATTACTTATGCAGTGTGGAACGGCGAAACCTTTGAGCTGCCCGACGTTTCATCGGGCAATCCCGCCAATATCCCTGGAATAATTGATGTTTACTGGGATTTCAACAACATGTATGTCGAGGACCCAACAACGGGTGAAACTCACAGTCTGTTTGAAGATTTGGTTGTGGGCGCAGCCTACAAGTTCAAAGCCATTGTGCAAAGGCCTGAGCCAGCACCTAAAAACTCGTCGCTCAGAGATGGCGAGACAGGTCACACTCCTGGCAGCTACACTTCGGACGGCAGCTACAAGGTTTATCCTTTTGACTTCGATCCCAAGGACCCTGAGAACATTATCACTGCGGTTGAGAGCGTCGATGTTGGCAACGGTCAGGTTAAGAGCGTGAAGTATGTCAACGTTGCAGGTATCGTTAGCGACCGTCCGTTCCAGGGCGTGAACATCGTTGTTAAAGAATACACCGACGGCAGCAAAGTTGTAACCAAGATTGTGAGATAATTCTATTTCATATAACTAGAAAAGAGAGACTTGAGGTAAATGCCTCAAGTCTCTTTTTGTGTATTTGAAAAAGAAGAGTTGTTGATTAGTCTTTGGGGTCGCTTTGCTTGAGTTGCTCGACGAATTGGTCGATTTTCTCCAGTTCCTTGGGGATGTCGATTTCTTGAGGGCAGTGACTCACGCACTTGCGGCAACCGATGCAGTGGTTGGCCTGACGCAGGCGTGGCACGCTGTAGTCGTAGCCCACGAGGAACGCCTTGCGAGCTCGCTTGTAATTGCTATCCTTCTCATCGCGCACCAGGTTGCCCTCCTTGAGGCACTTATTGTAATGCACGAAAATAGCTGGTATGTTGATGCCATAGGGACAAGGCATGCAGTACTTGCAGTCGTTGCAGGGGATATCATGCAGTGCCACAATTTTGTCGGCAATTTTACTGAGGAAAGCATCCTCCTCGGGAGAGATGGGCTTCAATGGCGAGTAGGTCTTAATGTTCTCCATGAGGTGGTCCATCCACGTCATGCCGCTTAGCACAGTGAGCACACCTTCGGGTGTGCCTGCGTAGCGGAATGCCCATGATGCTATGCTGCTGTTGGGGTCGCGTCGTTTCATGTCGGCAACGATATCGTTGGGCATGTTGGCCAGTCGTCCACCCAGCAACGGCTCCATGATGATTGCAGGGATGTCGCGCTTTTTTAGCTCGTCATAAAGATACTCGGCGTTGGTGTTGTCTTCATTAATCTCCTTGGCGTGCTTCCAGTCAACATAGTTAAGTTCGATTTGCACGAAGTCCCAGTGGTAATCGCCCTCGTCGTGCCATGCCAGCAGGTTGTCGAAGATGGCGATGTCACCGTGGTAGCTGAATCCCAAGTTGCGAATCTTGCCTGCCTCCTTTTGCTCAACGAGCCAGTCGAGCAAGCCGTTGTCCATGAAGCGGTTGTTAAACTCCTCGATGGCATCTTCGCCGCCTCCTACTGCGTGCAGAAGCATGTAGTCGATGTAGTCGACCTGCAGTTCCTTTAGCGAGTTATAGAACATCTTTTGGCTCTCCTCGAGTGACCTTGTGGAGGGGTCGAAATTAGAGAGCTTGGTAGCGATGTAATATTTGTTGCGTGGATGACGATGCAGTGCGATGCCGGTGGCTTTCTCGCTGCGTCCTTGGCAATAGGCTGGCGATGTGTCGAAGTAGTTCACGCCATGCTCGATAGCGAAGTCTATTTCCTTGTTGACCAGTTCCTGATCGATAGCTGCGTTAGGGTCGGCCTGATCACCTCCTTCTAATGGCAATCGCATCATGCCGTAGCCCAGCAGCGACACGCGGTCGCCAGTGTTGGGGTTAGTGCGATAGGTCATCTTGTCTTTGGGGACATCCTCGGGAGCAATCGCTGCATTGCCCGAGTCGTTGTTGTTGCAAGCGGCCAGCACAACGCTCGATGCCACTGCAGTGCCTCCAGCCACTTTCAGGAAGTGGCGGCGGCTCATATTATGTTTGTTGTCGCTATTCATTGCTGTAGGGGAATTAAATGGTTCGGTGATCTTCATGGCCCTCGACGTGGATGGCCGAAACAGGGCGTGAAGGACAAACATACTCGCAGGCACCGCAGCCAATGCACTTTGCCTCGTTGATGCTTGGCACCATGGGTGATTTCTCGTCGTTCTCGTCGAGCTGAATCATGGTGATAGCACCAGTGGGGCAGTGGCGTGCACAGTTGCCGCAGGAAACTGGCGTGCCGTCGTCGTTCTTGTCGCGAGTGGGGATGCACAGGAAGTGAGTCCACACGGCGTGACCAATCTGAGTAGACGACTTCTGCTCAAGGGTGATGGGCTTGATTGCGCCAGCGGGGCACACCTGCGAGCAGCGGTTGCACTCGGGGCGGCAGTAGCCACGCTCGTAGCTCATGATGGGTTGCATGAAAGTGAGCAGGTCGTTAGAAGGGCGAAGCACCTGGTTGGGACACTCGGCCACACACAGCTGGCAAGCCACGCAATGCTGATGCATGTTGCGGGCGTTAAGCGAACCAGGAGGAGTGATGGGATTCTTGCGCTCGGGCATCTTTTTGTCCTCGATGGCAGCGAGGCCTCCGTCCACTTTCTTCTTGGCCTGCGCCATAGCAGTAGTAGCAAGAGCTACACCACTGCCAATGAGGAATGCACGCTTGGCCTTGTCAACTCCTTCTTGCTGCTGAGGAGTGTCTTCAACGGCAACCACTTTGCGTGGACGGCCATAATAGATTGCGTCCTTGTGGCACTTGTCAATGCAGTTGCCACAGGTCACGCAGCGGCTATGGTCAACGGTGCCGTTCTTGTAGTCGATGCACGACGACTTGCAGTTGCGAGTGCACATGCCGCACTTGATGCACTTGTCGTCATCGATGTGCACCTTGAGCAACGAGAATCGCGAGATGAGACTCAAGAAAGTTCCCACCGGGCACACGGTGTTGCAATAGGTGCGTCCGCCTCGCCATGCCAGCACGGCGATGACAATGAATAGTACGGCAGCAGTAGCAAGCGACGCTATGCTCTTTACCCACACCTCCACGGTGTAGATACCGTAACTGTGATAGTGCTCGGCGATGGCGGCAATGCCATTATTGCACCACTGGTAGATGGGTTGGAACAAATTGGTCGCTATCAACCCAAATGTCCCATAAGGTTCAAGCAAGGTGAATATCGAACCCACACCAGCGAGCACTAGGGCGATAAAAAGCACCAGCACTGGATAGCGCAACCATTTCACTTCCTTGGAGTAGGTGAAACGGTTCTTCTTGCGCCTGCCGTGAAACCATGAAATGATGTCTTGCAAGACTCCCAGCGGGCATATCACCGAGCAATAGATTCGGCCAAACACCAGAGTGAGCAACGCAAGCGCGACAATTATCACCACATTCAATGCCAGCACTGCAGGCATAAACTGAATCTTGGCTGTCCAACCCAGCCAATGATGCAAGGTGCCAGTGAAATCAAGAAATAGCAGAGTCACTGCTACAAAGCAGATCAACGCTAAAATTCGTCTAATTTTCTTTAACATATTAATTGGTATTGATTATTAACTAGTTGGTTGTGATGCGACCATCTTATTTATTTTGCGCATTTCAAGGATGAGGAGCACCACGCCCATCAGTGCCGAGATAAAATCGCTGGCGGGGAACGAGTACCACACACCATCAAGTTTTAGCAACGGCGGCAGGATGAATAGGAAGGGGAGCAAGCAAATCACTTGTCGCGACAGACTCATAAAGATTGACTTTGTTGCTTCGCCCAGTGACTGGAAGAAATTGGTTGTCACAATTTGGAAGCCTGCCACCCAGAACACCATGTTGGCTATGCGGAACGCATGTGCGGTGGTCTTTATGAGACCTTCGTCGGTGGTAAATATCATTGCTAGGTACTCGGGAACCAACTCGCTCAAGAGAGTGGCGATGAGGCACACCGAGGTGCCCACAGCCACGGTGAGCCAGTAGGTGCGCTTGAGTCGGTCATATCGCTTGGCGCCATAGTTGAATCCCACAATGGGCTGCATGCCCATGCACACGCCGAGTACAAACATGATGGCAAGCTGTGAAATGGTCATCAGGATGCCCATCGCCGCCACACTCTGGTCGCCGCCATGCTTGAACACGGTGTGGTTGAGCACAGCATTAATTACGCATCCGGCAGTGTTGACGATGCATGGCGCTGCACCAACGGCAATAATCGGGCCCAAGATGTCCCATTTTACTTTGTAGATGCCTGGCTTATAGTGAATTTCACTCTTTTTGTTAAAAAAGTGATGCTGCACATAAATCATGGAGATGAACATCGAGATGTCGGTTGCGATAGCTGCTCCCTTAATGCCCCATTTGAGCCCGAAGATAAAGATTGGTGCCAGAATCACGTTCATGCCTGCGCCAATGAAGTTGGCCCACATGGCCTTCTTGGGATAGCCCGTGGCGCGCATGATGTTGCTGAAAGAGAACGTGAGGTTGTTGATGAGCAGTCCTGGCAGCATGTACATCATGAAGTCGCGTGCATAGGGCAGCGAAGTTTCGCTAGCACCAAAGAGGATTAGCACTTCATCGATAAAGATAGCGAAAAGTGTGAGATAGAAAGTGCCTAGTATTAGGGTCATTACCAAGCTGTTGCCCAAAATCTCCTCGGCAATGCGACGCTTGCCTTGTCCCAGCACTATCGAGGTGCGGGCTCCAGCTCCACCGCCAATTAGCACACCAAAAGCTGCCGACACGTTCATTACAGGGAAGGTGATGGCAAGTCCGGCAATGGCGTCGGGGCCAACGCCTTGGCCAATGAACATGCGGTCGATGATGTTGTAAATTGACATCACCACCATACCAACCACCGAAGGCAAGCTGTACTTGAACAACAGCTTGCCTATAGGGGCTTTATCGAGCTCATTGAGCCTGTCTTTTCCCTGCATATCGCTATTTAGAGGGCTGTTCCCTCAGATAACTACTTCTTATTTTAATAAATCGAGCCAGGATGGGTCTTTCGATTTCTTGGCTTTGTCGTTGAAAACTTTAGTCACTTCTTTAGCCACGTCCTCATATTCCTTTATGTCTTCCTTGATGTATTCAAGGAGCCACAAAGCGCGAGCGTTGTCGCTTTCTCGCTCAAGAGAGTTGATGATGTCCTTGGCGGCATTCTTGAAGTTGTTGTCGTTGTAATATTCCACAGCCCTGAGGGCATAAGGCTCAGCATTGTTGGGGTCAAGTTCTATGGCTTTGCTGAAGGCTTTGATAGAAGCTTTGCGATCCTTGAGCGAACCCGACACGGTGCCAATGCCCAGATATCCCTCTATCTCTTTTGGGTCATACTGCACCATCATTCCATAGTCGACGAGAGCTTCGTCAAAACGGCGCATGCGCTTGAAGAGGTTGCCACGACGGAAGTAGCTGTCAACGTCGGTGGGGTCATATCTGAGGGCCATGTTCAAGTCTTCAATGGCATTCACTGTGTCGCTGAGCTGAAGGTTGATGGTAGAGCGAGTGAAATAAATCCAGTTTAAAAATTCAGTTTTATTCTGATCAATGCGGCATTGCCGAGCCATATCAATTGCTTTGAGCGCCTCGTGGGGATTGTCATTCTCGCTGTAGATAGCAGCTTTGTAGGCCCAGCCATCGGCATGGTTGGGGTTCTTTTCAAGGTGCTGGTTTATGAGGCGTGCGGCAGTCGAGAAATCATCGTTCTCATAGGCTTTGACAGCTTGCTGATACACGGTTGGCGCTGCTACATTGGTAGTAGTGGGATTGGCAATTCTTTTTATTGACTTTTTCTTTACCGACAAAGCTCCAGCGGGAACCGCCAGTAAAGCAGTCACGACCAATAAAATTGTTATTCTTTTCATAATGTATAGTTTTTAATGAGTTTTTATTTTTTGCAAATATATAAAAAATAATTTATAAGTATAGCAATTATAAATTAATTTATATTACAACGCGTGCGAAAGGTGGGGCTGTGATGTCGCATGTCTCGCCATTTAAGAACTTGAAGTGGCCAGCCACTGCTATCATAGCGGCGTTGTCGGTAGTGAAAGAGCGCTTGGGGATGAAAGCCTTGATGCCACGACGGTCGCAATATTGCTGCACTGCAGCACGCACACCACTGTTGGCGCTCACTCCACCACTTATTGCAACTGTGCGGATGCCTGTGGCCTTGACGGCTTTGTCAAACTTATCCATGAGTGTGTCGATGATGGTCTTTTGAAGCGATGCCGCAAGGTCGGCCTTGTTCTCCTCGATGAAGTTGGGATTGAGCTTGATATTGTCGCGCAGTGTGTAGAGGAACGAGGTTTTCAATCCGCTGAAGCTGTAGTTGTAGCCCTCGATGTGTGGCTTAGAGAACTTGAACCGGTTGGGGTCACCTTGCTGTGCCAGTTCGTCGATATAAGGTCCGCCGGGGTAGGGCAGTCCCATCACTTTGGCGCATTTGTCGAAAGCTTCGCCGGCTGCGTCGTCGATTGTCTGTCCCATTATTTCCATGTCGGTGGGTGAGTTCACTTTGATAATTTGTGAATTGCCTCCACTGATTAACAGGCACAGGAATGGGAACGATGGCACAACAGTGTTCTCGTCATCTTTTATGAAATGGGCGAGCACATGCCCATGCAGGTGGTTGACGTCAACTAAGGGGATGTTGAGAGCCAATGCGAGACCCTTGCTGAACGACGTGCCCACATGCAACGAGCCTGGCAGGCCAGGGCCGCGAGTGAAAGCGATGGCGTCGATGTCGCTCTTGGAGATGCCTGCCTGCTTGATTGCCTCGCTCACCACAGGCACAATGTTTTGCTGGTGAGCCCTTGATGCTAATTCAGGCACTACGCCACCATAAGCCTCATGCACCTTTTGGCTGGCTATAACGTTGCTCAACAAAACGCAGTCTTTGATGACCGCAGCGCTAGTGTCGTCGCATGACGACTCAATTCCAAGTATTATCATAATTTACAGTAAAGCAAATTGCTCGTTGACATAAAAAAAGAAGAGACTATAGTGATTTAAGAAAGCACTAGATTGCCTCTTAATAGAGTGCAAAGTTACTCAAAGTTGTGAGTGGCAGCAAGAGTTGACAACCTTTTTGTTCCATTTTTTTGCTATTTTTTAAGGTTTTAGAAAAAAAGGAGACTTTAAGTCGGTAATTTGTTGTACCTTTGCACGCCGAAAATAAAAACACGTTACAATTATGGCTGAGAGCAACTTTATCGATTACGTTAAAATAATGTGCCGAAGTGGGCATGGCGGAGCAGGTTCAAAACACCTGCACCGAGCCAAGTATATCCCTAAAGGAGGGCCTGATGGCGGCGACGGAGGTAGGGGAGGACACATCTTCCTCAAGGGTAACCGCAACCTTTGGACATTGATTCACTTGAAATATCAGCGACACATTTTTGCCACCGACGGTGCGCCAGGCTCTGAAAATCAGTGCACAGGCAAGAAAGGCGAGGATCGCACTATCGAGGTGCCTTGCGGAACTGCAGTGTATGATGCCGAGACTGGACAATTCCTGTGCGACGTCACCGAGCATGACCAAGTAGTGCGCCTGCTTAAGGGTGGACGAGGCGGACTGGGAAATGTGCATTTCAAGACCGCCACGCGTCAAACTCCCCGCTTTGCACAGCCTGGAGAGGATGGAGTGGAGAAGACCATCATCCTCGAGCTCAAGTTGTTGGCCGATGTTGGTTTGGTGGGATTCCCCAATGCCGGAAAGTCGACTTTGCTCTCAGTAATCAGTGCTGCTAAGCCCAAGATTGCTAACTATCCATTTACCACTCTTGAGCCCAACTTGGGCATCGTGAGCTATCGCGGTCAGCAGTCGTTTGTGATGGCCGACATCCCCGGTATCATCGAGGGTGCCAGTGAGGGTAAAGGCTTGGGACTGCGCTTCTTGCGTCACATTGAGCGTAACGCTGTGTTGCTGTTCATGATACCTAGTGATACCGACGACATCAAGCGAGAATATGAGATTCTGAGCAATGAGCTCGCAACTTTCAATCCCGACCTGGTGGAGAAACCACGCGTACTCGCCGTCACTAAGTGTGACCTCATTGATGAGGAACTCAAGGAGATGTTGCGAGAGGGACTTCCATCTGACGTTCCCGTGGTATTCATCTCGAGCGTGGCGCAACAAGGACTCACCGAGCTCAAAGACCTGTTGTGGCGCACTATCAACGATGAGCATAATCGCATCCCCGACAGCGTGGCACTGCACGACCTCGACGAGCGACACCGCGTTCAAGAAGAGGACGACTTTATCTTTGCTGCTCAGGATCCCGACTATGACGAGATGCCCGACGCTGGCGGCAAGATGATTGTCGACGAGAAAGAATGGGACGATGAGTATTGGGCCGAGAAATATGACGATCCCGACCGTGATTTCCAAATCGTGAATGACGACGAGGAGGAGTAAAGAAGTAGGAAGTAGCAAGTAACAAGTAGGAAGTAATAAGTAGCAAGTAGCAAGTAATAAGTAACAAGTTGTTTGTTAAGGGGTGGAGAACAAGGGTAACATATGTGTCTTTGGCGCTTCAAGTCGAAATATCGACCAAGCCTATGTGGATAGTGCCTATGAGTTGGGCCAGCTGATGGCACAACGTGGATGGGCATGCCTCAATGGTGCTGGGAGTGAAGGACTGATGCGGGCAGTGAGCGACGGAGCGCTCGACGCTGGCGGCGTGGCCATTGGTGTTATTCCACAGTTTATGGTCGACAACGGATGGCATTACGACAGGCTCACAAGCATCATCGCTACCCCCACAATGCACGAGCGCAAGCAGACACTTGCTCAGATGTCGCAAGCTGTGATAGCGCTTCCAGGTGGCTGTGGCACTATGGAGGAGCTACTAGAAGCTATTACTTGGCGTCAGCTCAAACTTGCAGCTAAACCCATCGTGTTGCTCAACACCCTGGGTTACTACGACAATCTGGTGGCAATGTTTGACCATGCCATAAATCAGGGGTTTATGAAAAAGAGTCACCAGCGACTTTGGGCTTTGGCTAAAACTCCAGCCGAAGCACTCGACATCATTGCCAATGAGCTAGAGCATGAACCCGAACCATTTGAATCAAAATATTGAAAGTAATTTATGCCTAACGATAACGCAGTTTTTGATAATGACACATTGGTGAATGCCGGCGACAGCGCTGCAACGGCAACAACCGACACCGTGGTGGCGGCACCAAAGGAGCACCGTGCTCAATACTTGGGTGGTTTCCCTCGGCATGAGGGGAACGACACCTCGTTCCAGCACATCAATCAAATGCCGGTTCTTGAGGTGAGTGACGCTGGTAATGCGCGCACTCACAATAGCTCACCGCTGCACGACACCGGCTCAATGATAATGTTCCTGCTCTCGTGTCTCTTCCTTATCACGAGCTACAGGCTGGGAAATGTCTATATCTCAAACTTGATGCACAATATGTTCTCCACCAAGGGCAAGGATGACCTTTATGCCGACCACACGATGAGCGATACGCGCATCATCGTTGCGCTCATCATCAACACTTGTCTCATGGAGGGCTTGTTGTTGTTCTATGGGTTAGCCTGGATTGATCCACAGCTCACACTGGCATTGCAACGCTCGGTGTTCCTGCATGTGTTTGTGCTTGTGATGGCGGCTGGACTGTTCATCACTCTGCAGCTGTTTCTCTACAGGCTCATTGGCTTTACTTTCAGCGACGACCGCCTTACCGAGTTGTGGGTGGGAGGCTTCTTGGCATCGCAGGCAATGTTGGGACTATTGCTCTTCCCCATTGTCGTGCTCGCACTAGTGTTCCCCACGACTATCAAATTGATGCTCACGCTCTCTATTATCCTATATATTTTGGCTAGAATTGTCTTTATTTGGAAAGGTTTTAGAATTTTTTTCAATAATTTGTCATCTAGTATCTATTTTATTTTGTACCTTTGCGCCGTCGAAATTGTACCCCCTCTCTTGGCACTTGCCGGTACAGTTTATGTATGCAGCATATTATAAATATAAAACATTGAAACAGTGAAGATTAAGAAAATCTTGGTTTCGCAGCCGAAACCATCATCTGAAAAATCTCCGTATTTCGATCTGGAACGCAAGTATGGTGTTGAAGTAGTTTTCAGGCCATTCATTAGAATTGAGGGGTTAACTTCTAGAGAATTCCGACAGTCAAGAATTCCCATCAACACCCACACGGCAGTGATTTTTACAGCTCGCACCGCTGTTGACCACTATTTCAGGCTCTGTAAGGAGTTGAGATTTAGTGTGCCCGACACTATGAAATATTTCTGCGTGAGTGAGACTATTGCGCATTATCTGCAAAAGTATATCATCTACCGCAAGCGCAAGATTTTCTATGCCGAGACTGGACATGCTGAGTCGTTGCTTCCATTGCTTGCAAAGCACAACAAGGAGACTTATCTTTATCCCATCAGTGATGTGCATGACCAAAAGCTGCATATCCCCGAGGACGGTAGCATCAAGTTTACCAAGGCTGTTATGTATCGCACTGTTAGCAATGTGATTCGTAACGATGAGGAATTTGACTACGACATGGTTATCCTCTTCACTCCATCGGGTGTGAAATCGCTTATGCAGAGCTTTCCACACTTCGAGCAAGGCAATATTGCAATTGGTGCTATGGGTAGCAAGACTATCGAGGAGCTCAAGAACAATGGCCTGAGACTCGACCTTACGACGTCGCCAAAGGCTCCATCAATTGCCGCCGCTATGGGCGAGTATATCAAGGAGCACTTGGATGATCCCGAGGAGCCAAGAATTGTTCAGGACAGATTTGCTACCGACCCCAAGCCCGAGATTAAACCACTTCCCAAGGCTAAGGTGATTATGCCAAAGCCCGAAGAGAAAAAAGAGGAGAAAGTGGCTAAAGCTCCAGCCAGGAAGGCTGCGACTAAGAAAGCCCCTGCCAAAAAAGCAGTTGCTAAGAAGGCGCCAGCTAAGAAGACAACAGCCAAGGCTACTGCTACCAAGAAGTCGGAGACTGCGAAAAAGACTACTTCTAAAAAGGCTCCAGCCAAGAAAGCTGCTCCAGCCAAGAAAGCTGCTCCAGCCAAAAAAGCTGCTGCTAAGAAGGCCGAAAAGTAAAAGCAACGATTGCTTAATCGTCAAGCTACGCAACTCTGGGTATCAATGCTCGCAAAGCAAAATTGATACCCAGAGTTTTTTTTTGTCTCGAGTCGGTCATTGTTTTCGTCTTTTTGGGGCGTAAATCTGTAACATTAACTCTAAATAGTGGCTCTTTTGGGCGTCTTACAGTCAGAAAATTAGGAAAAAAGCAAAAAAATTTGGTCAATTGAAAAATTGTTTCTACCTTTGCGACCGATTTCGAGTCAAGGTACTTGCGGTTCAGTCCCGTTAGTCCTGTTCTGTGACATGATCGTTGAAACTTCGATGGCTGCTTGACGATGCTTAAAATGTGGCCATAAAGCGTAGGACGATATTTTTACGAAATAACAACTGCTGGTGGGTAGCATAGATGGCTTCTCACGTTTAACTATCGCCAGTGAATCTTAGTGTCGTGATAGGATATTGTGCTACGCGGACATTTTTTACACCGAAGTGGCGGCTTGAAATCGACGAGAGAAAAACTTTTTTTTGATAACATTATTGAACTAAAACATTATGTCAAAAGTTTGTCAAATCACAGGCAAGAAGGCGATCACTGGTAACAACGTATCGCACTCTAAAAGAAGAACAAAACGCAAGTTCAATGTGAACGTGTTCAACCGTAAGTTCTACTGGGTTGAGCAGGACCAATGGATTCGCTTGACAGTTAGCGCTAGCGGACTCCGTCTTATTAACCGCATAGGTCTTGACGCTGCTTTGAAGAAGGCTGCTCAGGATGGACATCTTAAAGAAATTAAAGCAATCTATTAAATCGAGGATTAAGTTATGGCAAAGAAAGCAAAAGGCGATCGCATTCAGGTAATCCTTGAGTGCACTGAGCAAAAGGGCAGCGGTGTTCCCGGAATGTCACGCTACATTACTACTAAGAACCGCAAGAACACTACCGAGCGTCTGGAGTTGAAGAAGTACAACCCCTACCTCAAGAAGTATACTATTCACAAAGAAATTAAATAATATTTTTGAGTCATGGCAAAAAAGACAGTTGCAACCCTTCAAACTGGTGAAGGGTTGACGAGGCTCTGAAATAATAATTTCTTCGTTCACTCTAAACGTTATTTTGTTTATAATAAAACAAAAACGCTATATTTTGAATGAGGGTGTGTCATGACACACCCTCATTTTCTTTTTACCACAAAAATGTTACACCATTACGGCTGTTTTAAATAAATTTATTATATTTGCAGTCTTATAACATTCATCTTTACACAAAGATGTGAACTAATGAACTTTCAACATCAACCATTAAGTTATAATAAGATATGAGGCATTTTCTAAAAATAACTTTCTTAATTGGCTTTATTGCATTTTCAATTATTACCGCAAGTGGCCAACAATTGAAAATAAAACGAATTAATACACCTAATGTAAATATTAATGGAAAATTGCTTAAAGTAGGTGACTCTTTCAACAAGCAGGATGTTATCAATTGGGCAAATGACAAACAAGCGTTGATTGCCCAAGATGGAGCTGGAAAGATGTACAGATTATCGGCATCGCAGGCAAAAGGGCAAAAAGGTTTCTCCTTCGAGAAGCTCCTTGGCTTGCAAAAGAGCTACGTGCACTTGTCTTCACGTGACTTGGGAGATGAAGTGGAAGTCGGTGGAGAATATATAATTGAAGATTCGGTTGAGATACCCACTACCACTAGCCCAGACGATGAAGAAGATTACGTGGTTAAGCTTACTTATGTTGATAATGATGTCGAGAACACATACTGGCCCGCACTCAACGAAACAAAAACAGCGGCTATTGTTCGAAATGACATATTTTGTGGAGAACCAAGAGTGTTGAAATTGAACATGTATATAATTCCTGAAGGAGAAGAAGCATTATTGATTAGTAATGAAATAACCTTAATACCATTAGATATTGCTTTGCGAACTGAAGATTGCCCCTAACAATATCAAAGACGAATTTAAGGGCTAGAATATCATCCTATTATGACAAAGGTGAAAGACAAAACAAAACGGAACAATATTATTAAGGCAGCCATTACTGCCATAATATTCACTTTATTCTGTTACTATGTCACTAATCTTGGTTTCTCTATCTCAGGAGAAAGTGCATTAGTGACAAAGATAAACAAAAGAATAAAAGAGTGGAAACAAATAAAAACAGATGTTCCTGATAGCGTTCTGCTGGTTAATATTAGTTATGATAAAGAGCTGATACCCGTAAATGACTCCGACGGATTCCCAAAAGGAGAGATTGATATAACAAACCGTGAATCCCTTTTAAAATTTCTTGATATTTTAGACCAAAGGAAGGATTATAAATTTGTATTCCTTGATGTTTTTTTTGAAGAAGGTTTTAATTCTCCCAGCGACAGTGCCTTGTTTAATAAAATATCTTCAATGCCACGTGTGGTGATTCCACGTCACAGGGATGCTAAGTTGGCAGCAAAAGATTTATTAATGCCTAAATCTTACATTTCGGACTATACTATCACAAATACCAATAAGGGGTTTGGGAAATATGAATTAATTGCCGAGGGCGATACCTCGGTGGCTCTTCACATGTATAAAGAGTTGACCGGGCATGACATTAAAAAGAGATTTATATTTTACTTTGATAATGGCAGGCTGTGCAACAGCACACTTTTCTCACGTCAATCAATAAATTTTGATGCGCCTTATAATGCCGACGGCGAGAAGAATTATTATAACCTGAATGCTGATTTGTTATGTGACTCAATTGAATTGGTTGAGGTTGAGGATGCGAGGTTGAAGGACAAATATATTATCATCGGTGCTATGGAGATGACAGATATCCATGCAACAGCCGAAGGGAAAATACCGGGGGCGGTCATCACAGCAAATGCATTTATCGGGACCATGAACGGTCAACACATTGTGCCTGTGGTCATGATTTTCGTCTTTCTTTTTATTCTTTTTATTGTTTCTTATCAAGTTTTCTCGGGCAAGACGATTGCAAAATGGATAAAGAAGAAACTGGAAACGAAAAATATTATTATTAATCCTACTATTTTTGCCTACTTGTGTTCATGGGTTAGTTATGTTTCTATTCTATCAATAGCGGGTGTAATTTCCTATATAGTATACGGTGTGATCTACGATATTCTATTTACTGCAACGCTGTTTCAAGTTGCCGATTACATTATTACCAACTGGAAAGATCTCTCACATCCCAATTGGAACATGATTAAGGATTTATTTATTAATGCAACTTTCTCTAAGGTTAAATGAGATAAACTCAGTGTTTTTTTCGACCATATCGGTTTGCTATATATAAATACAACTATCGAGAAAGGAAAAATAATAATAACGGAGAAAAACATAATAATATGAAAACTAAACTGCTCAATATTCGATTTTTGGTAATAGCGGTATTCTTCGTTTTCGCTTTTATGCTAAGCGGACAAGACTACAATTCATTGGAAACTAAATTCTATGAAGCCATTGAAAGAAACGACCACGAGGCCGCTATTCAGTATGGTCAGCAGTTGATGGACAATTACAAACAAAACACAGCTGAGGATAGTACATTTGCCACGACTCTAGACAAGGTAGCCGAGCAATATGTTTATTTGGGCAATCATAAAGAAGCCATCCGCATTTTGACAGAGGCAGTGGATATATATAAGAAGGCACTGGGGATAGAGCACCCAGACTATGCCACATCGCTCAGCAAATTGGCAGGATACAATTCAGCTATTGGCAACTACAATGAGGCTATAAGATTAGAAACTCAAGCTTTGGAAATCAGGGAGAAAGTCCTCGGGAAGGAGCATCCTGCCTATGCCGCATCACTCTATTATTTGGCAAGATACAATTCAGCTAGCGGCAACTTAAATGAGGCTATAAGGTTAGACACTCAAGCTTTGGGAATCAGGGAGAAAGTCCTCGGGAAGGAGCATCCTGACTATGCCACATCACTCAGCTGCTTGGCAGATTATTATAATGCTATCGGCAACCACAATGAGGCTATAAGACTTGGAACTCAAGTTTTGGAAATCAGGGAGAAAGTCCTCGGAAAGGAGCATCCTGCCTATGCCATTTCACTCGGCAGATTGGCAGAATACAATTCAGCTGTCGGCAACTTAAATGAGGCTATTAGATTAGGCACACAAGCTTTGGAAATCAGGGAGAAAGTCCTCGGAAAGGAGCATCCTGCCTATGCCGCATCACTCTATTATTTGGCAAGATACAATTCAGCTATCGGCAACTTAAATGAGGCTATTAGGTTAGACACTCAAGCTTTGGAAATCAGGGA
>CADAZN010000016.1 GCA_902792435.1 uncultured Bacteroidales bacterium
TCATGTGCACCTTCTCGATATCGAGGGCTCCATCCTTGTTGATTTTAACGCGCACGAGATAGTCGCCTGGTTCGGGACTGTTGCGCTCGCTCATTGAGTCAAGAGTCAAGAAATAAACCGCGTTGAAGACTTGCTCATCCCACTTGTGCACATGTCCGCAGAACACAATCGACGCATTCCACTTGTCGAACTGCTTGAGCAGGAAGTAAGCTTCCTCGCGTGGGAAGGTTGAAGCGAACTGCATGGTCTGTGGAAGGAAGATGTTGGTGTGGCTGAAGACGAAGGTGTAGCGATAATTGAAATAGTCTTTACCATCAAGCACTCCTTGCTCAATGAGGTCAACCTGCAATTTTCCAAGCGTGCCGCTTGCTGTGTCGAGGAAAATGAAGTGGTCATATATTGATTTACCATTACCATCATCTCCAACATATACGTCAAACGTGTAGAACGAAGAGCCAAAGATGTTGCTCCACAGAGCCCAGCCGTTATGAGTGAGATCGTGGTTGCCTACCACTGGGAAGAATGGGAATTGGATGTCACGGTACTCAGTGGCTATAGGGAATTTGGCACCCTTGCGATAGTACTCATGAGTCTCCTCGTCAAAAGTGTAATACTTCTCTACATATTTTGCTTTGTTATCAGAAATGCAGTTTTGAAGATTAATGTAATATTGGGGCTTAGTGTCGGCGATGTCGCCCAGATGGCAGAAGAAGAGGTCGTCGTTGTCAAGACCTATCTGGAACATCTCGTTCATGCGTCCCAAGTCGGTGGTGACGTGACTGTCGGCTCCAACGATGAACGAATATCCGTCCTCGGTAAAATCGACCAAATCGTAGTCGAACTTCTGCTCCAAATTATTCTCCTGAAAATATCTGTAGGACATCTCCACACGGTCCTCAACAGCGGTGTTGCCCATGAGCACTCCCTGTGGGCTCACTTTCTCGCACGAGGTGTTGCTCAAAGCAACAGCAGCCAATGCTGCGATAAAAATATATTTTGCTTTCATTGTCGTTACCATTTATATTTTAAACCAACCTTTACCGAACCCTCATATTTACTAGCCAGCTGGCTCATTGAACCTGCCGGACGAATGTTGAACTCTCCAAAGAGATTCCAACGCTCCTTAATCTTAGCATACCAACGGATACCCCAGTTGATGTTCCAGTTCTCATAGTAGAAATCGTCGTAGTTGCGGAAGAAGAGTCCCAAGTTCCAGGGATTGTCGCGGTGACGGATGTTGGCACCAAATCCAAAGGTGAGCAGTGGTGTCTCGGTATATCCCCACCCGAAGCCCCACACGTGACTGTGGTAGTGAACCAATGTCTCGCCAAGACGAATATCAACATAAGCGCTCTCCCAAGTTGCCGAGATGTTATAGGCCATCTCATGGAAACCAAACTTGTGGTAGCAGTTGTACATAATCTTTCCATCGAAAGATATGTTACCATATTTCAATGGTAAGCGATAACCGCCCTGCACGTCAACTGAAAACAATTCCTTACCAAACTGCATTTGGGCATCGCCGCCCACATGCCAACGTGGAGTGAGGTGACGCGTGTAAGAAACCGCAAGTCCTCCAAACTTGTCGGTAACAACATTGTTACCACCCATCACATAGCCCGAAATTTCGTTCTTGTGCTCACCGTCAAATGTCTTGTAAGGGATGTAGCTGTTGGTTTGCTGAGCCCATCCCGAGACAAATGCTATGGCTAAGAATACTAATGTAACAACTTTTTTCATATATCGTTGATTTATAATTTATTTAAAACGAAACACATAGTGCACCACCCAGCACCCACTGATGCAGCGACTTCTTGACACTTGAAAGCGCTGGCTTGGTCATGTCCCAGCCAATCAAACTCATGAAAGCGACCATGTCGGGCGAAACTCCTTCAATCAATCCCAAGGGATGATAGGTGGCTTTGAAGGTCTTGCGAGAGTAATCATAGTCGCAGAATACGCGCCATGAGAAGTTGTTCTTGTGAGCGTAGGTGAGCGAGACACCTGTGCCAAATTTAAACGAGTTGGATGCCGACACATCGATATAATCCCATGTGTAGTTAACCTCCTTTCCCGAAGGCTTGAACATGGGTGCATCGTCATCAAATATGCTCTCCTCGTTAAACTCGAGTTGCTCGCCAGTGTAACTTGCGTTGATGTCAATATCGTCCATCACGCTGCGACCTACCAACGCCTTTGCTCCCAAGGCAAAGCGAGATGAGAACGGATAGCTGAAATAGACTCCTGCATCGGCGGCAAACTCGGTGATGTGGTCGCTCTCGATAGTAAGAGCAATATTTTGAGAAGAATTTACAAACAACGGATCATTAAAAAACTCCTGCATGTCGGCTTCCTCGCTCAAGGCAAACTTGCTCCAACCATTGATAGGTGTGGCTTTGACTCTTAATCTACCTCCAACACCAATATAGGGGTTGAAGAAATAAGCGCCTTCGACACCTACAACTGTGGCCGAACGGAACTTGAGATGCAATGGCTCTTCATCACCGTTCAGATCCACATCTCCAAATAATTCACTTGGCAAGTCAAATTCGAATGGAGGCAAATACAGGTTCTTATTTCCCAATCCAATACCCATCGAGATGGCAAAGAACGAGGGATTGCTGCGCAAGTCGGGATAAACACTCAAATCGCCACGCTGCAAGCCGCGATTCTTGAACAGCAAGTCCATCAATCCATAGCCGAGTTCCACCGAAAGGATACCGATTCCCGCTCCCGAGAGCACGTCGCTAATCCAGTGGCGGTTGTTCAAGACGCGCATCACGCCAGTGGCTGTGGCAAGAGTGTAGGCACCCACCGAGTACCATGGCGAGCGCGTAAGGCCATACTCCTTGTGCAGAATGGTAGCTGCGAGGAATGCCGTTGCAGTGTGCCCGCTAGGCCATGAGTTGCGTGTAGAACCGTCGGGGCGCATCTCGCTGGCGGTGTACTTAATACCGTTGACCAGTCCAGCCATGATGGCTGCCGAAGCTGCCGACGACGCCCAGAATCTGGGCCAGTCGCTGCGGCTCTCCACGCCACCAAGCTTCAGGCCAATAGTCAGAGCCAGCGGCACATACTGAGTGTAGTTGTCAATCTCGTTGTGGAAATTGGTCTTGATTAGACGAATCTTTGTGTTAGGGTTGTTGTAGTTCTGCCTGAAGGCGGCTTTCTCGCTCTTGGCAATAAGTCCAGCCGCAAATAACGGGATACCTACCCACGTTTGGTCATCAAGGAACCGGTAGGGCTTGACTACAGGATTGGTGCGGCTCTTGATAAAGTTGAAGTCAGGAGCTTTGGGAGGCTCGTAGAGTTTCAAGTTTTTTTGAACTTTATCATCATCGGGAGAAAGAGCCACACTAGGCTCAACCACCACGCTCGTGGTGATTGGCTCCGCACTCATCTCGTTATCAACTACACCCTCAACCAACTGTTGCTCGGCAATAGCCGATGAATCGGTCACTTCAGTCTCTTGGGCTATTGCCACATGGCATCCCATCAGTCCTAAGGTGGCTATCGCCAACAACATTCGTCTCATATCAAGGAATTAAAGTGTGTTCGTTAGTAAAATGCAGTTCTGTACCGTTATCAAGGAGCAATGTTATGTCGCCATTCTTAATCTCACGTCCCATATACACTACGTCGGCACCTGGGTGACTACGACTGAGGTACATCTGGATTTTACCAGGCACCATGCGCATGGGCACACTAGAGTTGCGGCAGTCAACAATCATCCAGTTACCATCCTTGTCAAAATCGATAGTTGAACCATTGTCAAGCATGACGCAAGTGCGGTTCTTCATGTCTTTGCTCTTATTCTTCACGGCTTTCACCACGTTGTTGCTAGGGAAATAAGACTTCACCATTCTCAAACCCAGGTCAGGTACCTTTTTCAAGGGTATTTCCTCGATGTTATCATCGGCAAAAGCGGTGCCTGCAAGCAACGCAATTGCAATAATTGCAAAAAAGAATTTCTTCATCGGTAGTGTGTTTGGTGTTATAATTAGTTATTTATCAATTGGTCTGAGTATCCTTTTGCTCGGTGGCAGGCGCTACGTTGCCATCCACCTCGGGCTTGCCTGGTGCAACAGGAGCATGGTCGGCATTATATCGTGCATTGAGACCCTCGGCCACCTGGTCGGTAATATTCCACTTGGGATTGATGAACATAGCAGCCTCCTTGCGCAAGATGGCATCGTAGTCATTCTTTACAGCAAAGTCGGCAAGGAAGAAGTCAATCTCAGTAGCGAGCTTCATCTGCTCGCTGTTGAGCTGCTGGTCCATCTTACTCTTCATTGCTTCCATATCCTTCTGTGCGTTCTCCTGCATCTGCTCAAGCTTCTTTTGATCGGCAGCAAGTTTCTTTTGGTCGGTCTCAAAAGCCTTTTGAGTTTTATACTGTCCGTTCTTGTACTTAGTCTCGACTTGCTTATAGAACGTCTCTATCTGCTTTCCGAACGTCTCAATTTGGTTGCGTTTTTTCTGAAACGCCTCTTGATACTCGTTTTGTAGTTTGTTCTGAAGCTGCACATATTGTTGAGCTACAATATACTGCTTGTACAACTCGTTTTCATCCACATACCTAACGTTAAAAGCCTTGTTGCTCACATCTTGCGCCGACACGCTCATAGCCAGTAGAGCAAAAGCCACAAAAAATAATTTTTTCATTTCCTATCAATTATAATTATTATACTAATATTCCATTTTAAATAAAAAAAGCGCACAAATATCGTCAAAATTAATGATTTATGCAATATTTTTCCCTGATTTTCTCGTTTTCATACCCATCAACCGCATTCACACGCCTTAAAAAAACGCCACGCATTATTCCACGGGTTTCCACAAAAAGAGCTTGTCGCTGGGGCGAATTTTCTCATCGGTCTTGATAGAGAATCGCTCACCTTTAACGGTTTTCTCAACAGGCTTGAGGTCGACACGAATCTCCTCTATTGTCATTGGCAATGCACCAGTGGTGGGGCCAGTGATTATTATCTCGTCGCCCACATGAAGTTCGCCTGCCTCCATCAAGAACTCGGCGACACCAATCTTGGAGAAATAGCGTATGCCCTTGGCAGCATAGACTTTGACATGCGTTGCGCTAGAGCCATATTTTGAAGTCCATTCACCAAGCCTCTGCCCTAGATAGTAGCCATCCCAGAACCCACGGTTGAAAACGCGCGCCAAACGCTCATTCCACTGCTCAATGCGCTCGTCGCAATAGGTGCCATCGACTATGGCGTTGAGAGCCTCGTTATAGCAGCTGGCAACGGTGCGCACATATTCAGGGCCTCTCGCCCTACCTTCAATCTTGAACACCCTCACGCCAGCATCCACCATTTTGTTAAGGAAATGGATGGTTTTGAGGTCTTTGGGTGACATGATGTACTTGTTGTCGATTGTGAGTTCGTCGCCAGTGTCACGGTCGGTGACCACATAGCTGCGGCGGCAAATTTGACGGCACGCACCGCGGTTGGCGCTCGAATTGGCCTCGTGGAGACTCATATAGCACTTGCCGCTCACCGCCATGCACAATGCTCCGTGACAAAACATCTCGAGGCGCACTGGCTCGCCATGAGGGCCTGTGATGCCCCTCTCGGTAATTGTTTCATGAATCTTTGCCACCTGATCAAGGTTGAGCTCACGCGCGAGCACCATCACGTCGGCATATTGTGCATAGTACTGCACAGCCTCGCTGTTGCTCACGTTAACTTGTGTGGAAATGTGCACCTCCACTCCAATGCTGCGAGCATAGAGAATTGTTGCCATGTCGCTGGCAATAATGGCGCTTATGTGCGCTTCGCGTGCAGCGTCGACGATGCGGTGCATATAGTCGATGTCCTCATCATAGATGATAGTGTTGACAGTGAGGTAGGTCTTTATGCCACGTTCAGAGCACCACTGCGCTATGGAATGAAGATCGTCAATCGAGAAGTTAACACTCGACTTACTGCGCATGTTCAAGTTCTCGATACCAAAATAAATGGCATCGGCGCCACCCTGCTGCGCTGCTACCAGCGACTCCCACGATCCCACAGGGGCCATGAGCTCAAAATCGCTTCTTTCGTTTATCGTTGGTCGTTTATCGTTTATAGAAGTATGTTGTGAAATCATAATTTCGTTTATCGTTGGTCGTTTATCGTTTATAGAAGTATGTTGTGAGATTATTGGCCCTGCAATCAATTTCATTAATGTAAATTTTGAGGGCACACTTTATTCTTTATCATTATTAATCTTTCTGTTCAGCATTGTCCGACGATAGCCGCTTAACATCATTCCGATACGCAAAGCCTGAGATTTAAAATCCGACAATGTATTGTCATCAACATAACCAGCTCTATTTGCAATTATCAACTGGCAAACAACCTCAGTTAGAGAGCCCATTGCTATTTCATTGAAATGCAATTTCTCTTTTATTGAAAAGCGGCTTGTACCTTCTGCTATATTAGAAGGTACAGAAATGGCGGCTCGTCTAATTTGTGATGTCAATGCATATCTTTCGCCGTCGGGGAACTCTTTAAGCAATTCATAGATTTCGGAAACAAAATCCATTGACAATTTCCACATGTCTAACTGCTCAAATGAAAAGAGTGCAAAATCCATTTATTTAATGCCTAATTAATTAAAGCGTCTTTACGAATTTGAATCTAAACACCCAAACGCATTGCGTATTATGGTTTGCTGTTGACGTATAACAACAAACCATAAACAAAACTTTTCAACATTTTGGTTTACCACTTCCTTCCATAAACGATAAACCATAAACGATAAACGGTATTATTCGACTTCTTTTACAAGGAAAATTTCGGTTGGGAAGTGGTCACTGTAACCGTTGAGGAAGACGCCAGAGCTGTAGGTACGCAGTGGATAACCCTTGCGGTCGCCCTCCTGTGTCTTCAGGAAGTCGCGGTTTAGTGCCTCGGCCCTCACAAAAGTGAGTTGCGGCTTGTCTTTTCCCTCACGATACTTAGTGAAGAAACTGCTACACATGATTTGGTCGAAGAGATTCCATTGTCCCTTATAGGCCAGTGTGCCAACGCCACTAGCAAGGATTTTCCAGAATGGATTGTACATTTCACCAGGAGTTACAACGTCCTCAATGTTGCGCTTTCCACCTACCGACTCAGCACAGGCCTTGTCCATTGGGTCGTCGTTAAGGTCGCCCATGAAGATGATGCCAATGTGGTCGCCGTGAACGTTGACAAGAGAGTCGATGGTGCGACGGCACATGTAGCCAGCAGCCTCACGCTTGGGGCTCGAAGCCTCTTGACCTCCCAAACGAGATGGCCAGTGGTTAACAATCACTGCCACGGTGTCGCCTGCAAGCAGACCAACAACGCAAATCTGGTCACGGGTTTTGAAGTTCTCGTTCCACTCATACTCGGCCTTGCGACCTGGGTCGGCTGCAGCAGCAGCTCTTTCAAAATCAATTTCACTCAAACGCTGGTTAGTAACGTTGAGAACACGGAAGAAACGTGGGTTATATAGCACTCCAACATCAACACCACGACGGTCGGGGCTGTCGTGATAAGGAGCAATCTGCAAACGCCAGTCACGAATTTGAGGGTCACGAACTAGGTCTTTCAGCACGGTCTCGTTCTCAATCTCACTCACACCAATAATAGCTGGTCCATAAGGAGTGTTATCGGTCTTCATCTGAGCAAAGGCATAAGCCATTCTATCGATTTTAGACCAATATTTGCGGCCGTCCCACTGACGAGCGCCATTGGGCGAGAACTCCAAGTCGTAGGTGCCATTGGAGTTGATGGTGTCGAACAAGTTCTCAAGGTTGTAGAACATCACGCCATACATCTTATAACGCTTGCTTTGCTGCACGTCGTTCTGTGCATTAATCGCTGGTACCAAAACCATTGCCATCAGAGCGGCTAACAATAATTTCTTCATAGATTTATTTGTTTTATGTTTATATTCCGGCAAAAAACTAATTAATTTCCAAAAATACTACTTTTTCTTGAAACGACACACATTTTGCGCCAAAAATATTGAAAAAAAAATCAAGGGCGACTCACTAACAATGTGTGAATCGCCCTTGTATATAACTCATTAGAATTAGTAAAACTAATTGCTGCTGAAGTCCCAATAGGTTGCCGTGGCTTCGACTGTAGCCTCGATGTCATCGGGGAGGTTGCAGAAGAAGTCGATGCCCGTCCTCCGCTCCAGCTCGTCGATTGAAATCTTGTTGCTGATTACTGTGGCTGCACTAGGATTGTTGCCGTTCAGATGCTCGGTCCACAGGGCAAACGCCTTGTAGGAATTGGCCGATTTGTCGTAATACAAGAACGCCATGTAGAAGTACTTGGGCACTACCAGAGTGTGTCCTGCACCATCGGTTGTGGTGGTGATAATACCAGTGCTCGACGTGTTGTTGAGAGTGACATTTTCGATTGTCGCGGCTTTCACCACATAGAGGGTGTCGGTGTTGTTGGTAGGTTGCCATTTAGTCCTTACATAGCCTTCAAGCGTAGCCCACACGCCACCATTATGATTTTGGTATTGTGGTTGCATGTTGGTCATGAAGAACGTCTGCTTGTTTTGATCTATTGAAGCTAGACGGTCGGCACTTGGGCACAGGTGACCACGGGAATATGTGCTGCTTTGAGTATAAGAGCTGGAAGCTGAGACTGTCACAACTGGGTCTGCCTTGAAGTCATCGTGTCGTGTTGTATTCGTTGCATTGTTCTTTGCGCACATGGTGTAGCAGGTCCAGCGGTTGGCAATCTTGTTGTTGTCCCATTCAACTGAGTAGGTTATGCCGTAGGTGCTCACAGCTTTCACCACACGCTGGTTGCCGCTGGCGGTGTTGATGTGCGGGTACTCGAGGCGCCATGCGTAGTCATCAGTACTCTGGTTGGTGAATGTCGGGTCGCCCTTCGACAGTGGAATTCCACTGCCCTCGATGTTCCAGTTAGCGTTCACGTTGTTGTTTGCATCAGAGCTGATGTTATAGGTCGCTGTAACCACTGCACTCGAAACACCATCCTTGACTGCGATGGCCTTGATGGTCATATTCCTGCTCACTGGTATAGGAGTAGAGTAAGCTGTGGAGTGACCAGTTGGGATGCTACCATCGGTGGTGTAATATATTGTAGCTCCGCTCGTTGTTGTGCTGATAGTCACATTCTGCGCCGAGGTGTAAGTGCCACCAGCAGGCGAGAACGTGGGCGCCGCAACAACGCTTGCCGCACTGCCATCGTCCTCGACATAGAGGAAGATTGGCTGCATCGTATTTTTATAGCAAGCAAAACGTTCTTGACCAGAATTCTTATTGTATCGAATATAATACTCATCATCAGTAACATTTTGAATAACAGCATTATAACCATCTTCATTTATCGTTATTTTCCAAGTATTGTGTTCTGCACCTGCTGACAGTGTATTAGCAGAACCTGAATGACCTAACAAGGCACCATCTAATGATAGTGTCCATGCGTCAGTACTGCCACCTAGGGTCAAAATCTTAACAGCTGTACCTTCAGTCAATTGTATAACTCCATTATCATAAGCGAAATTGTCGATTCCTGTTATAGAGAGTCCATATTTATTACCTCCATCAATTGCTCCCATCACTGCTGGAGTTCCTTCATAAATAAGGATATATCTCTTGCCTGCAACAAGCTGAGAGGCACTTGTCACGCGTGTGAAGATGTTGCTGGAAACTACTGGCTGGGCGTCCTCTATCACGTCGGTGATTTGAGAGTAAAGGTAATCGACGCTGGAGGTTTGGCCCTTGAGGTAGATTTTCATACCAATGGCTCCTGAGTCGCCAAATTTTCCACCCACGAAGCGCACGCTGTCCATATTGGAAGCAGCATATGTCACGGTATTTCCGTTTTTCAAAGTTATTGTCATCGACACTGGAGTGTTGTCGATAGCAGCCATTGCGTTGGCTATTGTCATCAAGCCCAAGAGGGCAACAAATAATATCTTCTTCATTGTCGTGTCCTCCTAAAGCTTAACGTTTAACAATCTTTTTACCGTTCACAATATACACACCTGGCGGCAGCTCACCGAGCGGTCGATCGAGCCTAATTCCCAGGATGTTGTAAATCACTGTCTCTTGTGGAGAGTTGCCATCGAGGCGAATGTTGTTGATTGCCGTAACAACCTCGTTGCCTCCCAGATCAAGTTTCACGCCAGCACCTTCGGGAATAGTGATATAGGCCTCGGTGCCGTTAACTTCGGTGTTGTCGAGGAGCGATGTCCAGCTCAAGGTGTTGTCATCGATGAGCTTCACTGTTGACTCATCCTTTGGCAAGGTTTTGGGTGAATAGGTTCCCACAAGTGTATAGTCGCCCACATAGGCAGGTGTCTCATTAGCCATCAAGTTGATGCCAGGGGCATTTTGTGGAGCGGCAAGAGAAAATGTTACCGAGCCAACAGGGTCACTTTTCAGCTCAACACCACTCAGAGTCATCTCCTGCTGCGAGGTGTAGGGTCTTACAAGATAGGGAGTGCCTGGATGCAGATTGCCATAATAGTCCTCGAAGTGCATCACGCCACCCTGAATGGGATAGGTAACACCGTTCATCTCGTAGGCTCCCACCTGACCGAGTGTCACACCTGTATATTCCAGCACATCGCCCTCAAAACCTTCAATCTCAAATGGCACAGTGAGAAGGCTCCAGTCTTGTGACGGCAGATTGCGCTTGAGCCTTACCTGAGCATTAGAAATCGAAGCCGAAGGGCTAACAAAACCACGTTGGGCATCTACCACATAAACGAGTGGATAGAAATCGTTCTGATTGATGGGGAAAAGCTCCTGACTATTATTGTAAGGAGCCGCAATGCCAGTGACATCAACTATAGCACCCACGTATGGTTGCTGATAACCTTCGGGGGTGTATTTGTTATAAATTGAGAACTCGTTACCGTTAATGTCGGTTGCTGTTGCAGTATTATTGCTTGTCGCTGTGACTTCCAAATCACTGAATGTCACCCAGTCGGCATAATGGCTATCGTAGCTGTCGGCATCAATATCCACTGGCTCGACATCGTGTTCCATCACGGGTTTTGCGATAACAAGATAGCAACTGTTGGTCGCCGATGAGGCGGTAAACTCTGGCATGCCGTTAAAAGTGGTGTAAGTTCCGATAATCCAACCCGCTATGTGCTGGTTGTACTCGAGCGGCGGATTGGTCGTCACATTATAGATGCATATTGCGCCCGTATTGTCACGGATGAAAGCATCATTGCCATTCACATAAAGGGTGCGAGCGTTGTTGGCATCAGGCAGATACAGTCTCGCTGTAGTGCCACTTGCTAAGTTCTTAAAGGCACTGATGCCTGTAACCGTTTGACCGAGAGTATAGGTCTTGCTCACTACCGAGCTCGTTTGGTTGCCAACATAAGAGATTGCTTTAACAGTGGTTGTTCCACTGATAGTAATAGTGGTAGCAGCTGTAATCTCAGTGCCGTTAGTGCGCGAGGGGGTGCTGCCATTGGTAGTGTAGCGCACCGTGTTGCCTGCAGCAGGAGTGATAGTAACCTCAGCACTCGCTGGGTCGTTCATCACCGGCCAGAACGTAAACTCATCAGTGAGTGTGGGAGCTTCGACGGTGACGGAAGAGGCTGAGGAATAGGTGACAGAAATTGCTGTAATTCGTACCTGGCCATTAGTTGCCGTTCCTGTGTTTCCAACAGTAAAAGTAACAGAATTCCCAGTTATGGAGACTGACTCATTTGAAGTCAAAGCGCCTCCATTATTGTTTAACAGAGTTCCATTATTTGACACGCTAAATGTGAACGTCACCGATTTAAGAATATAATCTGTGGGTGCAGAAACTATCACATTTCCATTTTTGTTTTGATATAATCTCCAATCTTTAGTTGTAGTTCCCCAGAATGAACCACAATTTGGTCCTCCAGTGGTTGAGATTGTTATATTCTCATCTAATGAGAATGATGTGTAACATGTAACATCGCTACCAGATGAAACAGTATAACCATTTGCACTTACAATCTCGTTTATAGTTTTTGAGACTGTAATGTCTGCTGCCCAGCCGACGCTTGCGGCCAGGGTGGCGAATAAAAATAGTGTTATTAGTTTTTTCATTATTTTGTAGAAATTATTAGATTCAATTGAAAAATCATGCAAAGATAATTAAAATCTGTTAAACAAAAGCCATATTAAGTAGTTTTTCAATAAAAAGGCAATTATCATAATGCGAAAAGTGCAATTAGTTGAAGTTTGTGATGCCAAATTTGGTCATTATGGGAAAAAATAGTAAATTGCAAAACTTTTTAAACTTGACATAAATAATCCCAAAAACATAAAGCTATGAATAAACGAATTTACTTACTATCAATGTTGGCGTGCCTTTCGCTGGCGGCATCGGCAGTCACCAAGACAGCCGTCTTCGACTTCAGCTCGCCCGAGGCACTCGCACAACTGGGTCTGCCCACGCCCACAAGCAGCACCCCAACCTATCTGCAGAACAACATCACCGTGGGTGATATCACATTCATCCCTGGCAGCAGCTCTCCCCGCTCCACCTACTATCAAAATCAATACACATTTTACACTACTAGCGGCAACACATTCTCGTTTCAAGCTGCCAGTGGAGCAACCATCAAGCGTGTTGACTTCGACGGTTTCTACGCTCAGCAGCGCTTCACAGCATCTCCCGCTGGCTTCGATTCGGGCAACACTTACTGGAGTGGCTCCACCAGCAAGGTCACCTTCACCGGCACTGGCGGCAACTCCTTGTTCTCGATGACAGTTACCTATGAGATGGAAGAATCCAACTACGACCCATGCGACGTGAACCGTGACGGAGCAGTTACAGCAGCCGATATCACTGCATTATACAATTACCTGCTCAACAACGAAATGACCTACTACAACAGCTGTGACGTTAATGGCGACGGCAACATCACCAGCTCAGACGTCACTGCGGTTTACAACTACCTCCTCAATGGTGGTAGCACTGTGCCAATGCCAACCTTCAGTCATCTCTCAGGAACGGTGTTTAACACTCCAACTGAAGTTACTGTAACAGGTCCTGCCAATAGCCGCGTATATATCACTACCGATGGCAGCACACCAAGCACTACAAACTACCAGGACAACGCTTACGGCTCAATCAATGTGATGGTAGGCTTCAATATGACCCTCAAGGCCATTGCCGTAGTCGACGGTCAGTCAAGTGCTGTGGCAACAGCGGTGTATTCACTCGTTGAAGTGCCAGGCCCCACCTTCAACCCACCTTCGGGCACAGTGTTCCAAGGCAATGGTTCGGTGACAATCACTGGCCCTTACGGAAGTATGATTTACTTCACACTCGACGGCACAACGCCAACCACAAGCCACTACTACACTCACGGCAACTCGCCCTTCACCATCGAGGAACTCGAAGTTGGCACTACAACCATTAAGGCTATCGCTGTCCTTAACGGAGTGGCAAGTCCTGTAATGACTGCCGTTTACACCGTGGAAGAAGTTACCGACAACAATGTCAATGCCAACTGGAAAGAGACGGCCTTCAATATTCCGGAATCAGGTCCCAAACCCACAACTTCGAGTGCCACCTACAATCAGGCTTGGCGCATTGAATATCCCCACATCGCTACAAGCTCCAACTACATGGTTGTGGTTAAGGCAACGTCCCAATATGGCGTATCGCTCTCGCTTGAGCTTGACAAGAGTCAGCGAGCCAATCACTGGACCTGCTTCACAATGCACGCAGGCACGCCAAACAATAATGTGGGACGAACACCCTCATTCTCGGTTGACAGTAATGTGCCATCCGCTTATCAGGTTAACACGAGCGAGTACACCACCGGAAAGTACACCACCTCAGTCGTCAATCTTGACGGCAACAACATGACGATGTTTGCCCGCGGTCACATCTGCGCCAGCGAGGACCGTCAGTCGAGTAGTGAACAGAACAGCCACACTTTTGTCACCAGCAACATCCATCCACAGTATCAGGCTCACAACGCCGGCCTGTGGCAACGCATGGAGACAAAGGTGCAGAACTGGGGTTACAGTAACAGCTTCCGCGACACCCTCTATGTGTGCAAGGGTGCAACAATTGGCGACGTTACGCTCAACGGTTCCACAACATCTGGACTCATTCCTAAATCAGAAGTGCAAAGCCTATATGGAGTCAACATCACTGGAACTCTCCCTATTCCACGCTACTGGTATATGGCAGTATTGCGACTGAAAAACGGTCAATACCAAGCTATGGCCTACTGGACTGAGCAAATCAATAGTTCGTGCAGTTCAACCACCTTGCCAAGCTGCATGATAACCATCGACGAGCTGGAGAGGAGGACAGGCATCGACTTCTTCTGCAACCTCCCCGACGACATCGAGGAAGCGGTGGAATCTACGCTAAACACCAGCATCTGGCAGTAGCGTCACAAATCAATAAGATTTCAAGTGCGAAGTGCTCAGGCGCTTCGCACTTTTTTGTTACAAGAAAGCGACAAGTATTGTAAAAATCAAAATTTCTAACAAGGAATATTTATTACAAAGTTTTCCAAAAATATTTTTAATTTATTGATTTTTAGAATTTTAAAAATTTACAATTACCAAAAAGTTTTCCAAAATGAAAATTTGTTGATAATTTTTCTAAAAAATATTTTGCCATTTCTACAACCTTTTGTAGTTTTGCACTGCAAATAAAAGGAGAAAGAATAAAGCCCGAGAAATTGGGCTTTTTATTGCACCAAACTTTTGCCAACTAATATATACCTATTATTATATACCTCCTAGTAGAATTATGATACAAACAGTAGTAAAACGTGATGGACGAGTTGTTGGATACAACGAAGAAAAAATTAAAGCGGCAATCCGCAAAGCCATGCTCGCAACCGAAGCCGGAGACGACGAGGCACTCATTCAACGCATAGCCGACCACATTGGAGCTCGTGGCAAGAGCCAGATGAGCGTGGAAGGCATTCAGGATATGGTGGAGCTCGAACTCATGAAGAGCCCCCGCAAGGAAGTTGCAAAGTGCTACATCAACTATCGCCACAAACGCAGCATCGCCCGCAAGGCAAAAACCCGCGACCTGTTCCTGGAGATCATCAACACCAAGAACAACGATATCACCCGCGAGAACGCCAACATGAACGCTGACTCTCCAGCCGGCATGATGATGAAGTTTGCCAGCGAGACCACCAAGCCTTTCGTTGACGACTACCTGCTCAGCGAGGAGGCACGCGAGGCCGTGCGTGCCAACTACCTGCACATCCACGACAAGGACTACTACCCCACCAAGAGTCTCACTTGCGTTCAGCACCCACTGGACAAGATATTGAACAACGGTTTTTGGGCAGGCCATGGCGAGTCGCGTCCAGCCAAGCGCATCGAGACTGCCAGCGTGATTGCATGTATCTCAATGGAGACTGCACAAAACGAGATGCACGGCGGTCAGGCTATTCCAGCCTTCGACTTCTATCTGGCACCTTTCGTGCGCCGCACATTCATCGAGGAGGTTAAGATTCTTGAGGACATCAACGGCGAGGACTACAAGGACTTATACGACGCCAAGGTTGACGACTACATCATCCGTCCACTTGACGAGCTCAAGGGTCGTGAGCGCGTGCTCCAACATGCCATCAATCGCACTGCAAGCCGTGTTCACCAGGCTATGGAGGCATTCATCCACAACATGAACACCATTCACAGCCGCGGTGGCAACCAGGTAGTGTTCAGCTCCATCAATTACGGTACTGATTTCAGCGCCGAGGGCCGCTGCATCATCCGCGAGCTGCTGCATTCAACATGGGAGGGTGTTGGAAACGGTTCGACTGCTATTTTCCCGATCCAAATTTGGAAGAAGAAAAAAGGCGTGAGCTATCTGCCCGAGGATCCAAACTACGACCTCTATAAGCTAGCTTGCAAGGTTACTGCACGTCGATTCTTCCCCAACTTCGTGAATCTCGATGCCACCTACAATTTCCACGAGAAATGGGACATCAACGACCCTGAGCGTTACCACTATGAGGTAGCGACAATGGGTTGCCGCACGCGTGTGTTTGAGAACCGCTTCGGCCCCAAAACGAGTATTGGCCGCGGTAATATCTCATTCTCTACTATTAACATCGTGCGTCTGGCCATTGAGTGCATGAAAATCGAGGACCAGCAGGAGCGCATCGACGAGTTCTTCAAGAAACTTGACCGAGTGCTCGACATCACAGCACGCCAGCTCGACGACCGCTTCCAGTTCCAACGCACAGCCCTTGCCAAGCAGTTCCCACTGCTAATGTCGCAGTTGTGGAATGGATGCGAGAATCTCAAGCCCACCGACACCATCGAGAGCGTCATTAACCAGGGCACCCTTGGTATTGGCTTCATTGGCCTTGCCGAGTGCCTTATCGCCCTCACCGGCAAGCACCACGGCGAGAGCCAGGAGAGCCAGGAACTGGGCTTGAAGATTGTCTCGCACATGCGTGAGCGTGTTAACGAGTTCTGTGAAAAGTACAAACACAACTACAGCGTGCTGGCAACACCTGCCGAGGGTCTCAGCGGCAAGTTCACACGTCGCGACCGCAAGGACTTTGGAGAGATTCCTGGAATCACCGACAAGATTTACTACACCAACAGCAACCATGTGCCTGTGTACTACAAGTGCAGCCCCAAGCATAAAGCTGAGGTAGAAGCACCCTACCACGAGATTACTCGAGGTGGCCACATCTTCTATGTAGAGATTGACGGCGATGCCACCCACAATCCACAAGCCATTATGGACATCGTGGACTTGATGGACAAGTACAACATTGGCTACGGCTCGGTGAACCACAACCGTAACCGTTGCTTGGACTGCGGATATGAGGACGCTACCGAGGATTTGCATGAGTGTCCCGAGTGCCACGGACATAACATCGACAAGCTGCAGCGCATCACTGGTTACCTAGTTGGAACCACCGACCGATGGAACAGCGGCAAGCTTGCCGAGCTCCACGACCGTGTAGTGCACAAGTAGTTGAGAGTTCACAGTTCACAGTTCATAGTTCATAGTTGCTTTTAGCTATTGCTAGTCACGCCCATCAATCATGGAGAAGTTGAGAGTATTGCATGTAGTTGAGGGAACCAGCGTAGATGGTCCAGGCTTGCGCACGTCAATTTATTTGGCGGGCTGCAACCACCACTGCCCTGGATGCCACAACCCCGAGTCGTGGAACATGGGCGGAGGTGAGGAACGTTCGCTCGATGAACTCATGCAGGTGATTGCCTATAACGAAGCTCCTGTCACTTTCTCGGGAGGCGATCCGCTAGCACAACCCAAACCACTGGCGCACCTCATCAAGCGCATAAAGCAGGAGACAGGGCTAAATGTGTGGTGCTACACTGGCTACACCTGGGAACAGGTGAGAAAAGAGCCACAACTAATGGAGGTAGTGAGCCAGCTTGACGTTTTGGTCGACAGTCCGTTCAAAATAGATGAGCGCGACACAAAACTACGCTTCCGCGGTAGCCACAACCAACGCCTCATCGACGTTCAGGCCACCCTCAAGAGCGACAAACTCACCCTGTGGCACGACTAGTCAACGCTAATTAGAAATAATGCACAATTCGCTAAGGATTGTGCATTATTTTTTGATAGGCGAGTCGCTCATCGCCATTCAAGAGGTAAATTATGCCGCAGTACTTGAAACCGTGCTTGGAGAACAGGTGCTGCATTATTTTGTTGTCGCGATGTGTGTCGACACGGATATTCGGGTCATGGGCAAAACAATAGTCCATAGCGCTGGCAAAAATTCCACGGGCAGTGGGAACAGCCCCCATGCGATGCACCACATGATAGGGCTGCGTGTCGTCGAGCCATGAGCCCTCGTAGATGCTGGCATAGGTGGGTTCAGGCGACGGCAGGAATGCAAAATAGGCAACCACCACCCCATCATCCTCAACAACCATAGCGCCATCATGCTCAATGTCGGCCAAAATGGCTTCGGGATTGGGATAACCATTTATCCACTGGTTCTCGTTTCCAGCGCTGCGCATCACCTGCTTGGCGGCATCAAGCACGTGCATGATGCGGTCAACATCGGTGGTCGTCGCGTGACGTATTATTCTCATGGTTGGGTTAAAAATAATGGCTGTGACATTTTCTCTCACAGCCATTATTGCTTTATGGAAAATTTAGAAATTCAGTGAAATACCGCCCACAATTCCAATCTTTTGAGCACCCTGACCTGGCATGATGTCCCATTGCTTGCAAAGCAAATTGTTGGCCTGAGCCCATACCGAGAAGATGTGGCTGAAGCTATAACGAGCGCCTACGTGCAAGTCGATAATGTCGTTCATTTCGATTGCGCCAATGCGATAATAGCCGTCATGCAAGTTGCCAAACTCATCTACTCCAGGATATACCCACTCGCGAGTGAAAGTCGAACGGTTGATGCGGCAATTAAGTCCTGCAGAGACCATAAGGGGCTTGATGGGCCACACATTCACATCAAAGTGAACAATGCTGGTTGGTCCATCATCACCAAGAGGATAACCCATGTAACGCGTGCCGATAACATAGTCCTCATCACTGGAGAATGTGTGGACAAACTGGAGCTTGGCCTCAGCAAGCGAACGATATTTGTAGCTAGCATCAAGACCAATATAAGCACCTTTACACTTTGTCATCATGTTAATGACCGCTGCATATTGATTGGCGTCATAATAGGGCGAGCCAGGGCCGTCGGGGGTTGGGTTCTCAATATCGAGAACTTCTTTATAGACTCCAGTATTGGCTGCAGGAACAACAGCATCAAGCATGCCGTTGATGAAACCATAACCAACATAAGCTTTTGCCATAAAACCTACAAATGGACCAACGTTCACGGTAAGCCTTCCGTCAAATGGCACATATGTAGTGATGCCATAGTTGGCCAGCGGGTCGTTGTATCGATACTCATCATGCATAGCTCCCAGATGGTTTATATCCTTGCCGCCAGTTGCACTAACACTGAGGCTCACGCCCTTTGTTATCTTGAAATTCAAATCAACATCGGGAGCAACGCGCACTGCAGTACCTTCGTTAAATGAGAAATTGATGATAGCACCTGCCTTTGCGCTGAAGATGTCGTTAGAATACTTGTAGTAGGGGTTAAAAGTGAGTATTCCGTAAGTCTTATCAATAGCAGAGTTGTTATAAATATCATGACGACGCAAATTAGCCAGGTCGACACCAAATAGCAAACCTACGTTGCCAACCTTCTCGATATTGTACTCACCTTCGATAGAAGCATTAAGCCAGAATTCCTTGGCGCCACTAATGCCCTCGAGATGCGACTTGTCGTAACCGGCATAGTCGATTGTGGCATTTGCCTCATATTCTATAGCATCCTCGTCGTTGATATTATATTTGCTCTCCCACTTACCATCGACACGAGCCTCGACAAAAGCGGTCTTATTATTTTTTAGATAATCGCTGAAGCCACCATAAAAGTTAAAGCTGTCGAAGTGAAGGCGGCCGTCAATGCCGAGGGTGCCCTTGCTCAACTCCTTGCTCCATCCCACTCCCAGCAGGTTGTCGTTGAAACGCTGTTTTTGACGCTGCGAGGGTTGTTCGATAAGCTTCGATGTGTTCTTTCCTAACCAAGTGCTATTGTGCTGCAGCCAAAGGCCCAACTTCTCGGTATCGGTCTCTTTAATGCGGTAACCGGCATTCACCATTGTGTTGAGGCAGGTACCCATTCCAATGTCGAGATATCCACGCTGATTAGAGAAGTTGTGCAATGTGCGGTAGCCATAGGGCAACATCGTGGGAATATCAACAGGAACCAGGGCAGGTGCTGTCCAATCGCTGAATTGTGGTGCCACAGCCTCCTTGGTGCTTTGTTTTATCTCCTTGGGAAGCACAGTTTTCTTCACCACTTCCTTCTTTACCGGGTCAAATTCCCTCTCAAGAGTAATTACCTTGTTGAGGTCTTTTTTGTCTTTTTCAGTCTGCGCTCCAGCAGTTGCCGACACCAGCACCGCCACAGCCATCAATGCATATTTTATATTGTTAGTCATAGTCACGAGAAGTAAATTATAATATTTATAGTGTGATTAAAACTTCATGTATCTTTATTTCGACTTCTTTTGCCACTGGCTCAATCGTGTCTCTATCTCATTGAAAATCTCTCCCTCATTGCCAGGATAATTCTCCTTGAGGCTCAACAAGTACTCAACAGCTTGCTTTTGGTTGCCACGCTCATAGTAGATATCGCACAGCATGATGAATCCCTTGGCCACCCAGTAGCTATGGTCGGTAGCGTTAGAGATCAACACGTCAAGGCTCTTCTCGGCATTGTCGAAGTCTTCGTTATCAAACTGCAGTCGTGCAATTTCATAGGCAGCCTGGGCTCCAGCCTCGCTCTGGGGATTCTGAGCAAGGATATGGAGGTCGTTTTGTGCCTCATAGGTGTTGCCCATGTTCATGTTGGCGATAGCTCTTGCCAGCATCATCTCCTGCTCCACATCGCTGGTGAGTGTGTATCCACCCTCGAGCAGAATGTTGGCGCTTTCCACCACTTCGTCCCAATCTTGAGCCTCACGCGCCGAGCGCACAATGCCCATTTGAGCCATAGCATAATTGTCGTTATTGGTGGCCTTGGTTGCCCAAGTTTTATAAACATCGAGGGCCTCCTCACCATTGCCCTGCTCGAGCAGCAAAGCACCCTTAAGCGCCATTGCGCGCTGAGCAAACGCAGCATCCTCGTTGCCATCAAGAGCATCATCGAGAGCTTGCAAAGCACTGTTGTAGTCGTGCTTTGAATAATAATAGTAACCTATATAATACATGGCCTCGCTCACATAGGCTCCATCGGGATAGTCGCGCAAGTAATTCTCGAGTTTTGTTATATTCTCGTTGTCGATGTAGTAAGTCTCGGCAGCCTCAAACGCAGCTTTCTCAACTTCTCTGACATCGATTTTTGGCCCTCCCTCAATGTTGTTGAGGCGATAGCTGAACTCGGCGAGCTCTCCGCGGTCGGCATAGATACCCTTAAGGTCTTGTGCCGCGGTCTTGGCCTCGTTACTGGCAGGGAATTTTTCTATAACGTTCCAGTAGGAATTAATGGCCTCGTTAACCTTATTGCTCTCCTTGAGAGCGAGAGCCATCTTGAGCATAGCTTCCCTAGTCTCGGGATGGGTTGGATAATTGCGGATGAGTGTAGAGTAGGTGTTGACAGCATCACCAAGCAAGCCGGCATTGACCTGGGCATTGCCCTTCTCGAGCATAGCCTCAGGCACCTTAGCCGAATTAGGATAATTTCTTATCAACTCGTTGAGCTGTGTAATCTTGGAGCCATACTCGCTCTTGTCGCCGGCTATGATGGCCTTGCGCATGATGGCATACTCGGCCGATGCGTCAACGTTGGTGCTAGCTGCCTTATTGTAGCTCTCGACAGCACCGTCAAAGTCCTTGGCATAGTATTTGGCATCGCCAATGCGGTTATAGGCCTCGGCTGCCATGTCGCGGCTGAGCGAATTAGTTTGCAATGCCTTAGTAAAGGCCTCGATTGCCTTAGGATAATCTTGCTGATTGAAAAGCGACGAACCAAGGTTGTACTGCGCCAAGCCATAATTCACGTCGCCCACCGACACGGCCTGCACATACTCCTGCTGATTCTTAGCGGCATTCTTGTAGTCGCCTAGCTGATATTGTGCCTCGGCAAGCCACAACTTGCTGTCGTTGAACACCTGGTCATCTTTCTTACCCTCGTCAATGGCCTGCTGCAGCACTCGTGCCGCCTCGGCAGGCTTGTTGTTCTTGAGCTGCTGCACACCCTTGTGATAAAGTACAGTTTGCTTGGCCTTGAGCACCTTTTCGCTAGGATTCTTGATGTTAGCGATGCTCTTGAGGGCGCGGTCATAGTCGGTTGTAGTGGTGTAAGCGTCAATCAAGTAATTCTCCACATTGTTATAGTAGGCCGAGTGTGGATACTCGTTCAGGAACTGCTCAAACATGTCGATCGACTTGTTGAAAGGAGTGCGTCCACCCTTGCTCTGGCTGATGGCATAATTGTAGAAAGCCGTCTCGCGCACATTGTTGTCCCAACGCATTCCTGCAGCACGCTCAAACGCCATTGCGGCACCGTTATAGTCGCCACTCTTGAGCCTGCTCTGACCTATGTAAAGCAGAGAGCTCTGAGTTAGAGCATCGTCGGCATTAGCAACGTTGAGCATGTTGTCAATAACCTTTTTATAGTTTCGAGCGTCGAAGTTTATCACGCCAAGCATATAGTTTGAGTTGCGTTTCTCATCAACATCCTCATCGGTAAGGTCGATAAATCTCTCCAAGAAAGGCGCTGCTTTGGAGTATTTACCCAAGCGATAATAGCTCTCTCCCACGATGCGGTTCATCTCGGCGGTGAAATAATCGTTTTGATTATCCTCAATCAACGACTCGCCAAGTTTTGCCGCATTTGAGTAGTCACCCTGTTTGTAGAGGATTTGGCACATATAGTATTGCGACTGATAACCCAGCTCTCCTGTGCGGTTCACACTCTTAAACAAGTTATAGGCCTCGCCATAGTTGGCTTTGGCATATTCTATATAACCCCTGAAGAAAGTGGATGCGTCACCATACTGCTTGGTGGTTGAAAGTTTGTCATATAGTGCACGTGCCTCATCATAGTCCTCGAGCATAAGATAGCAGTAGGCGCGACGGTAGGTAATATCCTCGTCGCTGTCATCATCAAGCGCTCTTTCTCTCACCTGCTGATAATTAGAGAGGGCCTGTGCAAACTCGCCATGATAAAAGTAGTAGTCACCCACCTTGGCCCTTGCCAGCTCGGCAAGAGGTTCCTCGGAATGGTTCTCGATAAATTTCTCCAGCATGGTCAAGCTAGAAGGATTATCAAGCTCAAACTCATTGATTGCCATCATGTACTCGGCTTCTACTTCCTGGTTTGCACTATAGCTCAAATATTTGTTGAGGTGATAGAGCTGATGTGAAGAACCCACATAGTTTCGCACGTCGTTATACATCACTCCGCGATAGTGGTAGCCATCAGCGCCAGTGTTAACAACCACTGGCTGCGCTTGCAAGGTAATCACAGCTACTACCGCGCATCCCGATAACAATGCTTTCTTCAAGTCCATAAATTATATTTTATAGTGTTATTAGTTCAAATATTTTAAATATGCAAATATAATGATTATTTGACAAACCATTACATCTTTGACCGATAAAAAGAAAAAAAAATAACTAATTGAAGATTTCTTTCACATTTCTTGGTAATTTGGTTTTTTTTTATCAAATTTGCATATTCACTGTAAAACCTTTTTTATCACGATGTGAATTAATCTAATAACTATCATTATATGGAACCTATCAAATGCCCTAATTGTGGAAACATCGTGCCCGAAGGCGCACGATTCTGTATGAATTGCGGCCAAGCCATTGAAGTAGCTCCCGCAAATGTAACCCCACCATCAGTGCCCAACGTGCCACCAGTACCAGGGATGCCACCAGTGCCTGGAATGCCTCCCGTACCGGGTGAAGCTCCTGCTGCGCCCGAGCCCAAGGCCGTGACACCACCTGTGCCACCAGTCCCCGAGCCAGAGCCAATTCCAGAACCCGAACCTGAACCAATTCCAGAGCCCGAACCCGAACCAATTCCAGAGCCCGAGCCTGAACCAGTTCCAGAGCCCGAACCAGTTCCAGAGCCTGAACCCGAACCAGTTCCAGAGCCCGAACCAGAACCAGAACCAGTGGTTGCGCCCGTGCCTCCAGTGCCTGTGCCTCCTGCACCAGCTGTGCCTGAGGTTCCTGCTCCTGCGCCAGCTCCCGCTCCTGCGCCAGCACCAGCTGTGCCCGAAGTTCCCAAGCCTGCTGTGCCTGAAGTTCCAACTCCTGCTGTGCCTAAGACACCTGCAGTTCCCGAGGCACCCAAGCCTCAACCCGTGCCAGCTCCAGCACCAGCACAACCAAAGCCAACATATCAAGCAGCTCCTGCTCCTGCACAACCCATGCAGTATCAAGTTGAGGAGGAACCTAAGAAAAAATCACCATTAGGACTCATCCTTGGCATCATTCTTGGTGCTTTGTTCCTGGGTGGACTGGGATATGCTGCTTACTGGTTCTTAAATAAAGATAAGGACAAAAACGTTCAAACCGAGAATGTTAGCAATGCCGACGACAACAACGATGCCGACGACAACAACAGCTTCAGCTCGGAGCCCGATGATAATGCTGAGCCCGCAAACGTTGATCAGCAAGACAATAACGGCATGGACCCCGGTGAAGATCCCAACAATCAAATCACAGAACCTGTGACACCCAATCCTGATGACGCCAATGTCCAGCCTGAGCCCGAGCCCGAGCCTGCTCCAGCGCCCACTCCAGCTCCAGCTCCTAAGCCCGACAAGCCAAAGGTGACTCCAAAGCCACAGCCCAAGCCACAACCTAAGCCTCAGGTTCAACCCAAGCCACAACCTAAGCCTCAGGCTCAGCCCAAGCCACAGCCCAGGCCACAACCACAAGTTCAGCCACGGCCTCAACAGGAGCCACCACGCCGCAACTCTAACTATGAGAATCTGCGCCGAAACAGTAACCGCAACGACAATTATCGCTATTAATTGACAGCATGCCGCTCGGCTGTGGACAGATGTGAATCACTATTGGACGCAAGCTGTGGTTTGCAATGCTGAAGACTTAATATAAAAAACAAGGCGGGATTAGTGCTACACACACTAATCCCGCCTGTTATTTAGCTTTTATTATATCAAGGAGTGACGACGGTGCCTATGTTTTCACCTGTAATCACTTTCTTGAGATTGCCCTTAACATCCATATTGAAAACATGAATGGGAAGGTTGTTCTCCTTGGCCATCACGGTTGCGGTCATGTCCATGACTTTGAGACCGCGCTTAATGATCTCGTCATAGGTGATGGTGTCGAACTTAGTTGCCGCAGGATCCTTCTCGGGATCGGCGGTGTAGATGCCGTCGACGCGGGTGCCTTTGAGCATCACGTCGGCCTCCACCTCGATTCCGCGCAGCGTGCTGCCTGTGTCGGTAGTGAAGAAGGGGTTACCAGTGCCGCACGACATGATGGCCACCTTACCCTGATTCATAGCATCAATGGCACGCCACTTGGTGTAGTGCTCGCCCACTGGAGTCATAGCGATGGCGGTGAACACCTGTGCAGGCTGGCCCTTGGCCTCGAGAGCCGAAGACAATGCCAGTGAGTTAATCACTGTAGCCAACATGCCCATTTGGTCGCCCTTCACGCGGTCAAATCCACTTGCTGCTCCTGCCAGGCCACGAAAGATGTTACCTCCACCTATCACGATAGCAACCTGCACTCCAGCATCCACGAGTTCCTTAATTTGAGTGGCGTAGTCGTCAACACGCTGTGGGTCGATTCCGTAGCCCTGTGATCCCATGAGCGATTCACCGCTGAGCTTGAGAAGTATGCGCTTGTATTTCGTTTCCATTTTGTTTATAGAGTTTAAGAAAAAAGGTTGGACCAAGCGACGAGTCGCAGAATCCAACCTTCAATATTTTTAATTGGTAATTATCACAATAATTTGCTAGCGATTATTTTGCGCCGAGAGCCTTAGCTTGCTCAATTTTAGCATCAAGAGCACCAGGACCATAGTAATTGTTCTCCAACTCCTTATAGATAGCGAGCTCGTCGTTATATTTCTTTTGGAAATGCAGCACATTGGCTTTCTTGAGCATCAACATGGGAACGAGAGTGCGATTGTCCTCAGCGAGCTTAATACCGTTATCATAAGCTGCAATAGCCTTGTCATACTGCTTAGCATTGACATAGCAGTCACCGAGCAGTGATTGTGAACCGGGAGCCACAACCTTACCCTTGGGGCTATAGTCCTCAAGGTAGGCAAGTGCCTTCTTATTCTCACCCTGAGCATAAAGAATGGTAGCAGCCTTGAGTTTTGCCACGTTGGCAGCATCGTTGCTATAATTCTTAGCTATCTTCTCATAGGCCTTGAGAGCGGCAACCGAGTCCTGCTTCATGATAAGCTCAGTGTCGGCCTTTGCAAGCTCATTGTTAGCTTTCTCTAGGTTAGGCTTAGCGACAAACTGCATGTAAGCCCAAATAAGGAGCGCGATAATAAGAACAGCAGCTACTGCCCAGAAAATCACATTCTTGTGTTGCTCCAGTTTCTGTTCGAATCCCGACAGTGAGTCATTGATTTCTTCTAGTTTTGTGCGGGTTTCTTGGTTTTTCTTTTTTGCCATAGTATATGTAAAATCTGTGTTTTAAAAATCATTTTTTAATTTTGCGGTGCAAAAGTAATAGATATTTGTCTAATATAAAAGCAATTTTGGAAATTAATTTAAAAAACTTTCAAAAAAGGTGCTTTTTTTGTTTTTCGGTTGCAATGAAAAACCGCATCAATTTCCACCAAATAATCGCTGTTGATATTGGTGAATGGGTAATTTTATTGATGTTTTTGTATTATCCACTGAAATTGATTTGTTTTTATGCTTATAAATACTACTTTTGTAATTCATAAAAAACATGAAGAATACCAACCACTAATCCTTGTATTTTTTAAAATATGAGATCACAATCGCAGTTGAAGAGGATTGAATACTTGGTGTATGGGATATTGATGCTGCTAATCCTATTGGGACCTACCGTGAGCACACTATTCCACGGCCATGATATTGGAGACACCAAGTTCCTGGCAAACGACTTCCTGCACTCTTTCAAGGTGATAGTGGTGTATATCATCGCATTTATCATTCACGATTTGTTTATCGCGCCATTGCTGGTGCACAAGCACAAGCCATGGCACTACATCCTGGGAGTGGTGATACTTGGCGTTGTGTTTATGGTTTATCAATTAAACTTTCGCCCCGAGGAACCTGGCCCTCCCAGCATAGAGCAGATGCCGCCAGCCGACGCTGGCCCCAATGCGTCACCTGAAGAGGTGAATGATTTAGACCCATTTAATGATGCTGAATATGCCCCACAAAGAGCTCAAGAGCAAATCACGCCCTCTATAGGACCGCCACCGTTTCGCCGGCATGATATCTTGTCGGTAATATTCTTCCTCTTCAGCATCGGCACCAACATAGGTGTGAAATTCTACTTCCGCTCGCTCGTTGCCCGCCGTGAGATAGAGGTGCTGGAGAAAGAACACCTCAAGCAGCAGCTTGAGAACTTGAAGTATCAGATTCATCCACATTTCTTCATGAACACTCTCAACAACATTCATGCTCTGGTAGATATCGACCCCGAAAAAGCCCAAGAGAGCATTATCGACCTGTCGAAGTTGATGCGATACATCCTGTATGAGAGCAACCATGAATATGTTCAAGCGTCGCGAGAGGTGGAATTCATGGCCAACTATGTAAGGCTAATGAGCCTGCGCTATAACGACAAACTGAAATTTTCAGCTAAAAATTCAGATGATGGTCAAGGCATATGGATACCCCCATTGATATTCATCTCATTTGTGGAAAATGCTTTCAAGCATGGTGTGAGCTATAACAAGGAGTCATTTATCGAAGTGGGAGCTAAACGCTACATTAACGATAGTGGTGAGCAACGCCTCGGCTACACCTGCCGCAACAGCAAGCAACCCAAGAAAAATGGCAATGGCAAAAAAGTGAGCGAGGCAAGCGGAGTGGGTCTTACCAACATCAAGAGCCGCCTTGACCTGATGTTTGGCGACAACTACACCCTCGACATCACCGATGGCGAAGACGAATTCATTGTGAAAATGGACATACCCGTTTATACCAAGGACCCAAACGCACAAAGTGAAGAAAAACCAGATAAAAAAGACAACAAATAACACATCAAAAAATCAGCATGATACGTTGCATAATTATTGACGATGAGCCCCTTGCTTTGCAGCAAATGGAGGGCTACATCAAGAAAATTCCTTATCTGGAGCTTGTGGCAGCATGCCAAAGCGCAATTGACGCCAAGGAAATTCTTGAGAAAGAAAAGATTGACGCTATTTTCTGCGACATCAACCTGCCCGAACTCAACGGCTTGGACTTTATCAAGTCGCTGGAGAACCCACCCATGGTAGTGTTCACCACTGCCTACAGCGAGTATGCCGTCGAAGGCTTCCAACTCAACGCTGTTGACTACTTGCTCAAGCCTTTTGGCTGTGAAGACATGAAGCGTGCCGCCGAGAAAATAAAAAAATGCTACGACACGCTGCGCACACTACAAGATGTGAGCCAAATCGATGAAGATGATGCCATATTCCTTAAGACAGAATACAAGATTGTGCGCATCAACATCAGCCACATACGTTATGTAGAGGCTATGAGCGAGTATTTGCGCATCTACTTGAAGGACTACCCACGCCCTATCATCGTGCTACTGAGCATGAAGAAGATGGAAGATCGCTTGCCTAGCCACACATTCATGCGTGTGCATCGCTCTTATATCATCAACTTGAAGATGATACAGGAAATCAGCAAGAACCGAATCACACTGGGTGATGGTGATGACATTGAAATACCCATTGGCGACAGTTATCGCGACCAATTCAATGCCTATATCAACAAAAAGTTCTTGGGCAAATAACCCCAAGAGTTGAGAAAGAAGAATTAAGAGGGAAGAGCTTTGTGCATTGGCTCTTCCCTCTTCTTTTATTGTTTTTACTTTTTTACCACCTATCTGCTAGCGGATAGTGTAGGTGAGTGTACCAGTTTTTTCAACCGCTTGACCTTTAGGCACGCTAAACCTCGACTGGCGAGCCAGCGAGAGACAAATGTTGCGCGCCCTCTCATTGCCAGCAAGAGAGCCACTAACAACTCTAGCACTAGTGACAGCGCCATTAGTGCCCACAGTAACTCTTACAACTACTGTTCCTGGTCCGGGACACTTAGCTGTGGGAAAATATGAGATGGTGTAACCATCAAGACCTCCCACACCAGGTTTGCCAACCGACTTGTCGGCCCCTGCAGTACCATCAGGGTTACCCTGCTTGCCTGAGCCACTGTTGTTCTTGGCAAAGGCATTCTTTACCCTGTCGTTGGCCTCACTAGAAGAATTGGCTGGAGCCGGTGGAGTGGTGGGCTGCTGAGTGGTCTTATTTGCTGGCTGGTTGTTAGGGTTACCCTGTTTTTTAGGTGGTTGATTGGGCTGAGGTTGCTGAGTCTTCTTCTCGGCTGGCTGTTTCTTGGGCTGCTGTTGCTGCACCTTCATGGGCGACTCTTGAGCATTGTTGGTAACATGCTGTTGTGGCGACTCATCGAATTGCCCGTTGTCGCTCAAATCGTTCTGCCCCACCTGTGGCTCGTTATTTGGACTTTCAGACTCTTGTGGCTGTGTGGGTTGCGCAGCTGCCAGTTGGTCATCGACTTGCTCCTCGAGGAAGTCGCCAAAATCCACATACTCTCCGCCAAACATTATGGTGTCCTGAAGCAGCTGTGTGAGCTGCTCGCCATCCTTGGGAGGATAGTTATAATGCAGGCTCGTGAAGATGAGCAAGGCAACAATACCAGCTCCCAGCAACAATGTTATCAATGCCGAGAGAAGTTTATTTCTGTTGTCGTTATTATTTGCCATTTAAAGAAATCAAAAAGGAGAGAAAAGTGAGTTTTAATGCTCTGTCACAGTTGTGGTTGGAGCAGGTTGTGATGCAGCACCTTGCGCCTGCTGCACAGTGGCAGCATCGGCAGGAATCTCAGTTACTGTAGTAGAACCTTGCGTTGCATCTTGTACTGCTGCTGCATCGCCCTCTTGAGCTGGTTGTTCAGGCTCAGGAGAAGCATACCCCTCGCTTGCAGGCTTGGTAGCGAGCACCACCTTGATGCCCACCTTCGACCCCTTGTCGAGAATGTCAACAATCTTTCCATAGGGTACTGCTTGATCGGCATGCAGAGCGATAAACTGAGTTGGGTCGCTCTGTTTTACTGCTTGCAAGAATCCATAGAGCTGGTCGTCGGGCAACGGCATCAATTCGCCTTGCTTTACCGAGTCGGCTTGGGTAGCAAACATATTCATGTCCTTGTCGATGTAGATGCGGGTGGTGGGCTTGATAGCCGTCTGCTGGCTGCTTTGTGGCAAGTTCACCTCCATCGCCGATGGGAAGACGAAAGTAGAAGTCACCATAAAGAAGATGAGTAGCAGGAAGATGACATCGGTCATCGAAGCCATGCTGAACATCGACAGAGATTTGTGTTGTCTCTTTAGTGCCATAATAGAATAGGGTTAACGATTGCCAAACTGAGGTGGTTGCTGAGTTGATTTAACAGTCTGCTCGGCGGGTTTAGCAGGCTCGTTGAGCAGATCCATGAACTCCATGGTGTTACCCTCGAGGCGGTTCATAATCTTGTTGACGCGTGAGGTGAGATAGTTGTAAGCAAAGAGCGCGAGAATGCCCACCACAAGACCAGCAACGGTTGTCACAAGGGCTTCGTAAATGCCGCTGGCGAGAATGCTAACATTACTGTTCTGCCCTGCACTTGCAAGAGCATAAAACGCCTGAACCATACCAGTCACAGTGCCAAGGAAGCCAATCATTGGAGCTCCTGCCGCTGTTGTAGCAAGCCAGTTGAAACCCTTTTCCATCTTGGCGATTTCCATGTTGCCAACGTTCTCAATAGCTACGAGCACGTCGTTCATGGGGCGCCCAATGCGCGAAACGCCCTTCTCTATCATGCGGGAATAGGGAGTGTCGGTAGCGTCACACAACTGCTTTGCCTCTTCAATCTTGCCAGCCTGGATTAGGTTCTTGATATTCTGCAAGAACTTATTATCGGCCTTAGTAACGCGACTAGTGGCGAACAGTCTCTCAAAGAAGATGTAGATGCTCACCAGCAACAGCAGTGCCAGTGGAATCATGAGCCATCCACCCTTGAGGGTAAGGTCCCACACCGATAATGCAGTAGATACAGTAGCGTCTTGTGCGCCTTGAGCAGCCACTTGGGCCACTATCATGTTAATTAAATTCATGTGATTCAAAAATTATTTGTGGTTATTAAATTCGTGATTATTAGTCCTGCAAGCATTTTTTATAGGCAGCGATGGTGTTTTCAAGACCCAGATAAAGGGCATCGCTGATGAGAGCGTGGCCTATTGACACCTCGTCGAGATAAGGCACATTGTCCTTGAAAAACTTGAGGTTGAGCAAGTTCAGGTCATGGCCTGCATTCAGCCCAAGCCCCACTTCGTGGGCCACGAGAGCCGCCTTGTGGTAGGGTTCCACAGCTTGCTCGGGAGCTGCCGAGAAACGCTGTGCAAAGGGGCCTGTGTAGAGCTCTACTCTGTCAGCACCTGTGAGAGCGGCCTGACGCACACGCTCCTCGGTAGCATCAACAAAGATGCTCACCCTGATGCCAGCGTCTTTGAGCCTAGCAACTACTTTTTTCAAGAAATCCATGTTCTCGCTCACGGGCCAACCCTGTGAAGAGGTGAGCACGCTGGGAGCGTCGGGAACCAAGGTTGCCTGATGGGGTCTCACATCCAGGACAATATCCATGAACCTGTCGTCGGGGAAACCCTCGATGTTAAACTCAGTGTGAATAGCTGGGCGCAGCTCATAGACATCGGCACGACGAATGTGTCGCTCATCGGGTCTAGGGTGTACTGTTATTCCGTCGGCTCCAAACTTCTCACAGTCGAGCGCCACTTGCAACACATTAGGCATGTTGCCTCCTCGTGCATTGCGAAGCGTGGCCACTTTATTTATATTTACGCTAAGATTTACCATAGTAAGTTATATATCCAAAAATATAACGTGTAGTTTTCTAAAAATAGTGCATTAATATTGGCAAAAATTACTATATTTGCCGTGCAAAAATTATTTTAACTCACAAAAGTAGGCGAAAAGCGCGAGAAATAAAAACAAAATAGCACTTTAAAAAGTTTTTTCAACGTTTTTCACACATTTTCTTCCCAAGGCAATAGCCTGCAACCCTTGACACAATGAGAATAGCATTATTTGGCAACCCTTATCAGGAGAAATACAAGCAAGAGCTCAATGATTTCGTCGGCTATCTTCAAGACAGCGACCAGCTGATGATAGAGAAGGATTTCAAGGCTTACCTTATTAGCATTGGCATCAACACCGAGATGTCTCAGAGTTTTGATGTCGAGAAGTTTGACGGTGCAGATCTAGCTGTGAGCATTGGTGGAGATGGCACACTGCTCAGCAAAGCCGCGTTACTGGCTCGACACTCGACTCCCGTGGTAGGAATCAACACCGGCCATCTGGGCTATCTTGCTGCTTGCCGCCTCAATGAGTCGCGTGCAATGATTGAGAGCATCAAGCGTGGAGAATGCCGCCATGAGGAGCGCACCATGCTTGAGCTAGTGAGCATCAACGGCAAGCGTTGCGACAATATCATAGCACTGAACGAAATCGCCATCCTGCGTCAGGACACCACCTCGATGATTTCAATGCCAACCACCATCAACGGCACAATGCTCACCACCTACATGGGCGACGGTCTGGTAATTAGCACTCCCACAGGTTCCACGGCCTATAACATGAGTGCCGGTGGTCCCATCATGATGCCACTCACCAGTTGCCTTGCCCTCTCCCCTATCTCGCCTCACTCTCTCACTATGCGTCCCATCGTGGTGGGCGACGACTCGGAGATTGTGGTTACCATCAACACTCGTGCTCAATGGATTCAGGTGAGTGTCGACGGTATGGCCATGACGCTTCCCAGTGGCAGCACGGTGAAGATTGCCCAAGCACCCTACAGGCTCTCGGTCATCCAAAAACTTGACCACAACTTTGCCAACACTCTGCGCGAGAAACTCCTGTGGGGAGCCGACCAACGCTAATGCATAATTCATAATGCATAATGCACAATTTTTATTGCTTAAATGCTAGAAAAGCTGGAATCACTAGAAACTGACAACTGATAACTGATAACTGATATAATCTCATGCTCATTCCTCCACTATTAAAACCTGGCGATAAAATTGCCATTGTGTCGCCTTCGGGAACGGTGCTGTCCGAAAGGGTAGACGGTGCTGTCAATGCATTCAAGCAATGGGGATTTGTGCCGGTTGAGGGCGAGCATTGCAGGCAGCAATACACGACCTATAGCGTAGTGAGCCACAGCGCTCCGCTGGAGTCACGTCTCGCCGATTTCCTGAAGGCGCTCCACGATCCTGAGGTGCGCGCTATCCTGTGCAGCCGTGGCGGCTATGGAGCAGTGCAGCTTCTCGAGCATCTCGACATTGACTACATCGCAGCTCACCCCAAGTGGATTGTGGGATTCAGCGACATATCGGCGCTTCACGCTGCATGGCATCGAGCAGGCGTGGTGAGCATCCACTCCCCCATGGCCAAGCATCTCACACTATTTGACACTGATGACGAAATAAACCAAATAAACTACAAAATCATGACGCGGGGTGAGTTCCCAAGCTATCATGTCCCCGCACATCACCACAACCGCATGGGCTGCGCCACCGCAACCATCACTGGCGGAAACCTGGCTGTGCTAATGTCGCTTCTAGCCTCTCCTTTCAATTTGCTGAAGCCAGGCAACATCCTTTTCATCGAAGATGTGTCGGAACAAATTTATCAAGTGCAACGGTTGCTCTACCATCTGCGACTTGCGGGAATCCTGCCTCGACTGTCAGGCTTGATAGTGGGCCAGTTCACCAAGCACCGAGGCGATGAGACCAACTCGATGTATGACATGATAAGCGACATGGTTGCCGACTATGACTACCCAGTAGCCTTCAACTTCCCCATAGGCCACGTGCCCCGCAACCTACCCATAATAGAAGGCGCCACCGCCAACCTTGAGGTGGATGGCGACGGCGCACGTTTAACTTTCAGCTGAAAACGCACTGAATTAGTGCTTAAAAATCCCCATTTGAGGCAACTTTTCTATCAATAGATTATTTGCCTCGAGCATCCATGAGGATTTCGGGTCGGTACTCAAAGTGCATGGTGTCGTAATGATACCAACGTCCGCCCCAAATGAAGCCGTATTTCTCAAAAATCTCAACAATCTCGTGTGGATACTTGTTACGGTAGGCCACAGTTGCATTCTCATCCTTGGCATGCGAACGCCAGTAGTCGCTGAATTTCACGCCAATGTCGATTGTCATGCCATAGGAATGGGCACTCAATCGCTTTGCACCACGCACTGGACGCCAATAAAAGGCTCCCGACTGGGCGAGATACTTGTGAAGCTCAGGGTGTTTCTCAAGCTCGGCGACCACCTTCTCAAGTTGCTTGTTGGCACCATTGATTTTGGTAAATCTCACGGTCTTGATATTCTTGTTGACACCACCGCCACTAGTAGCTTGCCCGAATGGCCAGCGCACAGGCACAAGATTCTTGCGCACAGCACCCTCGCTTGTGCCATACATCTTCTTAAACAAAGCCTCACAACGGCTTCGGCCTGCATCTTGCATCTTGCCTGGAGTCCATGAGTCGAGGTCATATTTGAAAGCAAACATATCCTCGGGATCGGCATCGTCAAGAAGCTCAACAAAAGATTTCTTTCGGCCATCGTCGTAGGTGATAGTAGAGCCGTCGCTCATCACCAGTTTGCCGTTTTTGTAATCCTTGACAAAATCGGGATATACGCTCATCAAAATTCTGGCCCCCTTGGGTATGGAGCTGTCGCCAGCACGAGCGGGCTGCTCCTGGCTGCTACTGTCGCTTGACGTTGCACAGGCTTGCTTGCATGAAGACCCCGCAGTGGCAAACATACAACACATTGCCACAAGCACAACGCTTGCGGCAATGCTTAATCGATTAACCTTCATAAATTAATGGTCGTATTTTTTCAAGAAATTGATGTTGGCTTTCTCATAGGCGTTGAACTCGCTCGTGGGAACCGAGTTGCGATAGCCATAGTACCAACGCTGGCTGTTGAAATAGGCGCGCAAATTGGCATCCTTGAAGATATAGCCATGGCGGGCGTAGATTGAGTTCTTGAGCACACGGATTTGTCCTGCATCTTTGTAGCGGATGTCGTTCCAAGTGGCATAACGCTGACCCAGCCAGTCATACTGGGTACCCCAAGTACCACGGCGGGCATAGCTTGATGAAGTTCTTGAGCCGCTGCGGCGTGGAATAGAAGGTTGTGCCATCACCTGTGTAGCCATTACACCCAGGAAAAGCATCACAATAAAAGCACTGAGTTTTTTACTGATTCTCATAAGAAAGATTGTTTTAATTTGTTATTTATTATTGCGGTTTATTGAATACTTTGCAAAAATAAGCAATTTTTCTTAACACTCCAAATTATTTGACGTCGCATTTTTAAAAAATGACGGCTTTACATCTCGCCATAAGGCAGCTTAGCAATGAGCTCTCCCATCTTTTGGGCACCCTCGCTCAGCTTGCCTCCAACCATAGCCTTGAGCATAAATGGCAACTCAATGTTGAGCTCGGTGACGGCCTGAGTTGTGTTTTCATCAACACTCTCAAGATTGATAGTCACGCCAAAAGGCACTGGCGACGATTGAGCAGTGTATTTCACCATTGTGGGCTCCTGGCTCTCGCTCACGCTGAGTTTGAGCGTTCCCATGGGCGATTCCACGCTGATACCGTCTTCTTCAAATTTCACACTTTTCAGGTGCTCTCGTGCCTCTTCGGGCAGGCGATCCATGTTGTTGTCGATTTGAGCTTTAAAGATGTTAGGGTCGCTCAGCTTGCTATAAATCAAATTTATATTGTGGTTGATTGTTACTTTGTCGCTTTTGTAAGTTTCCATAATTTTTGGTGGTTTTTTTCTTGTTCTCTTGTCTCTTGTCCTCTTGTTTTCTTGTCCTCTTGTCCTCTTGTTTTCTTGTCCTCTAGAATCTCAAAAACAATGAATTGTGCCTTTTAGTCGAGTTCTAGCGATGCTGGTGTCCAACTTGCAGGGTCGTCGTGCCAGATGTCAAACCGGCTCACATCCTCCTCCTTAATTCTGTCGCTGGCTAGAGCCGCCTCAATCATCGCATTATAGTTGGTCAAGGCAATAAGATCCAGGCCTTCGCGGTTGAATGTCGCAATAGCTTGATCAAACTCATAGGAGAACATAGTCACCATTCCCATCACATCGCCACCTGCCATTTGCATCTCGTGCAAGGCCTTGATAGCATTGTTTCCGGTTGACACCAGGTCCTCGATGAGAACCACACGCTGGCCCGGCTTAAAGTTGCCCTCTATCACGTTCTCGAGACCATGATCCTTGGCCTCGCCACGCACGTAGACAAATGGTAGTCCCAGAGTGTCGGCAACCAATGCTCCCATAGCGATAGACCCCATGGCCACACTCGCCACCACCTCGGCGCCCTCAAAGTTCTCGAGGATGAGTCTAGAGAGCTCCACCTTCAGGAAGCGTCGCACCTCGGGATAAGACAGTGTGATTTTGTTATCGTTATAGATGGGTGCTGTCCAGCCGTTACCCCACACGAAGGGGCGCTCGGGCTGAAGCATGATAGCATTAATTTTGAGCAATTTCTTTGCCAGTGTCAATTCTAAGGGTTCCATTTTCAAGATTTTTCTTCGTTGACAATTATGATGCAAAATTAGTAAAAAACACTCCAAAAGCTAAAATAATTGATAATAAATTATAGGTTTTTAGTCATTTTTTGTAATTTTGCAATCATGAAACCAACGAAATCAAGCAATAAGAAAAAACGGTCGGTTGCAATAATCGCACTGTTGAGCGTGGCTCTGATGGGACTTTTGGTCTATGCTTTGCCCGAACTCCAAGACCAATCAAAGCCCACGAGGGTGGTTGGCGGCAAGGCCAATGTTAAGCAAATCTACTTTTTTGACGACGTTAACGACACTCAGCTTGTGGCAGCTCAAGCCTACGGCATACCCCCTTTGAAAACACGTGATGAGATCGACAGCCTCTTAATCGAGAAACTTTACAAAGTGGAGTCATCTAACTTGATGTATCTGGAGAAACTCACACACTCGGTGCCCTATCTAACACCAAATGCCGGCCATCTGCTCGAGAACATAGCAATGAATTTCCAAGACAAGCTGCAAGACCGAGGGCTTGCTCAATATCAAATCGTGGTGACATCGCTGCTGCGCACCGAAGACGACGTGCGACAGCTGCAACGGGTTAACAGCAATGCTGTGCGCAAGAGCTGCCACATGTATGGCACCACTTTCGACATCGCCTACAACTGCTTCCAGCAGGTTGACTCGCAGCCCGACTTTGAGGGCGATGAAGCCTCGCACAAGGTGCTTGTCAACTTGCTTGGCGAGACTCTCAAGGAACTCCGGGACGACCACCGTTGCTACGTAAAATATGAGCGTCGTCAGCCTTGTTTCCACATCACTGCAAGATATTAATTGGTTGCCCTTTCTTGAAACAATTATTATCCAATATATTAACCGTTTAAAAATAACACAAACTATGAAAAAGTATTTAGCCGAAATGGTGGGCACTATGGTGCTCGTGCTAATGGGCTGCGGAACAGCAGTCAGTCTTAACTGTGGTGCCGATACTGCATCGGTGGTTGGTACTGCTATGGCTTTTGGCCTTGCAGTTGTTGCTATGGCTTACACCATTGGTGGCATTAGTGGTTGCCACATCAATCCTGCTATCACTCTGGGATGCTTCCTTACAAAGCGCATCAGTGCCAAAGACTGCGCAATGTACATGGTTTTCCAGGTGATTGGCGCGTTTATTGGTTCGGCTTTGTTGTTTGCTTTTGTTAGCACCACAACAACCGACTTTGGCGGCACTACAACTGGAGCCAACACCGTGGCTGGCGCAGGCACTCAAATTGCCGGCCTGATTGTTGAGATTGTTCTCACTTGCGTGTTTGTCCTGGTGGTGCTTGGCGCTACTCACAAGACTAACGGCGCAACTGGCAACTTTGCTGGCCTTGCCATTGGTTTGAGCTTGATTCTCATCCACTTGGTTGGCATTCACTACACTGGCACGAGTGTAAACCCAGCTCGCTCAATTGCTCCCGCAGTATTTGAAGGCGGGCAAGCTCTCACCGACCTTTGGGTATTTATCGTTGGTCCATTTGTTGGAGCAGCTCTTGCCGCTCTCATCTGGAAGATTATTGAGCCCAAAGAGGCTGCTTGATTTTGAACTTTAAAGACGAGTTAGATAAAATCCTTCACTTAACAAAGTGAGGGATTTTTCTTGCATATTAGGAAATGAGTTAGTATTTTTGCAAAATAATAAAAACTAATAACTTTAATGAAACAAAAACACATTTTATTTGTCATTGTAGCCATTGCATTGTTATCGCTGGGATGCGCACCCAAGAAACAGGAGAAGCCTTCGCCATTGCTGGGCAAGGCCGAAGTGACAGCCACCGAGGCTGCCAAGAAGCTTGTGGCTGTCGACCACAGCGACACGCTGGCTATGCAAAACTGCATCCTGGAGGCCAAAGCTCTTCAAACCGAATTTCAGGTTGCCAACGATACCGCCGCCATCAACACCTTTAACCGCACATTCAAAGCTTATCTCCAAGAGAATGACCCCGAGCTTGCACGGGAGATATTTGTTGAGCGGCCCAAAGACCTGCCCAAAGACGAGTTTTGGGACGAATTTGAGCAGCTTGTCGAGGACTCTGTAATAGCAGAGAAGTAACAAGTGAGAAGTAACAAGTAACCACTAATAAACAACGTGTTTTTTATGAAATTCAAAAAACTAACTCTCGTAGCTGTGATGCTCGGTGTGATTACCCTGCTATCGAGCTGCCAACAAGGCAAGGAAAAAGGCATTGCCATGGCAGCCGACTTTGTCAAGGCATGGAACAGTGAGGGCGACAGCCTAAAGAGTCAAATAGAAAAAATCAATCTTTCGCTCGACAGTCTCACATTCAAGAGCCCGTTTGTCGACGCCTTTATCGAAGAAGCTGGAAAGAGCGACAGCACGATAGCCCTTGCCGCCAAGGTGCTGCTTCAAGATGGCAATGACATCTCAAGCGACTTGTGTGACGAGATTATCGACGGTCTCGCCGATGGCAAGCTAACCTACACCCAAGCCAACGCCAAGGTGATGCAACTCGCCGAGGTGTGCACTAAACTCAACAAGGAAGACCTGAACAAGGCCTTTGGTGATATGCTCGACAAGCAGGCCGCTGGCCTCTCGCTCGACAAGCAGATGAAAGTGTATGGCAGCGCCACCACACCCGAAAAGCTGGGCAAGGCCCTAAAAGCCGACGCTCAAGCCCCTAATGCCGACAAAGACTTGATAAACCGACAAGTCGAAGCTCTCAAGAGCATATATAATGCCGAAGATTACAAAAAATTTATTGATTCTTATAATAACGACTGATTATGCACGACTACAATTATTACCTGCGCCTCGTGGAAGGGGCCGTCAACAACATAAACTATCCCGCTCAGCCCGCTAACCTGTATGCACCCATTGCCTACACAATGAGGCAAGGTGGCAAACGCGTAAGGCCTGTTCTCACCCTCATGACTTGCGAAGCAATGGGTGGAGACCCTGTAAAAGCAGTGAACGTTGCTCTAGGAATTGAGCTGTTTCACAACTTCACGCTCCTTCACGACGACGTGATGGACCGTGCCGACCTGCGTCGAGGACAGCCCACAGTGCACCGCAAGTGGAACGACAACGTGGCAATACTTAGCGGCGACACTATGCTCAACATGGCAGCACGTGCCATTTCGCAAGTTGACGACGACATCGTGCGCCCAATGGTCGACCTGTTTAACGACACAGCCATCAAGGTGTATGAGGGTCAGCAATATGACATGGACTTTGAGAAGCGCAACGATGTTACAGTCGACGAGTATATGAAGATGATTCGTCTCAAGACATCGGTGCTGCTAGGTTGCGCGTGCAAGGCTGGTGCACTTGTGGCACACACCGACACCGAGAACGCCGACTCAATCTACAACATGGCGGTGAATCTGGGACTAGCGTTCCAGCTCCAGGACGACTACCTCGACGTGTGGGGCGACCCAGTCACCTTTGGCAAGGAGATAGGCGGTGACATCGTCAACAACAAGAAGACATTCCTGCTCATCAACGCTATCGACCACTCGGCAGGCAACGATGCCATCGAGCTCAACCGATGGCTCAACGACACTAGCTCGCCCAAGCAGGAGAAAATCGCAGCTGTGACAGCCCTCTACGAGAAACTCGGCCTCAAAGACCTTGCGCGCAATGCTATCGTCAACTATTCGCACAACGCGCTCGACCTATTGCACGAGACTAAAATGAGCTATGATGCCTACAAGGTGTTTGAAGGCATTATCAACCGTCTCGTCGATCGCGAAAGCTAGTTCTCAGTTTTTAGTTTTATGCTTGACTCGCACAGCCACATATATTGCAGCGATTTCGACGAAGATCGCCGCCAGGTGATAGTGCGCGCCCAGGAAGCTGGCGTGCGGCACATTATCCTTCCCAACGAGAACTTGCCGAGCGTGGAGCAGCTAGTTGCTGTGCGAGACGCATGGCCAGGCTATATTTCTATCGCCCTGGGGCTGCATCCCGAGGATGTTGATGGCGACTTCGAGAGTCAACTCACAGCAATGCGCCCACTGCTCAACGAGCATCATCCAGTAGCAGTGGGCGAGATTGGCATCGACCTATATTGGGATGCCACATGGCGTGAGCAGCAAATGCAGGCACTCGACATCCAGCTGCACTGGTGCAAGGAACTTGACATCCCGTTCATCATCCACTGCCGCAACGCGCTCAACGAGATTCTGAGCGTGATGGACAACTTTGGCGAGCCGCTGCCGCAAGGCGTGTTCCATAGTTTTACAGGCACTCCTGAGGAAGTGGAGAAAGTGCGAGAGCGTGGCGACTTCTACTTTGGCGTTAATGGCATCGTCACTTTCAAGAAAAGCAACGTCAAGGACATCCTGCCTGTGGTGGGGCTCGACCGACTTCTGCTCGAAACCGACTCGCCTTATCTGGCTCCTGTGCCCAACCGAGGCAAGCGCAACGAGAGTGCCAATATTCCCCACATTTGCAACTTCATAGCCAATTACTTGGATATTGCCCCCGAAGAGGTGTCGCAAGCTACCGACCGCAACGCCATCGCCCTCTTTAACCTGAATATTTAAAAACGCACGTCTTAATGACCAAGAAGAACACATTATTGACACTAGTATTGCTGGCTCTTGCAACTTTCGGCGCCAATGCGCTCAATATTCCCAAGGGCACATTCTACTTCGACAACTCATTCACCAAATACTCGGTGGTGAAGTTTGTCTTCGGCAGCTATTCCAACCCCGAGAGTTATGTGATGACGATGACCAGCGAGGGCGACAACCTGTGGAGCATCACCATCCCCGAGACTGTGACAGGAATGTACCGATATTGCTTCGCCGAGACTTCAATTCCCGACGGACAGCTCAATGAAACATTTCCCGACTTGAAAGACCGCATAACATCACGCAATGAGATGCGTACCTCAACCTGCGAACTCTCTATCCCCGTGGGATGGGTTTTCACGCCCACAAGCTGCGACAATTGGGCTATGGGAAGTTGGCAGAAACCAGGTGAGACAACATCCTACTCGGGCACCCTGCCAGTGATGTTTATCAACACCGAGAATTCTCAGCCCATAACCTCCAAGGAGGAATACATTTTTGCCTACTATTACATCGATAACATGGGCAACGAGGAGTTTGAGGACGTGGGGTCGGAGGATGCGCCGCAACCCTTGGAAATACGCGGACGAGGCAACTACACCTGGAGCGACTTCGACAAGAAACCCTATCGTCTAAAACTCGATGCCAAGACCTCATTGCTAGGCATGAAGCGCAACAAGCATTGGGCATTGATGGCTAATGCCGACGACTACCTAGGAGGGCTGCGCAACACAGTGGGATATGAACTAAGCCGACGATTGGGGCTCGCGTGGACTCCATCACAACAGCCAGTGGAAGTGGTACTTAATGGTGACTACATTGGGCTGTATATGCTCACCGAGACAATACGCGTGGAGCCCGATCGAGTGAACGTAACCCAGCAAGCCGACTATGAGACTAGTCCCTTTGTTGTGAGTGGCGGATGGCTCGTGGAAATCGATAATTATCAAGAAGAAGAGCAAGTGCGCACTGTCGAGGGTAACGGCCAGAACATATTCTCCACCTACAAGTCGCCTGAGCACCTGAGCGACGAGCAACGCACCTATCTCACGGGGCTTATCAACGCCACCAATGCCGCCATCTATGTCAGCGACAAGAGCAACAACTCATGGGAGAACTACATCGACCCCGACACGCTGGCGTGCTTCTACATTGTGCAGGAGTTACTCGATGACACCGAGTCGTTCCACGGCAGTTGTTTTTGGCACAAGGAGAACGGCAACAACGCAAAAATCATGTTCGGGCCAGTTTGGGACTTTGGTAACGCTTACCACCGCACCCCCAACCGCTTCATCTATGACCGACCTGCATTCACACAAACATGGATTGGCGAGATTGCCAAGTTTCCGCATTTTCAGGAGATAGTGCTCAAGCACTGGAACAGGTTTGTGCTCTTTCACTACGATGAGATTGACGGCTTTATCGACGACTTCATCGATCAAATCCAGCAGGCGGCAATGAGCGACGCTGCAAGGTGGCCACAATACGGGAACTCCGATATTATCAATGACCGCGAAACGTTCAAGAGCTACTTTCACAACAAGTACCGATGGCTTGCCAGCCAGTGGGGAGAACCCGAGAAAGTGCTTGGCGACGTGAATCTCGACGGAGCAGTTACCGCTGCCGATATCACCGCGCTCTATGACATCTTGCTTGGAACCATTTCGCCTGATGACCAGCTAATAGCTCTCGCCGATGTCAACAACGACGGCACACTCACTGCCGCCGACATAACACTGCTCTATGACATTCTCCTAGGCACCTACCAGCCCGAGACCGGCATTGTCATCAACGTGCAGTGCGACACTGCGCCTTACCTTTACTCTTGGACCTATGTCAACGGGCACAACTACGTACTTAACGGAAACTGGCCAGGGACCCTTATGACCGAGACGCGAACAACAAGCGACGGCACAGTGTGGTGGACAAAACGATTTGACACGGAGTTTGACACTATCAACATCATCTTTAATGCTGGCAACAGCCAACATCAAACAACCAACATCGAGGGCCTTACAACAGGTAATCACTATTTCATCTACGACGGCAACAAAACCTACCAAGACGTCACCAATCAATACCACGATAAGTGATGAGAGATGAGAGATGAGAGATGAGGGATGAGGGATGAGTGAGGAGGGATGAGCATAAAGTGTGAAGTAGCCAGTCTCTGAAAACTGACTACTGAAAACTATAAATTATATGATAATTTGCGGTCAATTCACGGTAATTTGTGTGAAAATACCAGGTCAATTGTCTATAATACTCAAAAGCCGAATGGCTAAGAGAACAACACTTAATGAAAAAATATCTTGTCCTTAATTGTCGTAAAAAACTGACTACTAAAAACTATACATTATATGATAATTTGCGGCCAATTCACGGCAATTTGTGTGAAAATACCGGGTCAATTGTCTATAATACTCAAAAGCCGAATGGCTAAGAAAACAACACTTAATGAAAAAATATCTTGTCCTTAATTGTCGTAAAAAACTGACTACTGAAAACTACTTGCTCGACAGAGTGACAATGGGGATGAGCATTTCTTCCATCGAGATGCCGCCATGCTGGAAGGTGTCGCGGAAGTATTGCACATAGTAGTTATAGTTGTTAGGATAAGCAAAGAAATCGCGGTTGTGCGCAAAAATGTAGGTCGATGCCACATTAGGACTAGGCAGTCCCACCTTGCGTGGGTTCTTGATTTCAAACACTTGTTTGGGATTGTAGCTCAAGTTTTTGCTAACCTTGTAGCGCAAGTTGGTGTTAGTGTTGCGGTCGCCAATCACCTTCACAGCATTGTCAACCTTGATGGTTCCATGGTCGGTTGTAATGACCACCTTGGCACCACGTTGTGCAATCTGTTTGAAAATCTCGAATGCATAAGAGTTCTTGAACCACGACACAGTGAGCGAGCGGTAGGCCTCGTCGGTATTGGCGAGCTCACGAATCATCTTCGACTCGGTGCGAGAGTGTGACATCATGTCAACAAAGTTAAACACCATAACGTTCAAATCGTTCTTCTCGAGAGCCGAGAAGTTCTGCAATATTCTCTCGCCGGCTGCCGAATCGTTGAGCTTGTTGTAAGAAAACTTATAGGGCTTGCGATATCGCTCGAGAATGGTCCTCACCAGCGGCTCCTCGTTCACATTCTTGCCTTCCTCCTCGTCCTCGTCGACCCACAAGTCGGGGAACATCTTCTCAATGTCGACTGGCAGCAGTCCCGAGAATATGGAGTTGCGGGCATATTGTGTTGCCGTGGGCAAAATAGAAGTGTAAAGGCCGTCCTCATCGATGTTGAAATAGTCGCTAAGCAAGGGGCTGATGGTCTTCCACTGGTCGAGCCTGAAGTTATCGATAACGATGAAGAACACTTTCTCCCCCTTGTCGAGAAGCGGGAACACGCGGGTCTTGAAGAGTTCATCGCTTCGAAGTGGATGCTTGTCGTTGGTAAACCAATTCTCGTAATGACGCCTAACAAACTTGGCAAACATGCCATTGGCCTCGGTCTTCTGCATCTTGAGCATCTCGACCATGCTGGTATCGGCAGTGGTAAGAGTCAGCTCCCAGCGCACGAGTGTGGCATACAGCTCATACCAGTCGTCAATGGTGCTGGCCTGAGATATCATCTGGCTTATCTTCATGAACTCCTGCTGATAGTCGCTGGTGGCCTTTTGTGCCACAAGAGCCTCGCTATGAAGATTCTTCTTGATGGAGAGCAAAATCTGCATGGGGTTGACGGGCTTGATAAGGTAGTCGGCAATTTGGCTACCAATGGCCTGGTTCATGATGTTCTCCTCCTCGCTCTTGGTAATCATGATGACAGGAACATTGGGCTGCGAGATTTTAATGTGCTGCAGCGCCTCGAGCCCGCTAATGCCCGGCATGTTCTCATCAAGGATGATGAGGTTGTAGTTCTGCGTGCTTATGGCGTCGAGCGCATCGCGCCCATTGGTAACAGTGTCGACCTCATATCCCTTGTTCTTGAGGAAAAGTATGTGTGGCTTGAGGAGATCTATCTCATCGTCGGCCCATAAAATCAGTTCTTTGCTCATAAGTTTATTGTTTTATGTCACAAAGATAATGATTTATTGTGAACTAAAAAAGTTAGAAAGTGTGAACATCAAAAATTTTAAGTATATTTGCAACATAAAATACCAATTAATAATGAAAGCAAAAATAAAGATTACACTGATAATTGCAATAGCGTTAGGATGCGTTATGGGCGCAAGTGCTAAAAGAGTTAAGAGAAACATCAACAAGCAGGTAAACCTCAAGCAAGTGGAGGCGCGCCTAGACTCGGTGATGCAGTCGCATTACGACCCACAGTCGCCAGGCGCTGCGTTGCTCATAGCCAAGAACGGCAAGGCTATCTATGACAAGGGCATCGGCATAGCCGACATGGCTACTGGCGAGAAAATCGACGGCAACACCGCATTCAACATCGCCAGCATCAGCAAGCAATTCACCGCCATTGGAGCCCTGAAGATGCAAGAAATGGGACTGATTAACCTCAACAATAGCGTAGCAAGCTATTTCCCCGAACTCAAGCACGACATCTGGAAGAAGATAAAACTGAGCCATCTGCTCAGCCACAGTTCGGGAGTGCCCGACGCCCGTCCTCGCGGCGACCGCAACTTCATGCTCACTGCCACCGACGAGCAGAGCGTCCAGTACATGAAAGACCTCACTGAGCTGCACTTCGAGCCAGGCACCAATTACGAGTACATCAACCCTACTTTCGACCTGTTCTATTTCCTCGTAGAGAATAAAACTGGAATGAAATTCGTTGATTTCCAAAAGAAATACCTCTTTGACCGCGCTGGGATGAAAAATGTGCAGTATTTCACTCCTGAAGCAAAGATAGCGCACATGGCTCACGGCTACATCGTTAACGAGGATGCCGAGGTGAGTGGCAGCGACAGCGACTATGCCAAGAAGCGCGAGAAGGTAGCCAACGACTATGTCGACGGCAAGGGGGTGCACTGGGCCGAGTGCGACTACGGCGAGGAGACATTCTTTGCCACCAAGGCCGACGGCGGCATCTACACCACCGCCCACGATTTCCTAAAGTGGGAGAACGCACTGAGCCGCAATATCCTCGTGAAGAAATCGTCAAAGCGCCAAGCCTACACTCCACACACCATGGTCACCGGCAGCAAGTGGAGCGGCTACCAAAACCGCGACAACACATGGTATGGCTATGGCTGGTTTATCGACAAGACTCCCGGCCGTGAAGTAAAAATCTACCACACTGGCGACAACGGCGGATTCCAAGCCTATGCCGCAAAATACGAGCGCAGCCGTGTCAACGTCATCATGCTCGAAAACCAAAACACCGTCGACCGCTGGAAACTCCAACTCGAAATCGAGAAAATCCTGCGTGAAGAAGGCGTTCTTTCAGACAAGTAAGGATTTTTTGTACTTTTTCAGACCTCAAACATTATCATTTTTTTCGCTAGTAAAAGGAGACAAATAGAAGCTTGCCTCCTTTTTTCTGTTGCTTTTTTCGTTTTTTGTGCAACATTTTATACCTCTGGTTGCGTCTAAAGCAAAACAATAGGTATAACATTAAATTTAAAGTCATGAAGAAAATTTCAATTTCAGCAATTTGCTTAGTACTTTTCCTCGCTTTTTGTTACGCAACAAGTGGTCATTTACATTTGCCTGGTCATGGCAATGTGGAAAAACAGAACCTTAGAGAAGCAGTAATAAACCATGTTTCTTCAACACTCTCTAATGACGAAAAGGTTGAGTTTGTCGGAAACTCAGGCAATGACTATTTCAAAGAAGATGGTGAAGCTCGCTTCTCTACCAATGTCTCATATTACGTTGTTTCGCCTAATGGCTCAAAAGTGAAGCACACATCCCATATCATCACTAACGATGACCGAGACAAAATAATAGAATGGAAAGACCTATAAATTTTGTCTTCTAAGATTACAACACTACTCCATTATTTTGCGGTAAGAAAAACGCAGAATTATGGAGTTAAATTTTAATAGTGTAGAGACTATCGCCAACCATCGTTTTTGCAAAAAATCGGACAAAAAGGACCTAACATTTTGTTCGAGATTGGCTTTTTCTTGCTGTTTTTTGTTTTTTGTGCAACATTTTGGCATGTTTTTGCGTCTAACGACAAAACGAACAAAAACAACAACAGCTATGAAAAATTTCAAGACTATTGCAATCGCTTTATTCGCGTCAATTTTATTAAGCTCATGCGTGGTAATTCCAGGCAAAATTTCACAACACAAAACCGAAGTGAGCGAGTTGAACACCGAGGCATCGGTGAAAGACTTTAGCGGCATCAGCGTCGCAGGGGCAATGAATGTTGTCTTAAATCAAGGTGAAAAAAACTGTGTTCTTATTAAAGGCAATGACAAGGATATACTTGACAAGATTGTCATCTATGTCAAAGACAACACTTTGAACATTGAAAGCAAGAAGAAATTTTTGGGATTTTACGATTCCATTAATTGGGAAGATATCACGATTTATGTAACAACGCCCAACATCGAATCGATCGAGCTGGCCGGCTCAGGAAATATTACTTCAGAAAAATCCATTACTGCCGACAATGTCAATGTTGAAATAGCTGGTTCTGGTGACATCAATATATCAAATGCCTTCACTTGCAACTCGCTCGTCGTTGAAGTGGCAGGGTCGGGAAACGTAAGTTTTGACCAGCTCAAAGCCAATCGCCTGAGAACGTCGATTGCCGGTTCGGGCGACGTGTCCTATAATAATATGGAGGTCACAAACGCATCTAGCGAGATTGCCGGTTCGGGCAACATAATCATGAAAGGCAAAGCTTCACACCACTCCGAGAACGTTCTCGGCACTGGAAACGTCGACACCTCAGGGCTAACCTCGATGGTTCTTTAAGCGGGATAAAATGAAATTCATTACACTCTTGAAAAGTAGAAAAAATCCTCAATAAAGCTTTAATTACCACGGCTAGCCGTGGTTTTTTTGTTTATCAAAATCTTGATTAAAATTAGTATCTTTGAAAAAAAGTGTACTTTTGTGGTTTAGTAAATCGGTTTCTATGTGTATATATAGTGTATGACACAACGAGAACGACAAGTTGAGCAGCTCTTTAAGCAGCTCTTTAAGCTGCATTATCGTGCGATGTATAGGCTGGCCAGCATACTGCTGCACGATGATGACGAGAGCAAAGACATTGTGCACGATGTCTTTGCCAGGCTACTTGTGGAGCAAGTGGAGCTAAATGAAGACACCGCTCAATCCTATCTATTATTAAGCGTGCGCAATAGGTGCCTTAATGCGATTCGCAATCGAAAAATCCATGAGCAAGTACACCAATATTTGCTACCTGTCGATGAGGTGGAACAGACTTCACCCGAAGATCTTGAGAGCAAAATTGACATGCTCAAAGTGGGCATCAACGAGTTATTCCCTCCCATATGCCAGGAGATAATACGTCTCCATTTCACCGATGGTTTGTCTTTCCGTGTAATAGCAAAGCGAATGGGTGTGAGCGAAACCACCATCTACAAGCACTTGCGCAACGCACTTGACCAATTACGTCAAACACTTAAAAAAGCAGAGCAATGAACAAGACCGATTTACTGTTCCAGATGCTGGAAAATCCAGATCAATACAGCGAGGCACAGTGGCAAGACATTCTTGCCGATGACGAATGCCATGAGCTCTATGCGCTGATGGCAAAGACAAAAAGTGCCACCCAATCGTCGCAAATAACTGACGATGAAATTGATGCTGAGTGGCAACGCTTGATTCAGTCTAAGCAAAACCATGCAGCAGTGATTCCATTATGGCGCAAGATTGCCGCTGCTGCGGCTATCATGATTGCATTGTTTGGGTTCACCTATGCAGCCATTCGCACTGGATTCTTTGGAGTTGAAAAGATAATAACTTCAAAAGAGACTCCCCATAAGGTGGAGAATGTAGACTCTGTTGCCACTAAAGACAATGAAGCAATAACTCAAGAAATCTCACAAGATTCTGAAGAAAACGTCAAAGAAAGCACTGAAGAAGTACCTGTCAAAGCTGAACCTCGTCTCTATGACAATGTACCACTGGAACAGATATTAACCGACCTCTCGGCATACTACCATGTGGATGTTGAGTATAGTTCTGAAGATGTGCGATCTTTGCGTTTATATTACCAATGGGAACCCGAATACTCGCTGGATAAAGTCATTGATATGTTGTCAAATTTCGAGGCGTTCAGCATCCACCTAGAGGGAAACAAACTGATTGTTGAATCATCGTGCAAGGTGAGCGCAGTGCCGAGCTTGCTTGAGCAATGCCGAACCGCCGCCGATGTTGCGCGGAGCGAATCATCATCACAGGAGGGCAAGCAATGAAAAGATTATTGATTAAGCAAACCACCAAACACAAGATTGTGTTCATCTATAATGAGCTTGAGGACTTCAAGGTAACAACTTCGGTTCACAACAAGTCAGTGCCCGAGGCAATCAAGCAACTCATTGGATTCTATCCCATTCGCATGACCCAGAGCAGCGATGAAATTTATGTAGAGTGCACGCACAAGAGCAACCGCCATCTCACGGGCAAAGTTGTTGACGAGAAAGGCTTGCCCCTGGAGTTTGCCGACGTGCGACTGCTTAACCCTTCAGACTCCTCTTACATCACTGGTGGCGTGACCAATGCCAGCGGCATATTCGTAATCCCACTCGACAAATCACAGGTAATAGCCAAGTTCAGTTACATAGGTTACAAACCAGTCTATAAGCTCTGCTCACGTGAAAATGTGGGCACCATCCAACTGCAAATCGAAGCAACCCAACTAGGCGAAGTGACCGTGAAAGGAGAGCGAATCTTCTCAAGAACTGAGAATGGGCATCTCATATATAACATGCCTATGTTACTGCAAGTTATGCCAGCCGATAATGCCTACGACGCAATCACCCGCATTCCAGGTGTAGCAGATTATAATGGCAGCATTACATTCTCAGGGCAAACGGTTACCCTCATTATCAACGGCAAAGCAACCACTCTCACTGCTGAGCAAGTGATAGAACGATTGAAACAGATGCCTGCTGAAATGCTGGCAAAAGCCGAGTTAATGCCCTCGGCACCACCAAAATACCATGTTCGAGGTATGGCGATTAACATCATCACCAAGGACTTTGCCGGCACAAATCAGTTCTCAGGGCAATTAAATGCTGGCATAAAACAACACAAATACACAAGCGGAAGTGCTGGTGGCAGCTTTATCTATAATCATGGCAAATTAAGTTTAGATGCATCTTACACTTTTACAGGTGGCACGGGCTATGGCCAAGCCGAGCACAAAGCAAACCACCCGTTAGGTGACACGCGTGTGCCATATAGTGACAGAATCACACAACGAAGCGATGGCACTAATCATCAATACCACATAGGTATGGATTATGCTTTTGCCGAAAATCACCGCTTAGGTACGACCTATACTGGCGAATGGAACGGTACCAAGTCAACTAACACTACTACAGGCACAGCCAACTCCACCCAACACTCCACTGAGCACGACTATATGCACAACGTGGATATCAATTATAACCTCCCGTTTGGTTTGCAATTGAGCGCGTCTTATACTAACTATCAGAACCCGCGCACCCAGAACCTAGAAGGTGTGATGTATGACACCAACCGAAACCTCTATGTTGACAGCCGTCAGAAAGTTGGCAAATGGCTCTTTACTGCCGACCAGACCCATGTATTGAAAAACGGTTGGGAACTCAACTATGGCGGCAAGGCGCAGTTCACCAATAACAATAGCTATCAAACTACACTTGATGAAAACCATCAGCCCATTGCCGATGCCACCTCTCACGTTGATTACAACGAGCGCATTCTCAATGCCTATGCTGGTTTCAGCAAGCAGATTGGCGAATCGCTGAGCCTTGATGCATCACTAACCGCCGAGCAATACCACGCCACCAAGTGGAACGAGTGGCGCGTTTATCCTCAGTTTAATGCCATGTGGAACATCAACTCTAAGAACTTACTTAATCTCTCTTTCAGTAGCGAAGCAGTATATCCCTCCTACTGGAGCACCATGAGCAGCATTTATTATTCATCGGTATATACTGAGATTTGGGGCAATCCCGACCTGAAACCAATGTCGAGCTATAACCTGAACCTCATGTGGCAATTTAACCGTAAATACTCTCTCTCGGCTTTTGCAATGTTTGAACCCGACTATTTTGTCCAACTGCCTTATCAACCTAACGACCGCATGGCAGTCATAATGAAGGAAACAAACTTTGACTACTCCAACAACTATGGAGTGACGGCTACGGCGCAATTCGCCGTTGGCAATTGGCTTAATGGCAATGTGAGCGCGACAGGCCTTTATCGTCATGACAAGAGCAACAACTTCTTTGACTTGCCTTTTGATCGCACATTTCTCTCGGCCATCATCAGAGGAACTGCTGTAGTCAAGCTATCACAGCGACACAACATTCAGTTCGTTTTCAACCCATTCTTTCAGTCGAAAGCTATTCAGGGCGTGTATGACATTGACCCACTACTCAGCTTAAATGCTTCACTGCGCTGGACTTCCAATAACGGAAAATGGAGTGTGATTGCAAAGGGCAACAACATTCTCAACAACCACATCACCACACGTTCAAAACAGGGAAACCAAGACTATGATTTGAAACTCTGGATGAACTACGCCAATGCCTCACTCACTGTTATCTATCGCATTGGCAGCTACAAAGAGAAAAAGCGAAAAGAGGTAGACACATCTCGCATGGGTTACTAAATTCTCCCTTTTGAAATATATTGTTTTTCTCAAGAACCTTGACTTAAATCAAGTTTTTTGAAAAAAGACGTGTTTTGTTGCCGCATTTAGAGGAAGATTGCGTCTTCCAATTATAATGTGTATAATATGAGACAGCTTTTTATCTTATTGTTTGTGATAGTTTTTTCAATGGGTCATGCTCAAACGCCGAGTGACACGACATCTACCGCACCTGCCGACACCACCGCCTGGGACAACCTGCTCGAGGGAGTGACAGTGACCGCTCAACGCCAACTCATCAAGCAGGAAGTGGACCGAACCACCTATGATGTGCAGGCCGATAATGACTCAAAGACGCAAACAGCAATGGACATGCTGCGCAAGGTGCCAATGGTCACAGTCGATGGCGAGGAGAACATCCTCGTGCGAGGCAATACCAATTTCAAGATTTACAAGAATGGTCATCTTGATCCTAGCCTAACCAAGAATGCGAAAGACGTGCTCAAAGCGATACCCGCATCGTCAATCAAGCGCATCGAGGTAATCACCGATCCTGGCGCGCGCGAGGATGCCGAGGGCGTGAATGCCATCCTTAACATTGTGATGATGGACAACAACCGCATGGAAGGCATCAGCGGTTCGCTCTATGGCAGCTACGACAATCTCAAGATGCCTTCACTCAGCGCCTATCTTGCAGCGCAGATGGGCAAGGCTATCGTGAGCGTG